>NZ_CP108080.1:5699914-6316121 GCF_036181745.1 Streptomyces sp. NBC_00259 | reverse complement strand
CCCGGCGCCCGTCCGTGACCGTGTGCGTGCGGCGTCCGATTCCTTCAAGACGCCGTACCACCGACCTTCCTACGGTGGCTCCATGACTCCACGACTCGATGCCGTCGGCCTGGTCGTCTCCGACATGGCCGCCTCACTCGCCTTCTACCGCCGCCTCGGCCTGGACTTCGCGGAAGGGGCCGAGTCCGCGCCGCATGTCGAGGCCGTGCTGCCCGGCGGGCCGCGCGTGCTGTTCGACACCGAGGAGACGATCCGGTCCTTCGATCCCGGCTGGACCCGGCCCGAGGGCGGGGACCGTGTCGGGCTCGCCTTCCTCTGCGACAGTCCCGCCGAGGTGGACAGGGTGTACGAAGAGCTGGTCGCGGCAGGCCATCGTGGCCACCTCAAGCCGTGGGACGCGTTCTGGGGACAGCGCTACGCGATCGTGCTCGACCCGGACGGTGCCGGGGTCTCGCTGTTCGCGGACGCGGAGCCGGCGGCCAGTTCGGCGTAGCGGCCGAGGGTGAGCCCGGTCAGGTCCCGCATCTCGCGTGCGAGGTGTGCCTGGTCGGCGCAGCCGGCGGCGAGGGCGGCCTCCGCATAGGGCGTCCCGGCCCGTACGAGGGTGAGGGCGCGTTGCAGTCGCAGGACCCGGGCGAGCGTCTTGGGGCCGTATCCGAAGGCGTCCAGGGATCTGCGGTGCAACTGGCGTGCGCCGAGCCCGACCGCGTCGGCGGTCGCCGCGACGGTCCCTCCGGCGTCGAGCCGCCGGACGACGGCCCGCAGCAACGGGTCGGGCCGGGGGCTGTCCGCCGCGTACCGCACGGCCACGGCCTCCAGCGCCGCGGCCCGGTCCGGCGCCGCGGTGACCCGTGCGGCCATCGCGCGCACCCGGTCCGCGGGCCAGAGGTCGGCGAGTTCCACGCGGACGTCGCGCAGCTCGTGCGCGGGCACGCCGAAGAAGGCGGGGGCGGTGCCGGGGGCGAAGCGCAGCCCCGTGTAGGAGGCGCCGGTGCCGTCGGACGGATGGGCGTATGTGTCGGGTCCGGCGACGAGGAGCCGGCCGTCGGTCCACATCAGGTCCATACAGCCGTCGGGCAGTACGGGAAGGCCCGGGCCGGGGCCGGGCTCGTTGCGCCAGACGACGGCCCCGTCCAGCGACGAGGCCCGTTCCTCGTACATGGTGTCGAGGCTAGAGCTTCTGGCTGCCGTTGTCGCGAGGGTCCCGGCTGCCGTGGAACCGGGATTTCACGTCGTCCGGCGGCAGGAACTTGGACCAGCGTTCGGGGAACTCCGACGGCATGTCGCCGCTGCCCTCCCCTTCCTCGCCCTCCTCGCCCTCCTCGCCGTCCTCCCCGTCCTCGCTCTCGCCTTCCGCGGCACGGGCGCGGGCGCGGGCGACCAGCTCCGCGGCGTGGGCGGCGCGGACGCGCTGGTTGGCGGCGCGGGCGGCGGCGGTGGCGACCGAGGGCCAGACCCGGTCGATGGCGGCGTTGACGGCGGCGCCGACGAGCACCGCGAAGGCCGAGATGCCGATCCAGAGGAGTACGGCGATGGGCGCGGCGAGGGAGCCGTAGATGGTGGGGCCCTCGACGGTGCTGGTCAGGTAGATGCGGAGCACGAAGCTGCCGAGCACCCACATGGCCAGGGCGACGAGCGCGCCCGGGATGTCCTCGGCCCACGGTGAGCGGACCGGCACGGACACGTGGTAGAGCGTGGTGAGGAAGGCGATGGACAGCAGGATCACGACGGGCCAGTACAGGACGCTGACGACTTCCGTGCCGAACGGCAGGAGTTCCACGAGGCGGTCGGGGCCCACGACCGCCAGCGGCAGCACGACCGCGCCGATCAGCAGCGCGATGAGGTAGAGCAGGAACGCCAGCAACCGGGTGGCGACGATGCCGCGCTGGCCGTCGAGTCCGTACATCACGGTGATGGTGTCGATGAAGACGTTCACGGCCCGCGATCCGGACCACAGGGCGATCGCGAAGCCGAGCGAGATGACGTCGGGGCGGCCGCCGCGGGTGACGTCCTCCAGGAGGGGTTTGGCGATCTCGTTGACGCCGCGGTCGGACAGGACGGTGCCGGCGGCGCCGAGGATGTTCTCCTGGATGGAGGCGACGGTGGTGGTGCTGGTCCAGTCGTCGACGTAGCCGAGGAGCCCGAGGACGCCCAGCATCAGTGGTGGCAGCGACAGCAGGGTGAAGAACGCCGCCTCGGCCGCGAGCCCGAGGATCCGGTACTCGATGCACGAATTGACGGTGTCCTTCAGCAGCAGCCAGGCCAGTTTCCGCTTGGAGACGTTGCGGTAGAGGACTCGGGCCCGGTGGAGCCGGCCGGAGGGCCGCTCGGGTGTTTCGTTTGCTGCCTGCACCTCCTTACCGTAGCGGCATGGAGACCAGCACCCACACCGTGACCAACCAGGCTCCGCCCCTGGTCGCGTACGACGTGTTCGCGGCGGACCGTGCGCTGACCGAGGCCGTGGAGCGGCACCTGGATCCGGGGCTGCTCGGTACGGCGCGTCAGGAGCTGTCCCAGCTCGGCCGCACCGCGGGTTCGGCGCAGGCCCAGCGGTGGGGGGTGCAGGCCGACGAGAACCCTCCGGTGCTCCGTACGCACGACCGGTACGGGCACCGGATCGACGAGGTGGACTTCCATCCTGCGTGGCACCGGCTGCTGGGCAAGGCGGTCTCCTCGGGGCTGACGAACGCCTGGGGGCGGCCCGGCGGGCATGTGCGGCGTGCGGCCGGGTTCCTGGTCTGGTCGCAGGTGGAGTCCGGGCACGGCTGCCCGGTGTCGATGACGCATGCGGCGGTGCCGGCGCTGCGCACGGACCCGGCGCTGGCCGCCGAGTGGGAGCCGCGGCTGACGTCGCGGGTGTACGAGGACGGCCTGCGGCCGCCCGCCGAAAAGCCCGGTGTGCTGTTCGGGATGGGCATGACCGAGAAGCAGGGCGGCAGCGACGTCCGGGCGAACACGACCCGGGCGGTGCCGCTGGCCGCGGCCGGGGAGTACGCACTGACCGGGCACAAGTGGTTCTGCTCGGCACCGATGAGCGACGCGTTCCTGGTGCTCGCGCAGGCTCCCGGGGGCCTCACGTGCTTCCTCGTGCCGCGGGTGCTGGACGACGGAACGCGCAACGTGTTCGCGATCCAGCGGCTCAAGGACAAGCTGGGCAACAGGTCGAACGCGTCGAGCGAGGTGGAGTTCGACGGGACGTGGGCGCGCCGGGTCGGCGAGGAGGGGCGCGGGGTGCGCACCATCATCGGGATGGTGTCGGCGACGCGGCTGGACTGTGTGCTCGGTTCGGCGGCCCTGATGCGGCAGTCGGTGGCGCAGGCGATCCACCACACCGCCCACCGCAACGCGTTCGGCGGCCCGCTGATCGACAAGCCCCTGATGCGGAACGTCCTGGCCGATCTGGCGCTGGAGTCGGAGGCGGCGACGGTGCTGGCGATGCGGCTGGCGGCGGCGTACGACGCCGCGGAGGCCGGTGACGAGGCGGAGCGGGCGCTGCTGCGGCTCGCGGTGCCGGCCGCCAAGTACTGGGTGACCAAGCGGTGTACGCCGGTGGTGGCGGAGGCGCTGGAGTGCCTGGGCGGGAACGGCTACGTGGAGGAGTCCGGGATGCCGCGGCTGCTGCGGGAGTCTCCGCTGAACTCGATCTGGGAGGGATCGGGCAATGTGCAGGCCTTGGATGTGCTGCGGGCGCTGAGGGGGACGCCGGGGGCGCTGGACGCGTACCTCCGGGAGGTCGGGCGGGCGCGTGGCGCGGACCACCGGCTGGACGGTGCGATCAAGGGGATGCTGACGGAGCTGGCCGATCTGGAGTCCGTGGAGGTACGGGCGCGGCGGCTGGTCGAGCGGATGGCGCTGGTGCTCCAGGGGTCGCTGCTGGTGCGCTGGGCGCCGCCGGAGGTGGCGGACGCCTTCTGCGCGTCACGGCTGGGCGGGGACTGGGGGTCGGCGTTCGGGACGCTGCCGTACGGGCTGAACCTGGCGGCGGTGGTGGAGCGGGCTCGCGTACAGGTGTGAGGGCGGCGCGCGAGCCGGTGTGAAAGGCGTCGCGCGAGCCGGCTGACGCAACCGTGCGCCCTTGGTGTGCGCCGGTGCGTTGACCTGCGAAAGCGGAGGGTGGTGCTGCGCCGACACGGCACCACCCTCCGCTCATGTCACCCTCACGCACAGGATGGCCGTTGGCCAGAGTTGCAGACCGTTGCAGGAGATGTGCGAATTGGCTTCCGGGCGGATGCGTGGGCGGCACGATGGGAGGCGGACGGGCCGCGATGTGGCGCGCACCGGTGCGCGGTGGGACGCGCACCGAGCAGAACCGATACGGCACGGCCGGCCCGCACCATTCGGCGCCGGCGACGGCGGGGGGTACCCGATGAGGAACACGGCTCTCGACATGGCACGGCTCAGCAGCATGGACGCCGGGCATGCGACGCGTCTGCTCCATCAGGTACACGCCGCGACCCTGGCCGGCCGGCGTCCGCCGGTCGCGCCGCGCCCGGTCATCGACGCGTCCTGGCAGCGGATGCTCCGGCTGGGCGTGGACCCGGACCGTTCCACGAGCAGTGAGCTGCTGCAGCGTGAGGAGCTGGAGCACCGGCGGCGGGCGACCGTGCTCGGCGAGGTGATGCACACGCTCAGCAGCGGGCTCACCGAGATCGCCGACGCGTCCGTGCAGATCATGGTGGTGACGGACGATCAGGGCCGGGTGCTGTGGCGGGAGGGGAACGCCGGAGTGATCCGGCAGGCCGACACCATCTGTCTCGAGGAGGGCGCGGCCTGGAGCGAGGACAGCGCCGGCACCAACGCCATCGGCACCGCTCTCGCCGCGCGGCGGCCGGTCCAGGTCCACTCGGCCGAGCACTTCGTGCACACGCTGCACAACTGGACGTGCGCGGCGGCGCCGGTGCACGACCCGCGTGACGGCCGGCTGCTGGGCATCGTCGATGTCAGCGGCCCGGCCTCCGGTTTCCACCCGGCGACGCTGGCGCTCGTCGACTCGGTGGCCCGGCTCGCGGAGGCGGATCTTCGCGATCGTCATCTGCGGGTGGTCGAGCGGCTCCGGTCGGTCGCGGCGCCGATCCTGTGCCGGCTCGCCGGCCGGGCGCTGGCCGTCGACGTGCACGGCTGGACCGCGGCGGTCAGCGGTATGGCACCGGTGGACCGGTTGCCGCTGCCCAAGTCGTTCCGCGCGGGCCGGGTCTGGCTGCCGTCGCTGGGCATGTGCACCGTCGAGCCGCTGCCGGGCGGCTGGCTGGTCCGTCCCGACGAGTCCAGGGCCACGGAGACGGCGAGCCGTGTCGTCCTGGACCTGAGCCGCGCCCGCCGCTGGACCGTCGCGGTCAGCGGTCCCGCGGGCAGCTGGTCCCAGGAGCTGAGCCCGCGCCATGCCGAGCTGCTGTACGTGCTGGCGAGGCATCCGCAGGGGCGCACGGCCGCGGAGCTGGCGTCCGACGTGTTCGGTGACCCGACGCGCGCGGTGACGGTGCGCGCTGAAATGTCACGTGTGAGGCGCTACCTCTCCGGTGTGCTGGCCCACCGCCCGTACCGCTTCAGCGAGGAGGTCAGGGTGGAGGTGGTCCGTCCGGCCCGGCCGGGTGACCTCCTGCCGCACTCCTCGGCCCCGGCCGTCGCCGCGGAGCGGACCACGGGGTTCCAGGCCGTGTCAGGAGCATGATCCGCCGGAGGGGCGCCGGGGCGTGTCCGCGGCTCCCGGCTTTTGGAGCCGGGGCGCGGACGTGGTTCCCTGGCGGCCATGAGCATCACTGTGACCACGTGGTCCCTGGAGCAGACCTCGGCCGCCGATCTGCGTCCGGCCGCCGAGCCCGCCGGGGACGTGCGGATCGTGCGGGCCGAGGTGCCCTCGCCCGAGTTCAGCCGCTTCCTCTACACGGCGGTCGGCGGGGACATCCGCTGGACCGACCGGCTGGGTCTCACCCACGCACAGTGGGTGGAGACGCTGGACAGGCCGGGCGTGGAGACCTGGGTGGCGTACGAGAAGGGGACGCCGGCCGGGTACGTCGAGCTTCAGGCGCAGGACGAGGGCGCCGTCGAGATCGTCTACTTCGGGCTGATCCCGGCTTTCCGCGGGCGGCGCATCGGTGGTCATCTGCTGTCGTTCGGTACCGCGCGCGCCTGGGACCTCGGTGACCGCTGGCCGGGACGGACGCCCACGAAGCGGGTGTGGCTGCACACCTGCTCCAAGGACGGCCCGCACGCGATGGACAACTACCTGCGCCGCGGCTTCACGCTGTGCGACACGAAGGTGGAGGACGAGCCGGAGGTGGAGACGCCCGGCCCCTGGCCCGGCGCCCGGGTCCGACCCGCGGCCCTGACCCGCGGGTCTGACGCCCGGCCCTGACCCGCAGCCCTGACCCGCGGCCGCGGCCGTTGGGCGGTGCGGGTGATCGAGGACACAGTGTCTCGCGATGCGGGACACTCTTGTCCATATTTTGGATGACGGTGGACTGGGTCCAAAGTCCCGTGACACGCTTCCGTCATGTCTCGAGCTGGAATTGCCTTGGTGAGTCGGCGTCACGTCGACCTCGGCCGCATGTCCAGCGCCATGTGTCCGGCGGGCTGACGCTGCGGACAGCCGGGGCCCTCGGCCCCTAGCAGCCCACCACGACCTCAGACATCCCCTGCCTTCTGCGCACCGCGACGCCCTGCTCGTGCGCAGGTCAGAGCCGCCCTCAGCAGTCCCGAAGGACGTACCTCCATGGCCGCCACCCCGGAAGAGCCCGCCACCGCCACGCCCCGCCGCAAGGCCGGACGCCACCGCGGCGAGGGTCAGTGGGCCGTTGGCCACCTCACGCCGCTCAACGCCAACGAGCAGACCAAGAAGGACGACGACGGTCTCAATGTGCGGACACGCATTGAGACGATCTACGCCCATCGTGGTTTCGACTCCATCGACGGGGCCGATCTGCGCGGACGCATGCGCTGGTGGGGCCTCTACACCCAGCGCAAGCCCGGGATCGACGGCGGCAAGACCGCGATCCTGGAGCCGGAGGAGCTGGACGACAAGTACTTCATGCTGCGCGTCCGGATCGACGGCGGCCGGCTGACCACCGAGCAGCTGCGGGTCATCGGCGAGATCTCCGAGGAGTTCGCGCGCGGCACCGCCGACATCACCGACCGGCAGAACGTCCAGTACCACTGGATCCGGATCGAGGACGTGCCCGAGATCTGGAACCGGCTGGAGGCCGTCGGCCTGTCCACCACCGAGGCGTGCGGTGACACTCCCCGCGTCATCCTCGGCTCCCCCGTCGCCGGCATCGCCGAGGACGAGATCATCGACGGCACGCCCGCCATCGACGAGATCCACCGCCGCATCGTGGGCAACAAGGACTTCTCCAACCTCCCCCGCAAGTTCAAGTCGGCCATCTCCGGCTCCCCGCTCCTCGACGTGGCGCACGAGATCAACGACGTCGCCTTCGTCGGCGTGAACCACCCCGAGCACGGTCCCGGCTTCGACCTCTGGGTCGGCGGCGGACTGTCCACCAACCCCAAGATCGGCGTCCGGCTCGGCGCCTGGGTGCCGCTGGAGGAGGTCCCGGACGTCTACGAGGGCGTCATCTCGGTCTTCCGCGACTACGGCTACCGCCGGCTGCGCACCCGCGCGCGGCTGAAGTTCCTGGTCGCGGACTGGGGCGCGGAGAAGTTCCGCCAGGTGCTCCAGGACGAGTACCTGCAGCGCAAGCTCGTCGACGGCCCCGCGCCCGAGCAGCCCGTGCAGCGGTGGCGCGACCACGTCGGGGTCCACAAGCAGAGGGACGGCCGCTTCTACGTCGGCTTCGCTCCGCGCGTCGGCCGCGTCGACGGCGCCACCCTCACCAAGATCGCCGAGGTGGCGGAGGCGCACGGCTCGGGCCGGGTGCGTACCACCGCGGAGCAGAAGATGCTGGTCCTCGATGTGGCGCAGCCGCAGGTCGAGTCGCTGGTCGCCGCTCTGGAGGCGCTGGACCTGCGGGTCGGCCCGTCCCCGTTCCGCCGGGGCACGATGGCCTGCACCGGTATCGAGTTCTGCAAGCTGGCCATCGTCGAGACCAAGGCACGCGGCGCCTCGCTGATCGACGAACTCGAGCGCCGTCTCCCCGAGTTCGACGAGCCGATCACGATCAACATCAACGGCTGCCCGAACGCCTGCGCCCGTATCCAGGTCGCGGACATCGGTCTCAAGGGCCAGCTGGTGCTGGACGAGAACGGCGACCAGGTCGAGGGCTACCAGGTGCACCTGGGCGGCGCGCTGGGCCTGGAGGCCGGATTCGGCCGCAAGGTCCGCGGCCTGAAGGTCACGTCGGCCGAGTTGCCCGACTACGTCGAGCGTGTCCTCAAGAACTTCCAGGCGGAGCGCGAGGACGGCGAGCGCTTCGCCACCTGGGCGGCGCGTGCGTCGGAGGAGGCCCTCTCATGAGCGAGCGCGCGGCCCCCTTCTACTGCCCCTACTGCGGCGACGAGGACCTGCGCCCGAGCGAGCAGGGTCACGGCGCCTGGGAATGCGCGGCGTGCAATCGAGCCTTCCAGCTGAAGTTCCTCGGGCTGCTCGCCCGAGGGGTGCGGCGCGACGACGCGGGAGGGAAAGAGATATGACGGTGGTTCAGACGAGGGACGAACTGAAGTCCCTCGCCGAGCAGGCCGGCCGGGACCTGGAGGAGGCCTCGGCCCTCGACATCCTGAGGTGGGCGGCCGAGAACTTCGGCCCGCGGTTCTGCGTCACCTCCTCCATGGAGGACGCGGTCGTCGCCCACCTCGCCTCGCGTGCCCTCCCCGGCGTCGACGTCGTCTTCCTCGACACCGGCTACCACTTCCCCGAGACCATCGGCACCCGCGACGCGGTCGAGGCGGTGATGGACGTCAACGTCATCACGCTCACCCCACGCCGGTCGGTCGCGGAGCAGGACGCCGAGCACGGCCCCCGGCTTCACGACCGCGACCCCGATCTGTGCTGCGCCCTGCGCAAGGTCCGGCCGCTGGAGGAGGGGCTGGCCGGGTACGACGCCTGGGCGACCGGGCTGCGCCGCGACGAGTCCCCGACCCGGGCGAACACCCCGGTCGTCGGCTGGGACGAGAAGCGGCAGAAGGTCAAGATCTCCCCGATCGCCCGCTGGACCCAGGCCGATGTGGACGCCTACGTCGCCGAGCACGGGGTCCTCACCAACCCGCTGCTGATGGACGGTTACGCCTCCGTCGGCTGCGCCCCCTGCACCCGGCGGGTCGCGGCGGGCGAGGACGCCCGGGCCGGCCGGTGGGCCGGCCGCGGCAAGACCGAGTGCGGGCTGCACGGCTGATGACGACGACCGACGACGACCCGACGACCCTGAACCACCGGGAGAAGCACGTGACTGGGGCCACCATCTGGCTCACCGGGCTGCCGAGCGCGGGCAAGACCACCATCGCGTACGAGCTGGCGGGCCGGCTGCGCGGCGAGGGCCACCGCGTCGAGGTGCTCGACGGGGACGAGATCCGCGAGTTCCTCTCGGCGGGCCTCGGCTTCAGCCGCGAGGACCGGCACACCAACGTCCAGCGGATCGGCTTCGTCGCCGAACTGCTGGCGTCGAACGGTGTGCACGTCCTGGTGCCGGTGATCGCCCCGTACGCGGACAGCCGCGAGGCCGTTCGCAAGCGCCACGGCGCCGAGGGCACGCCCTATGTCGAGGTGCATGTCGCGACCCCGGTCGAGGTGTGCTCCGTACGCGATGTGAAGGGGCTCTACGCCAAGCAGGCCGCGGGCGAGATCAGCGGGCTGACCGGCGTCGACGACCCGTACGAGGAGCCCGAGTCGCCGGATCTGCGGATCGAGTCGCACACCCAGACCGTGCAGGAGTCCGCGGCGTCGCTGTACGCGCTGCTCAGTGAAAGGGGACTGGCGTGACGACCAGTATCGATGTCGTGGGCGGGAGCACGGACAGCCCGTACGCGCTGACGCACCTGGACGCGCTGGAGTCCGAGGCGGTGCACATCTTCCGCGAGGTGGCGGGCGAGTTCGAGCGGCCGGTGATCCTGTTCTCCGGCGGCAAGGACTCCATCGTCATGCTGCATCTCGCGCTGAAGGCGTTCGCGCCCGCCGCGGTGCCGTTCTCGCTGCTGCACGTGGACACGGGGCACAACTTCCCCGAGGTCATCGAGTACCGCGACAGTACGGTGTCACAGCACAATCTCAGGCTTCACGTGGCATCGGTGCAGGAGTACATCGACGCGGGCACCCTCCGCGAGCGCCCCGACGGCACCCGCAACCCGCTGCAGACCGTCCCGCTGACCGAGGCGATCCAGCAGCACCGCTTCGACGCCGTCTTCGGCGGCGGCCGCCGCGACGAGGAGAAGGCCAGGGCCAAGGAGCGGGTGTTCTCGCTGCGGGACGAGTTCTCGCAGTGGGACCCGCGGCGCCAGCGTCCCGAGCTGTGGCAGCTCTACAACGGCCGCCACGCGCCCGGTGAGCACGTCCGCGTCTTCCCGCTCTCCAACTGGACCGAGCTGGACGTCTGGCAGTACATCCAGCGCGAGAAGATCGAACTGCCGCAGATCTACTTCGCCCACGAGCGGGAGGTCTTCGCCCGCGACGGCATGTGGCTCACGGCCGGCGACTGGGGCGGCCCGAAGGACGACGAGTCGGT
Source organism: Streptomyces sp. NBC_00259 (assembly GCF_036181745.1). Taxonomy (NCBI): domain Bacteria; kingdom Bacillati; phylum Actinomycetota; class Actinomycetes; order Kitasatosporales; family Streptomycetaceae; genus Streptomyces; species Streptomyces sp. NBC_00259. The sequence goes on along the minus strand of NZ_CP108080.1, from coordinate 6,305,517 downwards.
CGAGACCCGGCTGATCCGCTACCGCACCGTCGGCGACATGTCCTGCACCGGCGCCGTCGACTCCGACGCGACGACGCTGGACGCCGTGATCGCCGAGATCGCCGCCTCCCGCCTCACCGAGCGGGGCGCCACCCGCGCCGACGACAAGCTGTCCGAGGCCGCCATGGAAGACCGCAAGCGCGAAGGGTACTTCTAACCATGACCAGCACAGCCGATCCGGCCGGACAGCTGGCCGAGCAGCTGTCGGCCACCACCCTCCTGCGCTTCGCCACCGCCGGGTCCGTCGACGACGGCAAGTCCACCCTGGTGGGCCGGCTGCTGCACGACTCCAAGAGCGTGCTCGCCGACCAGCTGGAGGCCGTCGAGCACGCCTCCCGCTCCCGCGGCCAGGAAGCCCCCGACCTGGCGCTGCTCACCGACGGTCTGCGGGCCGAGCGGGAGCAGGGCATCACGATCGATGTGGCGTACCGTTACTTCGCCACGCCGCGGCGCCGGTTCATCCTCGCCGACACCCCCGGGCATGTGCAGTACACCCGCAACATGGTCACGGGTGCCTCGACGGCCGAGCTGACCGTGATCCTGGTGGACGCCCGCAACGGGGTGGTCGAGCAGACCCGCCGGCACGCCGCGATCGCCGCGCTGCTGCGCGTCCCGCACGTCGTCCTCGCCGTCAACAAGATGGACCTCGTCGGCTACGAGGAGTCCTCGTTCGCCTCGATCGCCGAGGAGTTCACCGCGTACGCGAGTGAACTCGGCGTTCCCGAGATCACCGCGATCCCGATCTCCGCGCTCGCCGGCGACAACGTGGTGGACGCCTCCGCGAACATGGACTGGTACGGCGGCCCGACCGTGCTGGAGCACCTGGAGACGGTGCCCGTCAGCCACGACCTGACGGGCTGCCACGCCCGCTTCCCGGTGCAGTACGTGATCCGTCCGCAGACCGCCGAGCACCCCGACTACCGCGGCTACGCGGGCCAGATCGCCGCCGGCACGTTCCGCGTCGGCGAGAGCGTGACCGTACTGCCCTCGGGCCGGACGTCGAAGATCGCGGGGATCGACCTGCTCGGCAGCCCGGTGGACGTGGCCTGGACACCGCAATCGGTGACGCTGCTGCTGCGGGACGACATCGACATCTCCCGTGGCGACATCGTCGTGCCGAGCGGGGACGCGCCCGCCACCACGCAGGACGTCGACGCCACCGTCTGCCATGTCGCCGACACCCCGCTCACGGTGGGCCAGCGGGTGCTGCTGAAGCACACCACCCGCACGGTCAAGGCGATCGTGAAGGACATCCCGTCGAGGCTGACGCTCGACGATCTCTCCCAGCACCCGGCTCCCGGGCGGCTGGAGGCCAACGACATCGGCCGGGTCCGGGTCCGTACCGCCGAGCCGCTCGCGCTCGACGCGTACGCGGACTCCCGCCGTACCGGGTCGTTCCTGCTGATCGACCCGGCCGACGGTACGACCCTGGCGGCCGGCATGGCGGGCGAGGCCTTCGCCGCCGCCGAGACCGGTCCCGCCCAGGACGACGAGGGGTGGGACTTCTGATGACGATCGACGTGTACGCGACCTTCGCGAAGGAGGGCGGCCGGGTCGGCAGCGGTGTGCTCGGCGCGGGCTCGGGAGGTGTGACGCGATGTGTCCGATGACCGGCACCACCTCCCGAGCGCACCGACCGCACCACAGACGAAGACCTGGAAAAGCCGATCTCCCGGCCACGACGTGAGTTCGTGACCGCCGGGCCACCGAGAGGAACACCTCCCGTGCCTGCATCCCGTACGAGCCGTACGCCCCGCACGACCCGTACCGCCGCCCTTCGCCGCAGCCTCGCCGCTGCCGCCGCCCTCCCCCTGCTGGCCGTGACGGCCACCGCCTGCGGCTACGGCTCCGAGGCCAAGGACGACCAGAAGACCGAGGTCGCCGCCGAGGGCAAGAAGCTCTCCGCGAGCAGCGTCCGCATCGGCTACTTCCCGAACCTCACGCACGCCACCGCCCTCGTCGGCATCCAGGAAGGCCTCATCCAGAAGGAGCTCGGCGGCACGCAGATCAAGCCGCAGACCTTCAACGCCGGCCCGTCCGAGATCGAGGCCCTGAACGGCGGCTCGCTCGACATCGGCTTCATCGGCCCCTCGCCGTCCATCAACGCGTACGTGAAGTCCAAGGGCCAGAACCTGCGGATCGTCTCCGGGTCCGCCTCCGGCGGGGTGAAGCTCGTCGTCAACCCGGACAAGATCAAGACCCTGGACGACCTCAAGGGCAAGAGGATCGCCACTCCGCAGAAGGGGAACACGCAGGACGTCGCGTTCCTCAACTGGATCTCGGAGAAGGGCTGGAAGGTCGACGCCGAGAGCGGCAAGGGCGACGTGTCCGTCGTCCGTACGGACAACAAGGTCACCCCCGACGCCTACAAGTCGGGCTCGCTCGACGGCGCCTGGGTGCCGGAGCCGACCGCGTCGAAGCTGGTCTCCGAGGGTGCGAAGGTGCTTCTCGACGAGACCACCCTGTGGCCGGAGAAGAAGTTCGTCATCACGAACATCATCGTGTCGCAGACGTTCCTCAAGGAGCACCCGGACGTGGTCGAGGCCGTGCTGCGCGGCACGGTGAAGACCAACGCCTGGATCAACGCCGAGCCCGCCGAGGCCAAGGCGTCGGCGAACGCCGCGCTCAAGGAGCTGGGCGGCAAGGCGCTGGGCGCCGAGGTGATCGACCCGGCGTGGCCGAGCATCCGGATCACGGACGACCCGCTGGCGGCCACGCTGAAGACCCAGTCCGAGTGGGCGGTCAAGGCGAAGCTGATCGAGCAGCCCGACCTGAAGGGCATCTACGACCTCACGCTCCTGAACAAGGTGCTGAAGGCCGAGGGCAGGCCCGAGGTGTCCGACGCCGGTCTCGGCGCCAAGTAACCCCGCAATCGCCACAGTTCCCAGGAGGTGACGACCATGGCCACCACACTCGCCAAGGCTGACGTGGGCACCACGGCGGTGCAGCACGCCGCCCGGATCGAGCACGTCTCGAAGTCCTTCTCCGGTCCCGCCGGAACGCAGCTCGTCCTGGACGACATCAGTCTCGATGTCGCGCCCGGCGAGTTCGTCACCATCCTGGGAGCCTCGGGGTGCGGCAAGTCCACCCTGCTCAACCTGGTCGCCGGGCTGGACCTGCCGACCGCCGGATCCATCGCCACACCCGGCGGGCGGCCCGCCCTGATGTTCCAGGAGCACGCGCTGTTCCCGTGGCTCACCGCGGGCAAGAACATCGAGCTGGCGCTGCGGCTGCGCGGCGTGCCCAAGTCCGAGCGCCGCGGGGAGGCCGAGCGGCTGCTGGAGCTGGTCCGGCTGAGCGGCGCGTACGGCAAGCGCGTCCACGAGCTGTCCGGCGGTATGCGTCAGCGGGTGGCGCTGGCCCGTGCGCTGGCGCAGGACAGCGACCTGCTCCTGATGGACGAGCCGTTCGCGGCGCTCGACGCCATCACCCGTGACGTGCTGCACGGCGAGCTGACGCGGATCTGGGAGGAGGCCGGTGTGTCGGTCCTCTTCGTGACGCACAACGTTCGCGAGGCCGTGCGGCTGGCGCAGCGCGTGGTGCTGCTGTCCTCCCGCCCGGGCCGGGTGGCCCACGAGTGGACGGTGGACATCCCGCAGCCGCGCCGTATCGAGGACGCCGCCGTCGCGGAGCTGTCCATCGAGATCACCGAACAACTGCGTGGGGAGATCCGCCGCCATGGCCAGCACTGAAGTCCGTGACGACGCCGCGGGGAAGACGCCGGCGAAGGCGGACGACCTGGCCGGTCTCGAGGCCGGCCTGGACGCGCTCGACGCCGTCGAGATACGCCGTACGCCGGTGCGCGAGGTCCTCGTCAGGAAGGTCCTGCCGCCGGTCGTGGCGATCGGCCTGGTGCTGGTCGTCTGGCAGGTCCTCGTCTCCGCGAAGGTGACGACCGAGGACAAGCTGCCGTCGCCGTCCTCGGTGTGGACGGGCCTGACCGACATGTGGCTGCAGGGCACCCTGCTGGAGGTCGTCTGGACCAGCGTGTCGCGGGGCCTGTTCGGGTTCCTGCTGGCCCTGGCCATCGGTACGCCGCTGGGTCTGCTGGTGGCCCGGGTGAAGTTCGTCCGCGCCGCGATCGGACCGATCCTGTCCGGTCTGCAGTCGCTGCCGTCGGTGGCGTGGGTGCCGCCGGCCGTCATCTGGCTGGGTCTGAACGACTCGATGATGTACGCGGTCATCCTGCTCGGCGCGGTGCCGTCGATCGCCAACGGGCTCGTCTCGGGTGTCGACCAGGTGCCGCCGCTGTTCCTGCGTGCCGGGCGGACCATGGGCGCCACCGGCCTGAAGGGCACCTGGCACATCGTCATGCCGGCCGCGCTGCCGGGCTATCTGGCCGGTCTGAAGCAGGGCTGGGCCTTCTCGTGGCGCTCGCTGATGGCGGCGGAGATCATCGCGTCCTCGCCCGAACTGGGCCTGGGGCTCGGCCAGTTGCTGGAGAACGGCCGCAACAACATCGACATGCCCGGAGTGTTCCTCGCGATCATCCTCATCCTGATCGTCGGTATCGCCATCGACCTGATCGTCTTCAGCCCGCTGGAGCGCCGGGTGCTGCGCGGCCGCGGTCTGCTGGTCAAGAGCTGAGGATCCACTGATGCACGGCCCCGCTCTCCTCGTCATCGCCCACGGCAGCCGCGACCCGCGGCACGCCGCGACGGTGCACGCCCTGGTGCGGCGTCTGCGGTCGCAGGGGGTCCCCCCGGGTCCGCAGGGGTCCAGGGGGGTGCCGGAGCTGCGGGTGTCGACGGCGTTCCTCGACTTCAACGCGCCGTCCGTGCCTCAGGTACTGGAGCGGATGGCGAACGACGGCGTGCGGGAGGTGGTGGCGCTCCCGCTGCTGCTGACGCGGGCCTTCCACGCGAAGGCCGACATCCCGTCCGTGCTGAACGAGGCGAGGGCCCGCCACCCGCGGCTGCGGATCACCCAGGCCGACGTCCTCGGCCCGTCCCCGCTGCTCCTGGACGCGGTGGAGCGCCGGCTGTACGAGGCAGGGCTCACCCCGGCCGACAAGCGCTCGACCGGGGTGGTCCTGGCCTCGGCGGGCTCCTCCGACCCGGAGGCGATCGCAGTGATCGCTGATATGGGGCGGGAGCTGCGGCACACCGGTTGGTGCGCCGTGCGACCTGCGTTCGCCTCCGCTGTGACCGCCGCGAGCCCGCCCCGCCCCGAGGACGCGGTACGGGCGCTGCGCGCCGAGGGCGTCGCGCGGGTGGCGGTGGCGCCGTACGTGATCGCCCCCGGCCGGCTCCCGGACCGTATCGCCGCCGGTGCGGGCGCGGCGGGCGCCGATGTCCTGGCCGGTGTCCTCGGCCCGTCGCCGGAGCTGGCACGGCTGCTGCTGGAGCGGTACGAGGAGGCGTCGGCCCTCGTGCCGGGTCTCGCCGCGGCGGGCTGAGCGGGCGACAGGGGCCGGTCCGGTTCAGGGCCCGGTGTGCGGTGGGCGGACCTCCAGGAAGCGGCGGCGGGCCCGGCCCCGGTAGATCAGCGCGTCCCAGCCGAGGCGGTCCAGCACGCGTGCGCAGTCGGTGAGCGCGCTCTCCTCCTGGCCGGCGGCTCCGCTGCCGGGCGGGCCGAGCCATTCGACGGTGACGGTCCCCGGCTCCGCCTCCGCCGCGCGGACGCGGTAACCCGTCGCCACCCGCTGCCCGGTGGCGGTGTCGACCGCGGACGGGGTGATCCCGGCGGCCTCCAGCGCGAGGGCGACGGCCCGGACCGGCCGGCCGAGTTCCCAGGGTGCCGGACTCGCCACCGGGTCGCCGGCGCCGGTGTGCGTCAGCCGGCGGATCTGCAGCAGGCCCTCGAACGCGACCCGCACCTCGGCGGCCCGGGTCCTCGCGTCGTCCGCGCCGGCTGCCCGTGGCGGTCCGTCCCCGTCGTCGTACATGGAACCGACGATAGGGCGCGGCACCGACAGCGAGGGGTGCGGGCGCGTTGGCCCGTCCGGAGGAGCGGTGACACGACCGTGGCGTTGCCGTGACAGCCGCGCCGCCTCGGGCGCGCACGATGGCTACGAGGAGGCCGACATGTCGCTTTATTACCACAAGCGGATCACGATCATCCCGAGGCTGATGCATCTGCACATCGGCACGCACGGCTGGTCCCTGAGTCTCGGCACGCGCCGGGCCCGGGTCACCCGGAGCAGCGACGGCCGCAGCAGCGCTTCGGTGCGCCTGCCCGGTGGCTTCAGCTGGCGCCGGAGCTCGCGTCGGCACTGAACGGCGTGCCCTGGTGGAAGTACAGCCGCCAGCCGCCGTCGGTGCGCCGCCACAGTGAACTGCGGTGGGCCCGGCGGCCGGCCAGCTCGGTGACGAACGTCAGGTGCACGACGTCGGGGGCGAGCCGGGTGCCCTTCATCCCGGACGCGGTGATCGGGTCGAGGGCCCGGGAGCCCTCCTCGGCCAGCGCCGCGACGATCGCGTCACGGTCCCAGCGGCGGCCGGACACGCCGAACTCCAGGAACTCCGGGTGCAGCAGCCCGGCGAGGACGTCGGGCTCGGCCCGGACGGCGGGGTCGAGGAGGCGCAGCTCGCCCTCGATGGCGGCGTCCACCGCGGCGGCGTCGGCGACCTCCTCGGGGCTCACGCGCTTCCTCCGGTCATCTCGGCCAGCTTGACGACGGTGTTCCAGTTACGGGTCGTGGCGATGACCCCTTTGGTCATGCGGGGCCGGGAGAGCGTTTCGGCGAGCTTGGACCGGCCGAGTCCGTGGGGCGCGTACAGATACAGCGCGCGCTCGCCGAGCCGGAACTCCTCCGGCAGGAACGCCGGCGCGTCGACGGAGTCGAACCGCTGCGGGTCGATGTGCTCCGAGAAGTAGGTGACGTGCAGTTGCCTGCCCTCCAGTTCGGCCGCGGGGAAGGGGCAGTCCGCGACGACGGAGGCGAGATAGGGCGCGGCACGGACCAGGCAGTCGACGGTGAAGCCGAAATGTGCCTCGACGGCCTTCTCGATGCCCCGGGCGAGCGTGTCGTCTGCGTCGCCGGAGGCACTGGTGAAGACGGCGTTGCCGCTCTGCAGATAGGTACGGACGTCGCCGTGGCCGAGTCCGGTCAGCAGCGTGCCCAGATCCGCCATGGGGACCCTGCGGTGGCCGCCGATGTTGATCCCGCGCAGCAGCGCCGCATATGCCTGCGTCTTCGCCATGGTCACACCATAGGACGGCCGCCGCGCCCCGTGGGGGAGGGCGCGGCGGCCGTCGCATGTTGCCGTCCGTCGTTGACTACTCGACGACCTTCAGCAGCTTGTTGGGCGTGCCCTCGCTCGGGTTGGCGATCTTGTCGGGCGTGGCGCCGTCCGTCAGGGCCTTGGCGACCTGATCGGGCGTGGCGTCCTGGTGGGCCGCGAGGTAGACCGCGGCGGCGCCGACGACGTGCGGGGTCGCCATCGACGTACCGGAGATGGTCTTGGTGCCCTCGTCGCTGTCGTTCCAGGCCGAGGTGATGTCCGAGCCCGGGGCGTAGATGTCCACGACCGAGCCGAAGTTGGAGAAGTCGGACTGCTGGTCGTCCTTGGTCGAGGAGGCGACGGTGATGGCCTCCTTGACGCGGGACGGGGAGCCCTGGCCGGCGTCGCTGGACTCGTTGCCCGCGGCCACGCCGAAGGTCACGCCGGAGGCGATGGCCTTCTGCACGGCCTCGTCGAGCGCCGGGTCGGCGCCGCCGCCGAGGCTCATGTTGGCGACGGACGGGCCCTGGTGGTTCTTGGTGACCCAGTCGATACCGGCGACGACCTGCTCGGTGGTGCCCGAGCCGCTGTCGTCGAGCACGCGCACGGCGACGATCTTGGCCTTCTTGGCGACTCCGTGGGAGGCGCCGGCGATGGTGCCCGCCACATGGGTGCCGTGGCCGTTGCCGTCGTCGGCGGTCTCGTCGTTGTCGATCGCGTCGAAGCCGTGGCTGGCGCGGCCCTCGAAGTCCTTGTGCGTGACGCGGACTCCGGTGTCGATGACGTACGCCGTGACGCCCTCGCCGGCGCCGTCGGGGTAGGTGTACTTGCTGTCCCCCGCGGTGTCCGCCTGGTCGATGCGGTCCAGGCCCCAGGACGGCGGGTTGTCCTGGGTGGCGTTGATGGTGAACTTCTTGTTCTGGACGACCTTGTCGACGGCCGGGTCGGCGGCGAGGCGCTTGGCCTCGGTCTCCGAAAGCCCGCTGGCGGAGAAGCCGTTGACGGCGGAGGTGTAGTTGCGCTGCAGCGTGCCGCCGTACTCCTTCGCCAGCGACTTGTTGTCGGCCTTCTCGTCCAGCAGGACGATGTAGCTTCCGGCGACGGCGCCTTCGGCGTTCGCTCCGTAGATCGTGCCCTCGGCGGGAGCCGTCGCGGCCCCGGCGAAGGAGGTTCCGAGGACGGTCACTCCGGCGGCGGCGGCCACGGCGGTTATCGCCGCGGTCAGCTTGATCCTGGTCGGGCGCTTGTGAGTTGCCATGAAGAGGGGACTCCTCGTCATCAATTTGTGGGGGGAATGGCCGCCGGAAGGAAAATCTCCGGCGGCTGACTCGAAACCCTGACCGATTGACGCGCCCAGATCAAGACCTTCATCCAGCTGTGACTTGATCAACAAGAGTTTGTCATACGAAATCGGCCAGGCCTCCACAAGTCGGACTCCTGGTCGAACTTTCCTTACACACAGGGAAATTCCGTCGAGATAATGTGCCCACGATGTCCGCGCCGTGTGACCGCCGGGAATGCGGGTAAACGCCGTCGGCCCCACCGCGGTACCGGGTCAATTCCGCGCCCCGCGGTCACCGGGAAACACCGGTAAACACCGTCCGGGCAGCGCGAACAACCCGGCAGGGGCTCACGGATCGGCCGGATCGGGCCCGATCCGTGACCAGCGCCGGAAGGGTTCTGAACTAAAGGAGTTCCGCCTCGATCAGGTCGGCGGCGCGCGTCGTCCCGCCCTCGCCCGCCATCGAGAGCCTGACGTCGTTGAGCCTGCGGGCCACCTCCGGGTCACCGGCCAGGGCGAGGACCGCCTCGCGCAGGGTGTCCGCGGTGGCCTCCTCCATGGGGACATGACGGGCCACGCCGAGCGACGCGAGCATGTCGGCGTTGCCGAACTGGTCGACGGCCTGCGGGACCGCGACCATGGGCGTCGCCGTGGCGAGGCCCTCCTGGCTGCCGCCCGCCCCGGCATGGGTGATGAAGGCGTCCGCCTGCTTCAGGATCGCCAGCTGCGGCACCCAGCTGTGGGCCTCGACGTTCGCGGGGAGCGGCCCCAGCTCGGCGGCGTCCACGAACGCGCCGATCTGCAGCACCACATGCCATCCGGGCAGATCACCGAAAGCCTTCACACATTCCCGGTAGAAGGCGGGCTGTTTGGTGAAGGTCGAGCCCAGGGAGACCAGCAGCACCTTCTCCGCGCCGGCCGGCCGCCGCCACTGCCCCTGCTCGCCGCGCTCCCCCTGGCAGGCGCCGACGAAGGTGTGGACCGACTCGTCGACCCGGTCGGCGTTCGGCTGCAGCGCCCTCGGGATCAGGACGAGGGAGCGCCGCGGGCGGCCGACGAACGGGTCGGGGTGGGTGTCGATGCCGTTCTCGGCGAGCCATGCCTCGAAGCGGGCGTAGTACGCGCGGCCGCGCTCGCTCTCCTTGAGCCCGGCCGTCATCGGCTCGCCGACCTCCTCCTCGTAGCCCTCCCAGGCGACGAGGTTCGGCGAGAGGGACACGGCGGGCACGCCCCAGCGGTGGGCGAGCACGCGCGCCGGGTAGGAGGTGATGTCGTGCAGGACGAGGTCGGGCTCGTCCCCGGCGAACGCCTCGGCCAGTTGCGGCAGCGCCTGGATCGCGTCGCGCAGGAACGGTTCGATGTTGTCGATCAGCTCCGTGCCCCACGCCTCCGGCTCGTCGTCGGTCGGGAGCGTGGAGGTGTAGAGCACCGGTTCGGCGCCGGTGGCGGCGACCTTCTCGGCGAAGGCCGGGGGAATCGCGTAGCTGACACGGTGCCCGCGGGCCACGAGTTCCCGGATCACTTCGAGGCTCGGGTTCACGTGCCCGTGGGCGGCGATGGAGAACATGGCGACATGGGCACGCTGGGATTCGGTCATGCGCCCCAGACTAAACGAGACGATACGTCTCGTGCAACGTAATGATCCGGCCATGTGGCCCGGCCGTATGACCTCCCTCTGCCGCCTACTGCCGCTGATAGCGGGCGAGGACCAGATTCCCGTCCTTGACCAGGCGTTTCCTCAGCTCCGCGCGGTCGATGCCGCCGGAGTAGTACTCCTGGAGCGCGGGCGTCGCCACCTTGTCCTTCCACTCCGGATAGCCCCGCACCGACTGCGCGGGCGCCGACCTCAGATGCCGCGCGAGCGCCGCGCCGGTCGCCCAGCCGTTCTCGGCGGTCCTCAGCGACGGATCGGCGAGCGCCTGCCGGCCCGTCGGCAGCATCCAGTCGCCCTTCGCGAGCCGCACCATGTTCGCCGGCCGCAGCAGGAAGTCGATGAAGGCGACCGCCTCCTTCTTGTACGGGCTGTCCTCGGCGACCGACAGGGTCTGCGGGCTGACGCCCTGTGCGAGCCCCGCCCGGCCGGCGGGCGCGGGCAGCACGGTCCACTCGAAGCCCTCGGGCGCCTGCTGCGCGATCTGCTGCCGGTACGAGAAGCCCAGCGGGACCATCGCGTACTTGCCCGCGAAGAAGCCGGGCAGGGCGTCGGAGCCGCCCCCGCCGAGCGCGGTCGGCGACGCGCTGCCGTCCACCGTGACCTGGTCGTGGACGGTCCCGGGGACGACCGCGTCGGCATCGGTGAACTCGATGCGCACCTTGTCGTCCGCGCCCCGCTGGAACATCCGCCCGCCCGCAGAGAGCCCGAGGTTCAGCGTGGCCGAGACCGGATCCTTCAGCGGCCAGGCCACGCCGTACCTCCCTTCGCCCAGATGCGCCGTCAGCTTCTTGGCGACGCCGCGGAACTCCTCCCAGCTCCACGGCTCCCGCGGCGTCGGGATCCGGGCACCGGAGGCGTCGAGGATCTTCTTGTTGGCGATGAGGACACGGGGTTCCTGGAGGAACGGGACCCCGTGGACGCCGTCGCCGAAGGTCGTCGTCTCCCAGCTCTGCCGCGGGATGTCGGCGGTGAGCCGGGCGGGCAGCAGCCCGCGCAGATCGGCGAGATAGCCGCCGTAGGCGAAGTCGGCGAGGTCGTCGGAGGCGTCATGGATGATGTCGGGCGCCTCACCGCCCTCGAAGGAGGTGAGCAGCTGGTCGTGGACGCTGTCCCAGCTGCCCTGGACGTACTCGACCCGCACCCGGGGGTGGGTGGCGTTCCACTCCTTCACGAGTTCCTTGTTGGCGGCGACGGATTCCTCCTGCCAGGCCAGCGACTGGAAGCGGAGGGTGATCTTCCCGTCGGTCCGTGAGGAGTCCTCGCCGGAGCAGCCGGCCAGCAGCAGGACGAACGCCATGGCCGCCGCGGCCAGTGCCGGTACGCGTGGTCTCATCAGTGCTTCACCGCCCCCGCCAGCATTCCGCCGGTGATCCGTTTCTGGATGATCGCGAAGATCACGAGCGAGGGGATCGTCGCGAGGAACGCGGCCGCGGCGAGCGGCCCGAGATCGGCGACGCCCTCGGCGCCGAGGAAGTGGGTGAGGACGACCGGCAGCGTCTGCTTCTCGGGGGTCTTCAGCAGGACGAGCGCGAAGAAGAACTCGTTCCACGCCGTGATGAACGCGAACATCGCGGTGGCCGCGATGCCGGGCGCCAGCAGCGGCGCGGTGACCGAGACGAGGATGCGGGCCCTGCCCGCGCCGTCCACGGCCGCGGCCTCCTCCAGTTCGGCGGGCACGGCCCGGACGTAGCCGGTGAGCATCCAGAGCGCGAACGGAAGCGACCACACCACGTACACCAGCACCAGGCCGGTCAGGGTGTTGACCAGCTGGAGGTTCTTCAGGATCAGGAACAGCGGAATGATCAGCAGGACGAACGGGAACGCCTGGCTGACCACGACCCAGCCGGTGACGGCCTTCGAAAGCCGGGTGCGGTGGCGGGCCGTCACATAGGCCATCGGGGTCGCGACGACCACCGCCACGAGCGCCGCGGCCAGGGCGATGACCAGACTGTTGGCGGCGGCCCGCAGCAGTGGCTGTTCGCCGAAGGCCTGCCGGAAGTTCTCGAGGGTCGGGTTCCGCGGGATCCAGGTGGGGTGGAGCGAGGCGAGTTCCCCGGGTGGCTTGAAGGCCGTGGAGACCAGCCAGAGGAACGGGAACGCGAGGAAGACGAGATACGCGAGGAGCGCCAGGTACTGGCCGGCCCGTCCGGCCCTGCCGGTGCGCATGGTCATCGCGGCTCACCACCCCTCAGCCGGCCCACCAGATACAGCGCGAGCATCACGGAGATCACCGCCACCATGACGCAGCCCATCGCCGCGGCATAGCCGAACTGGCCGTAGCGGAAGGCCTCTTCGTAGGCGAACAGCATGGGAAGGCGGGTGCGGCCGCCGGGACCGCCGCTGGTGAGGACATAGACCAGGGCGAAGGAGTTGAAGTTCCAGATGAACTGCAGGGCCGTGATCGCGAGCGCGACGGGCCGCAGCGCGGGCCAGGTGACGGTACGGAACCGGCGCCAGGCACCCGCGCCGTCGAGCGCCGCGGCCTCATGGAGCTCCTGGGGGGTGTTCTGGAGGCCGGCGAGGAGCGCCACGGTGGTCTGGGGCATGCCGGACCAGACGCCGACGACGATCACGGCGGGCAGCGCGGTGGCCAGTCCGGTGAGCCAGTCGCGGCCGTCGCCCAGGCCGAGATCGCGGATGGTCTCGTTGAGGACGCCCGCGTCGGGGTGGTAGACGAGGCGCCACATGATGCCGACGACGACCTCCGGCATGGCCCAGGGGATGATCGCGAGGGCCCGGGCGAGCCAGCGCAACCGGAGGTTCTGGTTGAGGAGCAGGGCGAGTCCGAGGGCCAGCACGAACTGCGGCACGGTGACGCCGAACGCCCAGACGAGGCCGATCCTGAACGAGTCCCAGAACAGCGTGTCGTGCAGCAGGTCCCGGAAGTTGAGCGTCCCGGTCCAGGTGGTGGCCTGGGTACGGCCGGACTGGGCGTCGGTGAGGGAGAGCGCGATGCCGTAGAGCAGGGGGCCGACGCTGAGGACGAGGATCGGTACGAGGGCGGGGAGCACGAGGAACCAGGCCCCGTGGTCCCTGCGGTAGCGGTGGTCCCTCGCTGTGTCTGACCGCGCCGTCGCGGTCGCCGCCAATGCCACGGATTCGACCCCTTCGCGACGCCGGACCGGCCTCCGTCATCGTGCTGACGGTCCATCGGTTCGTCAACCCCACCTGCGAGGATGCGAGAATCCGCGGTATGGACGAGACACGGGCGCGGGTGGTACTGGACGCGGCGGGGCTGTCGCACGACGCGACGCTGCTGGCCCTCGGGGAGAACGCGGTCTTCGGCGCCGGCGAGCTCGTCGTGAAGGTCGGGCGCGACGCCGAGCTGCTCGCGCGCGCGGAACGCGAACTGGCCGTGGCCGGGTGGCTGGAGGCGGCGGGCGTCCCCGCGGTGCGGGCCGCGGAGCCCGCGGCGCGACTGGTTCAGGGGCATCCGGTGACGGTGTGGCACCGGCTGCCGGAGGCGGTGCGGGCCGCCGAGCCACGGGACCTGGCGCCGCTGCTGCGGCAGGTGCACGCGCTGCCGGCGGCCCCGTTCGCCCTGCCGCCGCGGGAACTGCTCGGAGGTGTCGAGCGGTGGCTGCGGCTGGCGGGAAACGCGATCGACCCGGCGGACGCGGCGTATCTGCGGGAGCGGCGGGACGGTTTCGCCGCGGCGGCCGCCGCGCTGACGCCGCATCTTCCGCCGGGTCCGGTCCACGGCGACGCGCTGCCGCGCAATGTCCATGTCGGGCCGGACGGGCCGGTCCTGGTGGACCTGGAGACGTTCTCCTCGGACCTGCGCGAGCACGACCTGGTGGTCCTGGCGCTGGCCCGCGACCGGTACGGGCTGGACGCGGCGGCGTACGAGGCGTTCACGGAGGCGTACGGGTGGGATGTGCGCCGGTGGGAGGGGTGCGGGGTGCTGCGGGGCGCGCGTGAGACGGCGAGCTGTGCGTGGGTGGCGCAGCACGCGCCGGTGAACCCGCGGGCACGCGAGGAGTTCCGGCGGCGGGTGACGTCCCTGCGGGAGGGGGACGCGGAGGTGCGCTGGTACCCGTTCTGACGCACGAGGAACGCAGAACGAGGAACGCGGAACGAAGGACGCAGAACGAGGGACGAGCGGCAAGGGACGAGCGGCAAGGGACGAGCGACGAGAGACGGCCCGCGGGGCACGGCCCCCGCGGCGGTGCTCGTCAGCCGGAGACGGCCACCGGCTCGCGCAGGGGCCAGGTCCCGTCGACGGTCGCGTCCGTCTCGCCCTTGCGGCGCAGGAACGCCTGGAAGTCCGCCGCCCATTCGGCATACCACCGGACCTGGCGGGAGTGGAGCTCGGCCGGGGTGAGGCCCGCGACCGTGGTGTGGCGGGCGGCTATCGCGCGGGCGACGCGGACCGCGGCCAGTGCGTCGGCCGAGGCCTCGTGCGCGTCGTCGAGGACCACGCCGTACTCCCCGCAGACCGCCTCCAGGGTGCGCTTGCCGCGCCGGTAGCGGTCGACCGCGCGGTCGATGGTGTAGGGGTCGATGACGGGGCCGAGGTCCACGAGCGGGGCCAGCCCGTGCCGTTGGAGCTCCGCGGCGAGCAGGGTGAGGTCGAAGGCCGCGTTGTACGCCACGACCGGCACCCCGCGAGCCCAGTGCCCGACCAGCGTTTCGGCGATCTCGGCGACCACGTCCCTGGCCGGACGGCCCTCCGCCGCCGCCCGTTCACTGCTGATGCCGTGGATCGCGGAGGCCTGCGCCGGGATGCGGACGCCCGGGTCCGCCAGCCAGGTGCGCCGGTCCACGGTCCCGTCGCCGGCCACCGTGACGACCGCCGCCGTCACGATCCGCGCCTGGAGCGGATCCGTCCCCGTGGTCTCCAGGTCGAAGCCGGCCAGCGGCTCACGGTGCCAGGTCATCGTCGTCGTCCCCCCTTGTTCAGTGGTGCTGACGGAAACTCTCGCACGCGCCTCTGACAGTCAGGACACCGGCCGTGAGTCGGCCCATACCGAGTCGAACTCCTCGCGGTACGTCTGGAACAGCCCGTGCTCGCCGTCCTGACCTGACCTCACCACCGAGCGCCCGGCGCCGCGCAGGACCAGCACCGGCGCCTCCATGCCGCGTGCCCGCCGCAGATACGACTGCACGACGGCCAGCCCGTCCGGCCCGTCCCCGTCCACCAGGTAGGCCGTGAACCGGGGCGTCTCGTCGAAGACGTGGATCTCGAAGGCGCCGGGGTCACGGAGCTTGGACCGCACCCGCCGCATATGGAGGATGTTCATCTCCACCGAGCGGCTCAGCTCGCCCTTCTTCAGGCCGAGTTCCCGCTCGCGCCGTTTGACCGCGCTGCTCGCCGGGTTGAGGAAGAGCAGCCGCACCCGGCAGCCGGACTCGGCCAGCCGGACCAGCCGTCGTCCGGAGAAGTTCTGCACCAGCAGGTTCAGGCCTATGCCGATGGCGTCGAGGCGTCGGGAGCCCCCGAAGAGGTCCTCGGCGGGCAGTTGCCGCTGCAGCCGTACCCGGTCGGAGTGGATGGAGACCACGTCCGCGTACCGGTCCCCCACCAGGTCCTCGACCGCGTCGACCGGCAGCCGGTCCGCCGAGGGCACCCCGGCGCCGCTGCCGAGGATCTCCAGCAGCCGGGCCGAGGCCCGTTCGGCCTGGGCGAGCACCGCCTCGTTCAGCGCCCGGTTGCGGGAGACGACGTTCCGCGCGACCTCCAGCTCGTCCAGCGCCAGCTCCACATCGCGCCGGTCGTCGAAGTACGGCTCGAAGCAGGGCCAGTGCTGGACCATCAGCTCCCGCAGCTGCGGGAGCGTGAGGAAGCTGAGCACGTTGTCGTCGGCCGGGTCGAGGAGGTACCCCTTGCGGCGGCTGACCTCCCGTACGGCGACGGCCCGCTGCACCCACTCCTGGCCGGCCGGGCCGGCGGCGGCGACGACCCACTCCTCGCCGTGCACGGGTTCGTAGATGGGCCGCAGCACGGCGGCCACGACGGCCCGCAGCCGCTGTTCGACCAGATTCAGCCAGATGTACGCCCGCCCGGCTCGCTGGGCGCGCGTACGCACCTCGCTCCAGGCGTCGGCGCTCCAGTCCAGCTCCGCGCCGATCTCCACCGGGCGGGCGAGTGAGACCGCGCCGGGCGGGACGTCGGCGGAGTCCCCCTCGTGACCCGTGTCACCTGGGGGTAGCTCCATCCCTCCCGAGCTCACCCGCGCACCGCCTTCTGCTCCCGCGCACCCGTCTTCAACGATCAAGGAAGGGTACTCCGGGAGCGGGAGGCGATGCAGCCGGATCCACAGGTCCTCGCTCAACTCCCCTGTGGAGGCGCACCGTTCTGGCCGACGAGATCGGCCGGAGTGAGAGGATTCATAGCGGTTACGTCCCTCGGCGCGAGCTGGAAGCCCTGCCAGTGGACCGGCATCGGCTGCTGGTCCTCGTCCCGGGCGATGTGGTGGAACCCGATGTTCACCCACACGACCGGGTGGCTCAGCGTCTCTCCGTTGACCCACTCGTCGACGCTGTCGGGAGCGTTCCGTCCGCAGTTGAGGATGTTGTTGCTGGCGAACTGCTCGCAGGCCCGGTTCTGGGTGACGTAGATGTCGTGCTTGGTGAACGGCCGGCCCGCGTGCGGGGCGGACGGCCCGGGGACGATCTCGTAACTGCGCGGGTGTCCGTCCTTGTTCTTTCCCGTCGCGCTGACGACGCGCCACCACCGCATGGTCCTCGCGTCCCCGGCGAGTTCCTTGGTGACGGGCGTACGGGTGGTCCTCGTCGTCGGGCTGCCGTTGGCCGGGGGCGGGGTGACCTCGGAGTCGTACTGCTCGATCCGGTCCCTGACGCCGCCGTCGAGGCCGAAGTTCAGCCGCCAGAAGACGTTGTGGCTGTGGCTGGCGGCGTAGTCCTTGGCGCCCTTTCCGATGGGCCAGCCGCGGCCGTCACCGGCGTCGTAGTCGCCCGGGGAGAGACTGCCGGTGGCGCCGACGTTCGCCGATATCGTGCCGTCGGAGGAGAAGCGCCACTCGGTGATGTACTCGTACCAGGAGACCTTGTTGACGGTGTAGAGGAGCAGGTCCGTGCCCTGCTCCTGCCAGACGTCGGCGCCGTCGTCGCTCGCCATCCGGTAGGCGTGGCCGCGTGAGCGGGTGGTCGTGCACAGGCCCTTGACCCGGCCCGCGTCGGGGACCTTCACCGTCTTGACGGTGCCGCCGGGGCACTCGGTGGGCTTGAGGTCCCGCAGGCCGTAGCCGAAGCCGAAGCCGGTGAGGTCGTCGTACTCGGCCTGGCCGTTGTCGTAGGGCACATGCACCTGCGCGAGCTTGGCACTGGCCAGCACCTGGATCGGCCGGGGTTCGCCCTTGGGCTGGTAGGTGACGTTGTCCAGGACGAGCCCGGCGGAGGAGTCGTAGTGCCAGCACATGCGCCAGGTCGTGCCGCCGGCCAGCTTCTGGCTGATGCGGTACGGCGCGCTGCAGCCCGGGGCCGGGGCCGGGGCCGCGGTGGGGGCCTGGGGCGCGGCGGCCTGAGCGGTGGGGCCCGCGGCGGTCAGCGCGCCGCCCAGCAGGACGGCGGCGGCCAGCACCGGGGCGGGCCCGCGGACCGCCCGTGCGGCGCGTACGGGACCGGCCGGGACGGCCGGGACGGCCGGGACGGCCGGGACGGCCGGGACAGCCGGGACAGCCGGGACAGCCGGGACAGCCGGGACGGCCGGGGTGAGGGCACGCGGAAGTCTGCTCTTGTCCATGGGACGGAGATCCCCTCAGGCGGAAGGCGTGCGGACGACGGTGCGGGCGCTGAGGTCGACGGCCAGGTCCCTGGTGTCGATCCACGGCCCATTGGTGATCTTGGTGATGACGCGGACACAGCGGTGCACCCCGCAGGAGGCGAGCTCCGCGGGAGTGCGCGCCTCGCGTTCCTTGCGGTAGACGAAGCCGCTCAGGGTGAGCGGTCCGGCCGAGGTGAGTGCCCGGCCGGTGGCGTCCCGGTAGTCGGCCCTGAGTCCGGCGCCGAGCGGGCTCGCCAGGATCAGCTCGACGGCTTCGCGCAGCTCCTCGCGGTGCGGGGAGGGCTGCACCCCCTGCTGTGCCTCGCGGCTCTCCACCTTTCCGCTGCCGACGTCGACGGTGGCCGTGACGAGCTGGTCGGTCCGGTAGTCGTAGGACGACACGACGGCGCGGCGCGGCGCGGCGAGGCCCGCCTCGGACGGCAGCGGTTCGGCCAGGTCGGTGGTGAGGAGCTGCGGGCCCCGGCCGCCGTCCACGTTCTCGCCGCTGCGCGCGGCCGGCGCCGTCGCCAGCCGTTCGGCCCGTTTCCGTTCGTCGTCGGTGAGCGGGTCGCGCCCGATTCCCTTCTTGCCCTCCTCGGCGGGCGCCTCCATGACGCCGGGTTCGGGCGCGGAGACGCCGGGATCCCCCGGTCCCCGCTCACGGGCGGCGGCGGCCGGGCCGCCGGGTCCGTCCTCGGCTCCCGCCGTGCCCGGCAGGGTGATTCCCGCCATCAACGCCGTCCCCGTCACCGCAATGGCCGTGCCCGCCACCAGTTTCCCCAGGTGGCGGCGCATCAGAGTGCGCACATTTCCCCCCTCTTACCCGTGGTCACCCGGTAGGACGGTGGTAAGTCCTAGGAGGTTGCCCTACTTTCGGGGAGGATTCGGCCGAAGAGGTCCCCAGCACCCGGATCAGAAGTGGAAGAGTCTTATCTATGCAGGTCTGGCCGGGACAGGCGTATCCACTCGGTGCCACGTACGACGGCGCCGGCACCAATTTCGCGGTCTACTCCGAGGCCGCGCACCGAATCGAGCTGTGTCTGCTGCACGACGACGGCTCCGAGACGGCGGTCGAGCTGCGCGAGACCGACGCGTTCGTCCGCCATGCCTATCTGCCGGGTGTCATGCCCGGACAGCGGTACGGATTCCGGGTGCACGGCCCCTACGCGCCGGAGCGCGGGCAGCGGTGCAACTCGGCGAAGCTGCTCCTCGACCCGTACGCGCGGGCGATGAGCGGCCGTATCGACTGGGGCGAGGCGGTCTACGGCTACCACTTCGGCAGACCGGACTCGCGCAACGATCTCGACTCCGCTCCGCACACGATGACGTCGGTCGTCGTCAATCCCTACTTCGACTGGGGAGACGACCGTCCGCCGCGGACCGACTACCACCGCACGATCCTCTACGAGGCCCATGTGAAGGGCCTGACGATGATGCATCCCGCGCTGCCGGAGGAGCTGCGCGGGACGTACGCGGGGCTCGCGCACCCCGAGGTGATCTCGCATCTGACGGAACTGGGCATCACGGCGCTGGAATTGATGCCGGTGCACCAGTTCGTGAACGATCACCGGCTGGTCGATTCAGGGCTCAACAACTACTGGGGCTACAACACGATCGGGTTCTTCGCACCGCACAACCGTTACGCGTCGTGGGGCGACCGCGGACAGCAGGTCCTGGAGTTCAAGTCCGCGGTCCGCGCGCTGCACCAGGCGGGTATCGAGGTCATCCTCGACGTGGTCTACAACCACACGGCCGAGGGCAATCATCTCGGCCCGACGCTGTCGTTCCGCGGCATCGACAACGCCTCCTACTACCGGCTGTCGGAGGACCGCCGCTACCACACGGACACCACCGGCACCGGCAACTCGATGCTGATGCGCTCGCCGCACGTGCTCCAGCTGATCATGGACTCGCTGCGCTACTGGGTGACCGAGATGCACGTCGACGGCTTCCGCTTCGACCTCGCGGCGACCCTGGCGCGGCAGTTCCACGAGGTCGACCGGCTCTCCTCGTTCTTCGACCTGGTCCAGCAGGATCCGGTGGTCAGCCAGGTGAAGCTGATCGCCGAGCCGTGGGACGTCGGCGAGGGCGGCTACCAGGTGGGGAAGTTCCCGCCCCTGTGGACCGAGTGGAACGGCAAGTACCGCGACACCGTACGGGACTTGTGGCGCGGGGAGCCGCGCACGCTCGCCGAGTTCGCGTCCCGGCTGACCGGCTCCTCCGATCTGTACCAGGACGACGGACGGCGTCCGCTCGCCTCGGTCAACTTCGTCACCTGCCACGACGGCTTCACCCTGCACGACCTGGTCGCGTACAACGAGAAGCACAACGAGGCCAACGGGGAGGGCAACAGGGACGGGGAGAGCCACAACCGGTCCTGGAACTGCGGGGCGGAGGGCGAGACCGAGGACGGCGAGGTACGGGAGCTGCGCAACCGGCAGATGCGCAACTTCATCGCGACGCTCATGCTGTCCCAGGGCGTGCCGATGCTCAGCCACGGCGACGAGTTCGCCCGTACGCAGTCCGGCAACAACAACGCCTACTGCCAGGACAACGAGCTGTCCTGGGTGCACTGGCCGGAGTCGACCGCCGACCAGGAGGGCACGCTCCTCGCCTTCACCCGGGCGATGGTCTGGCTGCGCCGCGACCACCAGGTGTTCCGGCGGCGGCGCTTCTTCCACGGCCGGCCGGTGGAGGGCACGCACGACGAGCTGTCCGACATCGCCTGGTTCACCCCGGAGGGCGGGGAGATGACCTCGCGGGACTGGCAGGCCGCCCATGCCAAGGCGCTGACGGTGTTCCTCAACGGTCACGCGATCTCGGAGCCGGGGCCGCGCGGAGAGCGGATCTCGGACGACTCGTTCCTGCTGATGTTCAACGCGAGCGCCGAGGATCTGGATTTCGCGGTTCCGGTGAACCACGGACGGACCTGGCAGGTCGTGGTGGACACCGCCCGCCCGGAGGGCGTCCCTCCGGGCCAGGGTCCGAAAGTGGCCGCGGGCGAGCGGGTCCGGATGATCAGCCGGAGTCTGACGGTGCTGCGGCGGCCGGCGTAGGCACCGGACCTGCCGGGAAGCACCGGCCGGAAACGGGCAGGTCGCGACGGCCGGCCGTGGAGGGAGTCGGGCGGGCGGCGTTCGTCGTATCAGGTGAACGTCGTCCGGCCCGCCCCGCCGGTTGCGGCGCACGATGACACAGAACGCCGCGATGCGGGTACGTACGTTCGCATGACGCCCACCGCCACGTACCGGCTCCAGCTCCAGCCGGCCTTTCCCTTCCGGGCCGCCGAGGAGGCGGTCCCGTATCTCGCCGGCCTCGGTGTCTCGCATCTGCATCTGTCGCCCGTGCTGGAGGCCGTGCCCGCCTCCCCGCACGGCTACGACGTCGTCGACCACGCCCGGGTCCGGGAGGAACTCGGCGGCGAGGAGGGACTGCGCTCGCTCGCCCGTACGGCACGCGATCACGGGCTCGGACTGGTGCTCGACATCGTGCCCAACCACATGGCCGCCGTGCCGCGGTACAACAGGGCGCTGTGGGAGGTCCTGCGCGAGGGCCCCGGCTCCCCGTACGCCCGGTGGTTCGACATCGACTGGGACGCGGGCGGCGGGCGGGTGCTGATGCCCGTGCTGGGCGGACGGCTCGGGCAGGAGCTCGGCTCACTGCGGGTGGAGGGGCAGGTCCTGCACTACGGCGACCACACGTTCCCGCTGAGGGAGGGCACGGAGCGGCTCGCGCTGCCGGAGCTGCTGGACGCCCAGTGGTACCGGCTCGGCTGGTGGCGCCTGGCCCGCACCGAGCTCAACTACCGCCGGTTCTTCACCGTTTCCGAGCTGATCGGGCTACGGGTCGAGGACCCCGAGGTCTTCGCCGCCACCCACACCAAGATCCTGGAGCTGGTGCGGGACGGGGTCGTCGACGGGCTGCGCATCGACCATCCGGACGGACTCGCCGACCCGGAGGAGTATCTGCGCCGGCTCAACGAGGCGACGGGCGGCTGCTGGACCGTCGTGGAGAAGATCCTCACCGGCGACGAGCGGCTGCCGCCGGCCTGGCCGGTCGACGGCACCACCGGGTACGACGCGCTGCACCGCGTCGACGGGCTGTTCACCGACCCCGACGGCGCCGGGGAACTGCTGCGGCGCTACCGGGACTTCGCCGCACCCGCCGGTGATCGCGGCGGCTACTGGGGAGCCACGGCGAGGCGCGCCGCGTACAAGGTGGTGACGCACGAGCTGGCCGCCGAGACCGAGGCGCTGGCCCGGCTGGCCGAACGGGTCTGCGCCACGGACACGGCGCTGCGCGACCACGCACCCTGGGCGCTGCGCACCGCGATCCGGGAACTGCTGGTGCGGGTGCCCGTCTACCGGCCCTACCGCACCGGCGGCGAGTCGGTCCTGACGAGCGACGCGGCGCTGCGCGCGAAGGCGGCGTTCGCGGTGGCCGACGAGGCGGACGCGGTCGACGTGATCCGGGACCTGGCGCTCGGCCGGCTCGGCGAGGGCCCGGACCAGGAGGCGTTCCGCGCCCGCTTCGCGCAGACCTCGTCGGCGCTGCGGGCCAAGTCGGTGGAGGACACCGCGTACTACCGCTACGTCCCGCTCCTCTCGGCCGACGAGGTGGGCGGCGACCCCGGCAGGCCCGCGGTGAGCCCCGAGGAGTTCCACGACTACTGCGGCCGGCTGGCGCGGGACTGGCCGTCCACCGGCACGGTGCTGTCCACGCACGACACCAAGCGCAGCGCCGACGTACGGGCGAGGATCGCCGTGCTCACCGAGTGCCCGGAGCGGTGGGAGCGGCTGCTGGAATCCGTCGCCGGGGTGCCGGCGCCCGACCGCCACGTCGCCTGGATGGCCTGGCAGACGGCGTTCGGCCTGGGGATCCCGCACCCGGGGCGGCTCGGCCCGCCGCTGCTGAAGGCGGTGCGGGAGGCCGGGCTGCACACGAGCTGGACCGAGCCAGACGCCTCCTACGAGCAGGCGGTCGGCGACTTCGTGGACGCGGGACCCTGCGGGCCCCCGCTCTACACGGTGGCCCTGTTCACGCGGGAGGTCGAGGCGTACACCCGGGCCAACACGCTCGGCGCGGCCCTGGTGCAGCTGACCATGCCGGGGGTTCCCGACGTGTACCAGGGCACCGAGCACGAGTACCTGGCGCTGGTCGACCCCGACAACCGGGAGCCGTTCCGCGTGCGGCGGGCCGACGAGAAGACGGAACTCACCCGGGCGGCGCTGCTGCTGCGCCGCCGGCGTCCCGAGGCGTTCGGCGAGTCGGGCACGTACGAGCCCCTGGCGGCGCGGGGTCCGGCGGCCGGCCACTGTGTGGCGTTCTGCCGCTCGGGCGAGGTGGTCACGGCGGTGACCCGGCTCTCGCTGCGGCTGGAGGAGTCGGGCGGCTGGAGGGACACCGCGCTGCCGCTGCCGCAGGGCCGGTGGACGGATCTGCTGTCCCCGGACCGGGAGTTCCGGGGCGGGGCGTCCGTGCCCCTGGCGGAGCTGTTCGGCGCACGCCCGGTGGCCCTGCTGGAGCGAGCGGACGGGACCGGGGAGTCCTCGCGCGACCAGCGTGAGGGTCAGTCGGAGTCCCCCCGCGACCGGGCGTGAGGATCAGTCGGAGTCCTCGTCGCCGTCGAAGGCCCCGGTGGGTGAGCGGTCGGCCGGGGGGCGGCCCTTCGGCTGCTGGGGTTCGGGCAGGACCCGCGCCGGGGGCAGGGGGCGCTCCACCGGCCGGTCACCGGAGACGGTGAGCAGCTCGCCGTGGTGCAGGAGGTGCAGCGGCTCGCCCTCCTCCAGGACGTAGCGGGCCGTGCTGCGGCGGATGTCCACCCGCAGCCTGCGCCCCCGCACCATCACGGTGAACTTCAGTCCGGACAGCTGCTCCGGCATCCGGGGGGCGAAGCCGAGGGGGCCGATCCCGCCGTCCTCGCTCTCGTGCTGGCGCATGCCGCCGAGCCCGAGCACCAGGGCCATCCAGGTGCCGGCGAGGGACGCGATGTGCAGCCCGTCGCGGGTGTTGTGCTCCAAATTCTCCAGGTCCATCAGGGCCGCCTCGCCCAGATAGGCGTAGGCGAGGCGCAGATGCCCGGTCTCCGCGGCCATGACGGCCTGGCAGCACGCCGAGAGCGAGGAGTCCCGTACGGTCAGCGCCTCGTAGTAGGCGAAGTTGCGGGCCTTCTCCTCGGCCGTGAAGTCGTCCCCGCAGGTCACCATGGCGAGGACCAGGTCGGCCTGTTTGACGACCTGCTTGCGGTAGAGGTCGAAGTAGGGGAAGTGCAGCAGCAGCGGGTACTGCTCCGCCGAGGTGGCGGCGAAGTCCCAGTGCTGGAAGCCGGTGAAGCCGGCCGACTGCTCGTGCACGCCGAGTGCCGCGTTGTACGGCACCGCGATCCGGGCGGCGGCGTCCCGCCAGGCGGCGGTCTCCTCGTCGTCGACGCCGAGTTCCTCGGCCCGGTCGGGGTGGCGTGAAGCCAGCTCCGCGGCGGCCGTCAGGTTCCGGCGCGCCATCAGGTTGGTGTACAGGTTGTCCCGGGCGATGGCGCTGTACTCGTCGGGGCCGGTGACACCGTCGATGTGGAAGACGCCCTCGGGGTCGTGGTGGCCGAGCGAGTGCCACAACCGGGCGGTGTGCACGAGCAGTTCCAGTCCGGGCCCGCGTGCGAAGGTCACATCGCCGGTGACGGCCACGTACCGCACCACGGCGTAGGCGATGTCGGCGTTGATGTGGAAGGCGGCCGTGCCGGCCGGCCAGTAGGCCGAGCACTCGGCGCCGCTGATGGTCCGCCAGGGGAACGCCGCTCCGGCGAGTCCGAGCTGGTGGGCGCGGTCGCGCGCCGCGGGCAGGGTGGCGTGCCGCCACCGCAGCACCGGGGCGACGGCCTGCGGCGCCGTGAAGGTGAGCAGGGGCAGGACGAAGGACTCCACGTCCCAGAACGAGTGCCCGTCGTAGCCCGTGCCGGTCAGGCCCTTGGCGGGGATGGCCCGTTCCTCGCTGCGGGCGGCCGCCTGCAGCACATGGAAGAGGGCGAAGCGCACGGCCTGCTGGATCTGTGCGTCGCCGTCGACCTCGACGTCCGCGCCGGACCAGAAGTTGTCCAGGTAGGCCCGCTGTTCGGCGAGCAGTGCCTCCCAGCCCGTGCTGCGGGCGGCGGCGACGGCGCCGTCGACCTGGTCGCGCACGGCGGACAGCGACCTCTCGACGGACCACCCGTACCCGACGAACTTCACCAGCCGAAGCCGCCGGCCGGGTTCGAGGGTCGAGGTGACCGTGAGCCTGCTGACGTCCGGCTCGCTCTCGGCGGACCAGGTCGTGCCCTCGGGTCCGTCGATCAGATGGTCGGCCGCGGCCCCGACCCGCTGGGCGCTGTGCCGGGTGCAGTGCACCAGACGCAGCCGGGTGTCCTTGGCGAAGTCCTCCTCCGGCATGAGCGGGCAGTCGATCGCGGCCGCGACGCGCGGGTCGCCCGTGAGGTGGGGCATCTGCTCGTTCGCGACGAGCTCGGACTGGACGGCGACGGTGGTGCTGCCGTTGAGCGGCTCCACCTCGTAGGCGATCGCGGCGATCGCCCGCTGGGTGAACGACACCAGCCGCTCGGAGGTGATGCGTACGGAGAGGCCGGCGGGGGACGTCCAGTCGGCGGTGCGGCGCAGGACGCCGGTGCGGAAGTCCAGTACGCGCTCGTGGGCGGTGAGTTCGCCGTAGCGCACGTCGCAGGGGTGGTCGTCGACGAGCAGCCGGATGATCTTGCCGTCGGTGATGTTGATCAGCGTCTCGCCGGACTCGGGGTAGCCGTACCCCGCCTCGGCGTACGGCAGCGGGTGCAGCTCGTGGACACCGTTGAGGTAGGCCCCGGGCAGTCCGTGGGGTTCGCCCTCGTCGAGGTTGCCGCGCCAGCCGATGTGGCCGTTGGACAGGGCGAACACGGACTCGCTCTGGGAGAGGAGGTCGAGGTTCAGCTCGGTCTCGCGCAGGGACCACGGTTCGACCGCGTAACCGGAGTGGGTGATCATGGCGACTCCATCAGTTCGGCGAGGTCGGTCACGACGACGTCCGCGCCGTGCCGCCGCAGCTCCGCCGCCTGCCCGGTCCGGTCGACGCCCACCACGAGGCCGAACCGTCCGGCCCTTCCGGCCTCCACTCCGGCGAGCGCGTCCTCGAACACCGCCGCGTCGCCCGGTTCGGCGCCGAGCAACCGGGCGGCGGCCAGATAGGTGTCCGGAGCGGGCTTGCCCCGCAGCCGCTGTTCCCTGACCACGACCCCGTCGATGCGCTCCTCGAAGAGTTCCTCGATGCCGGCGGCGACCAGCACGTCCCGGCAGTTGGCGCTGGAGGAGACGACGGCGCGCCGCAGCCCCGCGTCCCTGGCGGCCCGGACGAAGGTCACCGAGCCCTCGTACGCCTCCACGCCCTCCTCGCGGATCCTGCGGAGCACCAGGTCGTTCTTGCGGGTGCCGAGTCCGTTGACCGTCTCCGTCTCCGGCGGGTCGTCGGGTCCGCCCTCGGGCAGTTCGATGCCGCGCGAGGCGAGGAAGGTGCGGACCCCGTCCTCACGGGGCCGGCCGTCCACGTACTCGTCGTAGTCCTGGACGGCGTCGAACGGGACGAAGGGCGCGCCCTCACGCCCGGCCCGTTGCCGCAGATAGTCGTCGAACATCTCCTTCCACGCGGCCGCGTGCACCTTGGCGGTGCGCGTGAGGACGCCGTCGAGGTCGAACAGGCAGGTGCGGACGTGATCCGGAAGCCCCAGCATGCGCTCGAGGCTACTGATCCGGGGCGGTCACGGACGTCATTGACGGCCCGGCAGACTCCAGTGGTACGGCGAGATGAGCCGGTTGACGCGGTCGGGGCCCCAGGATCCGGGGGCGTACGGTTCGACCGGCGGCGGGTCGTCCAGCAGCGGGGTGGACACCTCCCAGAGCCGCTCGATCCCGTCGGAGCGGGTGAACAGCGACTGGTCGCCCAGCATGGCGTCGAGGATGAGGCGCTCGTAGCCCTCCAGCGCGTGGATCGAGTTGAAGGACTCCGCGTAGCTGAAGACCATGTCGGCCTCGGACAGGCGCATGGCGGGGCCGGGGGCCTTGACGAGGAACCGGGTGGCGATCCGGCCGGGGTCGTCGAAGTCGATCACCAGCTCGTTGTTGCGGGCTCCGTGGCCCCTCGCGGCCATCGGGAACATCCGCAGGGCGGGTTCGCGAAAGCCCAGGGTCACGACGTGTCTGCCCTGTGCGAGGGACTTGCCCGAGCGGAGGTAGAAGGGCACCCCGGCCCAGCGCCAGTTGTCGAGTTCGACGCGCAGCGCGACGAACGTCTCGGTGTCCGAGTGGGGGTCGACGCCCGGCTCCTCGCGGTAGCCCGCGTACTGGCCGCGGACCACGTGCGCCGGGTCCAGGGGCCGCATGGACTGGAAGACCTTCTCCTTCTCGTCCCGCAGCGGCTTCGCCGAGAGCGCCGTCGGGGGCTCCATCGCCACGAAGCCGAGGAGCTGGAAGAGATGGGTCACGATCATGTCGCGGAAGGTCCCGGTCCCTTCGAAGAACTGGGCGCGGCCCTCGATGCCGATCTTCTCCGGCACGTCGATCTGGACATGGCTGATGTGGTCGCGGTTCCAGACGGGTTCGAAGAAGCCGTTGGCGAACCGCAGGGCGAGGATGTTGTCGACCGACTCCTTGCCGAGGAAGTGGTCGATGCGGAAGACCTGGGACTCGTCGAAGACGGCGTGGATCGTCGCGTTGAGGGCCCGGGCCGAGGCGAGGTCCGTGCCGAAGGGCTTCTCCACGATGACACGGGCGTCCTCGGCGAGGCCGGTGGCGCCGAGGGTCTCGATGACGGAGGCGAACGCCGCCGGCGGCACGGCGAGGTGGAACAGCCGGCGCGGGCTGCCGCCGACGGCGCGTTCGGCCTCGCCCACGGCGGCGAGGAGCGGCGCGGGATCGTCCGGGTCGGCCGCGCCGAAGGACAGCGCGTCCTCGAACTCCTGCCACACCTTGCCCTCGGGCTTGGAGCTGCCGAACTCGGCGACCGCCTCCCGGGCCCGTTTGCGGAACTCGTCGTCGCTGAGCGCCGACTGGGGCGGCGCGGAACCGACGATCCGGTAGCGGGCGGGCAGCAGCCCGGCCTTGGCCAGGTGGAACAGCCCCGGCAGGAGCTTGCGCCGGGCGAGGTCGCCGGTGGCGCCGAAGAGCACGATGACATGGTCGTCGGGGACGGGTCCGTGGTGCGTGCTGTGGGAACGGCTGGTCACGGTTCACCCCGTCTTCTCGGCGTGGCCGCCGAACTCGCCACGCATCGCGGACAGCACCTTGTCGGTGAACTCGCCCAGCCCGCGCGACTCGTACCGCTGGGTCAGCGCGGCGCTGATGACGGGCGCAGGGACGCTCTCGTCGACGGCCGCCAGGACCGTCCAGCGGCCCTCGCCGGAGTCGGAGACCCGGCCGGTGTACGCGTCGAGCCCGGGCGAGCGGGCGAGGGCGTCGGCGACGAGGTCGACGAGCCAGGAGCCGACGACCGAGCCGCGCCGCCACACCTCGGCGACCTCGGCCACGTCGATCTCGTACCGGTACGCCTCCGGCTCGCGCAGCGGGGCCGTCTCGGCGTCGACGGAGCGTGAGCGCAGGCCCGCGTCGGCGTGCTTGATGATGCTGAGCCCCTCGGCGATGGCGGCCATCATCCCGTACTCGACACCGTTGTGGACCATCTTGACGAAGTGGCCGGCGCCGCTCGGGCCGCAGTGCAGATAGCCCTCGGGCGCGGTCCCGTCGGTGCGGGTCCTGCCGCGTGTCGGCTCCGCGTCGCCGGTGCCGGGGGCGATGGTGCGGAAGACCGGGTCCAGCCGTTCGACCGCCGCGTCCTCGCCGCCGATCATCAGGCAGTAGCCGCGTTCGAGGCCCCAGACGCCGCCGGAGGTCCCGCAGTCGACGTAGTGGATGCCGCTGGGGGCGAGCTGAGCGGCCCGGGCCATGTCGTCGCGGTAGTAGGAGTTGCCGCCGTCGATGACGGTGTCGTCGGTGGCGAGCAGGGCCACCAGCTGCTCGAGCGTCGGCTGCACCACGCCGGCGGGCAGCATCAGCCAGACGTTCCTGGGCTGCTCCAGCTTGTCGACGAGGTCGTGGAGCGAGCTGGCCGCGGCCGCCCCCTCCTTCTCCAGCTCCCGTACGGCTTCGGAGTCCAGGTCGTAGACGACGCAGCGGTGGCCGTCGGCCATCAGCCGGCGCACCAGGTTGGCGCCCATCCGGCCGAGTCCGACCATGCCGATCTGCATGGGTGAGTCAGTGGTCATGGCCGATCTCCCCGTTCCTCGAAGCGGTGTTCACGTCGTGGCCTCCTCCCGGGCGGCCGTGACCAGTTCGCGTGCGACCTGGGCCACCCGTTGCGGAGTGAATCCGAACTTCGTGAGCAGCTGTTTCAGGGGTGCCGAGGCACCGAACGTGTGCATGCCGACGAGGGCGCCGTGGTCGCCCACGTAGCGGTCCCAGCCGAACGTGGAGGCCTGCTCGATGCCCACGCGCGCGGTCACCGACGGTGGCAGCACCTCGTCGCGGTACTGCTGCGGCTGACGGTCGAACAGCTCCCAGCACGGCATGCTGACCACCCGGACGCCGACGCCCTCGGCCACGAGTTCCTCCCGCGCCGACAGCGCGAGGGCCACCTCGGACCCGGTGGCGAGCAGGATCACCTGCGGCTCGCCCGACGGTGCGTCGGCCAGGACGTAGGCGCCGCGGGCGACGCCCGAGGCGGGGGCGAGCCGGGTGCGGTCGAGCGTGGGAAGGGCCTGGCGGGAGAGGACCAGCGCCGCCGGCTCATGGCGCAGTCCGGCGACGACCCGCCAGGTCTCCACGACCTCGCCGGCGTCCGCGGGGCGGAAGACCAGCAGGCCGGGCATCGCCCGCAGTCCGGCGAGCTGTTCGACGGGCTGGTGGGTGGGGCCGTCCTCGCCGACGCCGATGGAGTCGTGGGTGAAGATGTGCACGACCGGGATCTCCATCAGCGCGGACAGCCGGATGGCCGCCTTCGCGTAGTCGGAGAAGATGAGGAAGCCCGACCAGTACGGCCGCAGTTTCGTCAGCGCCATCCCGTTGGCGACGGCCGCCGAGGTGTGCTCCCGGATGCCCAGGTGGAGGTTGCGTCCGGTGGGCTCGTCCGGCTCGCAGTCCCCCGCGCCGTCGAAGGTGAGGCGGGTCTTGGTCGACGGGGAGAGGTCGGCGGAGCCGCCGAGGAGCCAGGGCACGCTCTGCGCGACGGCGTTCAGGACCTGTCCCGAGGAGTCGCGGGTGGCGAGGCCCTTGGGGTCGGCGGGGAACTCGGGCAGCGCCCGGTCCCAGTCGTCGGGCAGTTCCCGGCGCTGGATGCGTTCGAGCTCGTCGGCGAGAACGGGGTGGGCGGTGCGGTAGGCGTCGAAGCGCTTGTGCCAGGCGGTGCGCAGTTCGGCGCCGCGGGTGCCGATGCCCTGGGCGAACCGCTCGCGAACGGAGTCGGGGACCCAGAACTGCTCGTCCTCGGGGAGGCCGAAGAAGCGTTTGGCCGTCCGTACTCCGTCGGGTCCCAGCGGCGATCCATGGGCCTTCGGGGAGTCCTCGACGGGTGAGCCGTAGCCGATGTGGCTGTGCACGACGATGAGGGTGGGGCGTTCGTCCTCGGCGCGGAAGGTGTGGAAGGCACGCGTCACGGCGTCGAGGTCGTTGGCGTCGGCGACGGTGGTCACGTTCCAGCCGTACGCGAGGAAACGGGCGGCGACGTCCTCGGTGAAGGTGAGTTCGGTGTGGCCCTCGATGGTGATCCGGTTGGAGTCGTAGATCCAGCACAGATTGGACAGCCGCTGGTGGCCGGCGAGGGACGCGGCCTCCGAGGAGACGCCCTCCATCATGCAGCCGTCCCCGGCGAGCGCGTACACGTCGAAGTCGAAGAGTGTGGCGTCGTCGCGGTTGTAGCGTCCGGCGAGCCACCGGCCCGCCATGGCCATCCCCACGGACGTGGCGACGCCCTGCCCGAGCGGCCCGGTCGTGGTCTCGACGCCGCTCGTCCACCGGTACTCGGGATGGCCGGGGCAGCGGGAGCCGAGCTGCCGGAACGACTTCAGGTCCTCCATGGTGACCGCGGGGCGGCCCAGCACCTCGTAGTCCGGGTCGACGGCGTGGACCCCGCTCAGATGCAGCAGGGACCACAGCAGCACCGAGGCGTGTCCCTCGGACAGCACGAAGCGGTCCCGGTTCGGCCAGATCGGGTCCTGGGGGTCGAACCGCAGGAACCGCTGCCACAGCGTGTAGGCGACGGGGGCGATCCCCATCGGTGTGCCCGGGTGCCCGGACTCCGCCTGCTGGACGGCGTCCATGCACAGGCCGCGAATGGTGTTCACCGACAGCGTGTCCAGGTCGGTCATGAGCACTCCCCGGTCTCGGCGGGCTCCGGCCCGCCCGGCGGACGGCACACGGACGGCGCCCGGACACCGGCGGCCGGGCGCCGGCTCCGCGGCACGGGTGATCGTGCTGTCAGGGTGCCCGCGGGCGGTACGCCGGGCCTCACCCGCGGCGGGTGAAATGCCCGCCGGGCCAGGGCCGGCCCGCGAGCGGCCCCTGTCGGACGTGGGCCGGCCATGGGTCAGGCGTGCGGGACGACGGCCACGGGGCAGGGGGCGTGGTGGATCACGGCGTGCGTGACCGACCCGATGTGCGAGCCCTTGGCCGCCCGGCGCCTGCCGACGACGACGAGGCACGCGTCGCCTGCCGCCTCGACGAGATGGCCCGCGGCCCGACCGGGGGCCGACACCTCCGACACCTTCACGGCCGGGAAGGTGTCCCGGAAGGGGCGCACCGCGCCCGAGAGCGCGACCGCGTCCGCGTCCGTCCCCGGTGTGGCCCCGGCCGCGTCGTGGCGGTGGAGGAACGGGGCGGGCGGGCTGTGGACGATGTGCAGCGGGATGTCGTGCAGGGCCGCGTAGGCGAAGGCGAACTCCAGGAGCTCGTTCCGCACGTCGCGCACGTCGAGACCGAGGACGACCTTCCGGGCGGCCGCGCCGTCCCGCCCGTCCGGCCGGACCAGCACGACCGGGCCGGCGGCGTCGCCGACCACCTCCTGGCCGACCGAGCCGACGATGAAGCCGCCGACGCTGCCGAGCCCGTGCGACCCCATGACCAGCAGCTCCGCCTCGGAGCCTGCGGCGAGCAGCACGCCGGCCGGTGAGTCCTCGATCTCGTGCGAGGTCACCGTGAGGCCGGGCCTGCGGGCCCGTACGCGGTCCTCCACCGCGTCGAGGACACCCTCCGCCTCGCCGGCGCGGTCCTCGTGGGACACCTTCACGGCCTGCAACTGGTGCTCCGCCCACCGCGTGGCGTTCACCAGCCGCAGGGCGGTGCCGCGGCGTGCGGCCTCGTCGGCGGCCCAGTCCGCGGCCGCCAGACTCCCCTCGGAGCCGTCCACTCCCACGGCGATGGGTCGGGACATGCTGCTCTCCTTGCCTCGGGCTCTTGCGGAGGGCCGGTCGCGCGGGCCGTGTCACCGGCTGCCGCGTGGCAGGGCACCTGGTCAAGAAGCTACCCAGGCGGGAGGAAAGCCGCGATTCAGGGCATTACGCAGAGTCAGCCCCGGGGTCGCACCGAGGACGTCGGCCTCAGCGGGCGTCGGCTTCAGCGGGTATCAGCCTCAGCGGGCGTCGGCTTCCGCGGGTATCAGCCTCAGCGGGCGTCGAGGCGGAAACTCATGTGGCCGAAGCTCACCATGTCCCCGGCCTTGACCACGACCGAGCCGGTCACCCGGCGGCCGTTGACGGTGGTGCCGTTGGTCGAGCCGAGGTCGCGCAGCACCCACAGTCCGCCGCGCAGGGTCAGTTCGGCGTGCAGCCGCGACACCGTCTCATGGCTGAGCCGCAGCCCGTTGGCGGGGTCACGGCCGATGCGCAGGGGGTGCGGTCCGGGCTCCGGCAGCAGCAGCGGGGGCAGCCGCTCGGCCTTCCAGGCGCGGCCGAGCCGCACGGAGAACGCGGAGATCCTGCCGACCGCGCCGAACAGCCGCTTCGACAGACGCCCTTCGGTGTGCAGATCCGCGGTGAGCGCCCGCAGTTCGTCGGGCCGGCGGGCGGCCAGGGCGAGTTCCATGCGCCGGACGAAGGTGTCGTGCGACAGCCTCCCCTGGACCGCGCCCTCCCTGAGCATCCCGAGCACGCGGTCCCGCTCGGCGTCGGAAGGCCGCGCGGGATACGTCTGGAACTCGAAGGAGGACGTCACATTCGTGATTGTCGGGCCGAGTGCCCCGGGTGTCCAGAAGGACCGGTGAAGATCACTTCCGCCGTACGGCCGTCGTACCGCCACCGGGTGTACGGAAAACCCGGTGGACGGTACCGCCCGCGGCGCTCTAGCGTGCTCCCGACGCCCGCGACGACGGAAGGAGGCGAGTGCAGTGCCGACCACACGAATCCCGCGCTCCCGCCCCGTCCGCCCGGCGTTCATCCTCTGACCGGGAGCGCATCAACACCTGCGACGTCCCGGAGGACTTCACACCATGACCGCTTCGAACGGTCCCCTCATCCGCACGCTCCCGCTCTCCGAGAGCGACGCCCCTCTCTTCGACGCGCTGCCCGACCCGCTGGGTGTGGGCCGCGCGCTGTCCCGTGCCACGCACCGCCCCGAGTGGAAGCGGATCGCGCTCCGCGACGGCAGGATCGTCGCGCGCGCCGCCTGGTGGGGCGCGACCGGTGACATGTCACCGGTCAATCTCAACTGGTTCGATGTCGCCGAGGGCGAGGAGGAGGCCGGCGCCGAACTGCTGCGCAGCTCCCCGTTCCAGGTCGAGTACGAACTGATCCTGCCCGCCGGCTGGCGCGAGGACCCGGTGTGCCTGGCCGCCGCCGAGACGCGGCTCCGCGCCGCGCGGGCGGCCGGGATGCGTGTCCTCGTGGAGCGGTTCCAGTACCGGTGGACGCCGGAGTGCGGGCTGCCGGAGCGGCCCGGACGCCTGGAGTTCCGGCCCGAGCCCGACGACGCCGTGATCCTCGACGTCCTGCGCCGTGTCCACACGGGCACGCTGGACGCCCACGCGCTCCGGGCGATCGCCGAAGGCGGCCTGGACCGGGCCGCGCAGGAGGAGCTGGACTTCTTCCACTGGTGCCCCTCACCGCGCGAGTGGTGGCAGTTGGCGTACACACCGGACGGCGAGCTCGCCGGCCTGCACATCCCGGCGCACAACCCGTCGGGGCCGTGTGTCGGCTTCATCGGTGTCGTGCCGGAGCGGCGCGGCCGCGGTTACGCGTACGACCTGCTCGTGGAATGCACACGCTTCCTGGCCGAGCGGGGCGCCGAGTTCATCGCGGGCGCGACCGACCAGGGCAATGTCCCGATGGCGGCGAACTTCGCGAAGGCGGGGCACCCGGTGGTGCAGGAGAGGATCCATCTCACCTTCTGACGCGGACTGTTGACCCGGACCGGCGCCCGTCCGGTTCCGGGTATTGATCCGGCCAGGGGGTGTCCGTAGGCTCCGGGCACCCCCGAGCGGACGGCGGCCGGCCGATGACGACGCAGGAGCTGCACTCGGAGCCGCGGGCGCGTGTCGGCGGCGGCTGGACATCGGCGCTCGCACTGGCCTGCCTCGGCCTCTACATGGCGTTCCTCACCCCGATCCAGGTGCTGCTCGCCGAGCAGATCGACGCCATCGACCCGGCGGGCAAGGAACTCGCTCTCGGCTGGGCCACCGGAACCGGCGCGCTCGTCGCCGTCGTCGCCAATCCGCTCGCCGGCGCGCTGTCCGACCGTACGGGCGGCCGCTTCGGCCGCCGCCGTCCGTGGATCCTGGGCGGCGCGGTGGCGGGTGCGGCCGGGCTCGCCGTGACGTCGGCGCAGACCACGGTCGTCGGCGTGACGCTCGGCTGGTGCCTGGCGCAGCTCGGGCTGAACGCGATGCTCGCCGGCACCAGCGCGGTGGTCCCGGACCAGGTCCCGGTCGGCCAGCGGGCGGCGGTCTCCGGCTGGATCGGGATCCCGCAGACCCTCGGTCTGGTCGTCGGCGCGCTGCTGGTGACGATGGTGGTGACGTCGACGGCGGCGGGCTATCTGCTGCTGGCGCTCCTCGTCGTGCTGTGCGCGCTGCCGTTCGTCGTCCTCACCCGCGATCCCCGCGATCCCCGCGATCCCCGGACGCCGCGCGAGGCACGCGGGGCACGGGTGCGCCTCGGGGACTTCCTCGTGAACCCGCGCACGCATCCGGACTTCGGCTGGGCCTGGCTGACGCGCTTCCTGGTGATGCTCGGCAACGCCATCGGCACGCTGTACCTGCTGTACTTCCTCAAGGACGCGGTGCGTCACGCGCGCCCGGACGAGGGCGTGCTCGTCCTCACCCTGCTCTACACGGCGGGCGTCGTCGTGACGGCCGTCGCCGGCGGCGTCGTCTCGGACCGGTGGGGGCGGCGCAAAGTGCTGGTGTCGGTGAGTTCGGTGGTGATGGGCGCGGCGTCGCTGCTGCTGACGTTCTGGCACACCTGGCCGGTGGCCATGGCCGCCGCGCTGCTGCTGGGCCTCGGCTTCGGGGCGTACCTCGCGGTGGACCAGGCGCTGATCACCCAGGTGCTGCCGAGTGCCGGGGACCGTGCCAAGGACCTGGGGGTCATCAACATCGCCAACTCGGCCCCCCAGGTCCTCGGTCCGGCCCTCGCCGCGCCGGTCGTGGCGTACGCGGGCGGATACGCCGGCCTCTATCTGACCTCCGCGGTCGTCACGTTCCTCGGCGGGATCCTCGTGTGGCGGATCCGCTCAGTCCCCTGACCCGGCGGTGGTGGTCCCCCGGGCACGCTGGGCGCGGATGACGTCGCGGTACCACGCGTACGAAGCCTTCGGGGTGCGCTGCAGCGTGTCGTAGTCGATGTGGACGAGTCCGAAGCGCTGCGAGGCCCCCTCGGCCCATTCGATGTTGTCGGTCAGCGACCAGACGAAGTAGCCGCGTACGTCGACGCCTTCCTCGACCGCCCGGTGCAGGGCCCGCAGATGCCCGTCGAGGAACGCGATCCGGCGCGCGTCGTCGAGGCCCTCGTACGAGCAGCCGTTCTCGGTGATGTGGACGGGCGGGAGGCGGTCGCCGTAGCGCTGCCGCAGGCCGACGAGCAGTTCGCGCAGCCCGTCCGGGACGACGGGCCAGCCGAAGTGGGTGCGTTCGGCACCGTCGATCTCCCGCAGCCCGAAGGGGAGTCCGTCGGGCATGCCGAGCCCGGCGTACGAGTCGAGGGCGTCGGGGGCGGGTGCGCCGACCAGCATCGGGCTGTAGTAGTTGACGCCGTACCAGTCGAGGGGCTCGGAGATCACGGCGAGGTCGTCGGCGACGGGTCCCGGCATCAGGTCGTCGAAGCCGTCGGGGTAGCGGCCGGTCAGCAGCGGGTCGGCGAACAGCCGGTTGGTGAGGATGTCGTAGATCTCCGCCCCGGATCGGTCCTCGTCGCTGTCGCTCGCCGCGTGCACGGGCGAGTGGGAGACGGCGAGGCCGATGTTCCCGGCTCCCGCGGCGCGCAGCGCCTGGACGGCGAGGCCGTGGGCGAGCAGTTGGTGGTGGGCGGCGGGCAGGGCGTCGAAGAGGAGTTTCCTGCCGGGCGCGTGCTCGCCGAGCGCGTAGCCGAGCATGGTCACTTCGGCGGGCTCGTTGATGGTGATCCACATGGGGACGCGGTCGGCGAGGCGTTCGGCGACGGTGGCCGCGTACTCGGCGAACCGGGCGGCGGTGTCGCGGCTGAGCCAGCCGCCGGCCTCCTCCAGGGGCAGCGGGGTGTCCCAGTGGTAGAGGGTCGGGGCCGGGGTGATGCCGTGGGCGCACAGCTCGTCGACGAGCCGGTCGTAGAAGCCGAGGCCCGCGGGGCTGGCCGGCCCGGTGCCGCCGGGGATCACCCGGGGCCAGCTGACGGAGAACCGGAAGGCCCCGGCGCCGAGTCCGGCGAGCAGGGCGACGTCCTCGCGGTAGCGCTCGTGGAAGCCGGTGCCGCGGGAGGCGTCGGCCCCGTCCTTGATGCGCCCGGGTTCGGCCGCGAAGGCGTCCCAGACGGAGGGGCCCTTGCCGTCGCTGCGGGCGGCGCCTTCGGTCTGGAACGCGGAGGCGGAGACGCCCCACAGGAAGCCGGGAGGAAAGGCGGGCATCGGGGTCGCGGCCGGCGATGCGGTGGTGGACGCCGGAGTCGCGGCAGGCGATGCGGTGATGGACGCCGGAGTCGCGGCCGGCGGTGTCGTGGTGGGCGCGTTCGCGGCCGGCGGTATGTCCGTCGGTGAGGTCGCGGCCGAGGCCGGCCGGGACGGCGGTGTCGCGGAGGGCGGGGTCATGGCGGGGACCCTAGTACCGGCGAGTACGGCACCTGAAGACCGCGAAGTCGCCAGGATGGGTAGGAATGCCGCTGATGACGACATGGCGACGACATGACAGGGGATCGATCACCAGTGCTGTTCGAGGTATGGGCACCGCAGGCGCAGGACCGGGTCGCCCTGTGGCTGGAGGGCACCGAACAGGAGACGGAGCGCGACCCGGCCCGGGAGGGCTGGTGGTCGGCCGAGGCGGAGGCGGGTGACGGGGCGCGGTACGGCTTCCGGCTCGACGGCGGCCCGCTGCTGCCCGATCCGCGCTCGCGCCGTCAGCCCGACGGTCCGGACGGTACGAGCGCGGTGGTCGCGCCCGACGCGTACGTGTGGCGCAACGACGGCCGGCAGGGCCGGGATCTCGCCGGAGCGGTCCTCTACGAGCTGCACATCGGCACCTACACGCCCGAGGGCACTCTGGACGCCGCGGCCGGCCGGCTCGGCGAGCTGGCCGACCTGGGCATCACCCATGTGGAGCTGATGCCTCTCTGCCCCTTCCCGGGGACGCACGGCTGGGGCTACGACGGTGTCGCCCCGTGGGCCGTGCACGAGCCGTACGGCGGCCCGGAGGCGCTGAAGCGCTTTGTCGACACGGCGCACGGTCTCGGCCTGGGTGTGGTCCTGGACGTCGTCCACAACCACCTGGGCCCCTCGGGCAACCATCTGCCCGCCTTCGGCCCGTATCTGACGGACACCCACCACACCCCCTGGGGCTCGGCGATCAACCTCGACGCGCCCGGCTCCGACGAGGTCCGCGCGTATCTGATCGGCAGCGCGCTGGCCTGGCTGCGCGACTACCGCGTCGACGGACTGCGGCTCGACGCCGTCCACGCGCTCGCCGACACGCGTGCCCTGACGTTCCTGGAGGAGCTGTCGGCGGCGGTCGACGCCTTCGCGGCGGACGTCCGGCGGCCGCTGTTCCTCATCGCCGAGTCCGATCTGTGCGATCCGCGTACGACCACGCCGCGCGAGGAGGGCGGGCTCGGTCTGCACGCCCAGTGGAACGACGACTTCCACCATGCCCTGCACACCGCCCTGACCGGGGAGTCCCAGGGCTACTACGCCGACTTCGCCCGCGCCCCGCTCGCCGCGCTCGCCAAGACCCTCGGGCACGTCTTCTTCCACGACGGTACGTACTCGACGTTCCGCGGCCGCACCCACGGCCGCCCCGTCGACCTCGTACGCACACCCGCGCACCGCTTCCTCGGCTACGCCCAGACCCACGACCAGATCGGCAACCGCGCCCTCGGCGACCGGCTCTCCGCGAGCCTCTCCCCCGGGCTGCTCGCCTGCGCCGCCGCGCTGGTGCTCACCGGACCGTCCACGCCGATGCTGTTCATGGGCGAGGAGTGGGGCGCCCGTACGCCCTGGCAGTTCTTCACCGAGCACACCGATCCGGAGCTGGCCGAGGCCGTACGGCAGGGCAGGCAGCGGGAGTTCGCCCTGTCCGGCTGGGCCCCGCAGGACATCCCCGACCCGCAGGACCCGGCCACCCGTGACCGCTCCTGCCTGGACCGCTCCGAACGGACCCGCGAGCCCCACGCCCGCCTCCTGGCCTGGCACCGCGAACTGATCGCCCTCCGCCACCGCGAGCCCGACCTCTTGGACCCGGACCTGGCGTCGGTCCGCGTCGCCTTCGACGAGGACGCCCGCTGGCTCGTCTTCCGCCGCGGCGACGTGCGCGTCGTCGTCAACCTCGGCAAGGAGCCCGCGTCGATCCCGCTCGGCGGTGGCGGCACCCGGGTGGCGCGGGTCCTCGCGTCCTGGGACGCGGCCTCCCCGCCCGGGGCGGACGGGGTGCTGGACGTCGCCGGGGAGTCGTGTGTGGTGCTGGGCGACGGGTGAGGCGGCTACCGCACGATCGCCATGTCGTGCGGCGTGTTGTTGAGCCGCCGCCCGCCGCTCTCCGTCACCGTCACGATGTCCTCGATCCGCACCCCGAAGCGCCCGGGCAGATAGATCCCCGGCTCGACGGAGAAGCACATGCCCGGAACGAGCGGCCGCTCCTCCCCCTCGATCATGTACGGCGGTTCGTGCGTCGTGACGCCGATCCCGTGCCCGGTCCGGTGGATGAAGTACGCGCCGTACCCGGCGTCGTCGATCACCGCACGCGCCGCCCGGTCGACGTCCTGGCAGGCCGCGCCCGGCCGTACCGCCTCGAACCCGGCCTGCTGCGCCGCGCGCACGACGTCATGGACCCGCTGCTCCTCGGCTGACGGCTCGCCGACGTGGACGGTGCGGGTGGTGTCCGAGCCGTAGCCGTGCCTGAGGCCGCCGAAGTCGAGCACCACCATGTCGCCCTCGGCGATGACGCGGTCGCCGGCCTCGTGGTGCGGGTTGGCGCCGTTCGGGCCGGATCCGACGATCGTGAAGTCGACCTGCGCGTGCCCGAAGCGCAGGAGCAGAGCGGCGAGGTCGGCCGCGATCTCGCTCTCCTTGCGCCCCGAGAAGCGGACCTGAAGGATCTCGCGGTACGCCTCGTCGGCCGCCGCGCCCGCGGCCTCCAGCCGGGCCAGCTCATGGGCGTCCTTGACCGCACGGAGCATCGGCAGGGCGTCCGAGAGCGCGGTGTACGTCGTGCCGGGCAGTTCACGCTGCATACCGAGCAGATGCATGGCCCAGGCGTTGTCGCTGATCCCGAAGCGGCCCCTGCCCTCGAGCAGCGCGGCGGTGACGGCGTACGGGTCCTTGCCGTCGGTCCAGTCGCGCAGCTTCAGCGCGGGCGCTGCGGGGGCGCGCCCGGCGTCGGGGGCTTCCAGGGCCGGCACGACGAGGACGGGGTCCTGGCCCTCGACGAGCACCAGGACGGTGAGGCGCTCGGTCGTCACGGGCTGGTAGCCGGTGAGGTGGACGAGGTCGGGGCCGGGGGCCACGAGGAGGCCGCTGAGCCCGGCCTCGGCGGCCGACCGGGCGGCCCGGGCCATCCTGGCGCGGTAGTCGTCGGCGGTGAACGGCGTCGGCGGCGCGGGCTCGGCGGTGGTGGGCATGGGCTCCTCCTGCGGTCGGTGCTCGTCCTCGGTCACTGCGCGTCCTCTGCGCCTGCTCGATCGGTCCGGACGGGCCCCTGGCCGGACGGCTCCCGGTCCCCGCGGGGCCCCGGAGCCGGACCCGGTGCCGGCCTCAGTCCTCCCCCGGCTGCTGCGCGACCAGCCGCTCCAGCAGGTCCCGGAAGTCCTCGCCGACGACGATCCGCAGACCGTCGCCTTCCACGTCGCGGTCGCTGAGCTGGGTCAGCGTCCCGGCCCGCCACCAGTAGACGTACGGGGTGATCGCCCCGGGTGTGTCCGCGTAGCCGGACGCGGCGAACGCGGCCATGGCGTTGAGGGACGGGATGACACCGGCGTCGCGGATGACGTGGAAGGCGAGCTGGTGCCGGAACGGCAGCGCGACCAGCGCCCCGTCCGCGGTGATGTGCTGCCCGGTCACCTGACGGACGAGCGCGTCCAGGACCAGGACCCGGCTCGCCGTGTAGAAGGAGTCGCCGACGACCACGTCGAAGCTCATGCCCCCGGCGTCCTCGATGGTCTCGTGGCCCTCGACCGGCAGTCCGCGCAGATTGGCCATCGCCCGGTCCCGCAGCCCCGGCACGTCCCCGAGCGGCTCCAGCGCGTCGTCCGTGAGCATCATGACGCTCTCGGGGAGGTCGAGGGCGAGGACCTCGCTCAGTCCGGGGGCGAGCGCTCTGGCGTACCGGAACGTGTCCCGGTCGAGGCCGTCCGTGCCGATCACCCGCGGATACAGCTGGGCCCGGATCTGGTCGGCCGGGAGGGTGTCCAGCGCGGACGGGGCGTCCATGGTGCGCAGCACCAGGCCCACGTGCCCGCGGATGACGTCGGGCCAGACGCGGGGGCCGCGCTGGTCGTTGTGGCAGACCGCGGCGAGGTTGCCGAGCCCGAACTGCCGTCCGGAGCTGTCGGCGACGACATCGGCGTAGACGGTGACCTCCAGGCCCTGCTCGGCGAACGCTTCCCGGACCTGGCCGCGGAAGCGTGCGCCCTCGTCCACCGAGAAGAAGGCGAACTCCGCGTCCCGGGGCGCGTCGTCCCCGTCACGCTTCGGCCCTCGCCGGAACAGCCCCACGTCGGCCCCCGCTCATCGTCTTCCTCGTGTGTGCACTCAGGTTTCGAGCCTACCGACCGCACCGCCGCCCCCGCTCTCCAGGTGTTCGCGTCCGGCGATGACGGCGGCTTGATCCATCCGGACGTCCGATGAGCGTCGGCCGTCCGTCTCGGTGGCCCGACGACGACCCGGGCGCCGGTCAGTCGCGGCGGATCAGCTCCGGGTCGATGCGCCGTCCGGCCAACGGCAGCGTGCCCGCGATCGCCACGGCCACGACGCCCGCCGCCGCGAGCGCGAGCAACGGCGTGCCGGCGACGTCCCAGTAGACCGCGCTGCCTCCGGTGATCAGATAGCTGGACTCGGCGAGCTTGCCCGTCACCAGTGCCAGGGCGAGTCCGATACTCAGCGGCAGCACGACCTGGACGCACTGCACGGTCCGCACCGTGCGCGCCCGGGCACCGATCAGCATGATGGCGGTGACCTGCGGACGGCGTTCCACCGCACGGTCGGTCGCGGCGACGATGAAGGCCGCCACTCCGATGACCAGGCCCATGATCATGCCGACCGCCAGCAATGTCTCGATGACGGCGATCTGTTCGAGTCCCTGGATGTTCACACCGATCAGTTCGATCTCGGCGATCGGGGCGACGGCCGCGATGCCGTCGAGGACCTCGCGCACCCGGTCGGGGGCCGAGCTGCTGGTCAGCACGAGTTGCGCGTAGTCCGGCCGGGCGGCGGGCAGGACGGACGGTGGTACGAGCAGGACGGCGTTGCCGACCGCGGACGCCGGGTACGCGCTGTAGACGATCCGTTCGGAGGGGAGCGTGATGTTCAGCGTCCTCGCCTTGCCGGTGCCGAAGCGGTAGGGGAACGAGGTGCCCGGCGTGAGGTCGGACCCGACGCTCGAATTGGGGTCGACGAGCCGCATCACCTTGCCGTCCCGGCAGCCCTCGGCACGCCTGACCATCCGTTCCAGCTGGTCGCAGGTGGCGATCAGCGCCGTGGCCTGTTCCTGGAGCGTGCCGTCCAGCTTCTCGAGGTCGACCCAGGAATCCATCGTCACGGCGTGTGCGCGAACGCCCTGGACGCCGGCGAGGTCGCGTTGCTGCTCGGGTGTGAGCGAGGCCAGGGGTACGGAGTAGTCCTGCACCGGGGCGGAGGGCCGGGTGACCTGCTCCAGCTGGATCAGCAC
This sequence comes from Streptomyces sp. NBC_00259, assembly GCF_036181745.1. Classification (NCBI taxonomy): domain Bacteria; kingdom Bacillati; phylum Actinomycetota; class Actinomycetes; order Kitasatosporales; family Streptomycetaceae; genus Streptomyces; species Streptomyces sp. NBC_00259. The sequence continues at coordinate 6,263,104 of NZ_CP108080.1, read as the reverse complement.
GCCCTGGGCGAGAGACGCGGCGAAGACGAGGAGGACGAGTCCGGTGACCACGCGCATGGTGCTGCCCGGCTCCACCTCGTTGCGGCGCATCGCCAGATTCAGGGTGAGCGACCGGGTGCTCCGCGCCAGGCGGCGTGCGAGGGCGTGGGAGAGCAGGGGCAGGGTGAGCACCAGCCCGAGGCCCGTCAGCAGGATGCCGACGGGAATGAGGAACGCGTTGGGGCCGATGCTGTCGGCGGGGTGGTCGGTCAGACCGGTGACGCAGTAGCCGGTGACGATGCCGAGGCCGGTCACGAGGAGGAGAGCGCCCCACGTGGCGGGGCGCCTTGGCACTGCGGTACGCCGTACGGCCAGCGGGCTGGCGGCTGCCTCGCGCGCACCGGCCCGGCCGACGAACCAGGCGAGAGCCGGGCAGCCGATCAGGCAGACGGCGACGGTCGTCGCGGACAGCGCGCCGTCCTCGGGGTACCACCGCAGACTGGCGAGGCCGGTGCGGGACATCATCTGGTTGAGGAGCCAGCACTCGATGAGGCCGAGCACGGCGCCGAGGAGCGCCGCGACGACGGTCTCGGCGGCGTTGACCCGTTGTACGCCCCGCGTGCTCACGCCGAGCAGCCGCAGGGAGGCGAGCCGCCGTGTCCTGGCGGCGGCGGACAGCCGGGCGCAGACGGACAGGAAGATGCCGAGGGGGAGCAGGACGAGCGAACCCAGCGCGAAGCGGAGGGTGGTGAGGGTGGAGGGGTCGACGGCCGGGAAGGGAGCGTAGTCGTATCCGAAGCCCTTCAGGGCACGGCCCTCGTCGGCGATGCGGTCGCGCGTGGTGCCGACGTAGGCGAACAGTTCGTCGGGGTGGGCGAGCCCCGCGGCGCCGATCAGGCCCGTCTCGCGGCCCGGCAGCAGTCCCTTGACGGCAGGCTGCTCGCGGAGCAGGTCGTGCACCCGCGGGGAGACGAACACCTCACCCGGTCCTGGCAGTTCGTCCAGCCCCGGCGGGGTGCTGTCCGTGCCCTTGGTCCCCTTGGCGACGAAGACCCGGTTGAACGTCACGGAACCGTAGGGGTCCGCGCGCTGGAGGACCAACGTGGAACCCGCCGGCTGCGCCGACGTGGTCCGTGGTTCCCGTGCGGCCGCGCGCGTGTCGTGTGCGTCCAGGATCTGCGGGATGGTGAGGACGAGCGCCAGGCAGCAGACGCCGAGGGAACCGCCGGCGGCCATCAGGAAGAACCGTATGCGGTTGCCGCGGCCGGCGCCGAACAGCAGACGCAGGCCGAGCAGGAACTCCTTCACACCGGCCTCCGCGGTGTGAGGACGCCGTCGGACATCGTGTAGTGGCTGTCGGCCTGTGCGGCGACCGCCTGGTCGTGCGTGACGATGATGACGGCGGTGTCCTGCGAGCGGGCCAGGCTCAGGAACTCCTTCAGGACGGCCGAGGCGTTCGCGCTGTCCAGCGATCCGGTCGGTTCGTCGGCGAAGACGACCGCCGGCCGGTGGACGAGGGCCCGTGCGACGGCGACGCGCTGGCTCTGTCCGCCCGACACCTGGGAGGGGCGCCGTTCACGCAGGTCGCCGAGCCCGAGCCGGTCCAGCACCTGTCCCGCGGCGGCGAGCGCGGGCTTCTTGCGCCGGCCGGCCAGGCGCAGCGGCAGGGCGGTGTTCTCCTCGATGGTCAGTTCGGGCAGCAACTCGCCGTACTGGAAGACGAAACCGAACCGCTCGCGGCGCAGTGTGCTGATCTCGTCGTCGGTGAGGTCTCCGAGTGCCCGGTTCTCGAACCGGACCTGTCCGCGGGCGACGGGCAGCACGCCCGCGAGGGCATACAGCAAGGAGGACTTGCCGGATCCGCTCTGCCCGGTGATGGCCACGACCTCGCCCCGGGCGACGGAGAGATCGGCGCCGCTGACGGCCAACTGTGTGCCGTAGGAGAGGTCGACTCCCGTGGCACAGAGGATTTCTGACGTGCTGATGGCTTCCCCCAAGAAGCGAGCGGGCCCAGGTGTGCACCCCTGGGCCCGTCCTTACTCATCTACGGTTCCCGGCCGAATGTACGCGTCGTCCCCCGCCGGGGCGGGCCGCGGGAGACGAACGCGGTCCGCTCAGGCGCCGGGCTCCATCCGCACCGTGAGGTGGGCGCGGTGCCGGCCGTGCGACACCACGCGGGCGTTGGGCTCGTCGGAGTCCCTGACCCAGCGCTCGGCGTACGGGCGGTCCTTGCCGAAGCGGACGTGCCGGTCGACGAGGCGGGGCACGCGTACCGCGTCGGCCAGTTCCAGGTACCACGCCTCGTCGAGGAGGGCGCGGATCCCCGCCCAGGCGCCCTCGTCGTGCAGCAGGTAGTTGCCCTCGGTGATGACGAGCGGGACGTCCGGGCCGACCGGGATGCTCCCGGCGACCGGCTCCTCCAGTGTCCGGTCGAAGGCGGGCGCGTACACCGTCGTGCCCGCCCGCGGCGCGCGCAGGCGGGTGAGCAGCGCCGCGTACCCGGCGGCGTCGAACGTGTCGGGCGCGCCCTTGCGCCCGGCCCGGCCGAGCCGTACCAGCTCGGCCCCGGCGAGGTGGAACCCGTCCATGGGGACGAGTACGGCGCTGCCGCGCAGCCGTCCCGCGAGCTCCTCCGCGAGCGTCGACTTGCCTGCCCCGGGCGGTCCGGCGATCCCCAGGATGCGGCGCGCGCCGGGGCGGGCGAGGTGCCGGGCGCGGTCGGTGAGCTGCTCGATCGACGGGTCCATGCGAGGCATTGTGCACAGCGTCGGCGATACTGGGGCGCCCCCGAGCAAGGAGACCCGTTCCCCGTGTCCACCGCACCGCCGCCCCGAATCGCTCTCGTCACCCTCGTCGTCCGTGACTACGACGAGGCCATCGCCTTCTACCGGGACGCCCTCGGCTTCACCCTCGTCGAGGACACCGACCGGGGCGACGGTTCGCGGTGGGTCGTGGTCCGGCCGGGCGGCGAAGCAGGCGGCACGGACCTGCTGCTGGCGCGGGCGAGCGGCGACGAGCAGACAGCGAGCGTCGGCGCGCAGACCGGGGGCCGGGTGGGCTTCTTCCTGCACACCGACGACTTCGCCCGCGACCACGCCCGGATGACGGCGGCCGGCGTCCGCTTCCTGGAGGAGCCGCGCCACGAACCGTACGGCTCGGTCGCCGTCTTCGAGGACCTGTACGGCAACCGCTGGGACCTGCTCCAGCCCGCGTAGCCCGCTCCGGCGGCCCCTCCGAGCGCTCAGTGCGGCAGGTCGAGTTCGGCGCGCACGGTCTTCCCGACCGGCAAGCGGTCGAGGACCGACCACCGATCGGCGAGCTCGGCGACGAGCACGAGGCCCCGGCCGCTCTCCGCGTCGTCCGGCAGGTCCGGCTTCCCCGTGGGAAGCGCGCTCTCGCCGGGCCCGGGCGGGCGGCGCTCGCCCCGCGCGTCCGACACATCGACGGTGAGCGTCCCCGCGTCGAGGGCGAGCCTCAGCTCGAAGTCCCGCCCCGGTACGCGGCCGTGCGTCACCGCGTTCGCGGCCAGTTCGGCGACCAGTACGGCCGCGGTCTCGGACACCTCGGTCCCGTGCGGGATGCCCCAGGAGTGGAGCTGGTGGAGCGCGAGGTGCCGGGCGAGCCGGGCGCCGCGCGGTGTGGAGCTGAAGCGCTGGGTGAACACACGTACGGTGACGGGCGGTTGGGGCGCGGCGGTGGCGGTCGGTGGGGCGGCCGGTACGGTCATGGACCCCAATGTGGCGGCGGGACCAGGGGTTTCTCCAGAGGGACACCGCGTACGCTGTGTCAGCGTACGCGCACTCGGGGTGGACGGTACGCGTCACCAACCGTGACGATGACCGGATGGCGATGACGGACGCCGGCGGAGCCGGTACGAACGCGGTGGAACCGGAGACCTCGGACAGTCTCAGGACGTTCGGCGCGGTGGTCCAGGCGTTACGCGAACACGCGGGCCTCAGCCGCGGCGAGTTCGCCCCGCTGGTGGGGTACTCCAAGCACACGGTGGCCTCGATCGAGCTGGGCCGCCGGATGCCGGACGAGGGCTTCGTGGAGCGGGCGGAGGAGGCGCTCGGGAACACGGGCGCGCTGCGGCGGGCGGCGCAGCACCTCTCGCGCCGGCCGGGGCTGGCGGCGTGGTTCCGGAGGTGGGCGCGGCTGGAGGCGGTGGCGAGCAGTCTCTACACGTATGAATGCCGGTTGATTCCAGGACTGTTGCAGACGGAGGCGTACGCGAGGACGCTGTTCGTCAACCAGCTCCCGCCGCTGGGCGACGAGCAGATCGAGGCGCAGATGGCGGCCCGGCTGGAACGGCAGCGGCTGCTGCGGGAACGCCCGAACACGGCGTACGGCTTCATCCTCGAAGAGCACCTGTTCCTTCGGCGGATGGGTGGTACGCACGTCACACGCGAACTGGTCGACCACATCCTCGACCTGGCCGGACAGCGGAACATCGAGCTCCAGATCATGCCGCTGGTGCGGGAGAGCCATGCGGGACTCGACGGTCCGATGCGGTTGCTGGAGACCCCCGACAACAAGTGGTTCGGATACTGCGAGGGGCAGGAAAGCGGCCAGTTCGTCTCCGACGCGAAAGTGGTCAGCATGCTCCAGATGCGGTATGCCAGGATGCGCTCACAGGCTCTTACTCTGGAGGACTCCCTGAGCCTGTTGCGGCGGATGCGAGGAGCAGTATGAGCGACACGGCGGAACTGGCCTGGTTCAAGAGCAGCTACAGCGGTGGCTCCGGCGACGACTGCGTGGAGGTCGCACTCTCCTGGCACAAGTCTTCGTACAGCAGCGGCGGCGACGGCGACTGTGTCGAGGTCGCCGCCTGCCCCACCACCGTCCACGTCCGCGACTCCAAGCACACCCAGGGCCCCCGGCTCGCCCTCTCCCCCACCGCCTGGACGGACTTCGTCACGTACGCGACCGAGGGCTGACCCGCCGACCCTCTCCCGCGGCGGCGCGCAGCAGGACCTTCACCAGGTCGTCCGGCGCGGAGAGCATCGGCCAGTGACCGGTGGGGAGTTCGAAGAATCCCCACCGCGGTTCGGCGAGCTGCCCGAAGAGCGGGTTCCCCGTCGCCACCAGGGCTTCGACGCCGGCGATGTCCATCGTGCCGCCGACCGTGCAGAAGACGCCCGTCATGGGCAGCTCGTGCACCACGTCCGGGAAGCGGACCGGCTGGGTCAGCGTTCCCGCCGGCTGAGGTGCGGCGAGGCGTGCCAGCCGGGCGAGGGCGTCTTCGGAGACGCCTGCCAGGTTCCCCCACTCCCGCCATTCCTCCAGCGTGGGCGCGGGCACCCGCCAGCCGTCCTTCGCCCGGGCCGGCTGGCTCAGCATCCGGTCGCGGACCGGCCCCTGCGGCATCTGCTCGCGGACCTGGTCGAGCATGGAGAGGCCGTCGCGGGGCAGGGGCGCGTCCACGTACACGATCCGGGCGACCCGCTCCGGGCGCTCGCCGGCGGCGCCGAGCACCGGGTAGATGCCGTAGCAGTGGCCGACGAGGACGACCTCCGGTTCGTCGGCGTGGTCGATGAGCTGCACCAGGTCCTCGACATGGGTGTCCATGTCCGTTCCGGGACCGGCGAGATGACGGCGCTCCCCCAGGCCCGTCAGGGTGGCCGGGTGCGCCACGGCGTGCGCCTCCCGCAGCCCGGCGGCCACCTCCCGCCAGATCCATCCTCCGGTGTGACCTCCCGACACCAGCACGAACGCCGTCATCAACGCCTCCTCGACCAGGGCAGGTTGGGCCCGGTCGGCCCCCTCGGGCCGGCCGGGTCCGGGTACCGTAGGAACTCCCCCTGAGGGAGGTTCAAGCCGTGTCGCCAGACGGAACGTGGACCATCGGCGAGCTCGCCGAACGCGCGGGCGTCACCGTCAAGACGGTCCGCTTCTACTCGGACCGGGGTCTGCTGCCCGAGTCGGGCCGCAGCGCGGGCGGGCACCGCCGGTACGGCCCCGACGCGCTGGACCGGCTGCGGCTGATCCGCTCCCTGCGGGCGCTCGACCTGCCGGTGCCCGAGGTCGGCCGGGTCCTGGAGCAGGAGGACGAGGCGCTCGACGACGTCCTGGAGGACGTGATCGGCGGGCAGTTGGAGGTGCTCGGCTCCCGACTGGCCGCCCTGCGCTGGCGGGAGGCGTCGCTGCGCATGCTGCGGGATTGCGACGCCGGTGAGCGCGCCGAACGGCTCCGGCTGATCGGCGCCGTGAGCGTCCCGCCCAGCACCGCCTCGATGGTGCGGTTCTGGCGCTACTGGCTGCCGCCGCGGCTGCCGTCCCGGGTGGTCTCCGCGTTCCTCGACCAGGCGGTCCCGCAGCTCCCCGACGACCCGACGCCCGCGCAGGTGTGGTCCTTCGCCCGGCTGCACGCGCTGGTGTCCGGGAACTGCTCCGGCTCCGTCCGCCCCCAGCCCGCGGTGCACCTGCCCGCCCGGGGCTACCGTCCCGCCGTGCTCTACGACGGTCTCGGCGAGGCGTACGCGCTGGCCTCGGCCGAACTGAGGACGGGGCGGCCGCCACGGGCGGGCGAGGCGCTCGACTGCTTCGTCTCCGTCTACGCCCTCTCGCGCGGCACCCGGGACACCCCGGCCTTCCGGCGCCTCCTCGGCCGGCAGCTCGCCGCCGACCCCCGCATCGACCTCTACTGGCAGCTCACGACCGACCTGACGACCGGCCCCGGGCACCCTCCGGAACCGAATCCGGGTTCCTCCCACGACTGGCTCTGCGCGGCACTGGACGATGAGACCGGGACCACGGGTCCGCGCTGAGGCCGCAGGCGTCCCGCCTCAGGCCGACGGCCCCGTTCGGGCGCGGCGGCCATCACGTACATCACGTACGAGTGCGTGGACGGCCGTCAGGAAGATCAGAACCCCGGCTCCGACCCAGAGAGGCGTCGCACCCGCCCAGTACGCAAGAATGGCGACGACGGGCAGAAGCGTGGAGGCGACGACCCCGAAGGCCGAGATCAGGATGCTGATGCGGTGAGCCACGTGGACATGATGCACGACGTCCCCGGGAGACTCCGCGGCGGTAGGGTCCGGGCCGGGGAAGGCACCGATCATGTCGAGTCCGCGGCCGCCGCCCGGCACGGCAGCCGTGTGACATGTGACCGTGGCCGTGTGACATGTGACGGCCCCCGCCGGCCCGATCGGCCGACGGGTTCCCGTCCGGCCGACGGGCCGCCCCCCTCGCGATCAGCTCTCCGCGATCAGCTCTCCTCGGTCGGCTCCAGCCGCAGCGAGATCGAGTTGATGCAGTACCGCTGGTCCGTCGGGGTCGCGTAGCCCTCGCCCTCGAAGACGTGGCCCAGGTGCGAGCCGCAGCGGGCGCACCTGACCTCCGTGCGGGCCATGCCGTGCGAGCGGTCCTCGATCAGTTCGACCGCGTCGGTGTCCTTCGGGTCGTAGAAGGACGGCCAGCCGCAGTGCGAGTCGAACTTCTCGCCCGAGGTGAAGAGGTCGGCACCGCACGCGCGACAGGAGTAGACACCCGTGGTCTTGGTGTCCGTGTACTCACCACGAAACGCGGGCTCGGTGCCGGCCTGGCGCAGGACCCGGTATTCCTCCGGGTTCAGCTCCGCGCGCCACTGCTCGTCCGGCTTTTCGATGTCGTACGCCATGCGCTCTCCTCACTCGGCGAGGCGGGCCAGGATCTCCGGTCCGAGATCCGTCACGTCGCCCGCGCCCATGGTGAGAACGAGATCACCGGGGCCGGTCATTCCCGCGATGACGTCCGCGACCGCCGCCTTGTCGTGGACGGGGGTGACGGTGGCGCCGGCCGCGGTCGCGGCGTCGGTGATCAGGGCGCTGGTGACGCCGGGGATCGGGTCCTCGCGGGCCGGGTAGATGTCCAGGACCACGGAGGCGTCGGCGAGGGCGAGGGCCTGGCCCATCTCGGTGCCGAGTTCCTGGGTGCGGGAGAAGAGGTGGGGCTGGAAGACGACGAGCAGGCGCCGCCCGGATCCGGCGGCGCCACGCATGGCCTCCAGGTCGGCGGTCATCTCCGTGGGGTGGTGCGCGTACGAGTCGATGACCTGGACGCCGTTCGCCTCGCCCTTGAGCTGCAGGCGGCGGCCGACCCCGGTGTAGGAGGTGAGGGCGCGGGCCAGGTCGGCCGGGTCGATGCCGAGCCGGGCACCGGCGGCGAGGGCGGCGGCGGCGTTGTGGGCGTAGTGGCGGCCGGGGACGGAGACGGTGAAGGTGATCTCGCCGTGGCCGGGGAGGGCGACGGTGACCTCGCTGGTCATCCCGTTCGGGGTGATCGCGAGGATACGGACGTCGGAGTCGGCGCTCTCGCCGACGCGGATCACGGTCAGGTCCTCGCGCGCAGAGACCCGGGCGGCCAGCTCACGGGCGCCGGCGTGCTCGCCGACGACCAGCGTCCCGCCCGCCGGGATCTTGGCGGTGAAGGCCTCGAACGACGCGTAGATCTCGTCCATCGACGCGTAGTTCGCGTGGTGGTCGAGTTCCACGTTGAGGACGATCGCGACGTCCGGGTCGTACTTCTGGAAGCTGCGGTCGCTCTCGTCGGCCTCGGCGACGAAGATGTCGCCGTCGCCGTGGCGGGCGTTCGTGCCCGGCCCCGCGAGGTCGCCGCCGATGGCGTACGACGGGTCGAGGCCCAGCTCGGTCAGGGAGACGGCGAGCATCGACGTGGTGGTGGTCTTGCCGTGGGTGCCGGCCACCGCGATGGCGCGCGACGTGCGCATCAGCGCCGCGAGCGCGTCGGAGCGGTGGACCACCGCGATGCCCAGCTCCGTGGCGCGGGCAAGCTCAGGATTGTCGGCCCGGATGGCGCTGGAGACGACGACGCAGGACGCGTCGTCCGCCAGGTGCTCGGTGGCATGTCCGATGTGAACGGTCACACCGAGCGCGCGCAGCGACTCGGCCGTGGCGGACTCCCTGGCGTCGCTGCCGGCGACCTTGGCGCCCCGCTGGGCGAGGATCTTGGCGATCCCGGACATCCCGGCGCCGCCGATGCCGATGAAGTGCGGCCGTTCCATGGCGTGGGGAATGCCGGATGCCATGCGTGTGTCTCCCGGGGTGCGAGGTGCGAGGTGCGACGTGTGACGTTGTACGGAGCCCCAGCCTATTCGCTGTGCGCGAAGAGCTTGAGCACCGGTACGCCGACCCTGTGCCGGGCGCGGGAGGCCCAGTCGCGGTGGAAGAACTCCTCGACGTAGTGCGGCGCGGTCAGGACGATCACCTCGTCGGCGCCGGACTCCTCGACGACGGCCTTCATCTTGTCGAGCGGATGGTCCTCGACGACCTGGCCGACGGCCTCGCTTCCGGTGGCCCGCAGCGCGGCGAGGGAGTGCTCCAGGGCGAGCTCCGCGGGCTGCCTGGCCTCCTTGCCCTCGGGCTCCTCGCCCTCACGGGCGGCTTCCTTCAGCTCGCCCATGGCCACGTCGTCGATGGCCCGCAACAGCAGGTCGGCCTGGTCGCCGCGCGGCTGCATGAGCACGATGAAGGAGACCGTCTCGTCGCCGTGCAGCGTCGTGACGAATTCCACGTCGGTGGACGTGAGGGGCTTCTCGATCATCAATACGCTGGTGAACACGTCAGGGAGCCCTTCCACGGCGGCCGTCCTTCGGGGGTCGTGCGTCAGATCCGACGGTAGCGGGTGAAGAGGAACCCGGCCTCCTCCAGCAGCGATGCCAGCGCGAAGCGCTCCGGCACCGTCCGTGCCGGTCCGCCGGCGATCCGCTGGGCGGTGCCGGCGGTCAGAGTGGGCGACACCGTCAGACACAGTTCGTCGAGTACCCCGGATGCCACGAACTGACCCAGCAGTCTCGGCCCGCCCTCCGTCAGCAGCCGCCGCATTCCCCGTCCGGCCAGGGCCTCGACGGCACGCGCCGGGTCGATCCCCGGGCCGTCGCCGGCGATCACTACCTCCGCGCCGGACTTCTCGGCCGCGGCGACCCGCTCCGGCGACGCCGCGGCGCCGGTGAGGATCAGCGTCGGCACCAGGGGGGAGGTGAACAGGGGCAGGGAGAAGTCGAGGTCCAGGCCGGCGGTGACCACGACGATCGCGGGGGCGGGGCCCTGGCCGGCGGCCGCCCGGCGCTCCGCGAAGGCCTCCCGGGCCCGCGCGGGGCGGTACCCCTCCTGCCGTACCGTCTGCGCGCCGACGATCACGGCGTCGGCCAGGGCCCGCAGCGTGCCGAAGATGCGCATGTCCATGTCGGACGAGAGCTGCTGGGACTTTCCGTCGTGCTGGGCGGCCCCGTCCAGTGACGAGACCATGTTGGCCCTCAGCCACGGCCCCTCGCCGGCCGGATAGGCGTAGGCGTCGGCCAGCTCGTCGAGCCCCCACTCCCGGTCGGTCGCTGCGCGGGCGGCCTCGGGGTCGGCGGGATCGGTCACGGGGAACAGACGTCGCATACCGAGCAGTCTGGCACGGCCCCACCGGCGACGACGGCCCGCCCGGGACCGCTGTCCCCGCGGCGGAACGCCCCGGACCTCGCCGCCCGGGGGGCTCGGTACAGTGGGTGGTTGTGTCCACCACCCCCATGACCGAAGCGGTCCCGCTGTCCCTGTGCGCCCGCGAGCCCCACGTCCCCGCCGACCGTCTGGTCGCCGAGATGGTGCCGCCGCCCCGCTTCGACTCCGTTCGCTTCGACACGTACGTCCCCGACCCGAACCAGCCCAGCCAGACCGAGGCGGTCACGGCGCTGAGCTCGTTCGCCTCGGGTCTGGGCGGTGCGCACGCCACCGGCAGCGGCAGGCGCCGCTGGTTCGCGAAGAAGCCCGCGGCGCCCCTCGCGCCGCGCGGGATCTATCTGGACGGCGGCTACGGCGTCGGCAAGACGCATCTGCTGGCCTCGCTGTGGCACGCCACGCCCGCCGAGCCGTCGCTCAAGGCCTTCGGCACCTTCGTCGAGCTGACGAACCTGGTGGGCGCGCTCGGTTTCCAGCAGACCGTGCAGACGCTCAGCGGGCACCGGCTGCTGTGCATCGACGAGTTCGAGCTGGACGACCCGGGCGACACCGTTCTCGTGTCGTCCCTGCTCGCCAGGCTCGTCGAAGCGGGCGTCGCCCTCGCGGCCACGTCGAACACGCTGCCCGGCAAGCTCGGCGAGGGCCGCTTCGCCGCCGCCGACTTCCTCCGCGAGATCCAGGGCCTCTCCGCGCACTTCCGGCCGCTGCGGATCGACGGCGAGGACTACCGCCACCGCGGACTCCCCGAGGCCCCGGCGCCGTTCTCGCACGAGCAGGTCACGGGGGCCGCGTACGCGACCGAGGGCGCCTCCCTCGACGGCTTCCCCCAGCTGCTGGAGCATCTCGCGCGGGTGCACCCCAGTCGCTACGGCGCGCTGACGGACGACCTGCGCGCGGTGTGCCTCACCGATGTGCGGCCGGTGCCGGACCAGTCGACGGCGCTGCGGCTCGTCGTCCTCGCCGACCGGCTGTACGACCGGGAGGTGCCGGTGCTGGCCTCCGGGCTGCCCTTCGACCAGCTGTTCAGTGAAGAGATGCTGAAGGGCGGGTACCGGAAGAAGTACTTCCGGGCGATCTCCCGGCTGACGGCGCTCGCCCGGGACGCGAAGGGCCTCGTCGGCCGGTAGCTTCCAGTAGGTTGGGGCCGGTTGGAACCGATTCATTGCAGTCTTTGCAATCGTTGAGAAGGGATCCATCATGGCCACCACGCGTACGGCGCACACCGTCTGGGAAGGCGAGTTGCTCAAGGGCTCGGGCGTCGTCACCTTCGACTCCTCGGGAATCCAGAGCCAGCCCGTCTCCTGGCCCTCGCGCGCCGAGCAGGCGAACGGGAAGACCAGCCCGGAGGAGCTGATCGCCGGCGCCCACTCCAGCTGCTTCTCGATGGCCCTCTCCCACGGCCTCACGGGTGCCGGTACGCCGCCCACCCGCCTGGAGACCAAGGCCGATGTCACCTTCCAGCCCGGCGAGGGCATCACGGGCATCCACCTGACCGTCGAGGGCCAGGTCCCGGGTCTCGACCAGGAGGGCTTCCAGGCGGCTGCCGAGGAGGCCAAGAAGAACTGCCCGGTGAGCCAGGCGCTGGCGGGCACGTCGATCAGCCTCACCGCGAAGCTGGCCTGACACCCGGGTCTCCCGGCTTCCCCGGCTCTCCCACGGGGCACAGTGACCCGCATGCCTTCACGCGTCACCGTACGCGTGGTACACACATGCGGGTCACGTCCTGTCCTCCCCCATGGCCTTCTGCATGGGGGTGCCCCAGCAGGAAGTTGCCCCATGACGACCGCAAACGACCAGCCGTTGTCGGCACGGCACCAGTCGGTGCCGGCGACGCGGCGTCAGATCCTCGCAGGCACCGGTACGACCGTCGCCGGAATCGCCTTCACCGGATCGTTCTCCGAACTCTTCGTGGGCACCGCGGCGGCCCGTGGCCACTCCGGCTACGGCCCGCTCGTCCCCGATCCGGACGCACTGCTCGACCTGCCGAGAGGTTTCCACTACCGGGTCCTGTCCCGGGAGGGCGATCCGCTGCGCTCCGGCGAGGGCAGCGTGCCGAGCAACCACGACGGCATGGCCGCCCTGCGGGGCCGCCGGGGCCGCGTCCACCTCGTACGCAACCACGAGAACCGGCACGACGGCCGCATCGGCGTCCCCACCGTCGACGGCCTCACCTACGACCCGGCCGCCAAGGGCGGTTGTACGACGATCACGCTCGACGGCCGCGGCAACGTCCTGGACGAGCGCGTCGCCGTCGCCGGAACCGCCGTCAACTGCGCGGGCGGGCCCACCCCCTGGGGCACCTGGCTCACCTGCGAGGAGAACGAGGACAAGGCCGGCACCAACGGCTACGCCAAGGACCACGGCTACATCTTCGAGGTCGACGGTGCCGACCCGCTCCGCACCGGAGCCGTACCGCTGACCGCGATGGGCCGCTTCCAGCACGAGGCGATCGCCGTCGACCCGCACAGCGGGATCGTGTACGAGACGGAGGACGCCTTCCAGAAGCCGTTCGGGCTCTTCTACCGCTTCCTGCCCGAGAAGCCGCTCGGCGGGACGGGCTCGCTACGGGCCGGCGGGCACCTGGAGGCGATGCGGGTACCTGGGGTGCCGGACCTGTCCGCGATCCAGGAGACCGGCGCGCGCTTCGAGGGCGTCGAATGGGTCCCCGTACCCGATCCGCAGGCGCGGCAGACCCCCGTCCGGCTGCAGGACTTCGGTCCGAAGGGCATCACCCACGCCCAGAAGCTGGAAGGCTGCTACTGGGGCGGCTCGTCCTTGTACTTCGTCTCCAGCTTCGCGCACAGCAAGGACGGCTCGGCGGCCGACCACTTCGGCCAGGTGTGGAAGTACGAGCCGCAGCGGCGCCGCCTCACCCTCGTGATCGTCTTCGGGCCGGCGAGCGACGTGCAGCTGCCCGGCGAGTCGCCGGACAACATCTGTCTCGCCCCGGACGGCGGGCTGATGGTGTGCGAGGACGGCAGTGGCGCGCAGCATGTGTACGGGCTGACCAAGCGCGGCGAGGTCTACGCGCTGGCGCGCAACCGCCAGAACACGGGTACGCCGGACGCCCCCGAGTGGGGCGAATTCGCCGGGGTCACGTTCTCACCGGACGCCGCGACGATGTACGTCAACTGCTACGCGCCCGGTACGACGTTCGCGGTGACCGGTCCCTGGCGCTGATACCCGTGACCGCACGTCGGGCCCCCGCCGGCGATCGGCCGCCGGCGGGGCCCGGTGTGCGGCATGCGACATGCCACATGCCACATGCGCCGATCATCCGCACCGCCGTGCCGCCGTGCCACCGACATCGTGCCGCCGACCGCCGGTCTGCGGTCTTCGGTCTTCGGTCTTCGGTCTTCGGTCTTCGGAGCGCATCTCGCTCGCGGGGCCGCCCGTTCCGGTGGAGGATCGAAGGATCGGTGGGGACAGGCACATCTGTGGGGACCAGCAAGGGGTACGAGGTGACGAGGATGAGCAACAAGAGCAGCGGGCGCGGGCGGCATCCCGACCCGTTCGGTGGCGGGCTCCGTGACCTGCTCCGCGTCCCGCCGGGTGAACGGATCGACCTCGCCTCGTACGACCCCGGGGCCGTGCCGGCCGGTCCCGGTGACAAGGCGGCGGGCCTCGCGGCCACCACCACGACCGGGCAGCGCCTCGCGAAGCTGCAGGAACGGCTCTACGCGGCCGGCACGGCGGGCGACCGCCGCCGGGTGCTGCTGATCCTCCAGGGGATGGACACCAGCGGGAAGGGCGGCACGGTCAAGCACGTCATCGGCCACTTCAATCCGTCCGGCTGCCGGATCAGGGCGTTCAAGGCGCCCACCGCGGAGGAGCGTGACCACCACTTCCTGTGGCGGGTCATGCGCGAGCTGCCGGGCTCCGGCGAGATCGGCATCTTCGACCGCTCGCACTACGAGGACGTCCTCGTCGCCCGCGTGCGCGACCTGGCGCCGCGCGCGCAGATCCGCCGGCGCTACGGCGAGATCAACGGCTTCGAGGAGTCCCTCGCCGCGGACGGCGTCACGGTGGTCAAGGTCTTTCTGAACATCTCCTACGACGAGCAGCGCCGCCGGCTGTTGGCCCGGCTCGACAATCCGGACAAGCACTGGAAGTTCTCCCTCGGCGACATCGAGGACCGTGCCCTGTGGCCCGCGTACCGCAAGGCGTACGAACTCGCCCTGGAGCGCTGCTCGACGGCCGCGGCTCCCTGGTACGTCGTCCCGGCCGACCGCAAGTGGTATCGCAACTGGGCGGTCAGCAGACTGCTGCTGGAGCATCTGGAAGAGCTCGATCCGCAGTATCCGAAGGGCGACTTCGACGCGGCGGAGTGCAGGAAGCTGCTCCTGGAGGGCGCCTGACCACCTGTGCGTCACGCCTGCGCGGCCTCCTCCTGTGCGAGCCGTCGGGGACGGCCCGTCGCTTGCCGGCCGACCGTGTCAGTCGGGTCCGTCAGCCGAGTCCGTCAGCCGTTGTGCTGGCCGTCGTTCTGGCCGTCGTCCGCGCCGACGCCTGCGCCGTTGTCCTCGCCGGCACCGGCCCCGTCGTCCTGGCCGTTGCCTGCGCCGTCACCTGCTCCGTCGTCCTGGCCGGCACCGGCCCCGTCGTCCGCGCCGCCCGCGCCGTCACCTGCTCCGGCGTCCGCGCCGCCCGCGCCGTCGTCCTGGCCGCCCCCCGCGCCGTTCCCCGCGCCGATCTGTGCGCCGACGGCGTCCAGGGCGGTCGTCACCGGCTGGAAGAACGTCTCCCCGCCCGAGGTGCAGTCACCGCTGCCGCCCGACGTGAGGCCGACCGCGTCGCCGTCCTGGGTGAACAGGGCACCGCCGCTGTCGCCCGGCTCCGCGCAGACGTCGGTCTGGATGAGCCCGCTGACCGTGCCCTCCGGGTAGTTCACGGTGGCATTGAGTCCGGTGACCTGGCCACCGTTCAGGCCGGTGGTGCTGCCCATCCGGAAGACTTCCTGGCCGACGGCGGCGTCGGCGGCCTGCCCGATCTCCACGATCTGTCCGTTGCCGGTGTCGACGGCGCTCGGGGCCTCGGTGGCCGGGTCGTCGTACGTCACGAGTGCGAAGTCGCCCTCGCCGGGGAAGACGGCTTCCTGGACGGTGCCGATCGGCTGGCCGTTCTGTTCCTCGGACCACTGCTCCGCGGCGACGGCGCAGTGCCCGGCGGTGAGGAAGCCCGGCTGCCCGTCCTGCGTGGTGACGTTGAAGCCGAGCGAGCAGCGCGAACCTCCGCCGAAGATGGCGTCCCCGCCCTCCAGGAAGGTCTTGAACTCGCCCTTGGACTTCTTGATACGGGCCACTCCGTCACCGAGGTCCTGTACGGCCGACTCGACGCGGTTCCACCGGTCACCGGTGACGGTGCGGTCCGCGGTGACCAGGATCTGGTTGGTCCTGGGGTCGATGGCCCAGGCCGTCCCCGGGACTGCGGCCTCACGCGTCAGCGACTGCGTCGCCGACTTCAGCGTGGCCACGCTGTTCTGCACGCTGCGTGCCACCGCGCCGGCGCGTTCGACGTCGTCGCTGCCTTCGCTGTCGTCGCCGACGACATTGACGACGAGCTGCTGCTTCGACGCGTCGTAGTAGGCGCCTCCGTAGGAGTCACCGAGCTGCTTGCCCAGCTGCTGGAGGAGGTCCGAGGCGGAGGCCGCGCTCATCTTTCTGGGGGCGTTCTGTTCGTCGCCCGACTGCGAGGCGTTGGCATTCGGCAGCAGTACGGCCGCTGCCGCGATGCCCACCGCCCCGGCTCCAGCGAGTATGGCCTTCCGCTTGGGTATTCGCCTGTGACTCAACTCTTCGCCTCCTGCGGGGGTACGGACTCCGGTCGCCGAAAGGGACCGGGAGGGGGGACGCGTCCGGCCCTACATACGGATGGCGCACCGCGATGCGTTCATCGCCCTCGCAAAGAAATCTTCTTGACGGGCCGTCAGGCAAAAGAGGGCAGGAGACTGCAGGAGACGGCGGAGTCGGCGGGCGACACCGTAAGAGGGCAGCAGAAGCGGTCCGGGCCGGCCGGGGGCGGCCGCGGCACCGGTGGCGATGCGATGTTCCGGAACGTGGTTCGCGGGCCGCCTCGCAGGGGGCTGGCCGGTCCACGGCGAGCGATCGAGCGATCGGCGTCATGTGATCCGTGTCACGTGATCGGTGTCACGTGATCGGGGCCGAAATGATCAAAGCCAGGCGATCAGGGCGCGGAGGAGTACCCACTCCCCGCCACTCACAACGTATAGCGCACCGGGGGGCTTGCGGCAAGGCCCCCTTCATGCCGCAGAATCGCAGGCCGAAGCCGGAAGCTGCGGGAATGGGAGATTCACTAAGTGCGTGGGCTTTTGTCAGTTGATGAGTCGTGCGGTGAGGTCGAGCCGTCGACGGGACTCGCGTCGCGGTCGCGGGGACCGGGCGCCGGGGTGCGGTTGTGCGCCGCCGGACTTCGCGACCGCCGCCCCGGATCGGAGCTGATGGCATGAACCCCCTGACCACGAGCGCGTTCGACCTTCCCGGCCGTCTCTCCCCCAAGGCCGACCCGGCGCTGATCGGCGGCGACGAGCAGCACTTCGCGGCCCTCGGCGAGAGCCTCGAGCAGACGATCACCGAACTGTCCGACCGCCTCGACGACCTGCGCAGGGCGCCCGGCGGCCTGGGCCGGGAGGCGATGGACCGGGACGTGGAGATCCACCGGCTGACCGCGCGCCTGCGCGCCCTGCGTCGCTTCGGCCTGGACCTGTGCCTCGGACACATCGTCGGCGCGGACGAGTCCGAGCCCACGTACATCGGACGGCTCGGCCTCACCGACGGCGAGGGGCGTCGGCTGCTGATCGACTGGCGCTCCCCCGCGGCCGAGCCGTTCTTCGCCGCGACCCACGCCAACCCGATGGGCCTGGCGAGCCGCCGCAGGTACCGCTGGACCCGCGGCCGGATCAGCGACTACTGGGACGAGGTGTTCACCGCCGACGGGCTCGAACGGCACGCCGCGCTCGACGACCAGTCCGCCTTCATCGCCAGCCTCGGCAGCAACCGGTCGGCTCGGATGCGGGACGTGCTCGCCACCATCCAGGCCGACCAGGACGCCATCATCCGGGCGGGTTCCCGTGGTGCTCTCGTCGTCGACGGCGGTCCGGGTACGGGGAAGACCGTCGTCGCTCTGCACCGCTCCGCCCACCTCCTCTACTCCGACCCGCGCCTCGGCCACCGTCGGGGCGGTGTGCTGTTCGTCGGTCCGCACCAGCCCTACCTGGCCTACGTCGCCGACGTCCTTCCCAGCCTCGGAGAGGAGGGCGTGCAGACCTGCACCCTGCGGGACCTCGTCACCGAGGGAGCCGGAGCGGCGATCGAGACCGACCCGGAGGTGGCCCGCCTGAAGTCCTCGGCGCACATGGTCAAGGCGATCGAGAAGGCCGTCAGGTTCTACGAGGAGCCGCCCACCCAGGGGATGACGGTGACGACCCCCTGGTCCGAGGTCCGGCTGAGCGCCGGCGACTGGGCCGAGGCGTTCGACGCACCGGAAGCAGGTACTCCGCACAACGAGGCGCGCGACCAGGTCTGGGAGGAACTGGTCACGATCCTCCAGGACAAGCACGACGGCGATGTCCCTCCCGCACTGCTGCGGAAGGCGCTGCTGCACGACCAGGAGCTGACCGGGGCCCTCGACCGGGCGTGGCCGCTGCTCGAAGCCGCCGACCTCGTCGGGGATCTGTGGACGGTACCCGCCTATCTGCGGTTGTGCGCTCCCTGGCTCAGCCGTGACGACGTCCGGACGCTGCAGCGCGAGGACGCCCAGGCGTGGACCGTGTCCGACCTGCCGCTCCTGGACGCGGCACGGCAGCGGCTCGGCGATCCGGGGGCGGCGCGACGAAAGCGTCGCCACAACGCCGCGGTGGCCGCCGAACGCGAGCGCATGGCCGACGTCATCGCCAATGTTCTCGCGGCCGACGACGACGGTGAAGGGGCGGTGACGATGCTGCACGGACAGGACCTGAAGGACACGCTGATCGACGAGAGCGCCCTGCCCGGCGCCGACCCGGACGGGCTCGCCGGACCGTTCGCGCACGTCGTGGTGGACGAGGCCCAGGAACTGACCGACGCGGAGTGGCAGATGCTGCTGCTCCGCTGCCCCTCCCGGAGCTTCACCATCGTCGGGGACCGCGCCCAGGCCCGGCACGGCTTCACGGAGTCGTGGCAGGAACGGCTCGGGCGGATCGGGCTCGACCGGATCGACGTGGCCTCGCTGAGCATCAACTACCGGACGCCGGAGGAGGTCATGGCGGAAGCGGAACCCGTCATCCGGGCCGCGCTCCCGGACGCCAATGTGCCGGTCTCCATCCGCAGCAGCGGCATCCCCGTCGTCCACGGATCCGTCTCGGACCTGGACTCTGTCCTCGCCGCCTGGCTCGGTGCGCATGCCGACGGCATCGCCTGCGTCATCGGCGACCCCACGTTCCGGGCGACGCCCCGCGTCCGCTCGCTGACTCCGGAGCTGTCGAAGGGGCTCGAGTTCGACCTGGTCGTCCTCGTCGACCCGGACTCGTTCGGCAAGGGCATCGAAGGGGCGGTCGACCGCTATGTGGCGATGACCCGGGCGACCCGGCAACTGGTGGTCCTCACGAGCTCCTGACGTCGGCCGAGGCCCCGTGGTCGTCGCCCGACGATCACGGGGACCGCCGGGACCCCGGGACCGCGCCTGGCCGGAGCAGGCCCAACCGGAGCAGGCCTAACCGGAGCAGGCCGTGCGCTGGGCCTCCTGCCATTCGCAGACGGGGCAGAGCGTCGCGCCCTTGACCGACTCGGGGTACTCCGTGGGCTCCCCGCACAGCACACAGTCCGCGAACGGCCCGTCGGGCTGCTCGTCCGCGGGCCGCGGCGGGGTGGCCGAGGGGCCGCAGTACGGGGTTGCTTCGTCCATGCGTACGAGCCTAGTCGCCGGCATGGGAAGCGCGGCGACCGCGCGGCAGCCGTCGTCCGCCGTGCCGTGGTCCACCGTGCCGTCGGGCGCCGTGCCGCTGTCCGCCGACCGGACGCTCAGTGTGCCGACGCCTTCTGCGGGGTGAGCTCGCTGGGCCTGACGATCACGAAGCCCTCGCCCTGGAGCATCAGCTGGACGGCCTCGCCCGAACCGCCGCGGATCATGGACCCGATGGACTGTGAACGGTGCAGCGACGTCTCCAGCCGGTCGCTCCAGCCGACGACCGCGTCGGTGTCCACGTACACGGGCTGCTGCGCGGTGACGGGTATCACGAGCGGGTTGCCGTCACAGATCACGCCGAGCTTCCCGTGGCCGGTGAAGACGCTGTTGAAGAGCCCGCCGCCGGACATCCCGGCGCCCTTCACCGTCTTGATCTCGTACGTGAGCGTCGGGTCGAAGCAGAGGACGTTGCGGCCGTTGATGGTGAGCGCGTCACCGTGCTCGATGTCGACGATGAAGCAGTTCGCGGCCTCGTGCGCGAACCACGCCTCGCCCTGGCCGCGTACGGCCATCAGCGGCAGGCCCTCGCCGGTGACGGCCCGTTTGAGCATGCCGCCGATGCCCTGGCCCTTCCGCTCGAACTGGAGGCTGCCGCGGTAGGCGATCATCGCGCCCTGTCGCGCGAACATCTCCCCATCGACCGCGTACTTGATCGACTTGGCGTTCTGCAGGCTCATGCCCGGTACGGACGCCTGCTGTGCCATGTACTCGCCCGCAAAGAGATCGCTCTTCATGCCGGGCATCGTCACCCGGAGGCATCCGTTCCGCCAAGAGCCGCCGTCCGGGCGGCTGGCAGACTGACCGGGTGAACAGCACCGACGGCACCGCCGGTACCTCCGGCTCCGACAACAACGACCGTTCCGATCGTCCCGACCGTTCCGATGGTCCCGGCAGTCCCTTCCGCCAGGAGCCGACCTCGCGTGACGAAGCACCCCAGTTCGTCCTGCCGCTCGTGGTCCGGATCGAGAAGACCGACCCGCCGTCGCGTACCGATGCACTCGAAGCGGCGGCCCGCGCGGTCCTGGTGATCCTCTCGGACGAGCGGTCGTCCGGGGACGGCGAGTGGGCGCGGGTCATGCGGGACTGGCAGGACGCCCGGATCCGCAAGGTGGTGCGGCGGGCGCGCGGTGCGGAGTGGCGCAAGGCGTCCGCGCTGCCCGGCATCACGGTCACCGGAGGGACCGCGGAGGTGCGGGTGTTCCCGCCGGTGACCCTGGACGGCTGGCCCAAGGAACTGGCGAAACTGCAGGTGTCGGGTACCGAACTGGCGGACCCCGACGAGCCGCCGGGCGACGGCGTCGACCCCCGCAGCGCCCGGATCTGGCTCAACCCCGATCTGCGCATGTCGACGGGCAAGGAGATGGCGCAGGTCGGTCACGGGGCGCAACTGCTGTGGTGGGACATGGACGAGACCGAGCGCACCGCGTGGCGCGCGGCCGGGTTCCCGCTGGTCGTACGGACGGCACAGCCCGGCCGTTGGGCCGAACTCACCGCCGGCGGCCTGCCGACGGTCCGGGATGCCGGATTCACGGAGATCGCCCCGGGCTCGGTCACCGTCGTGGCCGACCGTCCCGACCGCGGCTGAACATAACCGGGCCCCGTTACGTACCTTCCGGTACTGCCAAGTAGGTTGAACCACCGGTTTCGGTCACCGGTTGATTCTGCGGTACGCACACGGGCTCGGGAGGCACACTTGCTGCGGCGCATCAACGGGACAGCACTCATCATCGCGGCACTGGTCGCCACGGTCGGGGCGCTCGCCTTCCCCGTGTGGTCCTACGCCGACCGCTCCGGCACGGGACAGGCCAATCTCAACGCCTCGTCCGTTGCGACACAGTGGGGCCCGCTGACCGCCACCGACCGGGACTTCCTGGTGAAGGTCCGGCTGGCCGGACTGTGGGAGCTGCCCGCCGGGCAGCAGGCGCTCGAACGTGCCCCGAGCCAGGCCATCAAGGACGCCGGGGACCATCTGATCGTCGGCCACACCGACCTCGACGTGCGGGCGCGCAACGTCGCGGCCAAGCTCGGCGTCGAGCTGCCGAACCAGCCCACCGACCAGCAGCAGGGCTGGCTGCGCGAGCTGTCGGCGGCGAGCGGCCGCGAGTACGAGTACAAGTTCGCGAACCTGCTGCGCAACGCGCACGGCAAGGTCTTCGCCCTCATAGCCCAGGTCCGGCACACCACCCGGAACACCCTGATACGGCAGCTGGCGAGCGACGCCAACCAGACCGTGCTGGACCACATCACCATGCTGGAGGCCACCGGCATGGTCGACTTCGACGCCATCGCCAACGAGGCGGCGACCGGCGCGACCGCGAGCCCCACGGGTCCGCCACCGCCGGACGGCAACCTTCCGCCGGCGCCGTCCCCGGCCGCCCCGACGGGCGAGAACCAGTTCACGTCGCGCCCGTCGACACAGCCGGGCCCGCCCACGGCGGTCAACACCGACCGTCCCGCTCCGGACGCGGTCGAGGGCGCGGGGGGCTGACGGCGGGGCCGGCCCGAAGCGAGCGCCGGATCCTTCGGCTCGGCCGCCGGAACCTCAAATGAAGCTCTGAACGTCCCCTCCTCTGGATTCGGCGCGGTCCGGCGGGGCCATGACCCCTGCACACGCAGCGGAGGGGGGACCCATGAAGCAGCTCGACACTCGGAGCAGTCGGAGCGGACTGGGCAGTCGGAGCGGTCCGGGCAGGCTCGGCATCGGTATCGGCTGGCGTCCGGAGATCGCCGACGCCGTCGAGCGACTGCCCGGACTCGACTGGGTCGAGGTCGTCGCGGAGAACCTGTGCTCGGGGCACCTTCCCGCTTCGCTCGCGCGTCTGCGGGAGCGGGGCGTCACCGTCGTCCCGCACGGTGTCTCGCTCGGCATCGGCGGCGCCGAACGGCCGGACGAGAAGCGGCTGGCGGACCTGGCGGCGCGCGCCGAGGCGCTCGGGTCGCCGCTGGTCACCGAGCACATCGCGTTCGTCCGGGCCGGTGGCGCGCTCACCGCGTCGCCCCGGCTGGAAGCCGGTCATCTGCTGCCGGTCCCCCGCACCCGGGACGCGCTGGACGTGCTCTGCGAGAACGTGCGCATCGCGCAGGACGCCCTGCCGGTGCCGCTCGCACTGGAGAACATCGCGGCGCTGATCTCCTGGCCCGGGGAGGAGATGACGGAGGGGCAGTTCCTGGCGGAGCTGGTCGAGCGGACCGGCGTGCGGCTGCTCATCGACGTCGCCAATCTCCACACCAACCACCTCAACCGGGGCGAGGACCCGGTGAAGGCCCTCGACGAGCTGCCGGTCGAGGCGATCGCGTACGTCCATGTGGCGGGCGGCATGGAGCGGGACGGCGTCTGGCACGACACCCACGCCCACCCGGTGCCCCGGCCGGTCCTCGACATCCTCGCGGAACTGCGTTCGCGGATCGACCCGCCCGGGGTGCTGCTGGAGCGGGACGACGACTTCCCGCCGGCGGAGGAACTGGCGGCGGAACTGGAGACGATACGGGCGACGGTGACCGAAGCGGGTCGGGGGCAGGGGCTCCCGCCGGGCGTGGTCGGCGGCGACACGGCAGGAACCGCGGACGGCGACGCCGGTGCCGGTGCCGAGACCAGGACCGACACCGACGTCGACACCGACACCGACGCCGACACCGACACCGCCGCGCACGCGCACGCGCGGGAACGGCTCGGGCTCGCGCAGGCCGCGTTGCTGTCCGCACTCGTCGCGGGGACCCCCGCGCCGGAGGGATTCGAGGCCCGGCGGCTGGGTGTGCAGATCCGCGCGCTCGCCGCCAAGCGGGCCGATGTCGTGGCGAAGGTGGCGCCCGAGCTGCCCGAGATCCTCGGCGGCGGCTACCGCGCCGCGTTCCTCGCGTACGCCAAGTCCCGTCCCATGCAAGAGGGTTACCGCCGCGACGCGCTGGACTTCGCCGAGCAGCTGCTCATCGCGGGCCGCCCGGAGGACCCGGTCGCGCGGCGGCGGCTCACCCACTGGTGGCAGGACCGGGCGGCACCCCGCCCGCCCGGCCGTACCACCCGTCTCGTCCGGGCGGCCCGCGCCGCCCTCGTCAGGAGGTGACCGGAGTGATGATGAACGTACTCGCCGTACTGGTGTTTCTCGCCGTGGGCGTCTCCTCGACGCTGCTGATCCGAGGGCTGGCGGCCGCGCGCCGCGGGCCCGGCGGCCCCGTGCACGACCTCATGGAGGTCGCGTTCCTGAACGGCGGGCCCGCCCGTGCCGTCGACACGGCGCTGGCCGCCATGTGCACGGACGGACGGCTGATGCTGGGCGGTCCCGGCATCGTCGCCGTCCGGCACCACGTGGCCCACAACCATGTCGAGCGCGCGGTGCTCGACGAGCTCGCGGCGGCGCCGAGCGGCGCGCTGCACACCCTCCGGCTGGCCGTGATGCGCAACCCCGCCGTGCAGGAGATCGGTGACGGGCTCGCGGCGCGCGGGCTGATGGTCCCGCCCGGTTCGGCCGGCACGTGGCGGGTCTGGAGCGTCTGGCAGTCGGCGCTGTCCGCCGTGTTGCTGCCGGTGTCGCTGGTGCTGACGTTCGCGCAGTACGTGGCGTACGAAGGGCTGTCCGATCTGCCGTTCCCGTTCATCGTGAAGGTCCTGCCGGCGTGCTTCGCGGGCGTGGTGATCGGGCTGGTGTGCCTGTCCCACGCGCGCAGCAGGGTCACGGGCGCGGGGCGCCGGGCGGCCGCGGAATACCGCCTGGCCCATGCGTACGGCGCCGACACGGGCCACCTGGTGGCCGTGGGAGGCCTGCGCGCCGTGCCCGACCCCGTGCTCCAGGCGCAGCTGATCGCGGCGGCCCGGCTGGTGCGCTCCGGGGGAGGCAGCTCCGGACGGAGCGGCAGTTCGTCCGACGCGCTGTTCCCGGTCGCCGTGTGGTGCGCCGCCTCGGGCTCCGGCTCGGGCGGCTCCGGCGGCGGAGGCTGCGGCACGGGCGGTGGCGGGGGCGGGGCTTGCAGCAGCGGTTCCAGCTGCGGCGGCGGCTCAGGTGGGGGTTCCAGCTGCGGGGGCAGTTCGGGCGGCGGATCCAGCTGCGGCGGCAGCTCGGGTGGAGGTTCCGGCTGCGGCGGCGGCAGCTCCGGCTGACCGGCGGGCGCGGCGGTCCTCCCGCGGAGGCGTCCGCACCTCCCGGCCCTCGGTGGTCCGCATCATGGAATTCCCGTGGCGCAAAGGTGGTGATGTCGCGTACAACTCCGCCATGCTCTGGGTCTTCCTCCTGCTGCCGGCGTGGGCCGCGGCGGGCATCAGCTGCGGACGGCTGTGTCTCGCCGCCGCCGAAGCGGCCGGAACCGCCGAATCGGCCGCGGCCACCGAAGCCGGCCACGACGATGCCGCCCCGAGGCGTGAACGCGGCCATGCCCATGAACTGAGCCTGTACGAGGCGGCGTTCCTCGCCGGCGGCCCGTACCGCGTGGTCACACTGACACTGGTCTCGATGCACCGCGCACGGCGGCTGCTGCTCGCGCACACCGGCTGGGCGACGGTCGTCGACCCGGAGGGCGCGGACGAGCTGGAGCGTTCCGTGATCGGCGCCATCGGCCCCGAGGGTCAGTCCCGGATAGCGGCGGTACGGCACACGACGGCCGCGGCCGACGCCGTACGCGCCGTCTCGGACCGGCTCGTCACCGCCGGACTCGCCGTGCCCGAGGCGGTGCGGGCGTCGGTGACGGGCGCCGTGCGGGCCGTCCGGCGCGCTGCCGCGTTCACCGTGGCGCTGGCGGCGGTCGCGCTGCTGATGCTCCCTCACGAACCGGGGGCGAAGGGGACGGTGGCCGCGTGGTTCGTGCTTCCGCTCGTGCTCACGCTGGGCTGCCTGGTGATCGCCCGCGTCGAGGTGTCCCCGTACACCCGCTGGGCGTCGCCGGACGGTCTGCGGCTGCTCCGGAGCCTGTCCCCCGGCCACGGCGGCGAGGTTCCGGCCGGTGACGGCCCCCTCGGCGGGGAGCGGGCCTTCCTCACCGAGGTCGCCGTGCACGGGACCGGCGCCCTCGACGATCCGGCGCTGCGCGCCGCACTCGGCGACAACCAGGCGACTCAAAAGGGTCATTGACCGCAACACCGAACAAAGGTGCTTTACAAAGCGGGAGCCTGTGGCCACCTTCGAGCCACGGATGCCGGTGCGACGGTCACTGCCGGGGAAACGCGAGGGGAACGCGATGAGAGCAGCAGCCCTGTACGGAGCCGTCGGCTCCCTGGTCCTCTCGGCCCTCACCGCGGCCCCGGCCGGCGGCGCGACGCCGACCCCGTACGGCACGCCCGAGGACCGTGGCGCGATCGTCGCCGCCGCGCGTGCCGCGGCCACCGGAGTCGCCTTCGGCGCCTGCCCGGCGGCACAGAAGCTCCCGCCGTCCGCCGAGTGCGGCACGGTCGCCGTCCCGCTGGACTACGCCGACCCCTGGGGCCCCGGGATCCGGCTCACCGTCAGCCGGCTGAAGGCGACGGGCGCACCGGCCGACCGTCAGGGAGCGCTCGTCTACAACCCCGGCGGGCCCGGCGGTTCCGGCATGTACTTCCCCGCGCTCGCGAAGGAGCGCGAGTGGAAGCGGATCGCGGCGGCGTACGACATGGTGGGCTACGACCCGCGCGGAGTGGGCCGTTCCGCGCCGCTGTCCTGTCAGAACCCGGCGGAGTTCGCGAAAGCGCCCACCCAGGCCCCGGTCCTGCCCTCCGCCGCGTACAAACGCGAGCGCGCCGCGCGTGCCCAGGCGTACGCGCAGGGCTGCGCCCGCAACGCGGGCCCCGCGCTGCGGCACTACCACTCGCTCAACAACGCGCGTGACCTGGAAGTGCTGCGGGCGGCCCTGGGCGAGCGGCGGCTCACCTTCCTCGGCGCCTCCTACGGCACCTATCTGGGGGCGTTGTACGCCGTGCTGTTTCCCGGCCATGTGCGGCGCATGGTCCTCGACTCGGTGGTCGATCCGGAGCCGGCGAAGATCTGGTACACGAGCAATCTGGAGCAGTCGCTCGCCTTCGAGAGCCGTTGGGCGGACTTCCGCGCCTGGGTCGCACGGCACCACGGGACGTACGGTCTCGGGCGGACGCCCGCGCAGGTGCAGGCGAGTTACGACCGGGCCCGTGCCCGGCTGGCGGCAACGCCCGCGGGCGGCACGGTGGGTCCGGGCCAGCTGCACTCGGCGTTCGTCAGGACCGTCTACTACGACGGCTACTGGCCACGGCGCGCCCTCGCGCTCGCCCGGTATCTGAAGGGCGATCCGCGTCCCCTGGTCGCGCAGGCCGCGCCCGATCCGCGCGACGCCGTCGAGGACGAGAACGGCAACGCGGTCTACACGGCCGTCCAGTGCAACGACGCCGCCTGGCCCACGAACTGGGCGGTGTGGGACCGCGACAACACCGCGCTGGCACGGCGTGCGCCGTTCGAGACCTGGGCCAATGTGTGGATGAACCTGCCGTGCGCGTACTGGCCGGCGCCACGGCAGCAGCCGCTCGACGTCCGCACCGGCCCCGGTGAACTGCCGCCGCTGCTGATCCTGGCGGCCGAGCGGGACGCGGCCACGCCGTACGCGGGTGCGCTGCGACTGCAGGAACGGCTCGCCGGTTCCGTACTGGTCACGGAGCGGGCGTCGGGGACGCACGGCATCTCCGGCGGCGCGAACGCCTGCGTCAACGGCCATATGGAGACGTATCTCCTGACGGGAAGGACGCCGGTGCGGCGCGCGTCATGCGCGCCGCACCCGCAGCCGGACCCGGTGTCGCTGGACCGGCGGGCGGTCGAGCGAAAGCTGCCGCCTGCCGTCTGATCTTCCGGGTCAAAGGGAGCGGGGCCGCCCGTCGGAGCGGCCCCGCTCCAAGTCGTACGGGGCCTGTTACGCGAGCCCCGCCACCAGATCCGCCACGCTCTTGCGACGCCCCGTGCCCCTCTCCCCCGGGGGACAACCCCCGGACCCCCGGCCGGGAGGCCTCACGCGAGCCCCGCCACCAGATCCGCCACGCTCTTGCGACGCCCGGTGTAGAAGGGGATCTCCTCGCGGACGTGCATACGGGCCTCGGAGGCGCGCAGATGGCGCATGAGGTCGACGATGCGGTGCAGCTCGTCGGCCTCGAAGGCGAGGAGCCACTCGTAGTCGCCGAGCGAGAACGAGGCGACCGTGTTGGCGCGCACGTCCGGGTAGCCGCGGGCCATCTTGCCGTGGTCGGCGAGCATACGGCGGCGATCCTCGTCGGGCAGCAGGTACCAGTCGTACGAGCGCACGAACGGGTACACCGACACGTAGTTGCGCGGCGTCTCGTCGGCGAGGAAGGCCGGGATGTGCGACTTGTTGAACTCGGCGGGGCGGTGGAGCGCCATGTTCGACCAGACCGGCTCCAGCGCACGGCCGAGGCGCGTGCGGCGGAAGAGGTTGTACGCCTCCTGGAGCTGGTCCGCGGTCTCCGCGTGCCACCAGATCATCAGGTCGGCGTCGGCGCGCAGGCCGGACAGGTCGTACGTGCCGCGGACGGTGACGTCCTTGGCGGCGAGCTGGTCGAACAGCTCCTGGACCTCGTCGGCGTAGCCGGCACGGTCCTCGGGCAGTACGTCGCGCAGCTTGAAGACTGACCACAGGGTGTAGCGGATGACCTCGTTGAGGTCCTTCGCCTTCTTACCGGCGTTCGGGATCTTTTCGGGCGCACTCATAGGGCTATTCTCGCCCGTCCCGGACAGTGCCCCGCACCAGGGGGGCCGTGGCGATGATCTCGTCCGCGGCACGCTGCCCGCTGCCGATGCACGCGGGGATGCCGACACCGTCGTACGCAGCTCCGCACACGCGCAGCCCGGGCAGTGCGGCCACCGTCTCCCGTACGCGGGCGACCCGGGCCGGATGGCCGACGGGGTACTGCGGCAGTCCGCCGATCCAGCGGGTGACCTCGGTGGCGACGGGCCGCGCGGCCAGTCCGGTGGCCTCGCCGAGGTCCTTGAGGGACACCGAGACGAGGTCGTCGTCCTCCCGCTCCAGCGCCTCCTCCTCGCCGTAGCGGCCGACGGAGGTGCGGAGCAGGAAGAGGCCGGGGGCGCGCTCGGCGGTCCAGTTCCACTTCCGGGCGGAGAAGGTGGACGCCTTGATCGTGCGACCGTCCACCGGCGGGACGAGGAAGCCGGAGCCGGCGGGCAGCGCGGCGACGTCGGCGCGGCGGAACGCGAGGGTCACCAGCGCCATCGACGCGTACTCGATCCGGGCCAGCTCGGCGGAGGCGGCCGGCGCCTCCGCGGCGAGCAGCGCGGACGCGGACCAGGCGGGGGTGGCGAGGACGACGCCGTCGGCGGTCAGCTCCCGCTCGTCGGTACGGATCTTCCAGCCCTCGGCGGTACGGGTCAGGCCCAGCACCGGGGTCTCGGTGAGGATCTCGCCGCCGCCGGCCCGTACGGCGGCGGCGACGGCGGGCGGCAGGGTGCCGATGCCGCCGTCGAGGCCCATGAACACGGGGCCGGCCGTCTCCTGCCCGGCGGCGGCCCGGCGCTGGACCTCGCGCGCCGCGTCCAGCAGGGAGCCGTGGGCGGCCCTGGCGGCCTCGAAGAGCTGGGGGACGGCGGCCTTCATGGAGATGCGGTAGGCGTCGCCCGCGTACACACCGCCGAGGAGCGGTTCCACGAGCCGGTCGACGACCTCGCGGCCGAGGCGCTCCGCCACGTAGGCACCGACGGCGACGTCGTCGCCGAGTTCGGCCGGGGGCAGCTCGCGCTCCTGCGCGATCCGGGCGAGGCCCTCGGCGGACAGCAGTCCTTCGAGCGCCTCCGGGCCGGCGGGCACGCCCATCACATGGCCCTTGGGCATGGGCCGCAGCGCGCCCCGGGTCCAGACGGACGCGGTGGTGGTGGCGGGGGCCTGCAGCCGGTCCCCGAGTCCGACGGCGCGTGCGAGCGCGACCGCCTCGGGGCGGCGGGCGAGCATCGACTCGGCGCCCAGGTCGACGGGGGCGCCGGCGATCTCCCCCGTCAGGAGCTTGCCGCCGAGCCGGTCGGTGGCCTCCAGCAGGGTCACCCGCGCTCCGGCGGTGACCAGCCGGTGCGCCGCCGCGAGCCCCGCGATACCGCCGCCGATGACGACGACATGGCGGGCGCGGACGCCGGGGTGCTCTGAGGAGGGCAGCATGCCTCCACTCTCTCAAACGCCGCCGGCCGTCCCGTAACGAGTCCCGACCGTGACCGCTTCGGAACCGGAACACGGCAACCCCCGCCCCTGGTCGGCGCGTCGAACTGTCACCATCCACCACTTCCCTTGGGGGGAACGGCATGCGTGCACGGCTCAGGTTCGCGGCAGTGGTTCTCATGGCCTCACTCGCGCTCGCCGGGTGCGGCTCCGGCGCCTCGAACGGCTCCTCGGCCGACAGCAAGGAGGCGGCGGCAGGCGAGGCGGCGGCGGGCGGGGCGGCGAAGGGTCCCGCGCCGGACTCCGCTCACGCGGGTGCCCAGCCGCCCGGAGGCAAGGGGCAGCAGACGGCGGTGCCGCAGACCCACGTCATCAGGACCGCCGAGCTGCATGTGGAGGTGAAGGACGCCACGGCGGCGCTCGCCTCGGTCCGTACGGCGGTGGAGGGCGCCGGCGGGCACGTCGCCGACGAGTCCACCGAGCGGATCGACGACACGCAGGTGACGTCCCGGGTGGTGCTGCGCGTGCCGCAGGACCGGTACGCGACGCTTCTCACGGACCTGGCGGGCACCGGGAAGCTGCTGTCCCGCAAGGCGGACGCCAAGGACGTCACCGGTCAAGTGGTCGACGTGGAGAGCAGGATCGCCACCCAGCGGGCGAGTGTGGCGCGGGTGCGGGCGCTGATGGACCGGGCGGAGCAGCTGAGTGATGTGGTCACCCTGGAAGGCGAACTGAGCAGGCGTCAGGCCGAGCTGGAGTCGCTGCTGGCGCAGCAGGCGTCGCTGAAGGACCGTACGACGATGGCGACGATCACGCTGGAGCTGTCCGAGCCGGAGAAGAAGGAGCAGGCGAAGACCGAGGACGACCCCGGTTTCCTGGACGCGCTGTCCGGCGGCTGGAACGCGCTGGTGACGACCCTGCGGTGGATCGTGGTGGTGCTGGGCGCGGCGGCGCCGTTCCTGCTGGCGTTCGCGGTGGCGTACGCGGTGTGGCGGTTCCTGGTCCGGCCGCGGCTGCGCGGCCGCACCGCCCGGGGTCCGGCCCCGCGGAAGGACTGAACGACTGCTGCCCCGTAGCGTGTTCCGTATGGAACGACTGGTGGTCATCGGCGGCGACGCGACGGGCATGTCCGCCGCGTCGCAGGCCCGCAGGCTCAAAGGCCCGGAGGATCTGGAGATCGTCGCGTTCGAACGGTCACATTTCACGTCGTACTCCGCGTGCGGCATCCCGTACTGGGTCGGCGGCGACGTGGACGACCGGGACGCGCTGATCGCGCGGACGCCCGAGGAGCACCGGGCCCGCGCGATCGACCTGCGGACGCGTACCGAGGTCACCGAGCTGGACCTCGCGGGGCAGCGGGTCAGGTCACGGGATCTGGAGTCGGGCGCCGAGTCGTGGACGGCCTACGACAAGCTCGTCATCGCCACCGGCGCCCGGCCGGTGCGCCCGCGGCTGCCCGGGATCGACGCACCGGGTGTGCACGGGGTGCAGAACCTCGAGGACGGGCAGACGCTGCTGGACACGCTGGCCGCCGCGCGGGGCCGCCGCGCCGTGGTGGTCGGCGCGGGCTACATCGGCGTGGAGATGGCCGAGGCGCTGCTGAAGCACGGCTTCGAGGTCACGGTCGTCAACCGGGGCGAGCAGCCGATGGCGACGCTCGACCCCGACATGGGCCGGCTGGTGCACGAGGCGATGGACGGCCTCGGCATCACCACCGTGAACGACGCCGAGGTCACCAAGATCCTCACCGCTCCCGACGGCCGGGTCCGCGCGGTCGCGACCGAGGAGGCCGAGTACCCGGCGGATGTCGTGGTGCTCGGCATGGGTGTGGAGCCCGAGACGAAGCTGGCGCGCGCGGCCGGGTTGCCGCTCGGGGTGTACGGCGGCCTGCTCACCGACCTCGCGATGCGGGTGCGCGGGTACGGGAACGTCTGGGCGGGCGGCGACTGCGTCGAGGTGCTGGACCTCGTGTCCGGCCGCGAACGCCACGTCCCCCTCGGCACCCACGCCAACAAGCACGGCCAGGTCATCGGCGCGGGCGTCGGCGGCGGCTACGCGACCTTCCCCGGCGTCGTCGGCACGGCGGTGAGCAAGGTCTGCGACCTGGAGATCGCCCGTACCGGTCTGCGGGAGCGGGACGCCCTGGACGTGGGCCTGCGCTTCGTGACGGTCACCGTCGAGTCGACGAGCCGCGCGGGCTACTACCCGCAGGCCGCCCCGATGACGGTGAAGATGCTCGCCGAGCTTCGCACGGGACGGCTGCTGGGCGTCCAGATCGTGGGCCGCGAGGGCGCGGCGAAGCGCGTGGACATCGCGGCGGTCGCGCTGACCGCCGGGATGACGGTGGAGCGGATGACGGCCCTGGATCTGGGGTACGCCCCGCCGTTCTCGCCGGTGTGGGACCCGGTCCTGGTGGCGGCGCGCAAGGCGACGGCGGCGGTGCGGAAGGCGGAAGGCTGACCGGCACCCGCTTGCGCACGGCCGGCCCGCCCGCCGCGTCCCCGCGCGGGGCCGGCCGGCGGTGCCTCAGTCCACGGCTCGCCGAGGCGAACCCTGCCCGTACTTCCCGGGCTCGGCGAGCGCCCGGTTCAGCCGCTGCTTGAGCGGGCGGGCCAGCGGCTTCTCCACCAGCCGGTGCACCAGCCAGGAGACGACCAGCATGCCGCCGACGAGGAGGCCGACCAGGAGGTAGCCCGGTACCCGTGACTCCAGTACGCCGATGAGCTCCCAGCCGATGTTCTGGTGCAGCAGGTACAGGGGGTAGGTGGCGGCGCCCGCGTACGGCAGCCAGCGCCAGTTCATCCAGGACAGCTTCCCGGTGGCGACGAGGCCCATCAGGCCGAAGGAGACCGCGAGGACCGCCACGACGGGCCAGAACGGGACCGGGTCGTCGAAGTAGCGCAGCGTGCGGCTCCACGTGCTGCGGGCGGAGGGCACGGCCGCTCCGAAGCACAGCAGCACGATGCCGGTGAGCAGCAGCGTCGGCCGGAACCGGTACATGAGGTAGAACGCCATTCCGGCGATGAAGTACCAGCAGTGCTGCGGCATGATCATGAGCCGGAGGGCGTCGTCGCCGAACTTGCTGAACGCCATGCCCGCCACGGCCCAGACGCAGCAGAAGACGACGACGCGCCGGTAGGTCAGACCCCGCCAGGCCACGATCGCGAACAGGAGGTAGAAGCGCAGTTCGGCGAAGAGGGTCCAGTACACGCCGTCGACCATGCGGACCCCGAGCGGCTCCTGGAGCATGGTCAGATTGGTCAGCACGTCCGGCCACGGCAGGGGAGTCTGCCCGCCCGGTACGAGCAGCAGGACCGCGGTGGTGGCGAGGACGGCGAACCAGTACGCCGGGTAGAGCCGTGTCACCCGGGAGACGAAGAAGTCCCCCACCGACCGGCCCCAGCAGCTCATGCAGATGACGAAGCCGCTGATGAGGAAGAACAGCTCGACGCCCAGCCAGCCGTAGGCGGCGAACGGGAAGGCCGTCGGAAACATGGCCTGCCCGGAGGCCGACCAGGCCTCGCCACGGGCCAGGTAGTGGTACGCCACCACCATCAGCGCGGCGAGCAGCCGGAGGCCGTCCAGTGCGGTGATCCGCCCGCGCCGGGGCGCGGGCACGACTATGTGATGGGGCGCCGGCTCCTGCCGCTGGCGCGGCAGGGCGAGCGTCGGTATGTCAGGTGTCACGGAGGGCCGATCCCCGGGTCTTGCGCGTTCCGAGTGAGGGTCTAGCGCGCGGTCTGGGCGTGTACGTACTCCACGAGCCGGGTCAGGGCGTCGGGGTCGGTGGTGGGCAGAACCCCGTGGCCGAGATTGAAGATGTGGCCTTCCAGGCCGCTCGCCGCCTCCAGGACCTCGCGGGTCTTGGTCTCCACCGCCTCCGGGGTGGAGAACAGGACCGCCGGGTCCAGGTTGCCCTGGAGCGCCTTGCCGGGGCCGACGCGGCGGGCGGCCTCGTCGAGGGGGACGCGCCAGTCGACGCCGACGACGTCCGCACCGGCCTCGCCCATCAGGCCGAGCAGCTCGCCGGTGCCGACGCCGAAGTGGATGCGCGGGACGCCGTACTCCTCGACCGCCCGGAACACCTTCGCCGATGCGGGCATGACCGAGCGCCGGTAGTCGGCGGGGGCCAGGGCGCCGACCCAGGAGTCGAAGAGCTGCACGGCGCTCGCGCCCGCCTCGATCTGCACCTTCAGGAAGGCCGAGGTGATCTCCGCGAGCCGGTCCAGCAGGTCGGCCCACAGCTGCGGGTCGCCGTACATCAGCGCCTTGGTGTGCTCGTGGTTGCGGGACGGGCCGCCCTCGACGAGGTAGCTGGCGAGGGTGAAGGGCGCGCCGGCGAAGCCGATGAGCGGGGTGGCGCCCAGTTCACCGGTGAGCATCCCGATGGCTTCGGTGACATATGACACGTCATCGGGGGTGAGGTCACGCAGCCGTGCGAGGTCCTCACGGCGGCGGATCGGCTCGGCGACGACCGGGCCGACGCCCGGCTTGATGTCGAGATCGATCCCGATGGCCTTGAGCGGGACGACGATGTCGCTGAAGTAGATCGCGGCGTCGACCTTGTGGCGGCGCACCGGCTGCAGCGTGATCTCCGTGACCAACTCGGGCTGCATGCACGACTCGAGCATCGGAATGCCTTCGCGCACCTTCAGGTACTCGGGCAGCGACCGGCCGGCCTGCCGCATGAACCAGACCGGCGTGTGCGGCACGGGCTCGCGCCGGCACGCCTTCAGGAAGGCGGATTCGCCGACGGCGGCGGTCTTCGTCTGCCGGCTCGAGGAAGGGGTGTCCCCGGCTCGGGCGAAGCCTCGAGCCGGCGGAAGGTCGTTGGCGCTCACGCCCAGAATCTTCGCATGTGCGCGCAAGGAGCATGCGCGGGGCGGGTGTCCCTCCCTGCGCGCGGCCCGCGTTCCGCCTACTCTTCCCCGCATGGCTGCGGCTCAGGGACAGTTTTCCGATCCATCCGACGGCGCCGAAGGCACGGACAGTGCGGAGCGGAACTCCGTCCCGCCCGCGTTCCGGCTCGCGGTCGAAGCGCTGCGCACGGCACGGCTGCGGCCCGAGATCGAGGTGGACGCGGCCCGGCCGCCCCAGCGCCTCGCGCCGCACGCGTACGCGCTCGAGGCGGCTGTCGTCGACGACGGTGAGGATCTCGCGGACGGCCGGCTGGTCCTGCTCCACGACCCGGCCGGTCACGAGGCATGGCAGGGCACCTTCCGGCTGGTGACGCTCGTACGCGCGGAGCTTGAGCCCGAGATGGCGGCGGACCCGCTGCTGCCGGAGGTGTGCTGGTCCTGGCTGACCGGTGCGCTGGAGGCGCGAGGTCTGTCGTACGGGGAGCCGAGCGGCACCGTCACCCGGGCGGGGTCTCACTACTTCGGTGGACTCGGCGACCGCCGCCCGGCGACCCAGATCGAGATCCGCGCCTCCTGGACACCGCGCGCGGGCCGCGACGGTGTCCCGGACACCGCGACGCACCTGGCCGCATGGTGCGACCTGCTGTGCCAGATCGCCGGCCTGCCCCCGGCCGGCCCCGCGGGCGTCGCGGAGTGCGCCGCCGGCGTGGTCTCCCTGCCCCAGCGGCGGGGCCCGCACGCACCGTAGGGTCCGGGGCGCGGGCACGGGACGCGAAGCACGAGGCGCCGGGCTGTGGAGGCGAGTGCGGGGCGGTGGCCGGGTGCTCGCCGCCCGCCGCCGCGCGGGCGGACCACGGACGGACGGCACCCGTGCGGGCTCATACGATGATCGATCACGCGTCCGAATTGCCGGAATTGTTACTCACCAAATCGTGATCTTTCTCTAAAGGCGTCCGGGTTTGCTGCCGAAGAGGTGGTGACCCTTCAAGCACGGTTCGCCCCGGCTTCATCCCCGAGCCGGCTCCGTCCCCCACCTTCCCAGGAGGCCTGGTGTCCGTTCTCCTCGAGCAGCCCGCAAGCCTGGTCGCCTACCGCCCGAACAAGCCGACGGCCATGGTCGTCGTGGCCGACCCGCGCGTCCGCTCCACCGTCACCCGCCACCTGTGGGCGCTCGGGGTGCGCGATGTCATCGAGGCGTCGTCCATCGCGGAGGCCCGCCCCCGCGTCGGCAACCCGCGCGACATCTGCGTGGCCGACGTCCACCTGCCCGACGGAAGCGGGCTCACCCTCCTGTCCGAGACCCGCGCCGCGGGCTGGCCCAACGGCCTCGCCCTCTCCGCCGCCGACGACATCGGCGCGGTACGCAACGCGCTGGCCGGCGGGGTCAAGGGCTATGTCGTGACCGGTACGCGTACGAACCTCGGCCACCCCACCCGCCCCGGAGCCGCCCCCATCGGCGCCGCGGCCGCCCGGCTGCACCGCCGTCCCCCCGGCGCTCCGAGCCACCCGGGCGGCTACCGCGAGCTGTCCGGTCGCGAGGTGGAGGTCCTCCGGCTGGTCGCCGAGGGACAGTCGAACAAGGCGATCGGCGTGTCGATGGGCCTGTCGGCGCTGACGGTGAAGAGCCACCTCGCCCGTATCGCCCGCAAGCTCGGTACCGGGGACCGCGCCGGAATGGTGGCGGTGGCGCTGCGTACCGGCATCATCCACTGACTCCTTGACACCACACCCGCGCCCGTCGACGGAACGTTCCGTCGACGGGCGCTTGCCGTTCACAGATACCCTTGACAGGTGACCGACGCCCAAGAGACCGCAGCAGAGACAGTCCTGCGAACCACCGGGGGCGGCCCCCCGGACGACGGCGTCTCAGGCGTCTCGGTCGGGGAGCAGCCGATCCCGCTGCTGGAGCCGCGCGAGGGCATCCCCCCGGTGGTGTCCACCCCCGAGGCCCTCGAATCCGTCATCGCCGCGTTCGCCGCCGGCAGCGGGCCCGTGGCCGTGGACGCCGAGCGGGCGTCCGGCTACCGCTACGGGCAGCGCGCCTACCTCGTACAGCTGCGCCGCGAAGGCGCCGGCACCGCGCTCGTCGACCCGGTCGGCTGCCCCGATCTGTCCGGACTCGGCGAGGCACTCGCCGGCACCGAGTGGATCCTGCACGCCGCCACCCAGGACCTGCCGTGTCTGCGCGAAATAGGCATGACGCCGACCCTGCTCTTCGACACCGAGCTGGCGGGACGGCTCGCGGGCTTCCCCCGGGTGGGCCTCGGCGCGATGGTCGAGTCGGTGCTCGGCTACGCGCTGGAGAAGGGCCACTCGGCGGTGGACTGGTCGACGCGGCCGCTGCCCGAGCCCTGGCTGCGCTACGCGGCGCTCGACGTCGAGCTGCTCGTCGATCTGCGGGACGCGCTGGAGAAGGAGCTGGACCGGCAGGGCAAGCTGGAATGGGCGCGGCAGGAGTTCGAAGCGATCGCCTCGGCCCCGCCCGCCCCGCCGCGCAAGGATCCCTGGCGGCGTACGTCGGGGATGCACAAGGTGCGGCGCCGGCGTCAGATGGCGGTCGTACGGGAGCTGTGGACCGCGCGCGACCAGGTGGCGCAGCGACGGGACGTGTCGCCCGGCAAGGTGCTCAGTGACGCGGCGATCGTCGAGGCGGCGCTGACCCTTCCGCTGAACCTGACCGCGCTCACGGCCCTGTCCGGCTACGGGCACCGCATGGGCCGGCGCCAGCTGGAGCAGTGGCAGGCGGCGGTGGACCGGGCACGGGCGCTGCCGGACGCGGAGCTGCCGCAGCCGGGACAGCCGGTGGCGGGGCCGCCTCCGCCGCGGTCCTGGGCGGACAAGGACCCGGAGGCCGCGGCGCGGCTGTCCGCGGCGCGTGCCGCGGTCTCCTCGCTCGCGGAGCAGCTGAACCTGCCGCAGGAGAACCTGATCACTCCGGACACGGTCCGTCGCCTGTGCTGGGAGCCACCGGCGGACCTGTCACCGGAGGCGGTGTCGGCGGCGCTGACGGCGCTGGGTGCGCGGGCATGGCAGGTCGAGCAGGTGACCCCGCTGCTGACCCGGGCCCTGCAGGCGACGGCCTGACCTCCGCGGACCCGGGCCGGTCAGCGCCGGTCAGGCCCGGTCAGGGCCGTCGCACGCCGAACGGGTACTCCCGGGCGGCCGACGCGTCCTGGACAAGACCCTGGACCCGCCGCCTGCCGCCTGCCGCCTGCCGAAGCGAATGCCTCGTGCCGCGCGGTCGCCGGAAGCCGTGAGCGACCCGCTCCGGCAGGCCGGGCGAGCAGGCCGAAGCCACTGCCGCCCGGCCCCCGGCGGCGCCGGTCCGGCTGCGCGCCACTGAGGCCGACCCGTCGCCGCCGCCGGCCGGGGACGTCGCGTCGCCGGCGGCGCCCGACCGGATCGAGGCGCTCCCGCGGGCCTGACCTGCCGCGACGGGACCGCGAAGGGGCGGCGGAGGGCCCGCGAAGAGCCCGCGTCGCCATGGCACGGCCCGCCGGGCGGGCGAATGCGCCGGCCTTCGTGGTGTGACGTTCGCCGCTACCGGCACAGGGGGTGGGCAGCATGGTTACCCACAAGTAGCATGAGGGAAGCAAGCGCACGCTCAGGAGCGTGCCCGCAGCAGTGCCACCCCGCACCCTGGAGGAGAGCCATCGTGCCTCGTACCGTCAGGGACGTCGTCTTCGTCGACGGCGTCCGCACCCCGTTCGGCAAGGCGGGCCCGAAGGGCATCTACCACGAGACCCGAGCCGACGATCTCGTCGTCAAGGCGATCCGGGAGCTGCTGCGCCGCAACCCGGACCTCGACCCCAAGAAGATCGACGAGGTCGCCATCGCCGCGACCACGCAGATCGGCGACCAGGGTCTGACCATCGGCCGCACCGCCGGCATCCTCGCGGGGCTGCCGCAGTCCGTGCCCGGTTACTCCATCGACCGCATGTGCGCCGGTGCGCTGACCGCCGTGACCTCGGTCGCCGGCAGCGTCGCCTTCGGTGCGTACGACATCGCCATCGCCGGCGGTGTCGAGCACATGGGCCGCCACCCGATGGGCGAGGGCGTCGACCCGAACCCGCGCTTCGTGTCGGAGAAGCTCGTCGACGAGTCGGCCCTCTTCATGGGCATGACCGCCGAGAACCTGCACGACCGCTACCCCACGATCACCAAGCAGCGCGCCGACGAGTACGCCGTGCGCTCGCAGGAGAAGGCCGCCAAGGCGTACGCCAACGGCAAGATCCAGCAGGACCTGGTGCCGGTGTCGGTGCGCCGCACCAACCCCGAGGCCGGCGAGACCGGCTGGGGCCTGGTCACCGCCGACGAGCCGATGCGCCCGGGCACCACGCTGGAGAGCCTCGCCGGCCTGAAGACGCCGTTCCGGGTCCACGGCCGCGTCACCGCCGGCAACGCCGCGGGGCTGAACGACGGCGCCACCGCCTCGCTCATCGCCTCCGAGGACTTCGCCCGCGAGAACAACCTCCCGGTCAAGATGCGCCTCGTCGCGTACTCCTTCGCCGGCGTCGAGCCCGAGGTCATGGGCTACGGCCCCATCCCCGCGACCGAGAAGGCCCTCGCCCAGGCGGGTCTGTCCATCGAGGACATCGGCCTGTTCGAGATCAACGAGGCCTTCGCCGTCCAGGTGCTGGCCTTCCTCGAGCACTACGGCATCGCCGACGACGACGCCCGCGTCAACCAGTACGGCGGCGCCATCGCCTTCGGCCACCCGCTCGCCTCCTCCGGCGTGCGTCTGATGACGCAGCTTGCGCGCCAGTTCGAGGAGCAGCCGGAGGTCCGTTACGGCCTCACCACGATGTGCGTCGGCTTCGGCATGGGCGCCACCGTGATCTGGGAGAACCCGCACCACAAGGACGCCGGAGGCAACAAGTGAGCACCACCGCTGAGCTCCTGAAGGGCGCGGCCGAGCTGTTCCCGGACGAGGTCGTCACGCAGGCGCACGTACGCCACCTCGACCTGCCGGGCGGCGCGGGCCGGTTCGCCCTCATCACGCTGGACAACGGCCTGGACCACACCAAGCCGACCACCTTCGGCCCGCAGTCGCTCGCGCACCTCGACACCGCGATCGACCAGGTCGAGAAGGAGGCGTCCGAGGGCGCGATCGTCGGCGCCGGCATCACCGGCAAGCCGTTCATCTTCGCCGTCGGCGCCGACCTCAAGGGCGTCGAGCTGCTGAAGCAGCACTCGGACGCGCTCGCCATCGGCAAGGGCGGCCACGACGTCTTCAAGCGGCTGTCCTTTCTTGCGGTCCCCACGTTCGCGTACTACAACGGCGCGGCGATGGGCGGCGGTGTCGAGGTCGGTCTGCACTGCACCTACCGCACGGTGTCGAAGGCCCTGCCGGCGTTCTCGCTGCCCGAGGTCTTCCTCGGTCTGGTCCCGGGCTGGGGCGGCTGCACGATCCTGCCGAACCTGATCGGCGCGGACCGCGCGGTCTCGGTCATCATCGAGAACTCGCTCAACCAGAACAAGCAGCTCAAGGGCAAGCAGGTCTTCGAACTCGGCATCGCCGACGCTCTCTTCGAAGGCGCCGACTTCCTGGAGCAGTCGCTGATCTGGACCGCGTCCGTCCTCAAGGGCGAGATCGCGATCGAGCGCGCCACCGTCGACCGCGGCGAGGCCTGGGACGCGGCGGTCGCCCGCGGCCGGTTCATCGCCGACTCCAAGGTGCACGGGGCGGCCCCGGCCGCCTACCGCGCCCTCGACATCGTCGAGGCGGCCAAGGACGGCGACCTGCAGAAGGGCTTCGACGCCGAGGACGTCGCGCTCGCCGACCTGATCATGGGCGGCGAACTGCGCTCCGGCATCTACGCCTTCAACCTGGTGCAGAAGCGCGGCAAGCGCCCCGCCGGTGCCCCGGACAAGTCGCTGGCCCGCCCGGTCACCAAGGTCGGCGTCGTCGGCGCCGGTCTGATGGCCTCTCAGCTGGCGCTGTTGTTCCTGCGCCGCCTCGAGGTGCCGGTGGTCCTCACCGACATCGACCAGGTGCGCGTCGACAAGGGTGTGGGCTACGTCCACGTCGAGATCGAGAAGCTGCTGGGCAAGGGCCGGATCAACCAGGACAAGGCCAACCGCCTCAAGGCCCTGGTGACCGGTGTCCTCGACAAGGCCGAGGGCTTCGCGGACGCGGACTTCATCATCGAGGCCGTGTTCGAGGAGATGTCCGTCAAGCAGAAGGTGTTCGCCGAGGTCGAGGCCGTCGCCCCGGCGCACGCGATCCTCGCCACCAACACCTCCTCGCTGTCGGTCTCGGAGATGGCGTCCAAGCTCCAGCACCCGGAGCGCGTCGTCGGCTTCCACTTCTTCAACCCGGTCGCGGTGCTGCCGCTGCTGGAGATCGTCCGCGGTGAGCAGACGGACGACGCGTCGCTGGCCACCGCGTTCGGTGTCGCGAAGAAGCTGAGGAAGACCGCGGTGCTGACGAAGGACGCCCCGGCGTTCGTCGTGAACCGCATCCTGACCCGCTTCATGGGCGAGATCCAGAACGTCATCGACGAGGGCACCCCGGTCGCCACCGCCGAGAAGGCGATCGAGCCGCTCGGTCTGCCGATGTCGCCGCTGGTCCTGCTGGAGCTGGTCGGCCCGGCGATCGGTCTGCACGTCTCCGAGACGCTGAACCGGTCCTTCCCGGAGCGCTTCACGGTGTCCCCGAACCTGAAGGCGGTCGTCGAGGCCGGCAAGCGCGGCTTCTACGTGTACGACTCCGGGAAGCCGGAGCTGGACCCGGAGGTCGCCGCGCTGCTGAAGCAGGGCGACAGCGTCCTGACGGAGGAGCAGGTCCGCGCCCGTGTCCTGGACGCGGTCGCGCAGGAGATCGGGCTGATGCTGGAGGAGGGTGTCGTCGCCGAGGCGCAGGACATCGACCTCTGCCTGATCACGGGCGCCGGCTGGCCCTTCCACCTGGGCGGCATCACGCCGTACCTGGACCGCGAGGGCGTCAGCGAGCGCGTGAACGGCAAGCGGTTCCTGGCGCAGGGCGTGGCGAGCGTCCCGGCGTGACGCCACAGGCGGCATGACGAAGGGCCGTACGGGATCCCGATCCCGTACGGCCCTTTCGCCTACCGCCCGCGCGACGGACGCCCTGGCACTCGGCACGCTCGCCTCGGCCCGGTCCCCCGCCGCGGCCCGCGGCCGGACGCGCTCCCGGGCCCGGCCGGCTCTTCGCGCGGCGTCGCTCAGACCGCGATCCAGGCCTCCATCGCCAGTCCCGATTCCGCCTTCTGGCGTGTCACCCGCAGGGTGCCGTCCGCGCCGAACGCGGCCAGGACCACACGGCCGTTGCCGTCGATCGCGAGGGCCGGGGCGCCGACGCACGGCTCGCCCGTGGGTGTCCAGTCGGCGCCGGCCGTCTCCTCCTCGGTCGGGTAGGCGGCGAGCGCGGGACGTCCGTCGGCGCCGCGCTGGGCGAGGATCACGCAGTCGTGGCCGTCGACGGGCGTACGGAGCAGGGCGACCGGGCCGCTGCCGCCCGCACCGCCGAGTGCCACGGGGGCGGCCAGGCCCTCGCGCCAGGCGTGGACGGTGCCGGTCGAGGCGTCCCGCCAGACGTGGGTGAGCCGCTCACGGCCCGTGCGTTCGGAGCTGACCGATCCGTCGGTGGCCGAGGCCTCGATGTCCCCGGCGCGCTGGAACTTCACGCCCTGGGTCTCCTGGGTCCACCGCAGGACGCCGTCCTCGGCCGGGGCGAGGATCTCCATCAGCCCGTGGTCGGTGAGGGCGGCCGCGGGGACGCCCAGCATGCCGCTGCCCTTGAGGTCGGCCCACTTGTTCCACTTGCCGTTCGGCACCTGGGCGCGGCCGCAGACCCCGCCGCCCGCGTTGCGCACGAAGACGTGGAGGGATCCCTCGGCGTCCACGACGGCCGCCGGGAGCCCCGTCTGCGCGGCGAGCGAACGGTCCTGCGGGTACGGCGTGCCCAGCGCGTACCAGTCCCGCATGGGGCGGCCCGACTGGTACTGGATGCTCTGCACGACGTCCGTGGCCGTCTCGCCGCCCGCGACCGGGGTGCGCCGCAGTCCGACGAGCTGCACATAGCCGTCGGCGCCCTGGGCGATCGCGAGGTACGGCACCAGCCCGGGGGCGCGGAACAGCTCGGGGCCGGTCCACTCGGGCCCGCCGGGCCGCTTCTCGGTCCAGCGCAGCACGCCCTCGGGGGCCGGGGCGTACGCGGAGAGCCGGCCGTCCTTGCCCCGCAGCAGCCAGCCGGTGGTCGGCGGGAGGGAGGGATCGGCGGGCAGTGAGGTGCTCGCGCGGGCGGCGCGGTGCGTCCGGCTTCCGGCGTCCCCGGTGCCGGGGGCGGTGCCCGTTCGACGCTTCGACCTCCGCGCAGACCGCAATGACATGGCCCGTTGCCCACCTTCCCTGAGCGCCGTACAAGCGCTTGATTTACGTGACGATAACACTCGGCGACATCCCCGATCGGCCCACCCGGAGACCGCCCTGTGCCAGGCTTCCCACATGCGGATTCTCTTGATCGTCGATGCCGCGAACGTGGTCGGTTCGGTCCCGGACGGCTGGTGGCGCGACCGCTTCGGCGCGACCGAGCGGCTGCGCGACGGACTCGCCCCGTTCGCCGAGGAGGGTATCGCCGGACATCCGGGACCGGCCGAGGTGGTGCTGGTCGTCGAGGGGTGGGCGCGGGGTGTGGAGTCCGTGCCGGGCGTACGGGTCGAACCGGCGGCCGGCAGCGGCGACGACCGCATCGTGGAGCTGGTC
The DNA here is from genome assembly GCF_036181745.1 of Streptomyces sp. NBC_00259. Classification (NCBI taxonomy): domain Bacteria; kingdom Bacillati; phylum Actinomycetota; class Actinomycetes; order Kitasatosporales; family Streptomycetaceae; genus Streptomyces; species Streptomyces sp. NBC_00259. Next base: position 6,220,056 of record NZ_CP108080.1, on the reverse strand, counting down.
GCCGAGGCGCCCGGCCGTACCCGGGTCGTCGTCACGGCCGACCGCGCGCTGCGGGAGCGCGTCGAGGCCCTGGGGGCGCTCTGCGCGGGGCCCCGGACGGTGCGCCCGGTCTGACCCGGGCCCGGGACCGCGCGGCCGTCACCCTCCCGTCGGGTCATCCCGTCGGGGGCGATCACCCTCCCGTGTGGCGGGTCACCGTCCCGTCGTACGGACGTACAACACCGCGCCGTCGACCGGGTCCGGCAGCTGCCGGTAGTACCGGGCGAGCAGCCGGCGCAGGGTGGGCAGCCGTTCCGCGGCGTACGGCTTGCCGCGCGAGTCGTCGACGATCAGCGCCGGCGGGCTGCCGTGCAGTTCGCGTACGAGAACGGGCCAGGTGCCCGCCATCCCGTACCGCTCGCCGACCTGGGGACCGTCGCGGCCTCCGCTGTAGTTGGTGAGCAGTCCTGCGGTCAGGTAGCGGCTGGCGGGGTCGCGGTCGGCGAGCCAGTACGTCTCCGGGTGCATCCCCCACAGCAGCACGCGCTCCTGCGGGGCGGTGCGGTGCCGTACCTCGGCGGCGAGCCGGAGGGCGTGGGCCAGTTCGGGGCGGGGCGCCAGCAGGCCCCAGGTGAGGAAGAGCGCACAGGCGCCGGCGGAGCCGAGCAGCGCGGTGGCGAGCCGGGTGCGCGGCAGGACCTGCAGGGCGGCCGTCGCGAGCAGGACGAGGGGCGGCAGGAGCTGCAGGTAGTAGTGACCGAAGAAGTGGAGGCCGAGGAGGACCGCGGCCGCGGAGGAGGCCAGCCACAGCCACAGGTCCGCGGCCCCGGTCCTGGCGATCCTGAGGACGCGTACGACGGGCGGAACCAGTCCGGCGCAGGCGGCGCCGAGGAGGGCGGTGTTCGCCAGGCCCCGGGAGAGGACGTGCAGTTCGGAGCCGGTGAAGGCGGCGTAGGCGCCCGATCCGGTCACCGTCCAGAAGACGAAGCCCGACGGGTCGGTCAGCAGCGCGGCCGCCGCCGGCGGCAGGGCGAACGCGAGTCCCAGCCGCAGCAGACCGGCCCGCCGTGCGCACGTGCCGCGCTCGCAGGGGCCGGAGGGGCCTCGTGCGGACGGGCCGCGTGGTGAGGGGCGGCGCGGGGAGGGTCTGCGGGGCGGGGGTCTGCGGGGCGAGGAGCGCCAGAGCAGCCACAGCACGGGGACGAGGACGGCCCCGCCGGTCTGTTTCACCAGGACCGCCCCGGCGACGGCGAGGCCGGCGGCGCCCCAGCGGCCCTTCCCCGCGTACATCACGGCGGCGGCGGTGAAGGGGAGCATGAAGATCTCGAAGGTGGCCGCCTGTGCGTCCTCGGGGTTCAGGCCGATCGAGACCAGCAGATAGAGGACGCCGGCGGTGCGCCCCGCGCGGTCGCCCCAGCGTTCGCGTGCGGTGGCCGCCAGGACGAGGGCGGTGAGCAGCTGGGAGAGGACGGCGAGGACCTTGAGCGGGCGGAGCGACTCGTCGCCGAAGACCGCGAAGGTCGCCGCGTACAGCCAGGGCAGCAGGGGTGGTTTGCGGTCGACGACGGTCTCGTACAGCTCGCCCCCGTCGGCGAGCATCCGCGCCTGGACGGCGAGGAAGCCCTCGTCGGGGTTCCACAAGGTGTGCCGGAACGAGGGCAGCCGGGTCACGACGGCGAGCACGGCGAGGACGGGAAGCAGCCGCCGCCAGTAGCCGGCCGGTGCCGGTGCCCCGCCGCCCGGAGCCACGGCCACGGGCTCGGTCCTGGGAACGGCCGTCCTCGGTGCGGGTACGGACGGGGGCGCGGCTGCGGACGGCGCTGAGGGCGGCGGCTCGACGAGCATGCGCACACACTAGGGCCCCGTATGCCCCCTTATGGGGGGACATACGGGGCCGAAAGGCACCATGCGGCGTCCCGCGATACGGCGTCTAGTACTTGGCGTCCTTGCCCGCCTTGCCGAGGCGGCTGTGGGAGCGGCCGTACAGGTAGTAGACGACGACGCCGATCGCCATCCAGACGGCGAAGCGCAGCCAGGTCTCGGACGGCAGGTTCAGCATCAGCCAGAGCGACGCCGCGATCGAGATGATGGGGAGCGTCGGCACCCACGGGGTGCGGAAGGCCCGGGGCAGGTCGGGGCGGGAGCGGCGCAGGATGATGACGCCGAGGGCCACGATCACGAAGGCGAAGAGCGTGCCGATGTTCACCAGGGCCGCGAGCGCCTCGAGGCTGGTGAAGCCCGCGATGACGGCGATGACGCAGCCGAGCACGATCGTCGCCCGGTGGGGGGTCCGGAACTTCGGGTGGGTGACGGAGAAGAAGCGCGGCAGCAGCCCGTCACGGCTCATCGCGAAGAACACCCGGGTCTGGCCCAGGAGCAGGATCATGCAGACGGTGATGAGTCCCACGACCGCGCCGAGGCTGATGGCACCGGCGAAGAAGGGCTGGTTGACGGACTTGAAGGCGTCGGCGAGCGGCGCGGTCGCCGACATCTCCTTGTAGTTCTGCATCCCGGTGACGACGAGCGTCACGGCCACGTACAGCACGGTGCAGACGAGCAGCGAGCCCAGGATGCCCCGGGGCATGTCCCGCTGAGGGTTCTTGGTCTCCTCGGCCGCGGTGGCGACGACGTCGAACCCGATGAAGGCGAAGAAGACGATGGACGCCGCGGTGAAGATGCCCATGACGCCGAAGTTGGTGGGCTCGTAGCCGAACAGCACCTGTACCAGGGGCGCCGTGAGGCCGCTGCCCGTCTCCTGCGCCTCGGCCGGGGGGACGAATGGGGAGTAGTTGTCGGCCTTGATGAAGAACAGGCCCGCGACGATGACCAGCAGGACCACGGTCACCTTGATCGCGACGACGATCGCGGTGATCCGGGCGGACAGTTTCATGCCGATGACCAGGATGGCGGTCAGCGCCAGGATGAGCAGGAAGGCCAGCAGGTCGAAGTGCCCTCCCGCATCGGGTCCCGACAGCGCGGGGGGCATGTCCCAGCCGAGATTGGTCGCCAGGAGGTGCCGCGCGTACCCGGACCAGCCGACCGCGACCACGGCGGTGCCGAGCGCGAACTCCAGGACCAGGTCCCAGCCGATGATCCAGGCCGGCAGTTCGCCGATGGAGGCGTAGGAGAACGTGTACGCGGAGCCGGCCACCGGCACGGTGGACGCGAATTCCGCGTAGCAGAGCGCCGCCAGTGCGCAGACGACGCCCGCGGCGACGAAGGACAGGGCGGTCGCGGGCCCGGCGTTCTCCTTGGCGGCGATACCGGTGAGCACGAAGATGCCCGTGCCGATGATGACGCCGACGCCGAAGACGGTCAGGTCCCAGGCGGAGAGGGACTTCTTCAGCGCGTGCTCGGGCTCCTCGGTGTCCCGGATCGACTGCTCGACCGTCTTGGTCCGGAACGCCCCGGTGTTCCTCGGGGGCTGTTGCTGTGTGCTCACCGGCGTACCTCCGTACCCATGGCCATAGATCCATGATCGAGAGGGGTGCGGGACCTCGCCCGCCCTCGGAGGCCGTTTCACACGAAAGGACCGGCCGGAAACCTCATTCGGTACTCCGACCGGCCCAATCCGTCTGCCGGGGTGTGTGCGCCGGACGGCGTCCGGATCAGTCGCGCGCGGGCTCCGGAGCCTCGGCCGGCTCGCCGTCGAGACGACCGTCGAGGCGGCCGCCGAGCTTGGCGACGAGACCCGTGACCTGCCGGGCGATGTCCGGCGCGGTCAGCCCGATCTCGGCCATGACCTCCTTGCGGGAGGCGTGGTCGAGGAAGCGCGGCGGGATGCCGAAGTCACGCAGCGGCAGGTCCACACCGGCGTCGCGCAGCGCCTGGGAGACGGCGGCACCGACGCCGCCGACGCGGCTGTTGTCCTCGACGGTGACGACGACCCGGTGCTGCTCGGCGAGCGGCGCGAGGGCCTCGTCGACCGGCTTGACCCAGCGGGGGTCGACGACGGTCGTGGAGATGCCCTGCTTGTCGAGGAGGTCGGCGATCTCCAGGCACATGGGCGCGAGGGCGCCGACGGAGACCAGGAGCACATCGGGCCTGTCCGTGCCCGGCTCGCGCAGGACGTCCATGCCACCGACCCGGCCGACGGCCGGCACGGCGGGGCCGACCACGCCCTTGGAGTAGCGCACCACGGTCGGGGCGTCCTTGACCTCGACGGCCTCGCGGAGCTGGGCGCGCAGCTGCTGGGCGTCGCGCGGGGCCGACATCCGCAGGGTGGGGACGACCTGGAGGATCGACATGTCCCACATGCCGTTGTGGGAGGCGCCGTCGTCGCCGGTGACACCGGCGCGGTCCAGGACGAACGTGACGCCGCACTTGTGCAGTGCCACATCCATCAGGACCTGGTCGAAGGCGCGGTTGAGGAACGTCGCGTAGACGGCGAAGACCGGGTGGACGCCGCCGGTGGCGAGACCGGCCGCAGAGGTCGCGGCGTGCTGCTCGGCGATGCCGACGTCGTACACCCGGTCGGGGAACGCCTCGGCGAACTTCTTCAGTCCGACGGGCTGGAGCATCGCCGCGGTGATCGCGACGATGTCCTCGCGCTCCTTGCCGAGCTTGACCATCTCCTCGCCGAAGACCGAGGTCCAGCTGGCGGCCGAGGTCTTGACGGGCAGCCCGGTGTCGGGGTGGATCGGGCCGATGCCGTGGAAGCGGTCGGCCTCGTCCTGTTCCGCGTGCTGGTAGCCGCGGCCCTTCTCGGTGAGGCAGTGCACGATGACCGGGCCGCCGAACCGCTTGGCGCGGGTCAGCGCGGACTCCAGGGCCTCCATGTCGTGGCCGTCGATGGGGCCGACGTACTTGAGGCCGAGGTCCTCGAACATGCCCTGGGGCGCGATGAAGTCCTTCAGGCCCTTCTTGGCGCCGTGCAGGGTCTCGTAGAGCGGCTTCCCGACGACCGGCGTGCGATCGAGGATCTCCTTCGTACGGGCCAGGAAGCGCTCGTAGCCGTCGGTGGTGCGGAGCGTGGCGAGGTGGTTGGCGAGGCCGCCGATCGTCGGGGCGTAGGAGCGCTCGTTGTCGTTGACGACGATGACGAGCGGACGGTCCTTGGCCTCGGCGATGTTGTTCAGCGCCTCCCAGGCCATGCCGCCGGTCAGCGCGCCGTCACCGATGACGGCGACGACGTGGTCGTCCTTCTGCAGCACCTCGTTGGCTTTGGCGAGGCCGTCCGCCCAGCCGAGGACGGTGGAGGCGTGCGAGTTCTCGATGACGTCGTGCTCGGACTCGGCGCGCGAGGGGTAGCCGGACAGGCCGCCCTTGGCGCGCAGCTTCGTGAAGTCCTGGCGGCCGGTCAGCAGCTTGTGCACATAGCTCTGGTGTCCGGTGTCGAAGAGCACCTTGTCGTTCGGGGAGTCGAAGACGCGGTGCAGGGCGATGGTCAGCTCGACCACGCCGAGGTTGGGGCCGAGGTGTCCGCCGGTCTTGGAGACGGCATCCACGAGGAAGGTGCGGATCTCTGCGGCCAGCTGGTCGAGCTGCTCCGGGCTGAGCCGGTCCAGATCGCGCGGTCCCCTGATACGGGTCAGCAGCGGCACCCGTGCCTCCTTGCGTGTGAGCTGGTCGAGCTTGGCAACGATTTGTCGAGTCTAATGTTCCGCTCGCAGCGCCTGTCATCGGGCGGGGCCTTGAGCGTCACGCCTTTGGCGGACATCCCCCCTGTGTCCCCCGCGTGCGTCCCCCGTGGTCCTGTGAACACGCAGCAGTGCCCGGCGCCGGTTCCGGCGCCGGGCACTGCGGTATGGGCCGTTACGCGCGGCCCGCGGTCTTCTGCGTCTTGCGCGTGACCGAGTCGATCACGACGGTCGCGAGGAGCACACCACCGGTGATCATGTACTGGATCGGCGTGGCGATGCCTTCGAGCGCGAGTCCGTACTGGATCGAGACGATCACCATGACGCCGAGCAGCGCGTTCCAGGTCCGGCCGCGGCCGCCGAAGAGGCTGGTGCCGCCGATGACGGCCGCCGCGATGACGTTCATCAGGAGGTCACCGGCGCCGGCGCTCTGGTTGGCCGCCGCGATCTTGGAGGCCCAGAACAGGCCGCCGACGGCGGCGAAGGTGCCCGCGATGGCGAAGACCGAGATCCGCACCGCCGTGACGTTGATGCCGGCTCGGCGGGAGGCCTCGACGCTGCCGCCGAGCGCGAAGATCTTCCGGCCGTACGCGGTGCGCCGCAGGACGAAGTCCGTGAGCACCAGGACCGCCAGGAACAGCACCAGTGCCAGGGGCAGGCCCTTGTACTGGTTGAACATGAACGCGGCGGCGAAGGCGACGACGGCGAGCAGCACCGTGCGGAACACGATGTCGTTGAGCGGCCGGGACGGCACTCCGGCGGCCTCACGGCGACGGCTGTCGACGAACGACGAGAGGAAGAACACGGCCACGGCCACCGCGGCCAGGCCGTAGGCAGCCGCCACGTCCGAGAAGTAGTACGTGGTCAGCTTGCCGATGACACCGTCGCCGTCCAGGTTGATGGTGCCCTGGTCGCCGAGGAGCTGGAGCATGAAGCCCAGCCAGAAGAGCAGTCCCGCCAGGGTGACGGCGAACGCGGGTGCGCCGATCCTCGCGAAGAAGAAGCCGTGGAGGGCGCCTATGGCCGCGCCGCTCGCGATCGCGACGAGCACGGCGAGCCACTCGTTCATCCCGTGGGTGACGCTGAGTACGGCCACGATCGCGCCCGACACACCGCTGACCGAGCCGACCGAGAGGTCGATCTCACCGAGCAGTAGCACGAAGATGATGCCGACGGCCATCATGCCGGTGGCGACCATCGTGACCGCGATGTTGCTGAGGTTCTGCGCGGAGAGGAAGTTCGAGTTCAGGCTCTGGAAGATGACGCAGATCAGGATCAGGCCGATGACGACGGGGATGGAGCCCAGGTCACCGGCGTGCATCTTGCGCCGGAACTCCGCGACGTAGCCCTTGAGGCCCTGCTCGCGCACCAGCAGCCGGGGGTCGACCGCGGTGACCGCGTTCTGTGCGGCGTCCGGGTTCACCACCTGGTGCTCGGTGTCGGCGGGTGCCGAAGTCTTGTCGATGCTCACTTCTGCGCCTCCGAGGTGCGCGCCGCACGACGGGTCACGGCGTTGTCCGTGGCGCCGGTGATGGCGGAGATGATCTCTTCCTGCGAGGTGGACTTGACGTCGAAGACGCCGTTGTTCCGGCCGAGCCGGAGTACTGCCACCTTGTCCGCGACGGCCTTCACATCGGCCATGTTGTGGCTGATGAGGATGACCGCGTGACCGCGCTCGCGCAGCCGCTCCACGAGGTCGAGCACCTGGGCGGTCTGCTCGACGCCGAGGGCGGCGGTGGGCTCGTCGAGGATGACGAGCTTGGGCTCGCCGAGCATCGAACGGGCGATGGCCACGGTCTGGCGCTGACCGCCGGAGAGCGAGGCGATCGGGATCCGGACGCTGGGGATGCGGATCGACAGGGTGCTCAGCAGCTCGCGGGAGCGGCGCTCCATCTCGACCTCGTCGAGGATTCCGCGCCTGCGCAGCTCCCGGCCGAGGTAGAGGTTGCCGACGACGTCGATGTTGTCGCACAGCGCGAGGTCCTGGTAGACGGTCGCGATGCCCAGGCTCTGGGCGTCGTGCGGCCTGTTGATCGAGACCGCCTTGCCTTCCCATTCGATGACGCCCTCATCGATGGGGTGCACGCCGGCGATCGTCTTGACCAGGGTGGACTTTCCGGCGCCGTTGTCGCCTACGAGGGCGACCACCTCGCCGCCGTGGATCTCGAGCTCTACGTCGGTGAGCGCCTGAACGGCACCGAACCGCTTGGAGACCCCGCGCAACGCCAGCACGGGCGTAGCGGACACGTGAACCATCTCCTTCGCCGCCTGACCGGCGGGGATGCCGCGCCGGGGGGTGTGGCGCGGAGGTTGAGCAGAAGCAAAGGCAAGTGAAGAACGAGGAGAAGCGATTCTGTCCGGTGTCCCGCCCCGATAGCGGGGGCTGGAACGGGGCGGGGCACCGGGCAGGCTTCAGGGAGTGTCCCTCAGGGACGTGGTGCCTACTTCAGGCCGAGCGCGTCGCACGCGGCCTTGTACTTCGGCGTGCAGATCTCGGTGACGGTGTAGACGCCGTCCTTGATGACCGTGTCCTTGATGTTGTCCTTGGTCAGCGAGACGACCGGGACGAGCACCGACGGGACGGCCTTCGTGGTGGGGCTGTCGACCTTGGACGTGGCGATCGAGTCGAGCTTCTCGCCCTTGGCGAGCGCCACGGCCATCTCGGCCGCGGCGGCGGCCTCCGGCGCGTACGGCTTGTAGACGCTCATGAACTGCTCACCCGCGACGATGCGCTGCACACCGGCGAGCTCGGCGTCCTGGCCGGTGACGGGCGGGAGCTTGGCGAAGCCGCCGGCCTTCAGGGCGGTGATGATGCCGCCCGCCATGCCGTCGTTGGCGGAGTACACGCCGATGATCTTGTCCTTGCCGAGGGAGGAGATCGCCGCCTCCATGTTGGCGTTGGCGTTCTCCGGCTTCCACTCCTTGGTGTCGTACTCCTTGCCGATGTTCACCTTGCCCTCGAGCTCGGCCTTCGCGCCCTTCTTGAAGAGGGCGGCGTTCGGGTCGGTGATGGCGCCGTTCATCATCACGATCTGGCCGTCCTTGGCCTTGGCGCCGAGCGCCTCCAGCAGCGCCTTGCCCTGGACGTGGCCGACCTCTTCGTTGTCGAAGGAGGTGTAGGCGTCGATCGGGCCCTCGGCGAGGCGGTCGAAGGCGACGACGGGGATGCCCTCGTCCTTGGCCTTCTTCACGCTGCCCGCGATGGCCTTGGCGTCCACGGCGTCGACGATCAGCGCGTCCACCTTGTTGGTGATCATCGTGTCGACCTGCTGGGTCTGCAGCGTCGCATCCTGCTTGGCGTTGGCGTAGACGACCTTCGCCTTGCCGTTCGTGAGCTCGCTGATCTTCTTCTCGATGAGCGGCTTGTCGAACTTCTCGTAACGCGCGGTCTGGTTCTCGGGGAGCAGAAGACCGATGGTGATGTCGTCGCCCTTCGCGGCGCCGGTCTTGGAGCCGTTGTCCCCGGACTCCTTGGCGCTGCCGCAGGCGGCGAGGGACGCGGCCATCGCGGTGGCGGCCACGGCCACGGCGGCACGACGCATCTGCGTGTTCATTCAGAAACCTCCCTGACGAGGCCGCGTCGTTGCGGCCGAGGTGGCTGGAAGTCAACTCGGCCGCAACGCCAGCGTCAAGGAGTAAATCCTTAACGAGATGACAACGGTGCCATTCGTTATCTAAGTGAAGGCAGGCGTCCCGGCCGGGACCGAGCTGTCCAGAAGTGTCGAATCGCCCATTTCGCTCAGGACGAGGGCCAGTGCACCCAGCACCTCGGCCCGGCCTCCGAGCGCCCCCGGAAGCACCGAGAGCCGCCGCGCCGCGCTCGGGATCGCGTACCGGGAGACCGATTCACGGATCGGCGCCAGGACCAGCTCGCCCGCCTCGGCGAGGTTGCCGCCGAGCACCACCCTGCTGGGGTTCAGCAGGTTGCACAGGTTCGCCACCCCGCTGCCGATGTGCCGGCCCACGTCGGCGACCACCCGGCGGCAGCCAGGGTCGCCCTCGCGCGCCAGCTGCACCACGCGCTCCATGGTCAGATCGGGGCCGTGGCTGGGCTGCAGCAGCGGCAGGACGTACCGGGCGGCCGCGAAGGTCTCCAGGCAGCCGCGGTTGCCGCAGCGGCAGACCGGCCCCGACTCGTCCAGCGTGATGTGCCCGATCTCCCCGGCGGTGCCGCCGGGCCCCCGGTAGATCTGGCCCTCTATGACCAGACCGGCGCCCACCCCGCTGGCGACCTTGATGTACGCGAGGTCCTTCACCCCGCGGCCGCTGCCCCACACCAGCTCGCCCAGGGCGCCCAGATTGGCGTCGTTGTCGACGTACACCGGCACCCCGAGCCGCCGCGACAGCTCGTCGCTCGGGTTGATCCCGCTCCAGCCCGGCAGGATCGCGGTGGACCCGAGCGTCCCGGACTCCACGTCGATCGGCCCCGGTACGCCCAGACCCACTCCGACGATCTTGTCCTTCCCGATTCCGGTCGCCTCGATCAGCCGGGTGACCAGCTGTTCCGCCCGGTCGAAGCCCTGGGCGGAGGAGGCGTCGACGTCCAGCGGCTCGGACTCCTCGGCGAGGACCTGATGGGCCAGATTGCCGATGGCGACCCGCAGATGGGTGTGCCCGAAGTCGACGCCGATGACGATGCCGGCGTCACCGCTCAGCGAGACGCTGCGGGCCCGGCGGCCGCCCGCCGAGGTGGGGGTGACCTCGACGGTCCCGCCGTCCTTCAGCTCGCGAACGATGTTGGAGACCGTGGCGGCGGACAGGCCCGTGCTCCTGGCGATCTCGGCCTGGGTCAGCGAACCGGCCAGACGCACGGCACGTACGACCCGCTCAAGATTGGCCCGGTGCAGCGAGGACTGCGAGCCCGGAGTCTCCACGACCATCCACTCCCACCTCGACGGGACGGCGCGACGGCCGCGCCCGTCTGCCGGGGCACGGCGATGTGACCCCGGACTGTCTACAACTAGTGAAGTATAGGCTCGATGCACACGGTTACTGGCGTCAAGACCTTGATGAGACTGTGACCCAATACGTTCCGATTTTCGCCTCGCCTACGTGATGTCCTACTCGGTGACTCGAGTTTCACACTGTGCGGTTCGTCCACGCTGTGCTCACGAAGTTGGCCCGGCAAAGCATGATCGCGCCCGGTCGGCGCGGCGCCTGCCGCCCACCGCCGTGTACGCACACGACGAAGGCATCGGCGCCGGCCATCCCGTGCGGTCACAACTCGACGACCAAGGCGCCCATGCCCGAGGTTCAGGTGCTGGGCGTCGACGAGACGCGGCGCGGACGGCCCCGCCGGGAACAGACAGCGCCATTGGCACGTGGATGCTGACGCGCGATCGGTGGCCGACCGGCTTCGTCAACGCCATCGGCACCGGCGGCCCGCTCGGCCAGGTCAAGAGGTATCAGGTGAGGGCGGCGGAGACGACGGATCCGAAAGAGCACGGCCTTCGCTCGGGGCAAGGCACATGACGACGCGACGGCGTTGTTCGCCGAGCCGCGGCGGACGCACGCACCATGAAGCGAGACCAGCTGCCGAGGTCAACAATTGTTGACCTCGGCAGCTGGTCAGACGGCAGGCGTCAGCGGAAGGTGCCCTGCGACACCGAACCGGCGATCCGGCGTTGGAACAGGACGTACACGATCAGTACAGGCACCACCGTGACCACGATCGCCGCGAACAGCGCACCGTAGTCAATGTCGTAGACCTGCGAGGACGCGTAGGCAGCCATGCCCTGAGTCAGGACCCACTTGTCCTGGTCGGTGTTGAGCGCCACCGGCAGCAGGAACTGGTTCCACAACCCCAGGAAGTTGAAGATCGCCACCGCGGCCATGCCTGGACGTGCCATCGGCAACATCACCTGGAAAAACGCCCGCCAGTCACCGGCACCGTCGATCAACGCGGCCTCGTAGACGTCATGCGGCAGTGACCGGAAGAACGCATAGAGGAAGAACATCGTGAACGGCAGCGCGAACGCGACGTAGGTGAGGATCAGTCCCGGACGCGTGTTCAGCAACCCGAGGTTCTGTAGCTGGAAGAACAGCGGCACGATCGCCAGGAAGACGGGGAAGGTCAACCCGGCCAGCATCACGTAGTAGATCAGCCGACGCCCGGGGAACTCGAACCGGGCGAGGATGTAGGCGCACATCGCGCCCAACAACATCACCAGGAACAGCGCACAGACGACGACGATCACCGAATTCAGGAAGTACTTCCCGATGTTCGCGTCGGTCCACGCGTTCGAGTAGTTCTCGACCCTCCAGTGATCCGGAAGCGAGAACGGCGACGACAGGATCTCACCGGTCGACTTGAACGACGACATCAGCACCCAGAGCATGGGCACGATCACGATCACGGCCCACACGGTCAGCAAGGCGTGCGAGATCGTCGCAAACCTGCGGTCGCTGCTTGCGGAGGCTCTCACCAGCCTCCGGTCGGCGGCTACGGCGCTCATTGAGCACCTCCCTTAGCTCCAGCACGCCGAGCCTTGGACCCACGCGCATTCTCTTTGCCCTCGCCACCGCCGGTCAGGCGATTGACGGTGAACACCAGCACCGCGAACACCAGGGTGACAACGGCGAGGACGACCCCCATCGCGGTGGCGTATCCGAACTGCTGCTGCCGGAAGGCGACATTGAACAGCCGCTGACTGATCGTGAGGGTCGAGTTGTCCGGCCCACCGTTCGGCAACAGCGCCTGTACGAAGACGAACGCGTCCAACGCGGCGATGCCCAGGTAGATGTACGCCGTCTGCACACTGTCCCGGATCGCCGGCAGGGTGATCGAGATCGTTGTCCGGAACCGACCGGCCCCGTCGATCCTGGCCGCCTCGTACAGCTCGGCGGGAACTCCCTTGATCGCGGCGATGAAGAGCACCGCGTAGAACCCGACGAGCCCCCAGACGAAGACGAACATCAGGGACGGCATCGCGGTCGCCTTTTCGCCCAGCCAGGCGAACGCCTCGAACTGGTCAAGGCCGATCTTGGTGAGGAAGCCGTTGACCAGGCCGGCGTTCGGGTCGAACATCTGCGCCCAGATCAGGCCGACGATGATCGCCGGCACGACGTAGGGGAAGAACGAGATGATCCGGTAGAACGACGCCCCCCGGATCCCTCGGACGGGGCCCTTGCTGGGCCCGCCCAGGGTGATGGCCACCGCGACCCCGAGGGCGAGCGTCAACGTCACGAACGGCACGACGGCCGCCAGCAACGCGACATTGCGCAACGCCTTCAGGAAGACGTCGTCCTGGAACATCTTGGTGAAGTTGTCCAGCCCGACGAAGTTGTAGTCCGGGCTGAAGCCGCGCCAGTCGGTCATCGCCCAGTAGATCGCCTGGACGAACGGGATCAGGACGAAGGTCACGAAGACGGCCAGCGGGATACCGAGGAACGCGAGGAAGAACGTCACCCGGTCGAAGGTGAGCTTGCGGCGTCGGGGCCGCCCGCCGCGAGCGGCCGGCGTCGGCCGGTCGCTCGCGGTCTCGGGGATGGTGATTGTGTCACTCATGGCGGTACTAGCTGACCTCGAACTTCTCGATGGAGTCGTCTTCCCGGATCTTGTCGGAAATCCTCTGCAGAGCCGAGGTCAGGCCCTTGGCGTCGATGTCACCGGCGAGGAACGAGTTCCACGGCACCAGCTGGTCGGTGTTCATCCCGTAGGCCTCGACGAACAGGTAGTTGAAGATGTTCTCGCCCGCGGCCTCGAGCATCTTCGACTGTGAGACCAGCGCGGACGATCCGTAGCCGTCAGCAGGCACGGTGCCCTTGACGATCGTCGGGGCCAGCTTCGTCTTGGAGAAGTTGGCAGCCGCCTCCTGGGACAGCATCGCCCGCAGCACCTCCTTACCGCCGGCCGGGTTCTTGCCCTGCTTGGGCACGATGAACGGCTCGCCCGCGGCCGCGCGAAGCGCCTCGTAGGGAATCTTCGGCTTGCCGGTGAGCGTCATTGACGGAACTCCAGTCATCTGGAAGTCCGTCTTGGTGGCGTCCTTCATCTCGTTCTCGATCCAGCCACCGGACGGGTAGAGAAGCGCCTTCTGGTCGTTGCTCCAGATCGCCTGCGCCTTCTGGAACTGCGTGCCGGAGCCACCGGGGACGAACATCTTCTCCTTGACCATGGTCTCCATGACCTTGAGAACGCCCTGGATGGCCGGATGCGACCAGGAGTCCTTCTCCAGCTTTTCGAGAGCGATCCGGACCTCGTCGCCGCCCTCCTTGATCGCCGAGTCGATCAGGAGCGTCCGGTAATAGGTCGCGGCTTCCTTGCCGTGGACGAAGAGGTACTTGCCCTTCTTCTTCGCCTGCTGGCCGAGGTCGAGCGCCTCGTCCCAGGTCTTCGGCGGGGTCCAGCCGTTCGCCTCGAACAGCGTCTTCGAGTACCAGACGCCGTACACCGTCATCACGTAGTTGAGCGCGACGAACTTGCCGTTGTACGTTCCGGGCTTCTTGACGCCCGCGTAGAGCGTGTCGGCGATCTTCGTGCCTTCGTAGTTGTTGGCCTCAAGCACGTCATCCAGTGTCTCGAGCTGGTCGAGGATGCCGAGGAAGCCGATCTGGTCCTCACCGGAGTTGTCGATGAGGTCCGGCGGGTTACCGCCGACGAACCGGGGCTGGAGCTCGGGGGCAATGTCGACGACCGGCTTGACCTGGACCGCGACACCCTTGACCTGCTTCCCGATGACCTTGTTGGCGTATTCGACATAGTCAACGCCGTAGCCGCCGTCGAAGATGGCCGCTTCGACCTTGGAACCTTCGGCGACACCGAACGGGTTGGTGGCCCCCACCTTGCCCTTCGGGCCGCCGCCACCACCGTTGCCAGAGGGAGAGCCACACGCAACCGCAAGCGAACCCATGGCTGCCGTTGCGATCGCCCCGCGCAGGAGCGTCCGCCTATCAAAAGAGCCGGTACGAGAGGTCATCTCTGCATCCTTACCGATCGTTTGGATCTTCATGGGTTTGCTGCGTGTTTGGCTGTCAGGCCAGGTTGGCCATGCGCTTGCCGCACTTCTCTTTGAGCGCGTCCTTGTGTGAGTCTCCGCCTGGGATGCTGGCGGACATGTACATCGGGGCGTATCGCCGTCGTTTCGGGGCCGCTCAGCGACACCGATGGTGATCAGCTGAGCGACGCATGCCGCCGTGATCGACGAGACGGCACCGGCGCCCCTTCACCGCCGCCACTCGATGCACACGAATTCGGAAAAGCGGTCGCCGGGGCCGAGGCCGGAGCGACAGCCGTGCTCCGCTCGATCAGATCGCGGCGGTCGAGGCCGCCGTTCGTGTGCGCGGAGGTGGATCCCATGCTCAAGTCCTCGCCTTCTCCAGGACTCAGGCGGTGAACCGGTCGCCCGTGCGTCTCGCCTGAGGCGAAGGGCCCCGCCACCGCGGTCAATTGCTGAAGCTGGTCGTGCAGGGGTAATACCGTGGCAGTGGGAACGGAGATCTGCCCTGGCCGCAGACGATACTTCGCCTGCCCGTCCCCCTGACCGCTCGCCGCGTGTTCCGGCGAGGCAGACGCCGACAGGTATAGTCCACTTCCCGCCAGCTGAGCAAGATCGAAAGCAAGGTTCCACGGCAGTCTTTCCCGAGTTGAGACCTCGCGGATACGGGGAGCAGGGCCCGCGGACATTCCGCCACGGAAATCTCGTCGAATCGGCCGATTCCGAGCCCGTCACGCCGTCAACACCCTTGACACCATGCGGCACTTACCTCCCTACTGGTGCCTGCGCATTGCGCTTGACAACGTTGTCTACATCGCTTCGGCGGGAGGAACGGCTCGACATGCGGCCCAGATCCAGCCTTCGGCATCCTCGGCATCCTCGGTACAGACAAGCCCGCGCGGCCGCCCTGGTGGCGGCCGCTTCCCTGCTGGTGGTGACGGCGCAGTCGGCCGCCGTCGCGCTCCCCGCCCAAGCCGCCGCGCCGGCGCGGGAATTCAGCACGTCCTTCGAAGCGGATGAAGCCCAGCCCGACTGGCGCAATACCGTGGAAACGGGACCTGACGGAAAGAAGCGGTCATCGGGCATCGACGGCGGCTTCTCCTCGGGCATACCGGGCAATGTCACCGACAAGGTCGTCGAGGTGCGTGCCAGCGCCGAGAACTCCGGCGGCGGTGAGACCAAGGAGAATCTGGTCGATCTCCAGCCGTCCACCAAATGGCTGGCGTTCGAGCCGGCCGGCTGGGCCGAGTTCTCCATGGACGCCCCGGTCAAGGTCGTCACCTACGCGCTGACGTCGGCGAACGACTTCGACGAGCGCGACCCGAAGGACTGGACCCTCCAGGGCTCGGCGGACGGCAAGGACTGGAAGGTCCTGGACACCCGCAAGGGCGAGACGTTCGACAAGCGGTTCCAGACGAAGACGTACGACATCGAGGCGTCGAACGCCGCCGCGTACGGGCACTACCGGCTGGAGATCACCGCCAACAACGGCGCCTCGGGCATCCTCCAGCTCGCCGACGTCCAGTTCTCCGACGGCGACACGAGCGCCCCGGCGCCCGAGGACATGCGCAGCCAGGTCGACCGCGGCCCCGCCGGCTCCCCCACGGCGAAGGCCGGCGCCGGATTCACCGGGACACGCGCCCTGAAGTACGCGGGCACGCACAAGCCGGACGGCCGCGCCTACTCGTACAACAAGGTCTTCGACGTCGACACGGCGGTGCGGCGCGACACGGAGCTGTCGTACCGCGTCTTCCCCTCGCTGCCCGAGACCGATCTCAACTATCCGGCCACGAACGTGGCGGTCGATCTCGCGTTCACCGACGGCACCTATCTGAGTGACCTCCGGGCGGTGGACTCGCACGGCGGGCTGTTGACGCCGCAGGGCCAGGGCGCGGCCGAGCGGCTCTACGTCAACCAGTGGAACCAGGTGGCTTCCGGCATCGGGTCGGTCGCCGCCGGCAAGACCGTGGACCGGATCCTGGTGGCGTACGACTCGCCGAAGGGCCCGGCGAAGTTCCAGGGCTGGATCGACGACGTCCGTATCGCCCCCGAGGCGCCCCAGAAGCGGCTCGCGCATCTGTCGGACTACGCCTCGACGGTGCGCGGCACGAACTCCAGCGGCTCGTTCTCGCGCGGCAACACCTTCCCGGCCACCGCGGTCCCGCACGGCTTCAACTTCTGGACGCCGGTGACCAACGCGGGCTCGCTGAGCTGGCTGTACGAGTACGCGCGCGCCAACAACGCGGACAATCTGCCGACGGTGCAGGCGTTCAGCGCCAGCCATGAGCCGAGCCCCTGGATGGGCGACCGGCAGACCTTCCAGCTGATGCCGTCCGCCGCCGAGGGCACCCCCGACCCGGCGCGTACCGCCCGTGCGCTGCCCTTCCGCCACGAGAAGGAGACCGCGCGCCCGCACTACTACGGCGTGACGTTCGAGAACGGGCTGAAGGCGGAGATCGCTCCCACCGATCACGCCGCGATGATGCGGTTCACCTACCCGGGTGAGAACGCGGCGGTGATCTTCGACAACGTCACCGACCAGGCCGGGCTCACGCTCGACCCGGGGACCAGCTCCTTCACCGGCTACTCGGACGTCAAGAGCGGACTGTCGACGGGTGCGACACGGCTGTTCGTGTACGGCGTCTTCGACGCGCCCGTCACCTCGTCCGCGGCGGAGGGAGTACGGGGTCATCTCCGCTTCGACGCCGGCAAGGACCGTACGGTGACATTGCGCATTGCAACGTCACTGATCAGCGTGGACCAGGCGAAGAAGAACCTGGCGGGCGAGATCCCCGCCTCGGCGGGCTTCGGCACGGTCAGGGACCGGGCCCAGGACGCCTGGGACGACATCCTCGGCCGGGTCGAGGTCGAGGGCGCGACGCACGACCAGCTGGTGACCCTGTACTCCTCGCTCTACCGGCTGTACCTGTACCCCAACTCCGGCTTCGAGAAGGTCGACGGGAAGGACCGGTACGCGAGCCCGTTCTCGCCGCAGACCGGACCCGACACGCCGACCCACACCGGCGCGAAGATCGTCGACGGGAAGGTGTACGTCAACAACGGTTTCTGGGACACCTACCGGACGACGTGGCCGGCCTACTCCTTCCTCACGCCGAAGAAGGCGGGCGAGCTGGTGGACGGATTCGTCCAGCAGTACAAGGACGGCGGCTGGATCTCCCGCTGGTCCTCCCCCGGCTACGCCGATCTGATGACGGGCACCTCCTCCGACGTCGCCTTCGCCGACGCGTATGTGAAGGGCGTCCGCGGCTTCGACGCGGAGGCGGCGTACGAGGCGGCGCTGAAGAACGCGACCGTCGCGCCGCCGAGCAAGGGCGTGGGCCGCAAGGGCATGGAGACCTCGCCGTTCCTCGGCTACGCCCCGACCGAGACGCACGAAGGCCTGTCGTGGTCGCTGGAGGGCTATCTCAACGACTACGGCCTGTCGAAGATGGCCGACGCGCTCCACGCGAAGACGAAGAAGGCCCGCTACAAGGAGGAGTCCGCCTACTTCCTCAACCGGGCCCGGAATTACGTCTCCCTCTTCGACACGAAGGCCGGCTTCTTCCAGGGCCGGAACGCCAAGGGCGACTGGCGGGTTCCGTCGGACCAGTACGACCCCCGGATCTGGGGTTACGACTACACCGAGACCAATGGCTGGGGATACGCCTTCACCGCGCCGCAGGACAGCCGGGGCCTGGCGAATGTGTACGGTGGCCGGGCGGAACTCGGCAAGAAACTGGACACCTATTTCGCCACTCCGGAAACGGCGTCCCCGGAATTCGTCGGCTCGTACGGCAGCGTCATCCATGAGATGACCGAGGCCCGCGACGTACGGATGGGCATGTACGGGCACTCCAACCAGGTCGCCCACCATGTCACCTACATGTACAACGCGGCCTCGCAGCCCTGGAAGACGCAGGAGAAGGTCCGCGAGGTCCTCTCCCGCCTCTACACCGGAAGCGAGATCGGGCAGGGCTACCACGGTGACGAGGACAACGGCGAGCAGTCCGCCTGGTTCCTCTTCTCCGCGCTCGGCTTCTACCCGCTGGTGATGGGCAGCGGGGAGTACGCGGTCGGCTCGCCGCTGTTCACCAAGGCGACCGTGCACTTGGACAACGGCCGCGACCTCGTGGTGAAGGCCCCGAAGAACAGCGCCCGCAACATCTACGTCCAGGGTCTGAAGGTGAACGGCAAGCGCTGGAACTCCACCGCCCTCCCGCACTCGCTGCTGGCGCGCGGCGGCACGCTGGAGTTCGACATGGGCGCGAAGCCGTCGAAGTGGGGTACGGGCAGCAGCGCCGCTCCCGTGTCCGTGACGAGGGACGACAAGGTGCCGTCGCCGAGGCACGACGCGATCAGCGGGCCGGGGGCGCTCTTCGACAACACCTCCGGTACGGAGGCGGCGTTGGAGGCGTCCGTGGACCTGCCCGTCGCGGCGGGCACCCGCGCGGTCCAGTACACGCTCACGTCCTCGGCGCGGGACAAGGCGCCGGCGGGCTGGGTGCTGCAGGGCTCGAAGGACGGCACGGCCTGGACCGATGTGGACAGGCGGTCGGGTGAGACGTTCGCCTGGGACAAGCAGACCCGTGTGTTCACGGTCGCGCGCCCGGGGACGTACCAGAAGTACCGGCTGGTGCCGGCCGGCGCCCAGGCGCAGACGGTGCTGGCGGAGGTCGAGTTGATCTCGTAGCGGCACGGCGAACCGAGGGCCGCACCCCCTGGCGGGGTGCGGCCCTCGGCGTGTTCCCGGCTGGTGCCGAGCCGCTCGGGCGACGGCCTCCGGCCAGGGCGGACCGGGAGCCCGGGTCCCGGTCCCGGTCACCGGGAGGGCGGCGCCGCACGCGACGGGTGCGGGACGGGCGGCCCCGGTCTCACTCGAACGCGAGCGCCCGGTCGCCCGCCGGGCCCCGTGCGCATACGTTCCGAAGCGTGGAACTGACCATCGCGCCCGGTGAGGGACTCGTCGACGAGGTCCCGGAGCTCGTCGTCCAAGGGCTCCGCCCGCATGAGCAGGTGACGGTCCGGATCGACGTGACCGATGCCGCCGGGAGGGCCTGGCGGTCGGACAACCGTTACCGCGCGGACGCCCACGGCGTTGCCGGCCCGGCGATGAGCGCGCCGCTGGCGGGCTCCTACAGCGGCGTTGATCCGTCGGGTCCCTGGTGGTCGATGCACAGTGTGCAACGTCACCGGTCACCGGTCATCTTCATGGCGCCGGACGACCAGTTGACGTGGACCGTGCGCTGCGCGGCCGACCGGGCGCGCCAGGTCCGGCGGACGGTCGTACGGCGCTGGCGTGCCCGGCGGGTCACCCGGACGGAGTCGATGGACGAGGGGCTGCGGGTCGTCCGGTTCGCCCCGCGCCCGCTCGGCTCCGGGCCCCGGCCGGTGGTGGTCCTGATCCCGGGATCCACCAGCATGGAGGCGGTCACGCCGACGGCCGCGCTGCTGGCGTCCCGGTGCGGCTTCACGACGGTGGTGCTGGGTTACGTGGGCGGTCAGGGGCAGCCCCGGACGGTCGCGAACGTTCCGCTCGAACGGTTCACCCGGGCGGTATCGGCGCTGGCGGAGCGCCGGCGGGTCGCCGTCGTCGCCCATTCGGTGGGCACGGGCGGGGCGCTGGCGGCGTTGGCCCTGGCCCGGGTCCCGGTGCGGGCGGTGGTGGCGATCGCACCGACGCATGTCGTCTGGCAGGCGCTCGGCTCCGGCGGCCGGCCGCCGATGACCTCCTCGTGGACGTACCGCGCGGCCCCGCTGCCCTATGTGCCGGTGCGGGGTGAACTGCTGCTGCCGCAGCTGGCCCGGCACGCCCTGCTGCGGCGGCTGCCCGGCGGAGGGTCGCGCTCCACGGCGCTGCGGCTACGGTCCGCGTACGGGGCGGGGCTCTGGGACTCCGCCGCGGTGAAGAAGGCGCTGATCCCGGTGGAGCACATCACGGCTCCCCTGCTGGCCGTCGCCGGCACGGACGACGCCGTGTGGCCGTCCGAGGCGATGGCCCGCGCCCTGGTCGAGCGCCGCCGTACCGTCGCGGCCCAGGACGACCTGCTGATCCACCCGGGCGCCGGGCACTTCATGCGCCCTCCGCTGGTCCCGACGACCGCGGACCGAGACGGGATCCTCGTCTCCGGCGGCACGCCGCAGGCCAACGCGCTGGCGCAGGCCGAGACATGGGCGGCGATGACCCGGTTCCTGGAGCGTCACCTCGGCTTCACGGAGCCCGCGGACGCGTAGCGGAATGTTGCCCCGCGTTCAACTTTCCTGCACCGGCGACCCGTTGGGATGCGCAGATCCGGTGAAACGATCCGGTGGTTCCGTGGCTCGCCGCACCTCTTGAGGCGGGCCACACCTCTCACACCTCGATCTTCACTGGAGAACTACGTGGCCCCACTCTTCGGCCGTAAGCGCGGCCGGGCCCTTACTCGTATCGCCGTGGCGGCGGTCGCCACGGCGCTCGCCGTCACCGGCACCGGTGCGGCGTCCGCGGCCGACCGGCCGGCGCCCGCCGCGGCGCCGTCATCGGTATCCGCACAGGCGCCGGCGCCGTCGGTCGGCGCCGCCGCCGATCCTCGCCCCGCCGCGCGCCCGAACGGATCCCGCGCGCAGGCGGAGCCGGGTGACGCTCCGATCAACGCCCTGTACGGCGCCGACCGGGCAGGTGACCTGTACGGCTATCCGCCGAACGGCACGGGCGGTCTCGACAGCCGGGTGCTCGTCGGCTTCGACTGGGGCGTCATCAAGCACGCCACCCAGGCCGACCACGACGCCGACGGGAGCTCCGACGGCGTCTGGGAGATCAACAACGGCGGACAGCTGTTCTACGCCCCGTTCGGCGGGGAACCGGCCTCCGTCGGCGGCGGCTGGAACATCTACAACAAGGTGCTCTCCCCGGGGAACCTCGCCGGCGCCGCGGCCGACGACCTGATCGCCCGGGACGCCTCCGGTGTCCTGTGGATCTACCTGGGGTACGGCAACGGAACGCTGACGGGCCGTACCAAGGTCGGCCCGGGCTGGAACATGTACAACCAGATCGCCGGCCAGGGCGACCTGAGCGGCGACGGCCGGCCCGACATCGTCGCGCGTGACGGCGCGGGGGTGCTGTGGCTCTACCGGGGCACCGGGAACCGCACGGCGCCGTTCGCCGCGCGCACGAAGATCGGCTCCGGCTGGAACCTGTTCAACACCCTGGTCTCCGTCGGTGACATCGACATCGACGGGACGACGGACCTGATCGCCCGTGACGCGGCCGGAGCGCTCTGGCTCTACCGGGGCACCGGCAACGCCGCCGCCCCGTACCAGGCGCGGGTCAAGATCGGTACGAGCGGCTGGAACACCTACCGTCTGCTGTTCTGACGGACGCTGCGACGGACCTGCCGACGGGCCTTCCGACGGACGGTCCGGCGGACGGTCCGGCGGAACGCGAAGGGGCCGCACCCCCGTGACGGGGGTGCGGCCCTTTCCGCGTACCTGCTGCTCGTGTCCGGATTCCGTGCGGAATCCCGCTGGACTACTTGCGGATCAGGTTGCGCAGCACGTACTGCATGATGCCGCCGTTGCGGTAGTAGTCCGCCTCACCGGGGGTGTCGATGCGGACGACCGCGTCGAACTCGACACCGGTGTCGGTGGTGACCTTCACCGTGCGCGGCGTACGGCCCTCGTTGAGCTCGGTGACGCCCGCGAAGGAGAAGGTCTCCTCGCCGGTCAGGCCGAGGGACTCGGCCGTGGCGCCCTC
This sequence comes from Streptomyces sp. NBC_00259, assembly GCF_036181745.1. Lineage (NCBI taxonomy): Bacteria > Bacillati > Actinomycetota > Actinomycetes > Kitasatosporales > Streptomycetaceae > Streptomyces > Streptomyces sp. NBC_00259. Next base: position 6,197,833 of record NZ_CP108080.1, on the reverse strand, counting down.
CGGGAACTGGAGCGGGAGGACACCCATGCCGATGAGGTTCGAGCGGTGGATGCGCTCGTACGACTCGGCGATGACGGCCTTGACGCCGAGCAGCGCGGTGCCCTTGGCGGCCCAGTCGCGGGACGAGCCGGAGCCGTACTCCTTGCCGGCCAGGACGACCAGGGGGATGCCCTGCTCGATGTAGTTGCGCGAGGCGTCGTAGATGAACGACACCGGCGCGTCAGCCTGGGTGAAGTCGCGGGTGTAGCCGCCCTCGGTGCCCGGCGCGATCTGGTTGCGCAGGCGGATGTTGGCGAACGTGCCGCGGATCATGACCTCGTGGTTGCCCCGGCGCGAGCCGTAGGAGTTGAAGTCACGACGCTCCACACCGTGCTCGGTGAGGTACTTGCCGGCCGGGGTGTCGGCCTTGATGGCGCCGGCCGGGGAGATGTGGTCGGTGGTGACCGAGTCGCCCAGCTTGGCCAGGACGCGGGCACCGGCGATGTCGGTGACCGGGGCCGGGTCCATCGTCATGCCCTCGAAGTACGGGGGCTTGCGGACGTAGGTCGACTCGGCGTCCCACTCGAAGGTGTTGCCGGTCGGGATCGGCAGCGCCTGCCACTGGGCGTCGCCCGCGAAGACGTCCTGGTAGGACTTGTTGAACATGTCCTCGCCGATGGCGTTGGCCACGACGTCGTTGACCTCGGCCTCGGAGGGCCAGATGTCCTTCAGGAAGACGGGGTTGCCCTCGGTGTCGGTGCCGAGCGCCTCACGGGTGACGTCCACCTTCATGGAACCCGCGAGGGCGTACGCGACGACCAGCGGCGGGGACGCCAGGTAGTTCATCTTGACGTCGGGGTTGATGCGGCCCTCGAAGTTGCGGTTGCCGGACAGCACCGAGGTGACGGCGAGGTCGTGCTCGTTGACGGCCTTGGAGACCTCCTCCGGCAGCGGGCCGGAGTTGCCGATGCAGGTGGTGCAGCCGTAGCCGACGAGGTTGAAGCCGACCTTGTCGAGGTACGGGGTCAGGCCCGCCTTGTCGAAGTAGTCGGTGACGACCTTGGAGCCCGGGGCGAGGGTGGTCTTGACCCACGGCTTGCGGGTCAGACCCTTCTCGACGGCCTTCTTCGCCACCAGCGCGGCGGCGACCATGACGTACGGGTTCGAGGTGTTGGTGCAGGAGGTGATCGCGGCGACGGTGACGGCGCCGTGGTCGATCTCGTACGTCGTGCCGTCGGGGGCGGTGACCGTGGTCGGGCGGGTCGGCACACCGTTGGACGCGGCGGGGGCGTCGGAGGCCGGGAAGGACTCCTTGCCCGCCTCGTCGTCGTCCTCGACGTAGTTGCGCACGTCCTGCGCGAACTGCTGGGCGGCGTTGGCGAGGACGATACGGTCCTGCGGGCGCTTCGGGCCGGCGATGGAGGGGACGACCGTGGCGAGGTCGAGCTCCAGCTTCTCGGAGAAGTCGGGCTCGGCGGCCGGGTCCAGCCAGAGGCCCTGCTCCTTGGCGTACGCCTCGACCAGCGCGAGCTGCTGGGCGTCGCGGCCCGTCAGCTTCAGGTACTTGATGGTCTCGTCGTCGATCGGGAAGATCGCGGCGGTGGAGCCGAACTCCGGCGACATGTTGCCGATGGTGGCGCGGTTGGCGAGGCTCGTCGCCGCCACGCCCTCGCCGTAGAACTCGACGAACTTGCCGACGACGCCGTGCTTGCGCAGCATCTCGGTGATCGTGAGGACGAGGTCGGTGGCGGTGGTGCCGGGCTGCAGCTCACCCGTGAGCTTGAAGCCGACGACGCGCGGGATGAGCATCGAGACCGGCTGGCCGAGCATCGCGGCCTCGGCCTCGATGCCGCCGACGCCCCAGCCCAGGACGCCGAGGCCGTTGACCATCGTGGTGTGCGAGTCGGTGCCGACGAGGGTGTCGGGGTACGCCTGGCCGTTACGGACCATGACCGTACGCGCGAGGTGCTCGATGTTCACCTGGTGGACGATGCCGGTGCCCGGCGGGACGACCTTGAAGTCGTCGAACGCGGTCTGGCCCCAGCGCAGGAACTGGTAGCGCTCCTTGTTGCGGCCGTACTCCAGCTCCACGTTCTGCGCGAAGGCGTCATTCGTACCGAACTTGTCGGCGATGACGGAGTGGTCGATGACCAGCTCGGCCGGGGAGAGCGGGTTGACCTTCGCCGGGTCGCCGCCGAGCTCCTTGACGGCCTCACGCATGGTGGCGAGGTCCACGACACAGGGCACGCCGGTGAAGTCCTGCATGATCACGCGGGCCGGCGTGAACTGGATCTCCTGGCTCGGCTGCGCCTGCGAGTCCCAGCCACCGACCGCCCGGATGTGGTCGGCGGTGATGTTCGCGCCGTCCTCGGTGCGGAGCAGGTTCTCCAGCAGGACCTTGAGGCTGTAAGGGAGGCGCGCGGAGCCCTCGACCTTGTCCAGCCTGAAGATCTCGTACGACTCGTCGCCCACACGCAGTGTGCTGCGGGCGTCGAAGCTGTTCGCCGACACGACAGTCTCCTTCATCAATGTGCGCGTACTGACCGCATCCTGCCTGCTGCGACGTCCCGGCGATCCGCTAAGGTAAGGCTTAGTTAGGCCACCCTTACCGAATGGGCCGTGACGGTCGGCGATGCGGTACGCCTCCGTGTAGATATCTCGATGTCGAGATAACTCTAGTACATGACCGCGGAAGGGTCATGCCCGGACACGAGTGACGGACGCCGCACCCCGTCGGCCTGCCCAGAGGCACTCCCGGCCATACGGGCATGCGCCCTGGTCCCGGCCGGGCAGACGGTGCCGCGGCAGCGACCGGCAGGCGGTTCGGCAGGGCCCTCCGTCGCCCGGCCTCCCACCCGCGGGGCCGGTCCCGTACTCCGTTGCACTCGCCCTGACGCCCGGCGCACGCGTGCCGGAATCCGCGAACGCGGCAGCCGACGCTGCCGGGCAGGCACAAGCGCGCGCCACAACGGAACACGACGTCGCGACGGCGAGCCACAGCGCCCAACCGGCCGCTCCCGCCCAGGCGTTGGCCCGCGGGGCTGCTGGGAAAACGCTTCCGATGTGGCCTAGGCTCACAGGTGCGAATCAAGGAGCGCACGGACCGATGTGACGGGGGGAACGTTGACCGATCCGAAAGGGCCTGGAGATCTCCGGGCGAAGAGAGACCACCTCACCAGGCTGGCCGACGATCTCGACGACATGCAGGACCGGTTGAACCAGCAAGTCCAGCGCATGGACGCCATCGTCGACACCATCGAGGCCGGTTGGCAGGGTCCCGCTGGTGCGGCGTACCGGAAATTCCACAGGGCGGCGGCGGAGGACGCCGTGCGCATCCGCGAAGTGATGAAGGTGCTGGAGGCGGCTGTACGGATGAGCCGGGACGGGTTCACGGAAACGGAGCTGGACGTCCTCGACCGCCTCCGACAGGTCCGTGTCGATGTCAACAGTGAAGTGGAGCGACTCTCCACTCCGAACTCGGAACCGGCCGGGACCGCGCACCCGCGCAGCGGCCTCGAGACGCTGTGACAGCCGCCCGCACACTGCCATCGGTACAGAGCCACACCTTCACGGGGTACACGGGGGAACCATGCCGCCAGGCACCAACGACGATCACATATCCGTAAGGCTCGCCACCCTCCAGCACCTCGCCGGTGAGCTGGAGGACATTCTCAGGAATCTCAACGCCGGGCTCGACGCCCTCTACGACCGCGTGGAGCCGGTCGTCCTGTCCTGGACGGGGAAGCACGCGAGGCCTTCGTCGACAAGCTCGACGAGTGGAACCGCAGCGCCCAGGACCTGCAGGCCGCCCAAAAGTGGCTGCACGAGTGCGTGACAACCGGGCACACCAACTACGCGGCGGCACACCGGGCGGTACTGCGCGGCTGGGGAGGCGCGTGATGAGCACCCCTCCCCCGCCGCCGCAAGGCGCCGGCACCATCGACGTCAAGCCATCCACGCTGCACCAGGTGGCAGGCGGCTTCGCCGGGCAGCAGACGCCGTTCGACAAGGCGGCCAGGACGCTCGTCACCAAGCTCAAGGAGTACCCGGACGCGGGCGGCTACGGTGCCGCGCCCCAGGCCTTCGCCGCCTCGTACCTGAAGGTCGGCAACCGCTTCCTCGAGGTGTGGGCCAGGTCCGTGGTGAGCGTCGGGGCGCGGCAGTCGGATTCGCCGTCACCGCCAATAGCTACTCCCGCGCGGAGGCGGCCAACGACGCCTCCGGCAAGACGAAGGCCCGGACCACACCGCCGCCCGTCGTCATCGACAAAGTGCCGGACTACGGCTCGGTCCCGGACCTGAAGTGGGGTGACGACGACGGCGGCGACGACTTCATCCGCTCGCTGCTGGAATGGGTACCGGACGTCCTGTGGCACGTCATCCGCCCGCTGCTCGAGCACGCCTTCCGCTGGGGCAAGGTCGCCGAGGTCTATCCGTATCCGCAGCAGCACTATCTCAACTCGCTGTCCCAGGCGTGGGCGGACATGACCATCTCGCTGTCGATGACGGAGAGCGGTCTGACCGGTCTCGTCAGCAGCATCACCCAGCAGAGCAACAGCGAGTGGCACGACGCGATGCGGGCTTTCTGCAGCTCGCTGTGGGGGACGACCGCCTGGGGCGGCAGTACGGCGAACTACGAGTGGAAGCACGACTCGTCCGCGAACCGGACCGCGAGCCATCCGGTCATGACCGTCCTGTTCGACACCGCGATGAAGGTCAGCGATCTGCTGCGTGAGTTCGCGGAGGCCGCGGTCGACCTGAACGGCAAGGTCTGGGACATCTACATGAAGGCGGTCCGGCAGGCCGTCGGGAACGTCGATCTGAGCGACGGAGTCGATCTCAAGGACCTCAAGGAGGGTGCGAAGGGGGTCGGTCGCTTCGTCAAAGGGCTGGCAGCGGGCGCCGCCGACCTCAGTGTCGAGATCACCCTCTCCATCGACACCGGTGCCCTGAACGCCGTCGTGGCGGAGTAGAACGGGCGGGTCAACGCGCTCGTCCCCCGGATGGACAAGCTGATGGCCGCCCTGGATGAAGCCCACCGCAGCGCACCCACATACGCGGCGGAGGAGGCCCGGGCCCAGGCTTTCGGCGCCCGCGCGCTCAACGAGTTCAGGAACGAGCACCACTACACGACGGACGACGACCAGAAGAACCACTTCTACGCCGTGGATCTCGCGAACGCGGAGGGCCTCTACGGGGGCCACAGTGTGGACAAGCACGTCGGCAAGACGGACGAACAGCTCGCACAGCGCCTGAGGGACCAACAAGTGGTCCGCCCTGACGGTTCCGTACGGCCCGAGGCGGCTTCGTCGTACAAGGATCTGGCCTCGGCACAACGTCTGACACAGGAGACGCTGGACGATATCGGAAACGCCGAGAAGATCGAGCGGTGGCTGGACCGGCTGGAGAGGCAGCCCGCCGCGAACGAGAGGTCGACGCTGACCCTCGACAAGTCCTTCACCGACATCACGGGCCGGACGGTCACGCGCGCCGACTACGACAGGGACGGCCTGCAGGCGGGCGGCAGCGATACGCGCGGCGTCAACGTCGTCCTACGCTACAAGAGGGGCCTCGAGCCACCGTTCATCGTGCTCACGTCCATGCCGACCGCCTAGCGGGACGGCTCGTGAGATGCACCCGGGAACCAGAGGCGGAGAGGAACACCTGGCAGCCGTGACTACCTATACCGGCGCAGTCTTCAACAATGGGGCGGTGGCGAGGCTCATCGACATGGCTGTCGCAGCACGCGGCAGGACGCCGCCGACGCCGTTCGACGAGGAGCTCGCGCGCTTCAACCGGACGCTGGCCGACTCCCCCACGGCGAACTGGGCGATGCCGAGTGCGACCCTGTCCGCCCTCCTCGACCTCATCGCGGAAACTCTGGAGGAGCGCCCCGGGACTCCCCTGCCGCACGGCTTTGCGGAGCGGCTCGCCGCCGCGGCCGGCGACCAGGAGGGCCCACGATTCCTCAAGGACACGGCCCGAGTACTGAGGGAGGCACAGCACCGGGGCCTCCTCTGCTTCAACGAGCTGCCGATGTCCCTGTGGGAGGCCGAACTGCGGTTCTCGGGTCTGCGGGACTTCTCCTGGTGGGTCGAGGGCGACGAGTACGACTCGTTCGAGGAGGGAGTCGTGGCAGGGGTGACGAGTGAGCATCCGGACGGCTGCCGCTTCCTTCTCCCTCGCCTGGCCGAGGAGTTGCACGCGGCTCTCCTCATCGACGCGCGCTCGGACTCCGGCGCGAGCCTGCGTGCGGCGGTCCCCTGGGCCACGCCGCCCGTCCTGCGCGAGATTCTGCGGGTGGCGACCGCACACCTTCTCGAAGCGCACTGATCTCCTCCTGTCTCTCTCCGCTCTCCCGACGACAAGGCAGTCACCATGCCGGCATCCCCGCTCGTACGCACCAGGAGCTCGACCTATCCCGACCGCGAGACTGCCCAGTGGGCCACACAGGAGGTTGTCACGGCCAATGAGCAGCTGATCCACCGCTGGCTCGCCCGGTCGACCCGGTCTCGTCTGACCATCGAGGCATCCTGGCCGTCGCGACCCGAACCGGTCGGCCGGGTGTTGCTGCAGGCCATGATGCTGACAGGCCGTGATCCCGTCGATGTACGGTCCGCGCGGGTGATCCTCAGGCGGGAGGCAGCCAGCCCGCACGGCTTCGTGGTGCACGCCACCTTCCCGGTCCATCTCCAGTCCTTGTCCCCGCCCTCAGCGAAGGCCCACCGCGCATGCCCATGAAGCCCCTCGAACACGACCGTCGCTACGGAGAGCTGGACCACGTCCTCCGCGCGTATGCGGGCCGGCTGGCCGACGATACCGAGGATCGGCCGAGCGTCGCCCTGACCGCGTACCTGCGGCACACCTGGCACACCCGCCCCGCGGCGCTGGCCACCGCGGAGGCCCAGCTACGCGAGTATGCGCGCAACCCTCCCGGCCGGCTCCGCCTCAAGCTCGGCGAGTTCTACCCCGTCCCGGACGTCGGCCTGCCCGAGTCCGCGATCCAGGACTGGCTGCTCGCTCTCGCCGGTCACGTCAGGCGGAGCATCGAGCAGGGCGAGGTACCGCCCTTTTCGGTACCGGTCACCCACTGGGAGTGGCACGCACGATTTCCGGAACTCGGGCAGTTCCTGGGGGGGGCTGGTTCTCACAGGACATGCCGGACGAGTTCGAGGAGCACGACGCTGCGGTGGTGGACTACGCGGCAGGGACGGACCCCCAGGTCGTGGCCCATCTGGTCGGAGAGATACACGAACTGCTCGCTCTCGGCCTCGACGAGGCCGACTGCGCCTTGGCGTTGGCCGAGTTGGGCATGGAGGTCGACCCTCCCGCGCCGTACGCCCCGAGCGGCTGGCTGGCGCTGGTCGCGGGCCGGCTCAGCGGTCCCGTGACAGACCACGGATCCCCGCGCCCATGAGGCGTGCGAGCACGCCGGGCAGGGACCGTCGCCGTGGACTCCGGTGAACGCGGCCGGACCACGGGGACCTTGGAAGCAGCACGCGACAGCGGCAGACGCCCATATGGAGCAGTCCGTTTTGCACCACTCCACCCCATGATGGAGGATCAAAACCGCGCATCACCCGAATGGTCCACCCCAGTGGACGCCTCATCTCATATCTGAGATAGCCTGCCGCTATGGCAGACGACTACCTCGTACGCATCGGCAAGCTCATCCGTGACGCCCGTCAGCACCGGGGCTGGACACAGGCGCAGCTCGCCGACGCACTCGGCACCAGCCAGAGCGCCGTCAATCGCATCGAGCGCGGCAATCAGAACATCAGCCTTGAGATGATTGCCCGTATCGGTGAGGCGCTCGACAGCGAGATCGTGTCCCTCGGCTACGCCGGGCCGATGCATCTGCGGGTCGTCGGCCGGCGCCGCCTCTCCGGTGCCATCGACGTCAAGACCAGCAAGAACGCCTGCGTCGCGCTGCTCTGCGCCTCGCTGCTCAACAAGGGCCGTACCGTGCTGCGCCGCGTCGCGCGGATCGAGGAGGTCTACCGGCTGCTGGAGGTGCTGAACTCCATCGGTGTACGGACCCGCTGGATCAACGACGGCACGGACCTCGAGATCGTTCCGCCGGCCCGTCTCGACATGGACGCCATCGACGCGGACGCCGCCCGCAGGACCCGCTCGATCATCATGTTCCTGGGACCGCTGCTGCACCGCATGGACCGCTTCCGGCTGCCCTACGCCGGCGGCTGCGACCTCGGTACGCGCACCATCGAGCCGCACATGATCGCGCTGCGCCGCTTCGGCCTGGACATCACCGCGACCGAGGGGCTCTACCACGCCGTCGTCGAGCGCTCGACCAGCCCCGACCGTCCGATCGTGCTGACCGAGCGCGGCGACACCGTGACCGAGAACGCCCTGCTGGCGGCGGCCCGCCACGACGGCGTCACCGTCATCCGCAACGCTTCCTCCAACTACATGGTCCAGGACCTGTGCTTCTTCCTGGAGGCGCTCGGGGTACGCGTCGAGGGCATCGGCACGACGACGCTGACCGTCCACGGTGTGGCCACCATCGACGTCGACGTCGACTACTCCCCCTCCGAGGACCCGGTCGAGGCGATGAGCCTGCTCGCCGCCGCCGTCGTCACCGAATCCCAGCTGACGATCCGTCGCGTCCCGATCGAGTTCCTGGAGATCGAGCTGGCCGTGCTGGAGGAGATGGGCCTCGACCACGACCGTACGCCGGAGTACAACGCCGACAACGGCCGTACGCGACTGGTGGACCTGACCGTGCGCCCCTCCAAGCTGGAGGCGCCGATCGACAAGATCCACCCGATGCCCTTCCCCGGACTCAACATCGACAACGTGCCGTTCTTCGCGGCGATCGCGGCGGTCGCCCAGGGCCAGACCCTCATCCACGACTGGGTCTACGACAACCGTGCCATCTACCTCACCGACCTCAACCGCCTCGGGGGCCGCCTCCAGCTCCTCGACCCCCACCGCGTCCTCGTCGAGGGCCCGACCCGCTGGCGCGCCGCCGAGATGATGTGCCCGCCGGCCCTGCGCCCCGCCGTGGTCGTCCTGCTGGCGATGATGGCGGCCGAGGGCACGTCCGTCCTGCGCAACGTGTACGTCATCAACCGCGGCTACGAGGAACTGGCCGAGCGGCTCAACTCGGTCGGCGCCCAGATCGAGATCTTCCGCGACATCTGAAGACTCTGAGAGAAAGCCACGCGAAACCCCTCCTGACCTGCGCAAATGCGGGGCGGGAGGGAACCCATAGGTACCTCTGGGACTTTTCTGGGACTTCTGGCCGGGCGCGGAGTCTTTGAGTGACACGGCGCATCACGCGATCCGCCATCGGAAAGATGCCGGCCTGAGCGGATCCCAGAAAAGCCCTGGTCAGAGCCGGTTTCTCGGCTCGTCGTCCTTCGTGTAGACGCCCAGAGCGTCAAAGCCGTCCGTCCGTCCAGCTCAGGGCTGAGCAGAGTACGGCAACCAGCTCACCCCGGGGAAACGCCCCCGCTCGCTCCGGACGCCAGCTCGCACATCATGACCCTCGCAACATCTCCGGCCGCCATAATGGAGTCATGTCCTCCAGTCCACAGCACCCCGCACCGGCCCCGAGGGACGTCTCGGGCGCGGACGCCGAGGACCTCGCGCTGTACCGGGAGAAGTTCCGCCGCCGTCTGCCCAAGTCGCTTGACGAGCTGCACGGGCCGACACACGGTGTCGTGGATCTGCCGCTGCACATGGCCTGGTCCGGGATGACCTCATACGACCTGGGCAAGCCGCGCCAGCGTATGGGCCTGTACCGCACCGTCCTGCACGAGGGCTTGCACAACGACCTCCCCCGCTACCTCAACCAGGACCTGCTCCTCCAGATGTGGCCGGTGCTGCGCACCCTCGTCGGCCGCAGCGTGCGCTCCGTGTGGGAAGACGCCTTCCCCCAGCTCGCCTCCCGCACCCGGGCAGCCGCGTGACGGACATGCCGGAGCTGCACACGCGGCTCCTGGCGGATGTGATCGCCCTCGGTTCCCCGTATCCACTGGTTCTCACCGGTGGATACGCCGTGCGGGCACACCGCCTCGTGAACCGCCCCAGCCAGGACCTCGACGTCGCCACCGAGAACCCGGCGCCCATGGCCGACATCGCCGCCACGCTCCGGGCCGGCTCGTCGGTCAGTTCCAGGGAGCGCAGGGTGTGCGGCATCGTGCGGGCGGCGTCCGCGATCACGGCCGCGTCCTTCGCGTCGGTCTTCGCCTCGCCCGGGTAGAGGTCGGCGATCCGTCGCATGGCCAGTCCGGGCAGGTGGGCGACCTGGCAGCCCGCGTCGCGGGCGACGGTCCGCGGCAAGGCACCGATGGAGGCGGGCTGGTCCACGACCACAAGGACGGTGCCGAACTTCGCGGCCAGTTTCTCGAAGACGGCCCGCAGTTTCGGCTCGCTGTTGCGCAGCGGCTTGTCGAAGACCTTCTTGCCGCCCGGGGTGAGCCCGTGCCCGTGATGCGTACTCTTGGCGACGTCCAGGCCGAGGAAGACGCTCACGTTTCTGGTGTCGATCACCGTGCCCCCACTCACTCGATGCCGTGCCGGCCTGGGCGTCGGGGCCGTTCTCGCGCATCCACGTTATGCAGACCTGCCGCCCGCGAACGGCTGGGCATTGCGCCCGGCCAGGCGGTGGTCGGACCTCTCATCAGCGTCTCCGACGGCACCCTTCGGGCCCGGTGACACCACCCCCAGGTCATCCGTTCGACAGGGGGCAAAAGTCGTGCCGGGCGCGGAGGCCAGCGGCCCTCTTGCAGGACCGCGAAAAACATAACGGGGCGGCTCAGAGGGCAGGGGCCTCGGCTTCGCGGTTGCGTTCCATCCCACGTAGATAGTCGAGCACGGCCAGTACACGGCGATGGTTTTCTCCTGAGGCGGGGATCTGCAATTTACCCAGGATTGAAGTGACGTGCTTCTCCACAGCGCGTTCCGAGATGCCCAGGCGCTTGACGATGCCGCTGTTGGTGAGGCCGGTGGCGACGAGTTCGAGGACCTGGCGTTCGCGAGAGGTGAGGAGGTCGGTGGCGCGGCGTTCCCGGGGGTTTCCGACGAACTGTTTGAATATTTCAGGGTCCAGCACGGTCTCGCCTTTGGCCACCCGCTTGAGGGCGGAGAGGAACTCGTCGAAGTCGCCGACCCGTTGTTTCAGCAGATAGCCGGAGCCAGCGGGGGCGTTGCGCAGGAGCTCTTCCGCGTAGGCATGCTCGATGTACTGGGACAGAACCAGAACTGCCGTGCTCGGGCAGACTAATTGGACCTCGCGGGCCGCTCGGATGCCCTCGTCGGTGTAGGTGGGCGGCATCCGGACATCCATGATCGCCACGTCGGGAGCGAGTTCGCGGATTACTTGGAGAATGTTCTCGGTGTCGCCCAATGATGCGACGACCTCGATACCTTCGTCCGCCAGCAACCTTGCCATCCCCACCCGCAACAGGGCGGAATCTTCGGCCAATGCAACGCGCATGGCGACTCCTGAGTGCTGAAGTCGGCCCAGTGTGGGGGAACTGAACCGGACAATCGATTACTTGGTGGCAGGACGCCGTTTCAGCAGGTGTGTTTGAGTATGCAGGTGCTCAGCATAGAGGAGCGTGCTACCACGTTAGCCCTCGTTGACTTCATTGGCGTGTGTTGAGCACGGCAACGGCGCCTCGGCCGGCCAGGCGCCGCGTCGCGGAGACCGCCACGGCGATGGCGACCGCGAGGCACGCGGCGACCAGTCCAGCGAGAACTGCCCAGGGGACGCTGATGTCGACCGTTCCGTACGTGGCCTTCAGCGCTCCCCGGTATGCCCACAGGCCGAGGGTGATCACGACGGCGGCGATGCCCGCGCCGACCAGGGTGGTGGTCAGGCTCTCCCACAGGGCCATCCGGCGCAGTTGTTCCTCGCTGACGCCGACCATGCGCATCCCGGCGATCTCCCTGCCCCGTCGGCTGTAGGACATGACCAAGGTGCCGGCCACCGCGATCAGCGCGTACACCGAGGCGGGTCCGATCAGTACCAGCAGGACCAGGTCGTTGAGCCGGTCCTGGTCACTGGTGGAGTGGCCGAACCAGTCCGCGGTGGGTGTTACCTTGACGCCCACGTCCCGTAGTTCGCTGTTCAGCCGTGCCGCCGTCGCCTCGACGGCGCCGGCCTGCGTCTCCTCGAGCAGGACCGTCGCCCGCTGTGGCGCCGCCGCTCCACTCGTGCCGGGCGCAAGGACCAGGTGCGGCACCGCCGAGCCGCCGTCCAGCACGGCTGTCACTTCGGCCGTGACCGGTTCGCCGCCGAAGCGCCCGTAGGTGAGGCGGTCGCCCGCATGGACGCCGTACCAGTCGGAGAACTCCTTGGAGACCGCGACCGTGCCCGGCGCGAGCGCCCGGACACTGCCCTCCAGCGCGCTGACCCTGTGGGTACGGGCCAGGTCCGGTACATCGGCGACGGCCGCGTCGTCCTGCCATGCCGAGTACGGCCCGGCCACCGCGACGTCCAGCGGAGCGGGCGCCGATACGGCACGCACACCCGGCTGAACGCGCAGCTTGGTCAGCACGTCGGGGTTCAGGCCCTCGCCCGAGTCGGGCGAGACGGGTTCCACCACCAACTGGCCCGCTGTTCGCTGCCGGTCGTCGGCGGTGACGGTGGCGCCGGTGGTGGCCAGCACCGAGGTGAAGGTGCCGACGATGGCCACGATGGCGAGGACCGGTCCGACCAGTGAGGCGGTCCGGCGCCTGGAGGTGACGACCGCTTCCACCGCCAGGAGGCCGGAGACCGACTGGGTCCGCTTCAGCCCGGCGGTCAACAGCCTTACCAGGGGCGGGAGATACAGGGGGCCCAGCAGCGCCGTCGACAGGGTCAGCGCCATCGGGCCGAAGAGAGCCAGCGGAGTGGCCGCCTCCGAGCCGGCGCCCGGGGCCAGGGCGAGCATCACGGCGCCGCTGATGAGCAGCAGGACACCCGTCGTCCCGCGTCCGGTGGTCATCGCCCGGGAGTCGAGATCGGCCTCGCGCAGCGCCTCGGCGGGCCCGGTGCGCGCGGCCTGCCGGGAGGCGGCCGTCGCGCCGAGTACGGCGATGGCGAAACCGCAGGCCGCGGCGAACAGCAGGGGTCCGCCGAGCGCACCGGTGCGCATGTCGATGGGCGACAGGCCGGTGCCGTTGAGGCCGCTCAGTGCAAGCGGTGTGGCGACGGCCGCCGCCGCGCAGCCCACGAGGGTGGCGGGTACCGCCACCGCCACCGACTCGCCGATCACCATGCGCCGTACCTGCGGCCCGCCCGCGCCGACCAGCCGCAGCAGGCCCATGTCCCGGCGGCGCAGGGCGACGCTGAACGCGCCGGTTCCGGCGATGACGAAGACCGTGACGAAGGCGGAGACGACAGCGGCCATCACGAGTACGGTCTGTATCCCGCCCATGTCGGGGGCGCCGGTGATCAGCGTGTGGCTCGTGCCCTCGCCGTCCTTGAGGGTGATGGAGGGGTTACCGGAGCCGGAAGGCTGCGGCACGTTCCAGGTCGCGGCCAGCGCCGCAGCCGACACCCCGATCAGCGCCACGCCGAGGGCCAGCGCGATGAAGGTTCCCGCGAACAGCGCCCAGTAATGGCATACCGAGCGTACGGACAGACGCCACATCAGGACTCCCAGAGGCCGAGGCGGGCGGCGACCTGCTCGGCCCTCGGGTTGTCGATCTTGTCCACGGCCTGGCCGTCGTAGAGGAAGACCACCCGGTCCGCCCAGGCTGCCGCCACCGGGTCGTGGGTGACCATCACCACGGTCCGGCCGGCCCGGTCCACCAGGTCCCGCAGCAGCGCCATGATCTGCCGGCCGGTCTGCCGGTCGAGCGATCCGGTCGGTTCGTCGGCGTAGACGATCTCGGGCTGGACCACCAGGGTCCGGGCGATGGCCACGCGCTGCTGCTGGCCGCCGGAGAGCTGCGCGGGGCGCCGCCCCGCCTTGTCCTCCAGGCCCACCTGCCGCAGTGCCTCCATGACGACCGCTCGCTGGGGCCGACCACCGTTCAGCCGCAGCGGCAGGGCGACGTTCTCGTACGCCGTGAGCATGGGCAGGAGGTTGAACTGCTGGAAGACGAAGCCGATGCGACTGCGCCGGATCAGTGTCAGCTGCCGCTCGTCGCAGGCGCCCAGGTCGGTCTCGCCCAGGAGCACCTGTCCGCTGGTGGGACGGTCCAGCCCCGCGGCGCAGTGCAGCAGGGTCGTCTTCCCCGCTCCGGACGGGCCCATGATCGCGGTCATGGACTTCGCCGGGAACCCCACGGTGACCTCGCGCAGCACCGGCACCGGCCCCGCCGCGCCGGGGTAGCTCTTGGAGACGGAGACCATCTGGGTCGCCGGCAGGTGGACGTCGGTGAGCAGTGGCATCGGTGGTTCCTCGGTGGGGTCGGGGGGTGTTACGTCCAGTCCAGCACGGGCGAAGTCGCTGGACAGTGGGCCTGTGAGGAGTCTTTGGGGGAGGGTTTTCCCTACCATCGGCAGAGTCGGAGGGCGTTGGAGGCCATCGCAGGCCGGGGCGGGCCGCACGTCAGCGGCCGGCCCGTACGCCTGCGCTTCGGCTGCCCCTTACGCCATCACCGGACCCGTACGCCGTCGTCGGCTTCGTCAGCGAGGGCACACGTCCTGCTCGGGCACCCTTTCGAGATCGGGGTCGAGCAGCTGCGTCAGGTAGCGGGCCGAAGCGTCCCAGGACCACTGCCGCTCGACCCACTCGCGTCCGGCGGCGCCCATCGCGGCCTGGTCCGGCGACAGCAGTGTCAGCGCGATGGTCCGGGCGACGGCCTTGACGTCCGTGCCGTCGACCACATGCCCGTTCTTCCCTTCGAGCACGGTGTCGGGTGCGCCGCCGGAGTCGCCGGCGATCACGGGCAGTCCGCTGGCCGCGGCCTCCAGGAAGACGATGCCCAGGCCCTCCGCCTCCAGGCCGGCGCGCCTGGTGCGGCACGGCATGGCGAAGACGTCCGCCGCCGCGTAGAACGTGGGCATGTCGGTGTGGCCCTTGCCGCCCGCGAAGACGACGGAGCCCTCCGCGGTGTGCTTACGGGCCAGGGCGCGCAACCGCCGCTCGTGCGGGCCCTGGCCGACAATCACCAACGCCGCTTGTGGTACGGCTCGTTGGATGAGCGGGAGGGCGCGGATGAGGGTGTCCTGCCCCTTGCGCGGCACCAGGCGCGAGGCGCACAGGATGACCTTCCTGCCGCTGATGCCGTAGTCGTCACGGAGCTCTTGGACGCGCTGCGCGGGGAGGTCGGGCCGGAAGTCCTCGGGGTCGACTCCCGGTACGAGCCGGCTCATCCGGGCCCTCGGTCCGAGGGCGGGCGCGATCCGGGACCGGGTGTACTGACCCAGGTAGGTCACCACGTCCACGCTGTCGCCTATGCGCCGCAGGACCTGGCGCGCCCCGGGCGTACGGGCCCACCAGATCTCATGGCCGTGGGTGGTGGCGACGGTCCGGCGGATGCCGGCCCGACGTAGGTCGGAGGCCATGTAGGCGAGCGGGGCCGCCGCGCCGAACCAGACCCGGTCACAGCCGTGTTCGCGGGCGATCGCCATCGCTCTTCGGGTGACGCGCCGGGTCGGCAGCAAGGTGCGGGTGGAGTCCCGGATCACGGGGAACGGCAGGGTGGCGTCGTACTCGGCCGCCCCCGGTTCGTTCGAGGTGTAGACCACCACGTCGTTGCCGGGTATACGGGTGGCCAGCGCGTGGACGAAGGTCTCGATGCCGCCCTGGCGAGGCGGGAAGTCGTTCGTGATGACGAGAGTGGTGCTCATGGGTGCCGTCGCTGCCTTCGGTGTGGATGATCTCGACTGCCGGACATGGGCTCTCAGGAGACGAAGAGGTAGTTGCGGAAGTCGTCGGTGATGCGGGTGGTTTCGGTCCAGCGCCCCCGGTACCGGCGGTGGAGGCCGTATCCGAAGTCCTGGAGGTGGCTGACCACGTCCGCGGGCCGTGCGCCGTACTTGTCCAGATGCCTGCTCTCGATCTCCAGCAGCAGGGTCGGCCGGCAGCGGCGCAGCGCCTCCTGCGCTCCGGTCAGGACGGCGAGTTCGGCGCCCTCGACATCGGCCTTCACGAAGCCGAGCTTCTCGATGCCTGCCCGGCGCACCAGTTGGTCCAGTGTCTGGACCGGGGTGCGCACCGGCCGGGAGGTGCGGAACTCGCTGTTGGGGCCGGGCCCGGAGGCGCCCTGGGTCAGGAAGGCGCGCCCGTGCACCGGCAGTCCCTTGCGCCGGGGCAGGCTCAGGGTGCCGTGACCGGGGCGGGCCCCGAGGGCGGTGCAGTGGACGGTGACGTTGCCGCACCCCAGGAGGCGGGCGCCGGTGCGCAGCCAGCGGGCTGGGCCGGGCAGGGGTTCGACACTGTGCACGCGCCCCGAGGGCCCGGCCAGGGCGGCCAGCGTCCAGGTGTAGAGGCCGTATTCGGCGCCGATGTCCAGGCAGACGTCGCCGGGGGCGACCAACTCGCCGAGGCCGGCGACCTCTTCCTCCACGAAGGAGCAGCGGGGGGCCGCCCAGCGCAGGGCGGCGGCCACGCCCGTGGTGCGCCTGCCGGGCCGGCTGTCCGTCCGGTCCGCGGTTCGGCTGTCCGCCCGGCCCGCGGTTCGGCTGCCTGCCCGGTGCAGCGGGCGGGAGCTGTCGGCCGGGTACAGCCGCTGGGACGGGGCCGGGTCGGTCATCGTTTTCCTCCTGTGCCGGCGGGTGCGTACGGGCCTCGGGACGGGACGACGGGGGCGGCGCGGCCGGGCCGCGCGCCGCGCACCAACAGGCTGGGAACCGGTTCACGCGGATCGGCCTGCCGGGCCCACACCATCAGCACGATGGGCAGTGCGAGATAGCCGAAGCGTCCGGCGGGCGCCAGGGTGAAGGCCACGATCAGGCCGATCGCGAGCCGGTCGGCCGCGGCCCGCAGATGAGCCGGCGGGCGTTGTACGAGGGATACGGCGACGGCGAGCGCCCCGAAGATCAGCAGCCCGACGGCCGCGTACCAGCCGGCCGGACCGAGATCGGCCAGCAGCCGGCCGGGCAGCGGACTGGCGGCGGGGGTCGGCAGGTCGCCGCGTCCGGTCGGGAAGGCGAGCACCTGCTCGACCATGGCGGCGGGTGAGAGCAGTGCGCCGGGCACGATCAGCAGGGTCGCGCCGGCCGCCACGGTGCCCGCGCACCGCACGGCCGCCCGGCGGCCCGCCACACAGCCGAGCAGGGCCATGGCCACCGCGATCGCGGGCCAGGCGGTCCACTTGAGGGAGCACACCACGGCGAGCACCAGGCCCGCCGCCGCCGGGCGGCCGCGGGCCGCGATGGCGAGGGCGAGGCAGCACAGGCCGGTCAGCGGGAGGTCCACTCCGCTGACGCACAGGGGCAGGGCCACCACGGGAGACGCGATCATCACCGCCACGGCCGTTCCGTACGGTATCCGCTCGCGCCGACCCGTACGGGGGGCCGTCGCACTGTTCCGGCGGAGCATCAGACGTCCCGTGTGCAGGCACAGGACGAACACCGCAGCGCACCAGATCCGGGCGTCACCGAGCAGCCTCGCCGCCCAACTGTGGTCGCCCGTCAACGCCTTGGGGATGCCGAGCAAAGCCATGGCGGGGAGGTACGGCGTGTAGTCCGTGACCTTGTCCGGGTGGGGAAGGTACGGGGTTCCCTGCTCCAGCAGCAGTCGGCCGGAGCGCTCGATCACGTCGACCTCGCTCTGGGCCCGTCCCGTCAGTACGAGGAAAAGCAGGGGCGCCACCACCGCACCGACCAGCGCGACGGTCACCGCCGCACGCCGGGCGCGCGGGCCGGGCCGCACGTACGACACGGCTGCCGCGGCCGCGTATCCCAGCGCGGCGCTCGTTCCCCAGAGCCGGTGCGTCTCCAGTGAGGAGACCACGGGGAAAGCGGCGGCCCACAGGGCGGCGAGCAGCCATCCTGTGGCCCAGGTCCCCCTCCGGTTCCACCAGGGGACGGCAGGGCTCGCGGGTTCGGTGACCGCTTCCGCGGCAGTGACCGGGTATTCGACTCGACGGAATCTCACTGTGCCATTGCAGCCGCGGGAACCATCAAGGTCATCAGAGTTAGGTCGAGACTTCCTGGTCGGGTTTCCCCTACCGCCGGCAGCCCGGGACCCGCGGCCGTCCCTGCCACGCGAACGGGCCCTGCCTGCACAGGTGTTCACGAAGCCGGTGCGGAGAGCGGATCACGCCGCGGCGCGGTCACTGGTGCTCCACGGCGTACGCGGCCAGCGGCTCGCCGGGGAGCATGGCGTCCTTGGAGCCCATGACCAGCGCGGCGCCGGTGACCAGGCCCATGCAGATCTCCCAGAACGCCGCGTCGAAGCTGGCGGAGGCGAACTGCAGGATCCGGCTGTCCGGCGTGACGTCGAAGTGCTCGGTCTGTACGGCCGCGAGGTTGCCGATTCCGGCGTGCGAGACCAGCACGCCCTTGGGCTTGCCGGTGGAGCCGGAGGTGTAGATGACGTACGCGAGGTCCTGTGGGGACATCTCGACGTCCGGCGCGGAGAGCGGGTAGCGGTCCGAGTCGGCCGGCTCCGGGTCCTGGTCCACGGTGACGAGGACGGCGTCGGTGTGCGGCAGCCGGTCGCGCAGGCCCCTTTGCGTCACGACCAACCGCGCGCCGGAGTCCTGGAGCATGTAGGCGAGCCGGCCGGGCGGATAGTCGGCGTCCAGCGGCAGATAGGCGGCGCCCGCCTTCATGATGCCGAGCAGTCCCACCGCCATCGGGGCGCCGCGCTCCACGCACAGGCCGACCAGGACGTCCCGGCCGGCGCCGAGCCCGCGCAGGTGGTGCGCGAGCCGGTTGGCCCGCTCGTCCAGCTCCCGGTAGGTCACCGTGCCGTGCTCGTCGATGACGGCGACCGCGTCCGGACGGGACGCCACATGGGTGGCGAAGAGTTCGGGGAAGGTGCCGGTGGGGACCTCGCGGTCGGTGGCGTTCCATTCCCGGACGACCTGGTCGTACTCGCTGTCCGTGAGCATCGGCAGCGCCGGGATCGCGCGCCGGGGGTCGGCGGCGGCGCCCGCCAGCAGAACGCCGAGATGGCCGGCGAGCCGGGCGACGGTGGGCTCGTCGAAGAGGGCCGTGCTGAAGCGGATGCGCGCCGTGGGCCGCTCTGCCGGGCCGGCGAACTCAAGCGAGAGGTCCAGCGGATCGAACGGCGCCGGGAGCGCGCCGCTTTCCTCCCGCACCACGACCATGGCCTGGACGAACGGGGTCACGCTGGTGTCCTGCTGCGGAGCCAGCGCGTCCACCAGCTGCGCGAGCGAGACGCCGTCATGGCCGAAGGCGTCCCGCACCGTCTCCTTGACCTGGGCGACCAGCTCGCCGAACGAGGCCCGCGCCTCGACCCGGCTGCGCAGCACGACCGTGTGCCCGCTGCGCGGGGAGAGCGTGCCGACGGCGATGTCGTCCTGGCCCGAGTAGCGGGTGAACAGCGCTTGCACGGCGGCCACCAGCACCTCGTGCGAGGTGGCCTCGTAGCGCCTGGCCAGTTCGCCCACGGCCGCGGGCAGGTGGGACGGGACATCGATGTCGTACGTCGACGTCTCGGCCGACCGCACGACGGGGCGCTGACGGTCGGTCGGCAGTTCGAGGGGAGCGATCCCCGCCAACTGCTGCCGCCAGAATTCAACGTGCCGGGAAAGCTCCCAGTCGGCCGACGCTGCAGCGCGAGTCACGCTGTACCTCCAGGATTAACGGACTTCGGCGAGAGGGTGCCCCCTGCCTACGGCCGGGGCGGGCTGCCGTGAAGTCGGAAAAGAGTGGTCAGGACGCGCGGCGGGAAGCCGTCAAGCCGCGGCGTGAGTGCGCTTAGCGGAACGCCCGGCGAGCTGCAGGAGGGCGATTTCGCCCGTACCGCCGTCCAGGACGAAGCGTCCGACGTATGGCGCCGCGTCTGTGTCGACGCGCCGGGCGGTGAAGCTCAGGCTGTCGTGCACGGTCACGTCGGCGACCAGGCCGGTGCGGTCGCTGAGCCGGATCCCGTCGTCGTGGCGCCGGATGGAGAAGACGGTGTCGCCGTTGCCGTAGTCGCCCACGAGCGGTTCGAAGTCACGCGGGCCGGTGCCGACCCCGGAAGCGGAGGGGTCGGGGGTGGGGACGCCGGGCTCATAGTCGCCGACGGCGATGCCGAGGGTGCGCAGTTCCCCGACCACGTCGGGCCAGAGGCTGGACCCGGTGGTGGCGTTGGTGGTCAGGGCAACGGCAAGGCCCGATTCCGGGTGGAAGCGCAGGTGAGCCGTGCCGCCGTCCACCGTGCCGTCGTGGCCGAGCCAGCGGTTGTCCGAGCTGCCGTAGTGGCCCAGGCCCAGGGCCCAGGCATCGGCCATGCCGAAGGCGTCGGCGCCGGGAACGGCGGTACGCATCTCGACGCGCTGCTCGTCCTCCAGGGGTGCGGCGGCCTTCGGGTCGGTGCCCATGTGCAACCGCGCGAGCGCGATCAGGTCCTGTGCGCTGCCGCTAAGCCCGCCGGCCGGTGTCCAGGTGGGCGGCAGGAACTGGTCGACGGGGCGCGCCTCGCGCTGTCCGGGCCTGACCGCGTGGCCCTTGGCCAGGGCCCGAGCGGGCCTCTCGGAGCTGTGATCGATGTACGGGTCGACGCCCAGCGGGCGCAGCAGGAAGTCCTGGAGCGCGTCGCGCCACTTCAGGCCGGTGACCGCCTCGACGAGACGGCCCAGGATGTTGTAGCCGGTGTTCGAGTACGAGAAGGAGTTCCCGGGGCGGTCCAGCAGCGGGAGCTGGGCAACGCTCGTCGCGTAACGGAACAGGGACCGCTCGTCGGAGTCGTCGAGTTCGTGGTCGGCCACCAGGCCGCTGGTGTGGCTGAGGAGTTGCCGGGAGGTGATCGAAGCCAGCCGGGCGTCCGCTGGCTCGCGGAATTCCGCCAGGACGTCGGAGACCGGCTCGTCGAGCTCCAGGTCGCCGTCGGACACGAGCTGGAGCACCAGCGTCGCGGCGAAGACCTTGCTCACGGAGCCGTAGGCGAATGCCGTACGGGTGTCCACCGCGCGGGGTTCGCCGTAGCACTCGAGTCCGGCGACGACGCTCACGGTTCCGGCACCGGTGTGCACGGCGAGCTGCGCCCCCGGTACGGCATGCATGTCTGCCAGTTCCTGTAATCGGCTCGCAAGCTGCCGTGCTTCCATGACTTCCCCCAACAGTCGACTGACCGGCGCATCCTTCGCCAGTACGGGTACCCGCACCACCGGGGGTGCGGGTAGCCGTACCTCTCAATCCTTGATCGTTCTCCCAGCCCAGGGCAAGCCGTTTCCCTGGGAGGAAAAAGCCCAGTTCAGAGGCCGCATGAAAGACGCGGCAGCAGACCGTGCGGGACACTGGCCCATTAGGGTGACGGCATGTCAGCTACCCGTTACACCTATCTCGGTCCGGAGGGCACCTTCACCGAAGCCGCACTCCGTACGCTTCCGGAAGCGGCCACCCGTGAGCTCGTCCCCATGGTGTCCGTGACCGCGGCGCTCGACGCCGTACGCGGCGGCGAGGCCGCGGCCGCCCTGGTACCGATCGAGAACTCGGTGGAGGGCGGCGTCACCACCACGCTCGACGAACTCGCCAACGGCGAACCGCTGATGATCTACCGGGAAGTGCTGCTTCCCATCACCTTCGCGCTGTTGGTACGCCCCGACACCCACCTGTCCGACATCAAGACGGTCACGGGCCACCCGGTCGCCCAGCCCCAGGTGCGCAACTGGCTCGCGGCGAAGCTGCCCGACGCCCGGTGGGAGTCGGCGGCCTCCAACGCGGACGGCGCGCGACTGGTGCGGGACGGGCGCTATGACGCCGCGTTCGCGGGCGAGTTCGCCGCGCGGACGTACGGGCTGGAGCCGCTGGTCACACAGATCCACGACGCGGAGAACGCCGAGACGCGCTTCGTGCTGGTGGGCCGATCGGCGCGGCCGTCGGCACCGACCGGCGCCGACCGGACCTCACTGATCATCTGGCTGGGCAACGACCATTCGGGCGCACTGCTCGAACTGCTCCAGGAGCTCGCGGTACGCGGGGTCAATCTGATGCTGATCCAGTCGCGACCGACGGGAGCGGGGATCGGCAACTACTGGTTCGCCGTGGACGCCGAGGGTCACATCACCGAACGGCGGGTCACCGAGGCCGTGATGGGGCTGAAGCGCAGCGCCCCCAAGGTGCGCTTCCTCGGCTCCTATCCGCGGGCCGGGGTGACGCCGAAGGACGTACGCACACTGCGGCCCGGCACGAGTGACGGTGAGTTCGTGAAGGCGGTGGACTGGCTGACGCGTATCCAGGACGGCCGGCCCTGAGGCCGAGCGTCAGCCCCTGATCCGCTGCCCCGGCTCACGGCGACCCCACCCCGACTCACGGCAGGCCGTCCGGCCTCACGGCGACTCGCCCCGCAGATGGGCGAGCACGGCGAGCACCCGCCGGTTGCCGTCGGTGGGGCCCAGATTCAGCTTCATGAAGATGTTGCTGGAGTGCTTGACCACGGAAGCCTCGGTCACACTCAGCCGCCGGGCGATCAGCTGGTTGTTGAGGCCCTCCGCCATCAGCGCCAGAACCTCACGCTCGCGCGGGGTGAGTTGGCGCAGCGGCCGGCTCGCCGTCTGCTGGGTGAGCAGGACGCGTACCACCTCGGGGTCGATGACGGTCTGGCCGTCCGCGACCCGGTGCAGGGTGTCCAGGAACTCGGAGACCTCCCCCACCCTGTCCTTGAGCAGATACCCCAGTCCAGCCGCTCCCCGGCCGTCACCGCTGAGCAGCTGGGTGGCATACGCGGTGGCGACGTACTGGGAGAGCACCAGGACCGGCAGCTGGTCGTGGCGGGCCCGCAGCTCCAGAGCGGCCTTGAGCCCTTCGTCCCGGAAGCCGGGCGGCATCCGGACGTCGGTGATCACGATGTCCGGATGCTGCTCGTCGACGGCGCGGGCCAGTGCCTCGGCGTCGCCGACCGCGGCGACCACCTCATGGCCGCTGCGCGTAAGGAGTTCGACGAGTCCGGCGCGCAGCAGCACGGCGTCCTCGGCCAGCACTATCCGGAGCACGGCACCTCCACTCGAAGCTGTGTCGGGCCGCCCCTGGGGCTGGCGACCACCAGCCGGCCCTTGAGAATCGCCATACGGTCCGCCAATCCCGACAGCCCGGTTCCCCCGGCGGGGTCCGCGCCACCGTGTCCGTCATCGGTGATCAGCAGGATAAGCCGGTCGTCCTTGTACCTGCCGACGACCGCGACCTGGGACGCGCCGCTGTGCTTGGCTGCGTTGGTCAGCGCTTCCGTCACGGTGAAGTACGCCGTCGTCTCCACCATGCCGGGCAGCCGGTGCGGCAGTTCGATGTCGACCGTGACGGGCAGCGGGTGGCCCAGCGCGACCTCCGCCACGGCGGCGGCGAGCCCGTGGTCGGTCAGCACTTGCGGGTGAATGCCGCGGACGAGCCTGCGCAGGTCGTCCAGCGCCTGTCGCGCCTCGCCGCGGGCCCGGGAGACGAGCTCGGCGGCCCGTGAGCCGCTCTCCCCCATCTCCATCTGGGCCAGCCCCAAGGTCATGGTGAGCGCGACCAGTTGCTGCTGGGCGCCGTCGTGCAGATCGCGTTCGATCCGGCGCCGCTCGGCCTCGAAGGCGTCGGCCAGCCGGATACGGGAGCGAGTGAGTTCGATGACACGGCTCTGGGACGGCTCATCGCGCGGGGCCAGCAGGAACAAGGCCGTCTTGACCTGCGCCGCAGCGAGCAGGCCCGCCACGTACGCGCACAGCACCAGGCCGAGCAGCCCCAGGGCGCAGAACGGCAGCGCGGCCGCCGGGCCGGAGATCGCCTGCCCGGGAATGATCATTACGGTCTCGGGGGCGAGCGCCCAGACGACAACCGGTGTCGCCACCAACATGCCCGACATCATCAGCAGCGCCGCGAAGCCGGTGTTCGCTCCGGTGAAGAAGACCGCGAGAATGACGGCATAGCCCAGTTCACGCCACGTTGCGCGCTCTCTCAGCCGTGTGTGCAGCCACGCTCGGGCGCCGGCCCCCGCCGGCGAGCTGTGCGGGTCCGGCAGCGGCACCGGTTCCACCAGCCGCAGGCGGCGGCGCTCCATGGTGGCGACGGGGAGACCGAACACCGTGATGACCGTGAGTATCACCAGGCCCACGCCGACGACCGAGAGCAGTACCCCGAAGAAGAGCAGCACGGCA
Source organism: Streptomyces sp. NBC_00259 (assembly GCF_036181745.1). NCBI lineage: Bacteria > Bacillati > Actinomycetota > Actinomycetes > Kitasatosporales > Streptomycetaceae > Streptomyces > Streptomyces sp. NBC_00259. The sequence continues at coordinate 6,173,699 of NZ_CP108080.1, read as the reverse complement.
AGGCTCACCAGTACGGCCAGGCCGAACACCAAGCCGCCGAGCAGAAAGGCCCAGCAGCGTAATGGCCAGCTGGAGGCGAGGAAGCGCAGCGGGTTCTGCTTCATCGCCTCCCATACGGCGACGCTCGGGGCGTCCTGCCCTTGTGTTGTCGAGGGCTCCGGTGGTTGCCCCGCGGGCGCCTGTTGAGTCCCGCCCGGCCGCCCTGACATGTGTGTAGCCTCCTACTGAGCCCCGCACCGCGTGATCCGTGAATTGTAGTCCGGTGCCCGGCAGCCACCGGTGGAGAAAACTTCGCCTCCGTACTGCGCTTGACCCGCGCGCTGCCCACGCGCCCTCGGCGCCACCACGAGCCGGTCCGCCCCGGCCCCGAAAACGGCTTCTCGGCGTCTGTCAAGGGCAGTTGCGCCGGACGGCGTTGTTGAGGGACGCTCACCACCGCGACTGTCACCGTGGGGTTCCCCTGCGTGACGATCGCACGCCCGCCGCGCAGCGTCGCGCGGCTCATCGGTTGCTCGAACAGCCCCTGCGTCCGTACCGGACCGGCCGATACCGGTAATGCCCCACCAGTGGATGACCCACGTTGAAATCGAATAAACTACGGCGGTTTTAGAGTCATGAAGTACCGTCAAGCGCCGGTGAATCACCCGGAAGGACCCGGCCCGGACTACCCGTCCGCCCAGTCCCGGGTCGCCGCAGGGGTCATCTATCTGTCCGTCGGCAGCCTTGTCGGCATTCTCCTGGTTCCTTTGACCATCGCGGAGATGGCGCTGAGAGTGGTCTCCGCACTCCTCAATGCGCTTCCCTTGACAGCGACGCTGCTCGTACAGGTCCTCACCAACCTGGTGCGCGGCATCTTGGTGCTGCTCGTCCCGGGGGCCGAGCGGCTGCCGGAGCGGGAGCGCCGGCTGGGCCCGACCCTGCACAAACTGCGACACCGGCTGGTCGGCATGAGCCCGGGGCTGCTCTCGGGCCTGCCGCTGCTGCGTGCGGTCGCCGACCTGGAGCTGCTGCTGGCGGCCTCGGTGACGCAGAATCCCGCCTCAGGGAGGCGACTTGAGTGTGCCGCCCCCGAGGAAGGCGAGCCCGGGCACAAAGCCTCCGGCTGGGGGGAGTCCGGTTACCTGTGCCTGCTCCTGCTGGGACTGCTCTGGCTGCTGCCGGTCTTCGCGATGACGCTGCCCGTGGTCGCCTTCACGGCAAGTCTCCCTTTCGGCAGAATGGAGCAGCTGGCCTTCGGCCCGGCAGGCACACTCGTCGTCGAAGGCGGCGTCACGCGCCTGTGTGTGGCCGTGGGCGCCATCGCGCTGTTCGCCCTCCTGGTGATGTTGCTCTTCTGGCTGGGGAAACTGCGGGCACGGCTGGTCCGCCGACTGCTCGGCCGCGTGGACGAGGACGAAAAGCGCCGGCGCGAGGAGCTGGCCGAGCGGCAGCGCATCGCGGCCCTGCGCGTCAACGACGCGGATTACCGGCGCATAGAGCGCGATCTGCACGACGGTGCGCAGGCCAGGCTGGCCGTGTTGCTGATGCGGATTTCCCATGCCACGCGGCGGAGGAACCACAGCGCGCAGGCCCTGCACGAGCTGCTCGAGGAGACCCACCAGGAGATCGGCAAGGCTCTTGATGAAATCCGCGACCTGGTCCGCGGAATCCAGCCACCGATCCTCAGTGACCGCGGGCTGAACGCCGCCGTCACCGCATTGACCGAGACATTCCATGTCCCGGTCGACGTGTCCTCCAAATTGGAGCGCCGACCGGCCACCCAGGTGGAATCCACGGCCTATTTCATCATCGCGGAGACCCTGGCGAATGCCGTCAAGCACTCCTCGGCCACACGCATTCACGTCTCCATGGAGCGGGCCGACAACTGTCTGGTGGTCGTGGTGACCGACAACGGTGTGGGGGGCGCCACGCTCGACGCCGGGACCGGGTTGCGCGGGCTGGTGGACCGCACCGCCGCCCTGCGGGGCAAGCTCATTCTCACCAGCCCGGTCGGTGGCCCCACTACCGCCCGCGCAATCCTCCCGTGGTCCCCAGGTAGCCTCTGACCTGCTCTTTTTCCTCCCAGAGAAACAGCTTGCCTTCGGCTGGGTGGGCGATCAAGGATTGAGAGGTACGGCTACCCGCACCTTCTGGGTGCGGGTAGCCGTACTGGCGAAGACGCGGCCGCCTGGACGATTTTCTGACCTGACCCGACTTTTCATTCTTGCCGTGCCCCCCCGGCGCAGTTCCGCGAGTTTCCAGACCACACGTCAGTCGCTGGTGCGGGGCACCCGCATTTCAAGAAACGCGGAGATCGCAGTGAACGGAAGAACTGCCGGCAGCTCTAGTCCGAGCGCCGATGTCTGGTTCAACTGGAACGCCATCGGGGTGGCGGCTCAGCAGCCGGTGTCGGCGCCGCCCTATTCGGGGACCTTTTTCGATGAGACCCTGCGCGACGGGCTCCAGGCTCCGAACATCCGCAATCCCTCGCTGGAGCAGAAGCTGAGGCTGGTGGACCACATGGTCCGCTCCGGCGTCACCTCCGCGGACCTGGGATTCCCCGGCTCGGACCCGGCCGCCTTGCGGACGTGTGTGGACATCGCCCAGCACATCGTACGCAGCGGCCACCCCCTCTCCCAGGGATACGCGGGCCGCACCCACCCGTCGGACATCAACGCGATCTGTGAGATAGCCCAACAGGTGGGGGTCGCCGTGGATGCGTACATCTTCATAGGCGTCAGCCCCATCCGGCAGTACGTGGAGGACTGGGACGTTCAGCTGATCCAGCGCCATATCCGCGAGTCGGTGGTCGAATGCCGACGCGGCGGAGCGGAGTTCGTGCTCGTCCTGGAGGACGCGGTGCGGTGCACTCCAGAGGTGCTGGGCCAGGTGTACGACGTCGCCATCGACACGGGTGTGCGGCGGGTAACCCTGTGCGACACCGTCGGCGCGGCGTTACCCAGTGGCGTCGAATCGCTCATCCAATGGTCGCACCAGTACTTCCAGGACCGCGGCCACCAGGTCGCCTTCGAGTGGCACGGACACAACGACCGCGGCCTTGCGCTGGCCAACTCCCTGACCGCCCTCGCCCACGGCTGCGAGCGCGTGCACGGCACGATCCTGGGCATCGGGGAGCGGGCCGGAAACGCCTCCCTCGACCAGCTCATGGTCAACAGCCACCTCGACGAGCACGGCCGCTACGACCTGAAGGCCCTGCGCGAGTACTCCGACTACGCGGCGTCCGTGCTGGGAGTCGAGGTCCCGCAGAACTACCCGGCACTGGGCCGGGACGTCTTCAAGACCAGTGCCGGCGTGCACGCCTCCGCCATCCTCAAGGCTCACGAAAAGGGCAATCTGCTGGTGAAGGACACGGTTTACTCCAGCGTCCCGGCCAGCTGTCTGGGCCGTGAGCAGGAAGTGCTCATCGACGAGGCATCCGGCGCGAACAACGTCAAGTACTGGCTGACGCTGCACGGTTACGACAGCGCCAACACCACTCTCATCAAGAACGTGCTGGCGAAGGCGAAGTCGAGCCGTGGTCCCCTGACCGACGAACAGATAAGGCAGATCATTGCGAACGCCGAGTGAACCGACCGGCGGCAGCCGCACACGTAACATCAGTCTCAGCGGCAACCTCCTGGTCATCACGGAGGACACCGATCTGCTCGCTGCCCAGCTGGACGGCACCAGCACGGCGACAACCGCGGAGCTGTTGCGCGCCCCGCTGATGAACAACATCTCGACCGACGAGATCATCCCCGGCTGGTGCTGCTACTGGTACGACGAGAAACTCGGCGAGTACGCGTATCTGGGCCTGCGGGACAAGAAGTTCGGCCAGGGCGCCGTGAAGGCGTTCGCTCCGCAGATCATCGTCAGCGGCGAGGCGAAGGGCTGCGGTTCGTCCCGGGAACACGCCGTCTACGCCGAGAAGTACGCCGGCGTCGAGATCGTGTTCGCCCGGTCCTTCGAGCGGATCTACCAGCAGAACTGCCGCAATGTCGGCATCATCACGTGCGATGACTTCACCGTCCTGGACGCCCTGCTGGCGGGCGACGAACTGCCGCTGGACGCCTTCACGCGCCGGGCGAACGACATCGAACGCGCCATCATCGACTTGGGCGGCCTGTTCGGGTTCAACCGCGAGACCCGTAAGGGCACGCAGTCCCCCATCAAGCCCGACTTCGACGCGGCGCGCCCGCTGAACGCTGTCGAGAAGATCATCCAGAGCCGCCTCTCGTCCCGTAACCAGTGCCCTGAGGACGCCGCCGTCCGGGTCGGGGAGTCGTACTTCGTCGAGGCGGACGTCAGGTTCTCGCACGAGTACGTGACGCCGATGGCCGCCGGCATGTTCGCCCAGCAGTTCGGCGCAGATGCCGCCCTGGCCGGCCCCGAGTCCTGCTACTTCTTCCAGGACCACCTCTCGCTGGCGGAGCCGGTTCTCAAGCGGCGCGCCAACGGCCTGGAGCTGATCGAGCGGGTGGAGAACCTCGGCAAGCGGCAGCAGGAGTTCGCGACCCTGAGCGGCGGGAACTTCATCGGCCCCGCGGACACCGGGGGCAGCCGCGCGATCTGTCACAACTACATCGTCGAGAACGTCGCCCGGCCGGGCGACGTGATCATCGGCACCGACAGCCACACCTGCACGGCCGGCGCCGTGGGTGCCTTCGCCTTCGGCGTGGGAGCCACCGACATCGCCAACTCCTGGTACAACCGCGAGATCCTGGTGAAGGTCCCGGCGGTCATCCAGGTCAACCTGCTGGGCGAGCTGGCACCGGGCGTTTGCGCGAAGGACCTCATGCTGGCGCTGCTGGCGCACCCGATGATCCAGGGCAGCCAGACGCTGGGCAAGGTCATCCTCTTCAGCGGTCCCGGGTGCGCGTCGATGAACCTCGACGAGCGCGCCACGCTGTGCAACATGGCGGTGGAGGCGGGCGGCATGACCGCCATGTTCGAGCCGGACCACGTGACCCACGCACACCTGGCGCTGCGCGGCCCTGCGGCGTCCGCCGGCACGGACGTGCTCTCCGACCAGGGCGCGACGTACTCCGCGGTGGTGGACATCGAGCTGGCCGGGGTCGAGCCGATGGTGGCCCTGCCCGGGGACCCGCGAAACTCCTTTCCGCTGGCCTCTGTTGACACGGAGGTCAAGGTCGACAAGGTGTACGGCGGGTCCTGCACCGGCGGCAAGGCGTACGACATGGACATGTACGCGAGCGTCTTCAAGCAGGCTCGCGCGCGGGGAGTGACCGTACCCGAGGGCGTACAGGCGTACATCCAGGTGGGCAGCGAGGCCGTCATGCGCTACGCGGCCGACCGCGGCTACATCGAGCTCTTCGGGGAGGTCGGTGTCAGTGTGCTGCCGCCTTCCTGCGGGGCCTGCATCAACGCCGGGCCGGGTGTCTCGGAAAGCCCGGACGAGGTCACGGTGAGCGCCCAGAACCGGAATTTCCCCGGCCGTTCGGGGCCCGGTCAGGTGTATCTGGCCTCGCCCTACGTCGTGGCCGCCACCGCGATCGCCGGCCGCCTCAGCTCTGTTGAAGACATGTTCAAGACACGGACGCAATCATGAAGATCGCAGTGGTTCCCGGTGACGGAATCGGCAAGGAAGTAGTTCCGGCAGTCCTGCCGACCCTGGAGTATCTCAGCGAGGCATACCAACTCGGCCTTGAGTACGACGTTTTCACGTGGGGGGCCGATCAGTGGCTCGACACGGGCATCGGCCTGCCCGCCGGGGCGATCGACCTGCTCTCGAGCGAGTACACGTCCGTCTTCCTGGGCGCATTGGGCGACCCGCGCATTCCGGACATGGCGCACGGCCGGGACATCCTGCTGGGGATGCGCAAGGGACTCGACCTGTACGTCAACTACCGCCCGATCACCCTGCCGAGCGGGGTCATCGACCTCTACCGCGAGAACACCCAGGGGCTCTACGTAGGCATCGGAGGAACGGTCGCCCGCGCGGGAACGGTCAGTGTGGCGATCGACGAGTGCGTCTATACCCGGGAGACCGTCGAGAAGTTCGTACGCTTCTGTCTCGGCCAGCTCCGGGACAAGGGGCGACGGAAGGTGACCCTGGTACACAAGTCCAACGCCGTACCGAACACCGGCGGCCTCTGGCAGGACGTGTTCCGCCGGGAGCTGCAGAACTTCCCGGAGCTGGCGGGTTCCGAGGAGTACGTCGACTCCTTCTGCTACAACCTGGTGCGCGACGCAACGCCGTACGAAGGCATCCTGGCGTCGAATCTCTTCGGAGACATCATCAGCGACATCGGTGCGGCCCTGATGGGCGGCCTCGGCCTGGCATCGAGCGCGAGCATCTGCCCCGAGACGGGCTTCGCACTTTTCGAGCCGGTGCACGGCAGCGCTCCCGACATCGCCGGCAAGGGCATCGCGAACCCCTATGCCGCGGCGATGTCGCTGGCGCTCATGCTCGACCACCTCGGGCACGGCCAGGCGGCCGAACTGTTCCGCACCTGTGTGATCGAGGTGTCGCAGAGTGATGCGGCCACCCCCGACCTCGGCGGACAGGGAACCACCGGCCGGTTCATGGACCACGTGGTGGCGTTGCTCAAGCGTGGGACGGACAACCGGACGTCATGAACACCCGCATCGCTCCTCCCGGGTTCGCCGCCCGGGCCGCCTCGGCCGGGGGCTCCGTCATCCGGGAGGCACTCGCCCTGACGGCCCGGCCCGAGGTGATCTCCTTCGCCGGCGGCCTGCCCGCCTCGGAACTGCTCGATGTCGAGGGAATCCGCGCGGCCTACGACCACGTGCTGACCGAATCCCCGCATCGCGTCCTCCAGTACTCGACCACGGAAGGCGACCCTCGGCTGCGCGAGGCCGTCGCGGCCCGGCTGTCCGCCCGACAGCTACCCTCCCGCGCGGAGGACCTGCTGGTGACGACCGGGTCACAACAGGCACTGGCGCTACTGGCGACCGCCCTGCTCGAACCCGGAGACACGGTGGTGGTCGAGAACCCCACCTATCTGGCGGCTCTCCAGTGCTTCACCTACGCGGGCGCGCGAGTGGTCCCGGTGCCGACCGACGACCAGGGAATCGATGTCGAGGCCCTGGCGCGGATCATGGCCGAGGAACGTCCCAAACTGCTGTACCTGGTCCCCACTTTCCAGAACCCCACCGGCCACACGCTGCCCCTCGAGCGTCGCCGGTCGGTGGCGCGCATCGCGGCCGAACGGGGGCTGTGGATCGCCGAGGACGACCCTTACGGCGAACTGCGGTTCCGCGGCGAGCATGTGCCGTGGATCGCGTCGTTGGACGACGCCAGGGACCGCACCGTGCTACTGGGGAGCCTGTCCAAGATCCTGTCTCCTGGCATGCGGCTGGGGTGGCTGCGCGCCCCGGCGGCGCTGCGTGGCGTGTGCACGTTGGCCAAGCAGGCCCTCGATCTGCACACGTCCACGGTCGACCAGGCGGCCGCCGCGCACTACCTGCGGGAACACGACCTCGACGCGCGCCTGGTGCGGGCCTCGTACACCTACCGGGAACGCTGTGATGCGATGCTAGACGCCCTCGCGCACACGCTGCCTTCCGGCAGCACGTGGAGCAGGCCCGACGGGGGAATGTTCATCTGGGTCCGGCTGCCCGACGGCTACGACGCGATCGCCCTGCTGTCCGAGGCCATTGCCCATGACGTCGCCTATGTTCCGGGCGCCCCGTTCTTCGCGGGACAGGCCGACCCGGCGACGCTGCGAATGTCCTTCGCCGGACATGGTCCGGCACAGATCGAGCAGGGCATGAAGAGGCTCGCCCAGATCTTCCGGTATCGGGAGCGGGAGCCGGGACCGGGGGCGCTGCTACGGAACCGCCAATAGCCGGGCGGGACTGACCCGATGCAGGTGGATGAGAATGTCGTGCGACCTCGCCTGCGCGATGCGGTGCACCGGCTCGGGATAGGAAGTACCGATGCTCCTAGTGGGGCGGTCGGCGGCCAGCCATGCGCGTGCGGCCTTGGGCACCGTACGCAGGTCCATGGCGAAGTCGCGAGGGCTCACCTGGTCGAGGAGGTGCTCCGTGCTCCCTCGATCGGCAGGCCCCAGCGTGTGGACACGCGTTTTCTTGCCGGGACCGGTCGCATTGAACGAGCCTCGGCCGAAGGTCGAGCCGACACTCACGTAACCCTTGCCGAACTGGTCGCGCAGGAAGGCGCCTTGCATTTTGGGATAGCGCGGATCGGAGGTCCGGTAGGAGACGTGGGCGTTGTGGGCCGACAGCAGGATCTTCTGCCCCGTGTGCGCATGCCACCAGGCAATGTTCTCCGCCATTAGCTGGTCGCGGAAACGCATGGACGCCTTGGCCTGTTCCTGGTCCTCGAAGTCGAATGCGTAGCCTCGGGCGGTCTGAGCGATGGCGGTCGCATGCTGCACGGCCCAGGCGTAGGCTCCCTTCCGCGCCTGGGTACTCGCCGGATGGCGTTTGAGCAGGTCCAGGGCGCGTTCGGTCCTCGTCGCCATGCTCCGGCGTTCGGCCAGCGGGCGGGTAAGGTACTGCTTCATATACGTGCCGGTTGTCGTGGTCGGCCGCAGCCCCCGGTACAGCTCGGTGAAGCGGGGCAGCAGCGCCGGGGCGGCCTGGGCCACATACGTAAGCACCTTGTCGTAGAGTTCCGGCCCGGCGAAAGCGAAATCGTCACCCACGAAGCGCAACCGGTCATGAGGGTGGCGGACGTTGTACGCGCGCATCCACTCGATCAGCGCCAGATACTCCCGAGTGTTCCACCACGCGTAGGCGTCCTGAAATTCCTCCCGCATGATCTGTTTCGGATCACCCTCGCCGGTCTGCAGATATTCGTCGATGCGCAGACCGCTGCTCCAGCTCGTCTCCAGCGCGAAGGCCCGGAAGCCCTTGTTCTCGACCAGATAACGCAGGACGCGATGTTTCATCGTGAAGAATTCATGCGAGCTGTGAGTCGCCTCCCCCATCCCCACCACCTGTGCGTTGCCCACCATTTGGCCGAAAGGCCGCAGGTCGTTCAGGTCACCGTGCGGCTCGGTCGTGCGCAGCGGGCGGGCGGCGGCGTCCACAGCCGGAAGAGCTCGCTGCTCGGTCGGTGAGAATGCGGCAGCGACCAGGGCCCCCGCACAGAGCAGCAGTACCAGGATGAGTGCCGTCCGATGGCGTGTCATACGGCAAGGTTCCGCCACCGACGGACGTCCTGCCCATCCGGCGCGCCCCCCATCGTCCCCAAGGGAAGGCCCCACTACCGGACCCCGGTAAACCGGAAGTCCTGATGAAAGAACGGCCAGCGGCTGATCTTCGAGATGCCGAGTCACGCCCGGGACCCGTGACCAGCGCCGGCAGCGAGGTGACGCCCGATCAGAACGAGCGTCAAGACATCGCCCGTAAGGCCCACACCGCGCATGGCGCACAGAAGAACTCGCAGGTCAGGATCCCTTCGCGGCCGGTTCAAGGATCGCCACGCACTCCACATGGCGCGTCATCGGAAACCGATCCAGTCGGCGGGGCTGGTTGAAGCTTCCCCTTGATCGCGGACACCTGGAGACTGGGACGTGAGGTTCCAGAGGAAGTAGTGCCAGGTGGGAAGCAAGAGCAACCGCAGCAGGCGGTACACGGAGGAATTCAAACGGGACGCGGTCGCGCTCGTGCACTCCTCCGGGAGGACCGTCACAGAGGTGTCCCGGGAGCTCGGGGTCAGCGCCGAGGGACTGCGGAACTGGGTCAAGCAGGATGCGGTCGACCGCGGGAACGGGGCGCCGGGAGAGCTGACGACGGCGGAGCGCGAAGAGCTGCGCCGACTGCGGAGGTTGGCCGCCGAGCAGGCGGAGACGATCGAGGTGCTGCGAAAAGCGGCGGTCTTCTTCGCGAAGGAGAGCGATCGATGAGCGAGGCGTACGCGTTCATCGAGGCGGAGAAGACCACCCACGGCGTCGCTCTCCTGTGCCGGCTGCTGAAGGTGGCCCGCTCCTCGTTCTACACGTGGCTGGCCGGTGAGAAGACCCGGCGGGCGAGGAAGGCCGCTGACGACGCCCTGGCGCATGAGATCACCGTGCTGCACCTCGCCTCCCGCGGCGCCTACGGAGTGCCGCGCATCCATGCTGAGCTACGTCGGCTCGGGCACCGCATCAACCGCAAGCGCATCGAGCGCGTCATGCGCGAGCGCGGCATCGCCGGCGTGACCCGTCGCAGGCGCAGGTCGCTGACCCGCCCGTCCAAGAGGGCCGTGCCCGCACCGGACCTGATGGTTCGGGACTTCACCGCCCCGGCACCCGGGATGAAGCTCGTCGGCGACATCACCTTCATCCCCACCGACGAGGGGTGGCTCTCCCTGGCAACCTGGCTCGATCTGGCGACCCGCGAGATCGTTGGCTACTCCATGGCCGATCACCACCGCGCCTCCCTGGTCGTCGACGCCCTCGTCATGGCGGCCGGACGCAGCCGGCTCCAGCCCGGCTGCATCGCACATTCCGACCGCGGCAGCGAGTACACATCCGACGAACTCCGTCGCGAGATCGGCCGGTTGGGGCTACGGCAGAGCATGGGACGCACCGGCTCGTGCTTCGACAACGCCGCCGCCGAGTCGTTCTTCGCACTGCTGAAAGCAGAGATCGGCACCCGCTGCTGGCCGGACCGGGCGAGTGCCCGAGCAGAGATCTTCGCCTTCATCGAGACCTTCTACAACCGACAGCGGCTGCGGAAGCATCCGGTCTGGGGCTACCTCACCCCGCTGGAGATCCGGCAACGACACGAGCAAGGACACGCCCTCGCGGCGTAAGCATCGAGTGTCCAACATCACGGGGAAACTTCACTTCCGCGACATCTAGACGGCAGGACGAACCGAGATCACTGCGGCACGCGAACGAGGCCCTGAAACCCTTCGCGGAGGGTGACAGGGCCTCGGTCTTCCCCGGGCACGGCAGCCTTGAGGGCAGCCGTGTCGGGGCCGGCGGCATGGATGACGTCCCGGTGACCGCCCCTTGTGCGCCTGGGTGTGCGCTCAACGCGCTCCGGCGCGCACGGGGCGCACTCCCGCATGGGGCGAGCGCTCCCGTGCCTCGGTGGGCGCGACTACCTGTCCCGAATGCGGGCACCGGCTGTACGTACTGACCGTTGGTGTCCGACCGATCACGTTGAGCGGTGGGGCAGTTGAGGGGGGCAAGAGAGCGTGATTCGGGTGCTGCTGGTGCACGACGGCTGTCTGATGCGATCCGCGCTGACGATGTTGCTGCGGAGGGAGGAGGACCTGGAGGTGAGCGGATCGTCGTGGCGGGCGGCCGTCGGACAGGCCGATTCCCTGCGGCCGCACGTGTGCGTCGCGGATGTCGAGTGTCCGGGCGCGGCCGTGCCGGGCACACTGACCGGCCTGCTCCGGCGCGTGGCCGGTCCGGCCGCGGCACTGCTCGTGCTCGCCACGGGCACCAGACCAGGTCTGCTGCGCCGCGCCTTCGACGCGGGCGCGCTCGGGTACGTCAGCAAGGACGCGGGTCCGCAGCGATTACTCGACGGCATCAGGCAGGTGGCCGAGGGCGAGCGATTCGTCGACGAATCGCTCGCCCTCGGTCTCCTTCAGGCCGCGCACATACCTCTGACGCCTCGTGAACTCAGCGTTCTGCGGCTGGCCGCGGAAGGGTCGACGAGCGCCGAGATCGCGCGCAACCTGCACCTGTCGCTGGGGACCGTGCGCAACTACATGTCCACGATCACCCGTAAGACCGGGGCCCGTAACCGGGTCGACGCCATACGGATATCGCAGCACGCCGGGTGGGTCTGAGCGGAGGATGCGGCCGGGCCCGCGGGGCGGCGCCCGCGGGTCACCCGGCCTGCGGGTGCCACTGGCCCACGAGGTCGCGATACGTCGGGGAACGTTCGAGCAGCTCCTCGTGGCGTCCGGCCGTCGCGCTCACCCCGTCCAGGACCAGGACCCGGTCCGCCCGCCGTGCCGACGAGAGCCGGTGGGCGATCACCAGGAGCGTTCCCGGCCGGTCGGCGAAGGCACGCTCGGCACGGGCCTCGGCCGCCGGATCCAGATGGCAGGTCGCCTCGTCCAGCAGGACGAGACGGGCGGGGGCGACGTACGCCCGTGCCAGGGCGACGAGTTGGCGTTCCCCCTGGGACAGGGCCGCGGGGTCGATCCGGGCGTCCAGCCCCCCGAGCCCGCGCACCACGCCATCGAGGCCGACGGCACGTACCGCGGCCTCCACGTCAGGCGTCGGTACCCCGCCCGGGCACAGGTACAGCAGGTTGTCCCGAAGGCTGCCCCCGAACACGTAGGCCTCCTGGGGGATCAGGGCCCGGCGGGCCGCGGACGGGTCCCGGTCGGGCCGGTGCACGGGCGCGCCGCCGATCAGCAACGTCCCACGGTCCGGCTCGAGCAGCCCGGCGACCAGCCCGAACAGGGTGGACTTGCCGATACCGCTCGGTCCGACCACGGCCAGGTGCTCACCCGGTTCCACCAGGAGGTCGAGACAGTCGATCACGGGCGTGGCGCCCGGCCCGTAGGAGAAGGACAGGGACCGCAGTTCCAGGCTCGGCGCGGCTGCGTCGGGCTCCGCGGGCGTCCCCTGCTGCGGCGCCGGCTGCCGGGGCCCCGGAGTGCGAGGGCGAGCGCCGGCAGGGGCCGTGACCGCGCCGCGTGACCTCGGACCCGAGTCCGGGGCCGGGGCCGGAGCCGAGGCCGCCGCGTCCGGCTCCACGGCCCCTGCCGCCGCGTCCTGCTCCACGGCCCGCACCGCCGGGGCCGTGGAAGAGCCCGGCGCCGGGGGCTCGTCGGGGCCGGTGAGTCGGTCGAGGATCACCAGCAGCCGGGTGCCGGCCGTGCCCAGACCCGTCATCAGGGTGTTCAGGGCCGGCAGCAGCGCCTGCGTCAGGTACGTGAGCGCGCCCAGCAGTTCCCCGGCCGTGACCCCGCGGGCCTGCAGCCACGGCGCGGCGGCCAGCAGCAGGACGACGGGCGCCTGCCCGGCGAGCCCGAGGGCGAGCGTCCGCACGGCGGCCCACCGGGCCAGTGCCCGGGCAGCCCGGGTCTGCGCGTCGATCAGTTCGCCTGCCGCGTCCGCGGCGCGCGCCTCGGCACCGCAGGCGACGATGTCCCGGAGCCCGGCGACGTCGGAGCCGATCCGGGCGGCGAGTTCCTCGTCGGTACGCAGGAAGTCCTGCTGCCGCGCCGCCATCGGGCGCAGGGCTGCGATGAAGAGGACGAGCCCGGCGGCAAGGGGCGGCAGGACGACCAGCAGCAGGGCCGGAGCCAGTGTCGCGAGGCCCACCACGACCCCCGCGGTCGTGAAGACGAAGGACCTGGTCACCATCACCAGCCCCGCGAACCCGTCCCGTGCCGCCTCCGTCTGATGCGTCAGCCGCGAGAGCGCCGCATGGCCGGTGCGCCCTCCCCGTCCTGCCACCGCGGAGGACAGCGCCGAGCCGACGACCCTGCGGACGAGGCCGTCGCGCAACGGCTCCACCAGGTCGGCGAGGCGGTGGAACACCCTGTGCGTGGCGGCCCCCCCGGCGACGACCGCCGCAGCGGCCACGGCCAGCCAGCCGAGCCCCACGACGGGCTGCCCGGCGAGGAACCCACGGTCGAGCGCCGCGGCCACACCGTATCCGCCGAGGAAGGTCTGCGCGGACTCCAGCAGCGACCAGCCGCCGAGGCGCAGGAGCACGCCTCGGCGCCGGGCGAGGAACGGGACCGCCTGCGGCAGCGTCCTGCGCAGTGCCCCCCGAACGGGCCCGTCGGCCGGGGGCAGCGGGGGGTGGTCGTGCGGCGGAGTGCCTCCCGCCCCGGGCCGCAGCGCACCGCCCGTGGCCGCTTGAGCCCGCCCTGCGGTCGTCTGAGCCCGCCCTGCGGTCGATTGCGCCCGTCCTGCCGTCGTTTGCGCTCGTCCTGCGGCCGTCACGGAGTCCCGCCCGCCGGCCCGTGGCCCCGCACCGGTTCACCCGGCGTCCCCTCGCCGCCCGCCCGCCCGTCGTCCGCGGCGGCGTGCGGCCGCACACAGTCCGGTACGTGGGCCGGATCGTCGTCCGCGGCGAACACGGCACGGTACTCGGGCAGCGCCCACAGCGCGGCATGCGGACCGACCGCCCGGATCCGGCCGTCGTCGAGCCAGGCGACGAGGTCGGCCCGCGCCGCCGAGGAGGCCCGGTGGGCGACGACGAGGCGGGTGCCGGGCCGGACCTGGTGCAGGAGGGCCCGCGCGACCTGGCGTTCGGTGACGCTGTCCAGACTCGACGTGGCGTCGTCGAGGACGAGCAGCCGTCCGGCATGGGCGAAGGCCCGTGCGAGGCCGAGTCGTTGCGCCTCCCCGCCGGACAGCGGCGCGCGCTTCAGCTGCGTGCCGTAGCCGTCCGGCAGCCGCCGCACGAAGGCGTCCGCCTCCGCCGCCCGAGCAGCGGCGCTCACCTCGGCCAGGGGTGGTGCGTACGGTCCGAAGGCGATGGAGTCCCGCACAGTCGTGCCGAACAGCGCGGGCCGCTCGAAGGCGTATCCCACCTCCCGGCGCAGGACCTCGCGTTCGATCTCCGCAACGGGGACGCCGTCCAGAAGGACGGTGCCGGTGTCGGGGTCGGCCAGCCGTCCGGGCAGCTGTGCCAGGGCCGTCTTGCCCGAGCCGGACCGGCCCACCAGGGCCAGGGTGGCACCGCCGGGCACGACCAGGCCGACGCCCCGGAGCACGGGTCGGCCGTCGCGCACCACCGACACGTCGCGGAACTCCAGCCGGCCGCACCCGTCACCGGGCAGCCCGCGCCGGCCGTACGCCACGACGGGTGCGGCCAGCGCCTCGGCGGCACGCCCCGCTGCGGCCCGGCTGCGCAGCAGACCCGACAACTGTCCGACGACGGCACCCAGGCCCGCGGCCAGGGCCGCGTAGCGGAGCGCCGCCAGCAGCTCACCCACGCTCATGTCCCCTGCCGCCACCCGCAGCCCGCCGACCGCGAGCACGCCGGTCTCCAGCAGAGGCAGCAGCACCGCGCCCCGGGCGACGGCGCGGCCGTACACGTGCCACATGAGCCGTCCCTGGGCGGCCAGTTCGGGCAGGGGCGCCAGGATCCGTGCGCGTTCCCGCTCCGTGGTCCCGGCGGCGGCGACGGTGCGGGCTCCTTCGAGTGCCTCGACCAGGCGGGCGGCGATGGTCCCCTGGACCTGTTGGTACTCGGCCACCCCGGCGGAGGTGTTGCGGGCGAATGCGCGCACGAGCAGCACCAGCAGCGGAGCGCCGGCCACGAAGACCGCGGCCGTCCACAGGTCGGTCAGGGCGAGCGCGACCAGTGCGCCGACCGGCAGGACGACGGCCGGTACGGCTGCCGCGGCGATCGCGGGTGCCGCGGCGGCCTCTGTTACGTTCGCCGTCAGCCGGGTCACGAGATCGCCGGGGGTGAACCGTCCCGCCGCCCTCGGCCCGGCGGCGAGCAGATGGCCAAGGGCGCGGCGTCGGGTTCGCGCGGCGGAGTGTGCGGTGAGTGTGCCGGCGAGGTGGGCGCAGGCCGCGTCGCACGCGATGTCCGCGACGACGAGTGCCGCGCACAGCGCCAGCCACGGTCCGGCGTCCGCGGCGCCGGCGAGAACGAGGTCCAGTGAGCGCCCGAGCAGGGCGGGCAGGGCGACGGCGGCGGCCGCCGACAGCAGGCTCGTCGCGACGAGGGCCGCGGCCCGGCCGGGAAACGCTCCTGCCCCACCGGTCAGCAGCGACCGGGCCGCGGCGCCGGTTGCGGACGGCCCGACCGAGTCACGGGCGCGCTTGCCGGGCGCGACTGCCGGCCGTTGGGGACTCACGGGCGCTCCCTCGTCGTTCGAGCCGAACGGTCCCAGGCGCGGAATCCGCCCGGGACCGCCGGCAGGGTTGACCGTCGTCGCGCGGGGTGCCGCACGACGACCGGGTCAGTTACAGGTGGTGACGCTCAGGCTGCTGTCGCCGCAGAGCAGCAGGCTCGCGCGGCTGCCGCCGCCGGTGGCGATCTCGTCCGTGAGCGCGTCCTTCGGAGTCTCCATGCTCTGCAGGTCGAGAAGCGACATGTCGTTTTCCTTTCTCGGGGACGAATGTGCCTTGCCATGACCTCCGGTGACCGGAGGTCAGCTCTGGGGGCCGCGGGAGCGGCCGGGAGATACGCGCGGCAGGAACGGCAGCTGCACCGGGGCGTCGTCCAGTGCGGCGCCGAGGGCCAGCAGGCAGCCGGCCGTGCCGGTGGCGAGATCCATGGAGAGCCGCATCATCTGCTCGCCGGGGAAGGCGAGATGGCCCTCGTAGGGCAGGGCGTGCCAGGACAGCACACCGATCTGCCGTGCCAGGTCGGCCGGCGAGGTGCCGGGGCCGGTCGCCGCCGTCCGGCTCAGGTACAGCACCATGCCGGCGGCACCCCGGAAGAGGCCGGGCTGCGCATAGAACTTCGCCTGCGCGGCCCGTACGATCTCCTGCCGCGCCCGGGTGAAGCGCTCGTCGTCGCCGTGGACGAGCCAGTCGTCGAGCACCATGCCGATACCGGCGCTGCCCGCACCAAGATAGGGCATGGTGCGCCAGCCCTCGTCGACCTGGAGCGCTCCGCCGGCGCTGCGTACGCAGCGGTCCAGATCGCGGTGGAGCGCATCGGCCGCCAGGCCGAGGAGGGCCGGGTCGCCGGTCCTCTCGAACAGGCGCAGGTGCAGCAGGGCCGCGCCGGAGGCGCCGTGCAGCAGCCCGGCTCTGCCGGCGGGGCGGCCGCGGTCCGCCGCCGCTGCGCGGGCGACGAGGCGGCTGCAGTCCAGGGCGGCCTCCCGCAGCGAGCTCTCGCCGGTGGACTCGGCCAGCGCGTCGAGGGCGAGGCCGATGCCGGCCAGGCCGCTGTGCAGGTCCGGCCCCATGTCGGTCCAGTCCTCGGCGAGGACGACCTCCAGCAGGTTCATGGCCGCCGCCCGATGCCCGAGGTGGTCGAGCGTCCAGGCGATGCCGGCGAGCCCGTCGTAGAAGCCCAGAGGGCTGCCGGAAGCCGGCCGGCGCACGCTTCGCAGCAGCCACTCCTCGGCCTCGGGCCAGCTGCCGCAGCCGGTCTCGGCCAGCGCGTACAGGACTCCTGCCGCCCCGTGCGCGAAGCAGGCGCCGCCCACGGGGGTGGCGAACTGGGCGATGTCGCCGGGCAGACAGCGGTCGTCCCGGCCGAAACGGGCCGAGGCCCGGATGGCGTCCGCCATCGAGTCGCGGCTGTGCGGCCAGTCGCCCGGTTCGAGGGGCAGGTAGTCCGCGCGGGGCACCCGGACCGGCTCCGCGGACGGTCCCGGTTCGAGGGGCAGGTGGTCCGCCCGGGGCACCCGGACCGGCTCCGCGGACGGTCCCGGTTCGAGGGGCAGGTGGTCCGCCCGGGGCACCCGGACCGGCTCCGCGGACGGTCCCGGTTCGAGGGGCAGGTGGTCCGCCCGGGGCACCCGGGCCGGCTCCGCGGACGGGTGGCCGCGGGTGATTTCCGCGACCGCCTCGTCGAGGAAGGCGCGGTCCACCGGGAAGTTCTCCGCCACGATGTCGGCCAGATGGGCCGCTTTCGCGCGGTCCACAGCAAACAGGTTGGTCAGCGGAAGGAACAGGGCCAGACGCAGACAGGCGAGTGCGTACCGGTCGATGTCGGCGCCCCTGCGGTCGGCCGGGGCCACGAAGCCGGGGTTGGCGATGACCTGGCGCCGGCCCTCCTCGATCGGCGCCGCTGCTTCAAAATCCAGCAGCACTACGGACGACTCGTCGTCGATGACCATGATGTTGAACAGATGCAGATCGTTGAAGACCACTCCTCGCGCGTGGACCTGCGCCACCGCGTCCTCCACGAGCCGGTGGATGCGTAACGCCCACTGCGTGTAGGCGGCGAGCGCCTGGTCGCCGGGGTCCTCCTCGATCAGCGGATGGCGCCTGGCGAAGAAGCTGTTGAGCGGCCGGCCCTCGACGTACTCCAGGACGAGGAAACGGTGGTCCCCCAGCGCGAACCAGTCCAGCACCTCCGGGGTGCAGGAGAGCCCGGCCAGCTGTTCCAGCGCGTCCCTCTCCCGCTCCAGCCGCGTCACGGCGTCCGCCCCGTCGGCGGCGAGACCGGCGTGCGGCCGGCCCTCCTTGAGCACGACACGCCTGCCCGTCCGGTCGTCCCGGCCCACGTAGACGCCGCCGCCGTTGGAGAAGTGGAGGGCACGCTCGATGGTGTAGGGGATGCCGTCCGTGGTGGTGGCCGCTCGTGCCTCCGCATGCGGGCGGAGGAAATCGGGCAGTGTGACCCAGGACGGGACGTGGAAGGCGGGCCCCCGCACGTCCGGGACGAGCCGGCCCGAGGCGTCTTCGACGGCGGGCCGCAACTCCCCCTGTTCGTCGCGACAGTGCCGCTCGGTGAAACTGCCGTATCGCACGTGGACGGGCCCGGCTCCCCAGCGCAGATCACTCAGGATGTACGGTCCGGGTTCTCCGGCCAGGAGCATGTCCAGGTCCTCGGCAATGGCCTTGCACTGCGCGTCGTCGGCGGGGTAGACGGTGATGAACTTGCCGCTTCCTGCCCGGTCCGCGTACTTGGCGTTGCGGGTGTGCAGCAGATATCGGCTCGGTACGAACTTGAAAGCGATGCCCCGGGGGACGCAGTAGTCCCAGACCTGGTCGAGCACCTTCTCCGCGTTGTCGAGACAGGCCGATATGTGGATCTTCCAGCCCTGCGCCGGGAGGCGGCCCTCGAGCGGACGGTACGCGAGCCAGTCCCCCTTGCGGTTCCGCTGCCAGCCCGCCGGCGCCTCGCGCCGTCCCGCCTCGTACGGCCTGCCCGGTCCGTCGCCGTCCTCCGCGAGCCGGTGGGGGGCGTCGTAGAACTTCCGGTCGGCGTCGCAGAAGACGGCGTAGCCCTCGTTCATCTCGTCCCCCCTGTGGCCGGCTTGACGTCCCAGAGGCTGCCACGGGGCCACGAGGGGCTGACAGTCACAGCTGTCATCAAGCGAGCGTGAAGAACTCACGAGTGGCCGGCCGCCCCGCTTGGGACTGTGGCTGGGCCGTCGGGTCGGCGCCTCTCCTCGATCATCCGATCGGGCCGATGCTCTCACCGCCGTGATCGAACGCCCTCGGGCCCTACGGAACCCTCTGCACGCACGAACACGCCTGCTTATCCGAACCAGCCCAGCTTGACGCTTAGCTCGTCATCGAAGTGCCTTCGCAACGGAAAGTAGTCGTGAAGTCGCCGGACAAGAGGCCGTCCCGGGCGTGTTGCGCTCCGGGGCGGCCGTTCAGCGTGCCTACTGGGAGAACGCGTAGGTTCGGACGGGGTCGAGGTGCAGTTCGTAGGGCCCGAAGCAGTCTGCCGCTAGCGTCGCGACCGGGGCGCCGCAGGGACAGGCTCGGTTGAGTCCTTCGTCACCCGTCGGCCCGCAGCAGCCGGTGCTGTTCTCCCAGTTAGGCAGCGGTTGAAGGTCGGGGGCGTCCTCAGGGTGTATCAGCACCGTGTCCGGGACGCCCGCAGAGATGACGAAGCCCTCCTCGCGGCAGACCAGCGGCCCTCGGGACTGAGCCGGCTTCGGGTCCTCCTGATCGTCCTGCGCGACGTAGGGAGGTCCCCAGGGCTCGGGATCGATCGCGTAGCGGCCCCGCGGAACGGTGGAGGGTGCCCGGCGTGTCTCCTTGTCCCGGTCGTGTTCGTCGTCACAGGGGTCGGGGACGGCGGCCAGCTCGGCCAGCTCCGGCGTGATCGCGGTGCCGCACTTGGAACAGAGGAAGAAGGTCATCCCCTCGTTGTAGTCCTCAGAACTACAGCTTCGCACCTTCGTTTGGCTGCTCGGAGTCGCCCAGGGCGCCCACCGCGCTGGATCGTCGGCGGCCCAGCGGGCGATGTCCTGGTAGAACGCCCGGACGAACACCAGCTCGCTGCGGAAGTTCACCCGCTCCCGCACCGGCTGGCCCTGG
Source organism: Streptomyces sp. NBC_00259 (assembly GCF_036181745.1). Taxonomy (NCBI): domain Bacteria; kingdom Bacillati; phylum Actinomycetota; class Actinomycetes; order Kitasatosporales; family Streptomycetaceae; genus Streptomyces; species Streptomyces sp. NBC_00259. The sequence goes on along the minus strand of NZ_CP108080.1, from coordinate 6,153,873 downwards.
GCGTCACGGATGAAGGCCAGTCGTTCCTTCCACGCCCTCGCGACCTCGGGCGCCAGTCGCAGCGAGTCGATGCCGGGATGGTGGATCTCCAGGTCGCGCCAGAACAACCGGCACAGGTTGCGGGCGATGGACCGCAGCGAGACGTGGTCGAGCTCGGGAGCCCGCTCAGTGAAGTACTCGACCAGCAGGTCACGGACGGGCCGGCACTCGATGCCGTACGCGTCGACGATCTGCTCGACGCTGCGGCGGCCCTCGATGCGCAGCGCCCGCAGTCGCAGCGGTGCGCTGGCCGGGAGCACGCCGGTCTCCTTGAGCAGGGCGTAGAACAGCGGCCGGCCGGCGCTGCCGCGGAAGTGGTGTTCCTCCAGTGCGGCGGTCAGCTCGATGCAGTCGCCGACGGTGATGTCGCTGACCAGCCCGCCCTTGCGGATCACGATCCAGGTGAGCTTGTTCAGGGCGTCGGACCTCGCTGTCGGGGTCGCGTGCTGGGCCAGTTGTTCGAGCCGCTGGAAGGCATCGGGGTCGCTGGCGGCCCGGGTCTCGGTGAGCATCACCGTCACGCGCTGCCGCAGCAGTCACGGGTAGCTGGGGCGGATCGCCTGCCCGGCGACCAGGAGCACCAGGCCCGTGGCCAGTTCATCGCGCCAGTGGCTCTTGGGTGTGCCGCGTCCCTGGAAGGGCAGATCGGTCCACTCGAAACCGGCGTCGTCCGCCCCGCTGGCCATCCAGCGATCCTGCCAGGTCTCTCCGGGTTGGCCTTCGAGCCAGTCCAGGAGCTTGCCCGGGCCCCGCCGCCGGGTCTTGATAGGCGCCCCGGCTCGAGGGCTGCCGGAACGGCTGCATCGGGTTGTGATGCGCGTTCGGACTCCCCTCGTCGGCAGCTCTGCCCTGCGGGAACGGGTTGATCAGCGGTCGGCCGTGGGTCTCGCGGTGGTACTCGTAAAACGAGCGGATCACCGCGCGAGCGTGCCGTCTGGTCCGAGCGGCATAGTTCTCGCCGGGCGTGGCCTTCCCCGTGACCGGGTTCACCGAGCCCGGGGCGGGTGCGTCGGGACGGCGCCGCCGGGGCGGCTTCTTCGTGGTCTTCAGCCACAGTGCGAAGTCACGGGCCTCGACGCGGCTCGCCAGATGCCAGGGAACGTCCGCGGCGCGTAAGAACCGGACCCACGCCAACAGCTCATAGGCGTAGGACCGCAGCGACGTCGGACTCTCGTCGTCGGCGAGCATGTGGTGCAGGAATTCACTGACCGCCGCCACCTCGGTGCCATCGGCATCGCCACGTTCCGGACCGTCACGCTGTGCTCTGGCATCCATTCCTCCACGGGCCGACCTACTGGACGACACGCGATGAAACCAGATCCACCTCCACACGCGCAGTCACCGCCACCCGCCAGCAGGAGCCACAACCCCCTTGTCATCACTATGAGTTGACCTCGAAGGGAGCTCAAGCTAGTTCGGTCAACGGGACGTCCGTTGCCCAGTTCGCCATACGCTCAGCAGCCGCGAGGGCAAGGGGCGGGGGTTGACGTTCCCATGGCTAGAATCGCCGGGATGCCAGGGCCGACCGCAGGAAGCGCCGTACGCCGCAGATCGGGCCGTTCCCGTGGGTAGGCCCCGCACACTCGCCGAGGTGTACCGACACTTCGCTGAGGTCGACGCCGCCGGAACATCGCCGCTGTACGAGCGCGTCGCCCTCGCCCTGAGTGAGTCCGAGGAGGCGCTGCGCGCCATCGAGGCGGCGCCGGCGCGCAAACGGCACCCCACGGTGATCCTCGCCGCGTTGCACGACCTCGCCCTCGCCGGACGCGCCCAGGCGCTTGCCGCCGCCTATGCCGCTGCGGACGGGGACGCCGCGGCCGGCGCGGCGATCGACACGCTGCTGCACATGACCGACTCGGTCGTGGCCATCGCCGTGCGCCGGCGGACGCGGACCAACGAGACCGGGCGCTGCGCCGTGCTGTATCCGGCCGTTGCCGAGGCGGCGAGCCGGGTGGGCGCGGATTCGGTGGGGCTGATCGACGTGGGCTGTCCGGCCGGGCTCAATCTCCACGTCGATCGCGTGGGCATCACGTACAGCAACGGACAGTCGCTGGGCGACCCGTCATCTCCCGTGCAGTTGACGTCCTCGGTCGTGGGAGACCGGCCCATCCCGACGCGGGCGATGCCCGAGGTCGTCGCCCGGGTCGGCGTCGGCCTCGATCCGGTCGACGTGACCGACGCGGACGAGGCCCGGTGGTTGCGCGCCTGTCTGCCGCCGGATCAGCGGGAGCGGATCGCGAGGCTCCAAGCCGAGATGGCGCTGGCGGCGACGGCCCCTCCGCTGCTGCTGCACGGTGACGCCGTCGAGGTGCTGCCCGACGCCTTCGCGCGTGTGCCCGCCGACGCCCTGCCCGTCGTCACCACGACGTGGGCGCTCTCGCACTTCCCGCTCGAGAGCCGTCTGCGCTTCCTGCACCGCCTCGACGAAGCGGCGGCCGGGCGGGCGGTGGCCTGGGTGTCAGCGGAAGGCGTCGGAGTCGCCCCGTCGATACCGACGCTCGGCGATCGCCGCGCCTCCGGCCACAGCATCATCGGCCTGGCGCTGCTCGACCGGTCGGCCCTGCGCGCCGAGGCCATCGGCCGCTGCTGGTCGCGGGGCCGCTTGCTGGCGTGGCTGGCGGACTCCTAGCCCTGCGTACGAGGTGCTCCGTGGCCGCCGGTGGCCGGTGGCCGGTCGATCGTCGGACGCCGTCGAGCGCGCGACACCGAACACGGCGTCTCCTTCGGGACGTTGAGGAGAAGGGTTCCTTCGCCCTGGAGGCGCGGACGGCGGCATGTCACGGCCCGGTCGTCGCGGTCGTGCTGGTCGTGCTGGTCGTGCTGGTCGCCGTACCGCCTGGGCCGGGCCGGCGAGGAGGCCCGATGAGCGGTGGTCTCTTTGGCGGCTCCGCGCCGGTACGGCGACGATGAGGGGGTGTGCAATGTGACGCACCCCTGCGCAGTGCCGGAGGACCGCCATGGTGATCCATGTCCTGATCGCCGACGACAGCGAGATCGTGCGCCGAGGGCTGAGCGACATCGTCGAGGCCGGCGACGACCTGCATGTCGTCGCCCAGGCCTGGGACGGCCGCAGCGCTGTGGACGCCGCGCGGCAGTTCAGCCCTGACGTCGCGCTGCTGGACATCCGGATGCCGGGCATGGACGGGCTGGCCGCGACCCGGGAGATCAGGGCGCTGCCGCGGCCGCCGCGGGTGCTGATCCTGACGACGTTCAGCTCGGACGAGTACGTCGACGAGGCCGTACGGGCGGGCGCCAGCGGGTTCCTCCTGAAGGACACGCCTCCGGAGGAGCTGCTGCGTGCCGTACGTCAGGTCGCCGAGGGCATGGCGACGCTGGACCCGGCGGTGACCGGCCGGGTCCTGGAGGTACTGGCCGGGCAATCGGCGCAGCTGACGGAGGCGGAGAAGCAGGTCCTGGAGTCCCTGACGGACCGCGATCTCCAGGTGCTCCGGCTGATCGCCAAAGGGCTGTCCAACGCCGATATCGGCGCTGCTCTGCACATCAGCGAGGGCACGGTCAAAGGCCAGGTCAGCAGGCTGCTGGCGAAGGTCGGCGCGGACAACCGGGTGCAGGCCGCCCGGCTGGCCTACCGGGCGGGGCTGGAACGCTGACGGCGGACGGCGGACGGTGGCTGGCTACGGACGACGGCTGACGTGTGGCGTGTGGCGTGTGGCGTTGTACAGCGGCGGGCAGCCGGGGACGGGCCCGGCGGCTCAGGTGTTCGCCGGTGCCGGGCCGTGCGGGATGAAGGCGTCGATCCGGTAGCCACCGTCGTACGGGCCCGCGGTGACCGTGCCGTCGAGCAGGGCGACCCGCTCCGCGAGGCCGATGAGCCCGTTGCCACCGCTGGGCGGCGAGTCGGCGTCGCGTGAAGCGGCCGCGGGTCCGTTGGTGACCCGTACCTCGACACCGTCCATCCGGCACTCGACGAGAACGCCGACCTCGGCGCCGGGTGCGTGCTTGGCCGCGTTGGTGAGGCCTTCCTGGACGATGCGGTGGATCGCGCGCTGCACGGGGGCGGGCAGGGTCTCGGGGTGCCCGTCGACCCGTAGCGTCGCGCGGCGGCCGAGCCGCGCCGCGCCTTCGACGAGTTTGTCCAGCTGAGAGGCGTCGGGATGGGGCGCCTTCGCGGGGGCGGCCTGTCCGCGACGGCCGGGGGTGAGGACGCCGAGGACCTCGCGCAGTTCCTCCAGCGCCTGATGCCCCTCGTCCCTGATCAGCTCCGCGGCCTCGGCGACGGCCGGGTCCCGTGCCTGCGGCCCGACCTTCAGCGCTCCCGCGGTGAGGACGATATTGCCCACCCGGTGCGCGACGACGTCGTGCAGCTCGCGGGCGATCCGGGCCCGCTCCCCCACCTGGGCCCGCTCGACCAGCAGATGCCTCTCCCTCTCCAACGCGTCGATCGTGCTCTGTGCCTCCAGAGCCAGATCACGCCGGATGGCGACGGCGTAGCCGACGATGAGCGGCCCGAGGATGAGCGCGAGGGCGAACGCCCCGTATCGCAGATCCAGGCCCGGGGGCCCCGCCCACAGCGACAGGACGCCCGCGAGGCAGCCCGCCACCCCGAAGAGGACCAGGGTGCGGATGCGCCGGTACCGCTCCCCCACTGTGTACATGGCCACGCCCATGGCCACCGGCGTGAAGGCGATCACGTACCCCACCATGACGACGGCGGCGACCACGCCCGGAGCCCGCCGGCGCCACCACAGTGCGAGGCCGACCGCGCCCGATACGACCACCACAACGGCGAAGGGCGCGCCGGTGAGCAGCCCGTTCGGCGACTTGACCCAGGCGTCCCCGACGCCCGCGAGGACCACGACCACCGTGAGCAGGGCGTCCCGCTGCCGCTCCGACCAGCGGCCTTCCCCCGTGCGCTCGGTCACTCGGCCCTCACCACCTCGCGGTATGCGCGCCTTGCGGCCACTGTAAGTCGCGGCGCGCGGTCCGGCCGTACGAGCGCGACCGGGTCCCGGGGCGTCACTTTCGTCGCGGCGAACACCGACGATCGGCACGCCGTGAGGGCCTGTGCGGGCCTCAGGCTGGATGTGCGGCGCGGCGCTGTTCCCACCCCCCGAGGGGCAGTGCCGCGTCGCGCCTCGGCCCACGCTTGTGCGGGTGCTGAGCCACGTCCGTGCGGTGCCATGTCACACACGCCCTGTGCCATGTCACACCGGTGCTGTGCCGTGTCGCGTCCCGGCGCGGCCCTGTCCGCTGTCCGTCCGACCCCGGAGCGAGAACCGTCCCATGCTGCATGCGCTGTACCTGCTGGGTATCTCCGCGTTCGCCGCGAGTGGTGTGCTCGCCGCGCACCGGGCCCGGATGGACCCCTTCGGCGGGCTCGTCCTCGCCTTCGCCGCGTCGGTGTCCGGGGGCACGCTGCGGGACGTGATCCTGGACCGGCACCCGTTGTACTGGACACAGGACTGGCAGCTGCTCGCCGTCATCGGCCTCGTCGCGGTCGTGACCATGGCGTATCTGCACAGGTGGGAGCTGCCGCACCGGACTCTGATGATCGTCGACGCGCTGGGGCTGTCCGTGGTCACCGTCATCGGGGCGCGAGCCGCCGTGGAAGCGCATGTCACCCCGCTCGCCGTGATCATTCTGGCGGTTCTCACCGGGGTGACCGGCGAGGTCGTCCGGGATGTGCTGTGCGGCCAGTTCCCTCCGCTGCTGTTGCGGGAGGAGGTGTACGCGACCGCGGCCCTCGCGGGCGCGGTGTGCTACCTGCTGCTGGACCGGGCGGGCGCCGGCCCGGGCCTGGCGACGCCGGTGGCCGCGGGAGTGGTGTTCGTGCTGCGCATGGCCGCGGTCTTCCGGGGCATGCATCTCCCCCGGTCCCGGCCGCGGCCTTCCCCGGTCCGAGCCACGGCTTCCCCGGTCCGAGCCACGGCATCGACGCGACGAAAGTTACGCCGCACCGTGACGTCCGGCACACCGTAATCCGGCGGAAAGGTACGTTCTGGGGCCCTTTTCCGCCGTCAGGCTGGAAGTAGTCCAGCGGCCGGCAGGTCCGGCCCGACGGCGGAACTTGGAGCTCACTGATGACCGGAAACAGCGCAGTCGCCACTCTGCCCCGGCACCCGCGTGCGGCAGCCCAGGCCCGGCGCGTCCTCGAAGAGGTCGCGCCCGCCGACTGCACCGTCGCGGACACCGCCGCGCTGCTGCTGTCCGAAGTGGTCTCGAACGCGGTGCGTCACGCCGACGGCGCGGCCATCGAGGTCGCCGTCGCCCGCGACGAGGCCGCCGGCGCGATCACCGGCGCGGTCTTCGACACCGAGCCGGGCATGAGTGCCGGGGCGCGCTCGGGTGACGAGCCCGTGGACGAGATGGAGACCGGGCGCGGGCTGGACCTGCTGGAGGCTCTGGCCGTGTCCTGGGGCGTGGCCACGGTCGGTGACCACGGCAAGTGGGTGTGGTTCCAGCTGTCGGGGTACTGAGCCCGGGTTCACCTCTTCGGATCCCGCGCTCCGGCGCCCGTCGTGCCTTTGAGCCGGTCGATGTCCGAGGCCCGTGCCTGGATGACCAGCAGGGCGATCAGCGCGGCGATCGCGGTGAAGACCGCGGCCGCGACGAACGCGGCGGAGGCCCCGGCGGCGAGGATCTCGTCCGCCCAGGGCGACGGCAGCGACCCGGTGCGTGCGAAGCGCAGCCGTTGCTGCGCGGTCGCGCGGGCGAGGAAGTCCGGAGTCTGTCGCGCGGCCTCGGTGGCGGCGGCCGTGCCGAACACCGTGACCAGGATGGACAGTCCGAGCGAGCCACCGATCTGCTGGCTGGTGTTGAGCAGCCCGGAGGCCGCGCCGGACTCCTGCGGCGGGACACGGGAGAGCGCCATCAGGGTGAGGGCGACGAACTGCAGTCCCATGCCGAGTCCGAAGACGATCATCGGTCCGAGGATGCTGCCCACGTAGCTGGAATGGACGTCGGTCGCCGTCAGCCAGGTCAGGCCCGTCGTGGCGAGCAGCGCTCCGGTCAGCATGAAGGGCTTGGGCCCGAACCGGGGCAGCAGACGGGAAGCGAGGCCCGCGCCGACCGCGATCATGACGCTGACGGGCAGGGAGGCGAGGCCGGCGCGGAGCGGGCTGAGGTCGAGCACGTTCTGGACGAAGAGCGTGAGGAAGAAGAACATGCCGAACATCGCGGCGGCGAGGCTGAGCATCATGCCGTACGTGCCGGCGCGGTTGCGGTCCGCGAACATGTGCAGCGGTGTGATCGGCTGCCGTGAGCGCCGCTCGACGAGGACGAAGACCGTGAGGATGACGAGCGCCGAGGCGAAGGCCGCCAGGGTGGTCCCGTCCCGCCAGCCGTCCTGCGCGGCGCGGATGAAGCCGTACACCAGCAGGACCATGCCGAGGGTGGAGGTCAGTGCCCCGGCGATGTCGAAGTGTCCCGGGTGGCGTTCGGACTCCTGGAGGCGGCGCGGAGCGGCGAGGGCGATGAGCAGTCCGATGGGGACGTTGACGAAGAACACCCAGCGCCAGTCGAGCCATTCGACGAGGATGCCGCCCGCGAGCAGACCGATCGCGCCGCCTGCCGCGGACACGGCCGCGAAGACGCCGAAGGCCCGGTTGCGGGCCGGGCCTTCCCTGAACGTCGTGCTGATCAGGGCGAGCGCGGTCGGGGACGCGACGGCGCCTCCGGCACCCTGCAGGGCCCGGGAGGCGAGGAGCTGTCCGGAGTTCTGGGCCAGTCCACCGAGCAGTGAGGCGACGACGAACAGCAGCACGCCAAAGACGAACACCCGTCGCCGGCCCAGGATGTCGCCCGCGCGGCCGCCGAGCAGCAGCAGTCCGCCGAAGGTGAGTGTGTAGGCGCTGACCACCCAGGACAGGCCGGTGGTCGAGAAGCCGAGCGCGTGCTGGATGTGCGGCAGCGCGATGTTCACGATGGTGGCGTCGAGGACCACCATCAACTGGCAGGAGGCGATGACCAGGAGCGCGATGCCGTGACGGTCGCCGTGTGCGGAGGTGGCGGTCCCTGGCACAGGGGCCGGCTGAGGCGAGGTCATGGCACAGCCGCCTCGTAGGAGAGCAGCGTCGGGCGTCCGTTCTTCGACCGTAAGCCCGGGCCATGGCCGTCACCAGTCGATCAAGCGGCGGTGGTGGCCGACTACGGGGCGGGCTCGGCGATGAAGCCACGCAGGACGGCGGCGAGCCGCCGGGGCCGGTCCTCGGGGATCGGGGTGCGGCTGTCGTCGATCTCCACGAACCCTCCCCCGGGGAGGAGTTCGTCGAGCCGGCGGCCCGGGTGGCCGGACGTCAGCGGCTGCCGAGGGTGCGCTTGGGGCGCGGCTCCACCGGTTCGTCCCTGGCCCGTGCCCAGAGGGAGCGGACGTGGCCGAGGTGGCGGGCCATGCATTCCTCGGCGGCCAGCTCGTCCCCGGCCAGCATCAGGTCGAGCAGTTCGTGGTGTTCCTCCGCGGAGGCGACGAGCAGGCCGAGTTCGTCGAGCCTGGTGAGGCCGTACAGCCGGGAGCGCTTGCGCAGGTCTCCCACGGTCTCGACCAGGCGGTCGTTGCCTGCGAGGGCGAGCAGGCCGAGATGGAAGCGGCGGTCCGCGTCCAGGTAGCCGATCAGATGGTGGTTCGTGGCGTGCTCCACGATCTCCTCGGCGATGGGCCGCAGCGCGTCCAGCTGGGCCTCCGTGGCGATCTGGGTGACCTGCCCGACGGTCGGCACCTCGATCAGTGCGCGCAGTTCGGTGTACTGGTCGAGGTCGCGCTCGCTGACTTCGGTGACGCGGAAGCCCTTGTTGCGGACGGGCTCGACGAGGCCCTCGCGGGTGAGGTCGAGCATCGCCTCGCGGACGGGTGTGGCCGAGATGCCGAAGTCGGCCGCGAGACCGGGTGCGGAGTAGACGTGGCCGGGGCGGAGTTCGCCGGCGACGAGCGCGGCGCGCAGGGCGTGGGCGACCTGGTCGCGCAGCCGCTCCTGAGCGGTGATCAGGTTGATCTGCTTCAGGTCCCCCATGACGCTTCCTCCGAGAATCCAGTGGAGGGCAAGCGTACAATGTCACGTTGCGCTGCCCGGTTCCGTCGTGGACGCCGTGGACGTCGTAGGCGTCGCAGTCGTCGTAGGCGTCGCGGCCGCCCGGTGAACGGCGCGGCCACGGCAAGATCCTCCCAGGCCACGTCCAGGCCCCGGAAGGCCTGTGGACAACTCCCCGTCGGGGGTGCGGTCAGAGCAGGAATCCCGTCGTCAGGGTGTCGTACGGGTCGCGTACGAAGGTGTGCTCGCCGGTGCGGTGCGCGGTGCCGGTGACCTCGGTGACGGCTCCCGCGTCGGTACGGGAGATCACGCGTCCGGTGAAGACCGTGCCGACGACCGATTCATGGTGCAGGACGTCGCCGGGACCCAGTCGGCCGTCCTCGGCCAGCAGGGCGAGGCGTGCGGAGGTACCGGAGCCGCAGGGCGAGCGGTCGACCTGGCCGTCGGCGAAGACGGTCACGTTGGCCTGGGCGGGACCGGCGGGGGTGTCGGGGAGTTCCTCGTGCAATATCACACCGTAAACGCCGGACAGCAGTGGGCTGTCGGGGTGCCAGGTGGCGGGGTGTCCGGCGAGGGCGGCGCGGATCTCCCGGCCCGCGCGGACGAGCCGGGGCAGCGAGGCGCGGTCCACGTCGAGGCCGAGTTGTGCGGCGGGCACCGATGCGTAGCAGGCTCCGGCGTGGGCGACATCGACGTCGGCGGTGCCGAAGCTGGTCGCGACCGGGACCTTGCGGGCCGTCACGCGGGTGGGGACGTTGCGGAAGGTGACGGCGGTGGTGCGGCCGTGTGCGCGGTGCACCGTGGCCCGGACGCGTCCGGAGGGCACGTCGATGCGGATCTCCGCGGAACCGTCGTCGGGTGCGCGGACGCGGCCGCTGTCGACGGCCCAGGCGCCGAGCGCGAGGGTGCCGTGGCCGCAGGCGGTGGAGTAGCCGTCCTTGTGCCAGAACAGGACGCCGAAGTGGGCCCCGCCGTCGTCCGGCGGTACGACGAACCCTCCGTACATGCCCGCGTGTCCGCGTGGTTCCTGCACGAGGAGCCGGCGGATGTCGTCGAGCGGTCCGGGGCGCGGTGCGGTGGCGGAGCCCCCGGCACCGATGACACCGGCGCAGCGTTCGGCCACGGTGTCGCCGGGGACCGGGGGCAGCCCGTCGGTGACGATGCGGAAGGGCTCGCCGGCGGTGTGGTAGTCGGTGGTGCGGACGGCGTTCTCGGCCCGGGGCGTCGGCGGGTGGGAGGTCGCGGGCGTCGGCGGGAGCGCGGCCGGGGGCGGGGTCACAGGAGGAAGCCTCCGGGGAACGGGTCGGCCGGGTCCAGGAAGTACTGCGCGGTACCGGTGATCCAGGCGCGGCCCGTGACGGTGGGGATGACGGCGGGCAGTCCGCCCACGGTGGTCTCCCCGACGATGCGGCCGGTGAACTCCGTGCCGATGAAGGACTCGTTGACGAAGTCCCGGCCGACGGGGAGTTCTCCGCGTGCGTGGAGCTGGGCCATCCTGGCGCTGGTGCCGGTGCCGCACGGTGAGCGGTCGAACCAGCCGGGGTGAATGGCCATGGCGTGCCGGGATCTTGTGGCGTCCGAGCCGGGGGCGGTGAGGTAGACGTGCTTGACGCCGTCGATGGCGGGGTTCTCGGGGTGGACGGGCCGGTCGGTGGCGTTGATGGCGTCCATGATGGCCAGTCCGGCGGCGAGCAGGTCGTCCTTGCGTTCGCGGTCGAAGGGCAGGCCGAGGGCGTCCAGGGAGACGAAGGCGTAGAAGTTGCCGCCGTATGCCATGTCATAGGTGACCGTGCCGTGTCCGGGTACGTCGACCTTGCGGTCGAGCCCGAGGCAGAAGGAGGGCACGTTGGTGAGCGTGACGGAGGTGGCCGCGCCGTCCTCGACCCGGACGTCAACGCCGACGAGGCCTGCCGGGGTGTCGAGGCGGACGGTGGTGACCGGTTCGGTGACGGGCACCATGCCGGTCTCGACGAGGACGGTGGCGACGCCGATGGTGCCGTGACCGCACATGGGCAGCAGTCCGGACACCTCGATGTACAGGACCCCGTAGTCGGCGTCCGGACGGGTGGGCGGCTGGAGGATCGCCCCGCTCATGGCGGAGTGGCCGCGCGGCTCGTACATCAGCAGGGTGCGGACGGGGTCGAGGTGCTCGATGAAGTGCAGCCGGCGTTCGGCCATGGTGGCGCCCGGGATGACGCCGACGCCGCCGGTGATGACGCGGGTCGGCATGCCTTCGGTGTGCGAGTCGACGGCGTGGTAGACGTGACGGGTGCGCATGAGGTCCCTTCTCGCTGCTGCCGGGGGGCTTCCGGCTACTGGAGGCCCTCGGCGAGTGCCTTCTCGGTGGCGGCGCGTACGGCGGTGTCCTGTTCGCCGGTGAGCGGTGAGCGCGGCGGGCGGGTCGGTCCGCCGGGGCGGCCCGCGAGGTCCATGGAGAGCTTGATGGCCTGGACGAACTCGGTCCTGGAGTCCCAGCGCAGCAGTGGGTGCAGGGATTTGTAGAGGGGCAGCGCGGTGTCCAGGTCCCCGGTGACGGCGGCGTGGTAGAGCGTGGCGCAGGAGGCGGGCAGCGCGTTGGGGTATCCGGCGATCCAGCCGACCGCGCCGGCGAGGGCCAGTTCGAGCAGGACGTCGTCGGCGCCGACCAGCAGGTCGAGTCCCGGGGCGAGTTCGGCGATCTCGTAGGCCCGGCGGACGTCGCCGCTGAACTCCTTGACGGCGACGATGCTCTGCTCGCGGTGCAGCCGGGCGAGCAGGTCGGGGGTGAGGTCGGTCCTGGTGTCGTGCGGGTTGTTGTAGGCGACGACGGGCAGGCCGCTGCGTGCGACGTCGGCGTAGTGGGCGGCGACCGTCTCCTCGTCGGCGCGGTAGGCGTTGGGCGGCAGGAGGAGTACGGATCCGGCGCCGGCCTCGGCGGCCTGGTCGGCCCAGCGGCGGGCCTCGGTGCTGCCGTAGGCCGAGACGCCGGGCATCACGCGGTTCCCGTCGCCCGCGGCCTCGACGGCGGTGCGGACGACGCGGGCGCGTTCGTCGTCGGTGAGCGTCTGGTACTCGCCGAGGGAGCCGTTCGGGACGACTCCGTCGCAGCCGTTGGCGATCAGCCAGGCGACGTGGTCGGCGTAGGCGTCGTGGTCGACGGAGAGGTCGTCGCGAAGGGGCAGGGCGGTGGCGACCATGATGCCGTGCCAGGGGCGCGTACGGGGTGCGGGTGCCATAGCAACTCCTAGTGTGAGGTGTGACATTTTACTAAGCATCGTGAGACCGCCACAAGAGGTCGATCCCTCGCGGAGAAGGGGGTCTGACACCGTGTCGGTTTCAGGCCCGAGGGTGGACGGCCCGAGGGTGGACGGGCCGGGGTGGAGGGCCCTCGGGGTCAGGGACGGTCCGCCTCGTCCGCCGGCATCAGGGTCTCGGCCGGCAGGCGGGCCAGATGGTTCAGCGGTACGGGGCAGGACAGGGGCCGGTGGTCGGGGGCCTGTTCCTCGCCGGCCAGGGCGGCCACGGCGGGTCCGCACATCCGTCCCTGGCACCAGCCCATGCCGGCCCGGGTGAGCAGTTTGACGGTGCGGGTGTCGTGCGCGCCGAGTTCTTCGGCCGCCTCCCTGACGAACCCCGCCGGTACCTCCTCGCAGCGGCACACAGGGGTGGCGTCGTCGAGCCAGCCGGTCCAGCCGGGACGCGGGCGGTGCACGGCCGCCATCGCCTCGGCGAAGGCGCGCAGCCGGTCACGCCGCGAGGTCAGCGCCTCGGCCCGCCGCGATCGCCGGGCATCGTGCGGAGTCGGGCTCAGGGTGCGGGCGATGCAGAGGGCGGCCAGTTCTCCCTCGGCCAGGGCGAGTTCCGCCCCGCCGATCCCTCCGGTCTCCCCCGCCGACCACACTCCGGGCATGGAGGTGCGCTGTTCGTCGTCGAGGTCCAGGGCGGCGGTGCCGTCGGCCGTGCGGCGCGTGGCGCAGCCGAGTCCGGTGGCGAGTTCCAGTTGAGGGAGCAGCCCGTGGCCGACGGCGAGGGCGTCGCACGGGACACGTCGTCCGCTGCCGGGTACGGGCCGCCAGTCCTGGTCGAGCCGCGACACCGTGACGGCCTCGACCCGTTGTGTGCCGTGTGCGGCGGTGACCGCGTGCCGGCTGAGCAGTCGTACGCCGTGCCGGAGCAGGGCCGCGCCGTGCAGGGCCGCCTCGGCGATCTTGCCCGGGTTGCGCAGCAGGGCGGGGAGTCGGCGGGCGTAGGCCGGGTACGCGGCGGCCTCCACGACGGCGGGCACCGTGGCCCCCGCGGCCGCGAGGGACCCGGCGACGGCGAGCAGCAGCGGGCCGCTGCCCGCGACGACGATGCGGCGGCCGGGCAGGACGAGGCCGGACTTGAGCATGGCCTGGGCTCCTCCGGCGCCGACGACACCGGGCAGGGTCCAGCCGGGGAAGGGCAGTTGGCGTTCGTAGGCGCCCGTCGCGAGGAGCACCGTCCGGGCCCGGACGGTGACGGCGCTCCCGTCGTCGCCGTGGCCCGCGCCGCCGTTGTCCGCGCCGCCGTTGTCCGCGTCGCCGTGGCCTGCGACGGCGTGGAGCCGCCAGCTCTGTGCGTGGCCCGTCCCGCCCGCGTCCGGGGCCTGTTCGGGGAGGACGGTCCATACGTGGTGTGCGGGCAGATGGCGGATGCGGCCCGCTGCCGTATGGGTGCGAAGTGCGCGCTCCAGGCGCGCGAAGGCGTGCCAGTGGTGGTGCAGCGCTTCCGGCCGGGCGGCGCGGAGGCCGGGTGCGGGGTGGCGGTAGAACTGTCCGCCGGGCCGGTCGCCCGCGTCGAGGAGCGTCACCCGCAGTCCGAGGCCGGCCGCGGTGACGGCGGCCGCGAGTCCGGCGGGTCCCGCGCCGACGACGGCCAGTTCGCAGGGCGGTGCCGGGGGTTCAGACGGCGAGTTCGTCATGACCGGTGCCCTTCTGGGTGGTGATCGCGTCACCCGGGCGGGCGGGGACCAGACAGGCACGCTGGTTGGGGCGGCCGTTGACCGTGGTGAGGCAGTCGTAGCAGGTGCCGATGCCGCAGAAGGCGCCGCGGGGCGCGCCGCCGTCTCGGGTGGTGCGCCAGGAGAGGATTCCCGCCGACCAGAGTGCGGCGGCGATGCTCTGCCCGGGCAGTGCGGTGACCGGGCGCCCGTCGAAGGTGATCTCGTACGGGGGGTCCGGCTCGGCCCGCACCAGGGAGGCCGGTGTTCTGCTCACTGTGCTGCTCCTGCCTGGTCGAAACGGTCCGGCCGGAAGGGCCGCGGGTCCAGGGCCGGCTGCCCGCCGCCGAGTGCGGTGGCGATCAGCAGTCCGGTGGCCGGGGCGAGTCCGATGCCCGCGCCTTCGTGGCCGCACGCGTGGAACAGTCCGGGCACGCGCGGGTCGGGGCCGATGGCGGGCAGGTGGTCGGGGAGGTAGGGGCGGAAGCCGTGGTAGGTGCGGATGACGCGTACGTCGTCGAGTACGGGGAAGAGTGCGGCGGCCTGGGTGGCGAGCCGGCGCAGGGCTTCGGCGGACAGGGTCCGGTCGAAGCCGACGCGTTCGCGGGTCGCGCCGATCAGGACCGGTCCCGCGGGGGTGCCTTCGACGACCGCCGAGGACTGGAGGGCCGCGGAGCCGCTGGCGACGTCGGAGATGTAGTCGGCGGCGTAGACCTTGTGGCGGACGACGCGTGGCAGGGGTTCGGTGACGAGGACGAATCCCCGGCGCGGGAGGACGGGCAGGTGGGTGCCGGCGAGGCGGGCGAGGTCGCCGGCCCAGGTGCCGGTGGCGTTGACGACGGCGGGGGCGTGGAGTTCACCGCGTGGTGTGCGTACGCCGCGGATGCTGCCGTCGGGCCGGGTGAGGACGGCTGTGACCTGTTCCCCGAGGCGGACGCCGGCTCCTGACCGGCGTGCGGCCAGCAGGAGTTGGGCGGCGGCGCGGGCGGGCTGGACCTGGGCGTCCTGGGGGTAGTGGAAGCCGCCGACGAGTCCGTGTGCGAGGTGGGGTTCCAGGTCGTGGAGCCGGCCGGCGGGGACTTCGTGGGCTTCGACGCCGGCTTTGCGCTGGTCCTCGGCGAAGTCGCGCAGTGCGGTGAGGGCGGTCTCGTCGGGCGCCACGACGAGACCGCCCTTGGGCTCGTACTCCGTCTCCGGTGGGAGGACGTCGGTGAGTTCGCGCCAGAGCCGGGTGGACAGCAGCGCGAGGTCGAGCTCGGGCCCTGCCTCCTTGTCGGAGACGAGGAGGTTGCCTTCCCCGGCGCCGGTGGTGCCGCCCGCGACGGAGCCGCGGTCGACGACCGTCACGGCGAGGCCGGCGCGGCTCGCGTAGTAGGCGCAGGCCGCGCCGACGACTCCGGCACCGATGATGACGGCGTCCAGGGGACCACGAGGGTTTCTGGTGGGCACAGCAGTAATATGTCACATTGCTGTGTGACCGGGGAAGGGAATCAGGCGCAAAGGCACCGGCGTGTGCGGCTCAGCTGCGCAGCGGCCCTTCGCAGCGGTAAGTCGACGTGCCCGCCCGGCCGTTGCTCCAGATCTCCACCGGCCCGAAGGAGCAGTTCATGTCGGCGAGGTTGGTGGAGGCGGGTGCCGCCCGGTCGAGGATGAAGTAGTCGACCGTCTCGGACATGTCCTTGAAGACGAGGTCCGGGTTTCCCGCGTCGGAGAGGTTGGCGGTGATCCTGCCGGTGCAGGTGAAGCGCCGCTTGCCGGGGTCGCCGTTCTCGGTGCACGCCGGATCGGCCTGGGTGGCGGCGGCGAAGGAGGCGCGGACGGCGTCCGCCGTCGTGTCCCTGAGCCGGTCGTTGGGCGTGTACGTGGTGTTGGGCACGAACAGGTCGTCGACGTCGGCGATCTGCGTGTCCAGGAAGCGGTCGTAGTCCCGCTGGAGCGCCGGGTCGGCGCCGAGCCGGGTGCGCCAGGCGTCGAAGCCCGCGGGGTCGTCGGCCCGCAGCAGGCCGTACATCTCCCGCAGCAGCGAGGGCCGTTCGGTCCACAGGAACTCGAAGAACGTGCCCGCGTAGTCGTAGAAGCGGAAGCCGTCGCCGTCGTAGGTGGCGTGCAGCAGCTGGTTGACGGTCATCCGCGGGCCGCCGCCGGCGGTGTCGTCGATGATGCCCTGGACCAGGGACTTGCGGACCGCGATGCCGTCGTCGCGGGTGGCGCCGTCGAAGAACTCCGCCGTGCCCTCGTCCATCGCGGTGGTCCGGTCTCCGCTGTACCAGGGGCCCTCGCCGAAGTATCCGGGCACGGCCCAGCGGCCGTTGAGGTAGTGGACGTACTCGTGCCGGAAGAGCTCTTCGAGGGTGAGGGAGGAGTCCTGCGGGACGCGGCGCTGGTAGGTGTAGAAGGTGGCGCCGCGCTCGATGTAGACGCCGCCGTTCTCGGTGCCCATGCCGGTGAGGACGGGGTGGTAGACCTCGTAGTCGGCTCGGGAGCCGTACAGCACGATGTTCAGTGAGGTGTTGGGGTCGCCGGCGAGCGGTTGTTCGGCGCCGAGGACCCGGTGGAACTGCGCTTTGACCTGCTTGCTCGCGTAGTAGAGCTGATCGACGGTGGCGCGGTCGAGGCCGGTGCGGACCTTGATGGCTCCGCTGTCGTACGTGTACGTGTGGGGGAAGATCTCCCGCTCGATGTCGTCCTTGCAGACCGCGTACGGCTTGCATGCCTCGTAGAAGTTCAGCCAGGTCACGAGCTGGGCCCAGGGGCGGCTGCCGTTGCCGAAGTTGGTGCGGGTGACGGGCAGCAGGGCGCCGAGGCCGGGGACGATCTGCGCCTTGAGCGCGTCGACCTGGCCGAAGCGGCCGTACTCGCCGAGCGCGTCGCGCACGACCCATTCGTTCGGCGTGCCCTTGAGGTGGGTGTGGCCGGCGAAGGCCTTGAAGGCGTCGCGGTAGGAGGCGTTCTGGGTGACGACGTTGTGGAACGCGGTGTCCCGGTTGCCCGGGTAGATGCCGAGGTAGTTGACGGAGAGGGCGGCCAGGGCCGCGCCGCCCCAGGCGGCGTCGTCGTACTGGCCCTGGTGGTACCTGTCCATCGTGGCCAGGACCTTCTTGATCAGCCCCAGCTGGCTGTGCCGCAGGCCGGGGGCGCTGCCGGTGTAGAGGGCCTCGCGGAGGGTCTCGGCGTTGGTCTGGGTGACCTGGAAGGTGCGCGCCGCGGTGCCGAAGTCGTTGATGGCCCGCCGGAGTGTCTCGGTCGTCGGGACGTCGGTGATGTCGATCTCCGGGCGGGTGAAGTCGTGGTACGCGACGGCGTGGAGGTAGGTGAACATCTCCAGCAGGTGGGTGCTGTTGCGGCCGTCGTGAGCGGCGGCCAGTGAGGATATTCGCCGGCCCACGGCCTGGACGTGCGCGTCCGACATGATCGGTGTGAGGCGGGCGTCCCAGGTCCAGATGAGGTCCCTGAGGCAGCCGTCGGCGGTGACGGCCGGGTCGGCGAGGAAGTCGGCGAGCTGCTCGGGGCCGAGGCGGGTGATGCCGTCGAGGGTGCAGGGGACGCCGGCGGCGCGCGGCACGGGGCTGTGGGCGGTGGCGACGGATGCGGCGCCGGTGTCCTGGCGGCCGGGGGTGCGGCCTTCGGCCAGTTCTCCCGGGGCGGGGGCGGGCAGGGCGGCCGGTTTGGGGGCCTTGGAGAGGCGGTCGACCTCGTCGTGGGGGTTCCGGCCGTGGCCGGCGTCGGCCGTGGCCGGTGCGGGGCGGCCGGCGAGTGCGGCGGGAACGGCCGGTTCGGCGGCGCGTTCCGTGGCGGCCGCCCGGGGGATCTGGCCGAGCGTGGTGAGGAGGGTGACGGCGACGGCTGCGGCGAGCAGGGGGGTGCGCGCGGATCTGGGCAGCACGGATCGAGGCTGGGACACCGATGGCTCCTGTGTGGGAGGTGGCTGTGGGGTGGTGCGTCAGCGGTGCGGTGATCGCGAAATCCCGTGGTGTACGCGGGGATTGGCCGTATCGGGAAGGCGCGATGTGACCCGTAACATAGTAATGTGAAATTGCACTGACAAGCCCTCAGCCCACCTTCGCCTCCGAGGAGTCGAGATGTCCGGCACCCCGCACCGTGTCCCGCCTCTCCACACCGGTAGCCATGACCTGCCCGTTTCCCCCGAGTTGGCGGCCTTCATGGGCGCCGACTGGGCGGCCGGTCCGCTGCCCGGGGATGTCCGCGTCCCGGCGTGCGCCGTCACGCCGGCCCGCCGGGCGCGGCTGTCCGCGCGCTTCCCGGGTGAGCGGCTGCTGGTTCCCGCCGGCGAGTTGAGGGTCCGCTCCAACGACTGCGACCACCGCTTCCGGCCGCACAGCGCGTACGCCTGGCTGACGGGTCTGACCGGCGAGGACCAGCCCGGCCATGTGCTGGTGATGGAGCCCTCGGGCCCGGGGGGCGGCCACGAGGCGGTGCTGTATCTGCGCCCGCGGTCGGTTCGTGGCGAGGGCGACGACGAGTTCTACCGGGACCGCCGGTACGGAGAGTTCTGGGTGGGCCGGCGGGCCGACCTCGCCGAGGCCGAGCGGCTGACCGGTATCCGCTGCGTCCACCTCGACGGGCTCGGCCTGCTGCCTCCCGGCCGTGACGCCGCGACCGACCCGGAACTGGCCACGGCCCTCGCGGAGCTCCGCCTGGTCAAGGACGCCTGGGAGATCGGGCAGTTGCAGCGCGCCGTCGACCACACCACGGCCGGTTTCGAGGACGTCGTCCGCGCGCTGCCCCGCGCTCTGGCCCACCCGCGGGGCGAGCGCTGGATCGAGGGTGTCTTCGGGCTGCGCGCCCGGCTGGAGGGCAACGGCACGGGGTACGAGACCATCGCCGCGTCCGGTGCGCACGCCTGTGTCCTGCACTGGATCCGCAACGACGGCCGTCTCGACCCCTCCGAACTACTGCTGTTCGACGCGGGCGTGGAGACCGACACCCTGTACACCGCCGACATCACCCGCACCCTGCCGCTCTCCGGCCGCTTCTCGCCCGTTCAGCGGCAGGTGTACGAACTCGTGCTCGCCGCCCAGGAGGCGGGCATGGCGGCGCTCCGGCCGGGGGCGCGGTTCCGCGACTTCCACCGCGCCGGTATGCGGGTGATCGCGGAGGGGCTGGCCGACTGGGGTGTGCTGAAGCACGCCGAAGGCGACTTCCACCGGCGTTACACGCTGTGCAGCAGCGGCCATATGCTCGGCCTCGACGTCCACGACTGCGCCAGGGCCCGGGCGGAGGTCTATCTCGACGGGGTGCTGGAGGAGGGGCAGGTCCTCACCGTCGAGCCGGGCCTGTACTTCCAGCCCGACGACGAGACCCTGCCCGCCGAGCTGCGCGGTATCGGGGTGCGTATCGAGGACGATCTGGTGGTCACGGCGGACGGGGCCCGGCTGATGTCGGGTGCGCTGCCGCGTACGCCGGACGCCGTCGAGGAGTGGATGGGCGCGCTGCTGGAGGGGTGACCGCGACGGTGCAATGTCACGGCGGTTGTGTGACCGGAGACAGTGGTTGTGTGACCGGCGACGGGGTTCTGTCACCGGTCACGGCCGGGGCGCCGGACACTCGCTAGGGCAGTACGGCGATCCCGTCGATTTCGACGAGTGCCTGTTCGTCCCAGAGGCGGACGGCTCCGATGACCGCCATCGCGGGGTAGTCCCGGCCCGCGAGCCGGTGCCAGACGTGGCCGAGTTCGGCGGTGTGGGCGCGGTAGTCGGCGACGTCGGTGGCGTAGACGGTGACGCGGGCGAGGTCGTGCGGGGTGCCGCCGGTCGCGGCGAGGGCGGCGAGGAGGTTGGTGAGGGCCGTTTCGAACTGCTCGACGATGCCGGTTCCGGTCACCTTGCCGTTCGCGTCGAGTGCGGTCTGTCCGGCCAGGAAGACCAGCCGGGAGCCGGTGGCGGCGACGGCGTGCGAGAAGCCGCTGGCCGGGGACAGCCCGGGCGGGTTGATGCGTTCGAGGCTCATCGGCTGGTCTCCTCGGTGCCGGCCCTGGCGTACAGCTCCTTGGCGATGATGCTGCGCTGCACCTCGCTGGCGCCTTCGTAGATCCGCGGGGCGCGGACCTCCCGGTAGAGGTGTTCGAGCAGATGGCCGCGCTGGAGTGCGCGTGCGCCGTGCAGTTGTACCGCGGTGTCGACGACGTACTGGGCGGTCTCGGTCGCGAACAGTTTCGCCATGGCGGAGCGCTGTGGCATGTCCGGGGCGCCGGTGTCGTAGGCGCAGGCGGCCGCGTAGACGAGGAGGCGCGCGGCTTCGGTCCTGGTGGCCATTTCGGCGGCCTGGTGGGAGACGGCCTGGAGGTTCTTCAGTGGTCCGCCGAAGGCGTGGCGCTGTGCGGTGTGGGCGAGGGTGGCGTCGAGGGCGGCCTGGGCCATGCCGATGGCGAAGGCGCCGACGCTGGGCCGGAAGAGGTTGAGGGTGTTCATGGCGACGCGGAAGCCGGCGCCGGGTTCGCCGAGGACGTCGTCGCGGGTGACGGGTACGGCGTCGAAGGTGAGGGTGCCGATCGGGTGGGGGGAGAGCATGTCGAGGGGGCTGCCGGTGAGTCCGGGGCGGTCGGCGGGGATGAGGAAGGCGGTGATGCCGCGGGCGCCGGGGGCTTCACCCGTTCGGGCGAAGACGGTGTAGAGGTCGGCTTCGGGGGCGTTGGAGATCCAGCGTTTGGTGCCGGTGAGGTGCCAGCCGTCTCCGTCGGGGTCGGGTGCGGCGTCGAGGGCGAGTGCGGCGGCGTCGGATCCGGCGTCGGGCTCGCTGAGTGCGAAGGCGGTGATGGTGCGGCCGGCGATGATGCCGGGAAGGTGGCGCTCGCGTTGTTCGGGGGTACCTGACTGGACCAACGGGTAGGCGCCGAGGCCCTGGAGGGCGAGTGCGGTCTCGGCTTCGGTGCAGCCGTGGGCGAGGGATTCGCGCAGGAGGCAGAGGTCGAGCGCGCCGGCGCCGAAGAGCCGTTCCAGCAGGCCGAGTTCGCCGAGGGTGGCGACGAGCGGGCGGTTGACGTGGCCGGGTTCGCCTTTCTCGGCGATGTGGCGCAGTTGTTCGGCGGCCAGGGTGCGCAGGTCCGCGCACCAGGCGGTTTGTTCCGGATCGAGTGAGAATACGGGCATCCGAGCCCCCACTTGTCGGCACTTTTATCGCGGACCGTTGACTGTCGTCACCATCACGATACGCTCGTTGGGCGACCCCACCACGACAAGGGGCGAACATGGAGCTGACACCCTCGGCCGGCCTGGAGCTGACACCTTCGGCTCATCTCGACACGTTCGCGCGCGAGCATCTGCCGCCCGCGGAGCAGTGGCCCCGGTTGTTGTTCGATCTGCCGGAGCTGCGCTATCCGGAGCGGCTCAATTGCGGTGCGGAGCTGCTGGACGTGACGATCGGGCGGTTCGGTGCCGCTCGTCCCGCGTTCCGTGACGGGAGGGGGACGGTCTGGACGTACGGCGAGCTGCGTGACCGGGTGGACCGGTTGGCGCATGTGCTGACCGGGGAGCTGGGTGTGGTGCCCGGTCAGCGGGTGCTGCTGCGGGGGCCGACGACGCCGTGGCTGGCGGCCTGCTGGCTGGCGGTCATGAAGGCGGGCGGGGTGGCGGTGACGGTGCTCGCCCAGCAGCGGTCTCAGGAACTCGCCGTGATGTGTGAAATGGCACGTGTCACGCATGCGCTGTGCGACGTCCGCTGTGTCGACGATCTGGTGAAGGCGGAGGTGCCGGGGCTGCGGATCGCGGCGTTCGGCGGGGACGCTCCCGATGATCTGCTCCGGCTGGCGGAGGGGAAGCCGTCGTCGTTCCGGGCCGTGGAGACGGCGGCGGACGATGTCGCGCTGATCGCGTTCACGAGCGGTACGACGGGGCGTCCGAAGGGGTGCATGCACTTCCACCGGGATGTGCTGGCGGTGGCCGACACGTTCTCGGCGCGGGTGCTGCGGCCCACGCCCGACGATGTGTTCGCGGGCAGCCCGCCGCTCGGGTTCACGTTCGGGCTCGGCGGTCTGGTGGTGTTCCCGCTGAGGGCGGGTGCGTCGGCCCTGCTGCTCGAACAGGCCGGTCCGAAGCAGTTGTTGCCGGCGATCGCCGAGCATCGTGTGTCGGTGCTGTTCACCGCGCCGACCGCGTATCGCGTGATGCTCGACGAGCTCGCGGGGTACGACGTCACATCGCTGCGGCGCTGTGTGTCGGCCGGGGAGAACCTGCCGGCCGGTACGTGGCGGGCATGGCACGAGCGGACCGGGCTGCGCCTCATCAACGGCATCGGGGCCACGGAGCTGCTGCACATCTTCATCTCGGCGGCGGACGGGGACATCCGGCCGGGCACGACGGGGGTGCCGGTGCCGGGCTGGGACGCGCGGGTGGTGGACGGGGAGTCCGGGGAGCCGGTGCCGGACGGTGAGCCGGGGCTGCTGGCGGTGCGCGGTCCGGTGGGCTGCCGCTATCTCGCGGACCCGAGGCAGAGCGTGTATGTGCGTGACGGATGGAATGTCACGGGTGACACCTATGTGCGCGAGCCGGACGGGTGGTTCCGCTATGTCGCCCGCGCCGACGACATGATCGTCTCGGCGGGCTACAACGTCGCGGGCCCCGAGGTCGAGGACGCGCTGCTGGCCCATCCGGATGTGGTGGAGGTGGCGGTGGTCGGGCGCCCCGACGAGCTGCGGGGGCAGATCGTGGCGGCGTATGTGGTGGTGCGGGACGGTGTGGCGCGTGACGAGGCGGTGGCCGGGGTGCTGCGTGATTTCGTGAAGACGCGTCTGGTGCCGTACAAGTGCCCGCGTGTGATCGTCTTCCTCGACGCGCTCCCCCGCACGCCGACGGGCAAGCTGCAGCGGTTCCGGTTGCGGGGCCTAGAGTGATCACGTGGCCGAGCAGCACACTCCCCGTTCCTTGATCGTCACCCTGTACGGCGCGTACGGACGCGAGACGGCGGGGCCGTTCGCGGTGGCGGAGTTGATCCGGCTGCTGGGTGCGGTCGGGGTGGACGCGCCGTCGGTGCGTTCGTCGGTGTCGCGGCTCAAGCGGCGGGGGCTGCTCGTCGCGGAGCGGACGGCGGCCGGGGCGGCCGGGTATGCCCTGTCGGACGATGCGCGGCAGCTCCTCGACGACGGTGACGAGCGTATCTACGGCCGCCGGGCGCCGGAGCTGTCGGACGGCTGGGTGCTGGCGGTGTTCTCGGTGCCGGAGGCCGAGCGGCACAAGCGGCATCTGCTGCGTTCACGGCTGGGCCGGCTGGGTTTCGGGACGGCCGCGCCGGGTGTGTGGATCGCTCCGGCCCGGTTCCACGAGGAGACCCGGCACACGTTGCGGCGGCTGCAGCTGGATCCGTATGTGGATCTGTTCCGCGGTGAGCATCTGGGGTTCGCGGCGACGGCGGAGGCGGTGGGCCGTTGGTGGGATCTGGCGGCGATCGCGAAGCAGCACGAGGAGTTCCTGGATGTGCACGGCCCGGTGCTGCGGTCGTGGGAGGCGTGTGCGGGTGCTCCGGCGGAGGAGGCGTACGGGGACTATCTGCGGGCGCTGGATTCCTGGCGTCGGCTGCCGTATGCGGATCCGGGTCTGCCGCAGGAGTTGTTGCCCTCGGGTTGGCCGGGTGGGCGTTCGGCGGCGGTGTTCGCGGGGTTGCACGAGCGGTTGCGGGACGCGGGGGCGGAGTTCGTCGGCGCCGGGGGCTGAGGGTCACCCCGGGCAGGCGCCGGGCAGGTGTCGCGCGGGCGCCGCGGGGCTCCACGAGGTCAGGGCTGTTGCCGGTCGGTGAGGGTGAGGCGTGGCTTGGGTGCGTCGGTGCGGCCGGTGGGGGGTGTGCGGCTGCCGGCGCGGTAGGGCGCGGGCCAGGGCGCGGCGGGGCCGGTGTAGGTCTGTTCCGCGGCGGCGTGGAGGGTCCAGTGGGGGTCGTAGAGGTGGGGGCGGGCGAGGGCGCAGAGGTCGGCGCGGCCGGCGAGGAGCAGGGAGTTGACGTCGTCCCAGGAGGAGATGGCGCCGACGGCGATGACGGGGGTGTGGAGGGTGTTGCGGATCCGGTCGGCGTAGGGGGTCTGGTAGGAGCGGCCGTATTCGGGGTGTTCGTCGGGGACGACCTGGCCGGTGGAGACGTCGATGGCGTCGGCGCCGTGGGCGGTGAAGGCGCGGGCGATCTCGACGGCGTCGTCGGCGGTGGTGCCGCCGGGTGCCCAGTCGGTGGCGGAGATGCGGACGGTCATGGGCCGGTCGTCGGGCCAGATGTCGCGGATGGTGTCGAAGACTTCGAGGGGGTAGCGGAGCCGGGCGGTGAGGGTGCCGCCGTAGTGGTCGGTGCGGTGGTTGGTGAGTGGGGAGAGGAAGCCGGAGAGCAGGTAGCCGTGGGCGCAGTGGAGTTCGAGGAGGTCGAATCCGCTGCGGGTGGCGCGGTGTGCGGCGGCGGCGAACTGGTCGCGGATGTCGGCGAGTCCGGTCCGGTCGAGCTGGTGGGGGACCTGGTTGACGCCGGGGCGGTAGGGCAGGGGTGAGGCGGCGGCCAGGGGCCAGTTGCCGTCGGGGAGGGGTTCGTCGATGCCTTCCCACATGAGCCGGGTGGAGCCTTTGCGGCCGGAGTGGCCGAGTTGGACGCCGATGGCGGTGCCGGGTGAGTGGGTGTGGACGAAGTCGGTGACGCGCTGCCAGGCGGTGGCTTGTTCGTCGGTGTAGAGGCCGGTGCAGCCGGGGGTGATGCGGCCTTCGGCGCTGACGCAGACCATTTCGGTCATGACGAGTCCGGCGCCGCCGAGGGCGCGTGCGCCGAGGTGGACGAGGTGGAGGTCGCCGGGGATGCCGTCGTGGGCGGAGTACATGTCCATGGGGGAGACGACGACGCGGTTGCGCAGGGTCAGGCCGCGCAGCCGCAGGGGGGTGAACATCGGTGGTGTCCCGGGTGGGCAGCCGAAGTCCTGCTCGACGGTGTCGGTGAACGCCGGGTCGCGCAGCCGGAGGTTGTCGTGGGTGACGCGGCGGCTGCGGGTGAGGAGGTTGAAGGCGAACTGCCGTGGGGGCTGGTGGAGATAGGTTCCGAGTTCCTCGAACCAGCGCAGGCTGGCCGCTGCGGCGCGCTGGGTCGATTCGACGACGGGGCGGCGTTCGGTTTCGTAGGCCGCGAGGGCTTCGGGGAGTGTGGGGTGTTCCTCGATGCAGGCGGTGAGGGCGAGGGCGTCCTCGACGGCGAGTTTGGTGCCGGAGCCGATGGAGAAGTGGGCGGTGTGTGCGGCGTCGCCGATGAGGACGGTGTTGGCGTGGGACCAGTGGTCGTTGACGACGGTGCGGAACGCGGTCCATGAGGAGTTGTTGCCGCGCAGGGGGCGGCCGCCGAGGGCGTCGGCGAAGACTTTGGCGCAGCGTTCGGCCGACTGCTGCTCGTCGCACTCGTCGAGCCCGGCGGCCCGCCAGACCTCCTCGCGCATTTCGACGATGACGGTGGAGGCGTGGGGTGCGTAGGGGTAGCCGTGGAGTTGCATGACGCCGTGCTCGGTTTCGGCGATGTCGAAGCGGAAGGCGTCGAGGGCGAAGTCGGTGGCGAGCCAGATGTAGCGGCAGCGGTGGGTGGTGATGCGGGGTCCGAAGGCGTCGGCGTGTGCGGCGCGGGTGGGGCTGTGGACGCCGTCGGCGGCGATGACGAGATCGTGGGTGGCGGCGAGTTCGGCGGCGGGTGGGGCTTCGGTGCGGAAGCGGAGGTGTACGCCGAGGGATGTGCATCGCTGGTGGAGGATTTCGAGGAGTCTGCGGCGGCCGAGTGCGGCGAATCCGTGTCCGCCGGAGGTGAGGGTGTGGCCGCGGTGGACGATGTCGATGGTGTCCCAGCGGATGAACTCGTCCTGGAGTGTGCGGTGGACGGTGGGATCGGCGTGTTCGATGCCGCCGAGGGTTTCGTCGGAGAGGACGACGCCGAAGCCGAAGGTGTCGTCCGGGGCGTTGCGTTCCCACAGTGAAATGTCACGTGTGGGGTCGAGTCGTTTCAGGAGTGCTGCTGCGTAGAGTCCGCCGGGTCCGCCGCCGATGACGGCGATGCGCAGGGGGTTTCGGTGCGGGCGGGGCGTGGTCATCGTCCCTGCCAGTTCGGGGCGCGCTTTTCGGTGAAGGCGGCGTGGAACTCGGCGTAGTCCTGGCCGTTCATCAGCAGGGCCTGGGTCGCGGCGTCGAGTTCGACGGAGGCGGCGAGCGGCATGTCCAGTTCGGCGGTGAGCAGGGCCTTGGTCTGGGCGTGGGCGAGGGCGGGGCCGTCGGCGAGGCGGCGGGCGAGGTCGGCGGCTGCTTTGTGGGCCTGGCCTTCCTCGGTGAGTTCGCTGATGAGTCCGATGCGTTCGGCTTCGGTGGCGCGGACGGGTTCGCCGAGCATGAGGAGCCGGGTGGCGTGGCCGAGGCCGACGATTCTGGGCAGGAGGTAGGCGGCGCCCATGTCGCCGCCGGAGAGTCCGACCTTGGTGAAGAGGAAGGAGAACCGTGCGGAGGGGTCGGCGATGCGGAAGTCGGCGGCGAGGGCGAGTACGGCGCCGGCGCCAGCGGCGACTCCGTGGACGGCGGCGATCACCGGGAAGGGGCATTCGCGCAGTGCTCGTACGACCTGTCCCGTCATCCGGTTGAAGTCGAGGAGCTGAGCGGTGTCCATGGCGAGTGTGGCGCCGATGATGTCGTCGACGTCGCCGCCGGAGCAGAAGCCGCGGCCTTCGCCGCCGAGGACGAGGGCGCGTACGGAGCGTTCGCGGCTGAGTTCGGCGAGTACGTCGCGCAGGTCGGCGTAGGCGCCGAAGGTGAGCGCGTTGAGTTTGTCGGGGCGCTCCAGGGTGATGGTGGCGACGCCGTCGTGCCTGGTCAGCCGGATGTGGTGCCAGTGTTCCGTGCGGGGCGCGGAGCTGGGGAAGGGGCTCATGTGCGGTGGCCTCCCTTGGAAGGCGAGCGGCTGGGCCTGCGTCTGCCTGTCCCCTGAACTTATCACTTCTCCGTGACTTCCGTCACGAGCACGCGATATCGCTCGTCGGCCGGCGCCCTCCCGGCCCTCCCTCGCGGCTCTCCCCCGGCGGGCCTCCCCCGCGATTCCGGCTCGCGGCGCTGGCTCGCGGTTCCGGTTCACGGCGCCGGTTCCGGCTCGCGGCTCTGCGTCGCAGCTCGGCAAAGGTCCCGTATCAGGTGTGGCACAGGTCCTGCGCAGGATGGTCCGGGGCCCCTGGTGTGGGGGTTTGCGATTCGTAAGGTTGAGAGCAGTACCAGCAGCACCAGGGGTACTGAGCACTGCGAACGGAACCGACCTTGCCCGAAGCCCACGCAATCGCCCCTGCCGCCGAGGCCCCCGCCTGGTGGCACATCGCGCTGCCGCACACCACCGCGGCGGTGCCGATCGCCCGTGCCCTGATCCGTACGGCGCTGACGGACAGCGAGCCGGCGGCCGACTGTGACACCGCCGAGCTGCTCACCGCGGAGCTCGTCGCCAATGCCGTGGAGCACACCGGCGGCCGTGGGCCGATCGAGCTGATGGTGGAGGTGCGGCCGGAGGGCTGCCGGGTCGAGGTGCACGACCGCGACCCGTCGCCGCCCGGCTCCCTGTCCAGCCCGACGCCGCCTCCCGTGCCCGATCCGTGGCAGGAGGGCGGCCGCGGTCTGCTTCTGATACGTACGCTCAGCGAGGCGTGCGGTCACCGCCCGACCGATCGGGGCAAGGCGGTCTGGTTCAGGCTTGCTGCGGTTCCCGTTGCGGGGTGACGCTCGCTTCACCGGGGGCTGCGGCGAGGCGTGAGTTGCGGCGGCCGTAGAGCGCGTACACGAGCGCGCCGGCGGCCAGGAAGACGGCGAACTGGACCCAGGTCGTCCAGCCGGTGCCCCACATCAGATAGAGGCAGAACAGCACGCCGAGGACGGGGCTGAGGGGGAACAGCGGTACCCGGAACGAGGTCTCGGTGCCGGGGTGGCGGCGGCGCAGCGCGATCACCGCGACATTGACCACGGCCATGACGGCGAGGGTGCCGATGGTGGTGAGGTTCATGACCACGTCGAGGGGGACGACGGCGGCCGGTACGGCGAAGACGGCGGCGACGATCCAGGTGTTGGCGACGGGGGTCGCGGTGCGCGGTGAGACGCGCTGGAAGATCCGGGGGACGAGTCCGTCGCGCGACATGGACATCAGGATCCGGGTCTGTCCGTACATGACGGCGAGGACGACGGAGGCGATGGCGACGACGGCGCCGAAGGCGATGATGCCGCCGCCGAGGTCCGAGCCGGTGACCTTGTCGACGATGAGGGAGAGGGCGGCGGGCTTGTCGGCGACGTCGTCCGCGGACATGGCGCCGATCGCGCCGAGGGCGACGGTGCAGTACAGCAGGGTGACCAGACCGATGCAGATCATGATCGCGAGGGGGATGTTGCGGCGCGGGTTCTTCACTTCCTCGCCGGCGGTGGTGATGGCGTCGAAGCCGATGTAGGAGAAGAAGGCGAGGGAGGCGCCGGAGGTGATGCCGGCGAGTTCGTGGGGGGCGAAGGGGGACAGGTTGCCGGACTCGTACGCGGTGAAGGCGACGGCGCAGAAGAGGGCGAGGACGGCGAGCTTCACGACGGCCATGGCGGCGGTGGCGCGGGCGGATTCGCGGATGCCGCGGACCAGGAGTGTCGCGGCGAGGAGGATCACGACGACGGCCGGGATGTTGACGATGCCGCCGTCGCCGGGCGGGGCGGCGAGTGCGGCGGGCAGCTGGTGGCCGGTGAGGGTGCCGAGGAGTTCGTTGAGGTACTGGCCCCAGCCGACGGCCACGGCGGAGACGGAGACGCCGTACTCCAGCAGCAGGCACCAGCCGGTGAGGAAGGCGATGCGTTCGCCGAGGGTGGCGTAGGCGAAGGAGTAGGAGGAGCCGGAGACGGGGATGGCGCTGCCGAGCTCGGCGAAGGAGAACGCGGTGAAGACGCAGGTGATCGCGGCGAGGGCGAAGGAGACGACGACGGCGGGGCCGGCTTCGGAGACGCTGTCGGAGAGGCCGACGAAGATGCCGGTGCCGACGATGGCGCCGACGCCGAAGCACACGAGCTGGAAGAGTCCCATGGTGCGTTTGAGGCCGTGGCCCTCGCGGTCCGTGCCGGATTCGGCGACGAGTTGGGCAGGGCTTTTGATGCGCATGGGGTGGTTCTCTTCTCGGGTGGTGCGGGGGTGTGCAGCACAGTGGGGTCCGGGCTGTGTGAGCCCGGACCCCAGGTGTCGGAAGAGATGCTAACCGAACAGTCGCATATGTCCCCAATCGACTGTATGGCTATTCGGGTGCGGCCATGGTGGCGACGAGGACGGCCTTGATGGTGTGCATGCGGTTCTCGGCCTCGTCGAAGACGACCGAGTGGGGGGACTCGAAGACCTCGTCGGTGACTTCGAGTTCGGTCAGTCCGTGCCTGTCGTGCAGCTCGCGGCCGATCCTGGTTCCGAGGTCGTGGAAGGCGGGCAGGCAGTGCAGGAACTTGACGTCGGGGTTCGCGGTGGCGCGCAGGACGTCCATGGTCACGGCATAGGGGGCGAGGGCGGCGATGCGCTCGTCCCACACGTCCTTGGGTTCGCCCATGGAGACCCAGACGTCGGTGGCGACGAAGTCGGCGCCGGCGACTCCGTCGGCGACGTCCTCGGTGAGCGTGATGGTGGCTCCGCTCGTGGCGGCGGCCGCGCGGGCGGCGGTGACGATGTCGTCGGCCGGCCAGTAGGCCTTGGGGGCGACGATCCGGACGTCCATGCCGAGGAGGGCGCCGGTGACGAGGTAGGAGTTGCCCATGTTGAAGCGGGCGTCGCCTAGGTAGGCGAGGGTGATCGAGGTGAGCGGTTTGTCGCTGTGCTCGGTCATGGTGAGCACGTCGGCGAGCATCTGGGTGGGGTGCCAGTCGTCGGTGAGGCCGTTGAAGACGGGGACTCCGGCGTGGGCGGCGAGCTCTTCGACCGCCGCCTGGCTGTCGCCGCGGTACTCGATGGCGTCGAACATCCGGCCGAGGACGCGTGCGGTGTCCTTGACCGATTCCTTGTGTCCCAGCTGGGAGCCGGCGGGGTCGAGGTAGGTCGTCGACGCGCCCTGGTCCGCGGCGGCGACCTCGAAGGCGCAGCGGGTGCGGGTGGAGGTCTTCTCGAAGATCAGCGCGATGTTCTTGCCGCGCAGGCGCGGGGTCTCGGTGCCGGTGCGCTTGGCGGCCTTGAGTTCCGCGGCCAGGTCGATCAGGCCGCGGAACTCGTCGGCCGTGAAGTCGAGCTCCTTGAGGAAGTGGCGGCCTTCGAGGTGTGTCGCCATGGTGGCTGCTCCTGGGTCGCGAACGCGGGACGATGGAAGTCTATACGTAATCCCGTATTGCTATACGACCGGATTAGGCGTCCGTCCCCACCGCGTCCCGTTCCACCGGGCAGCTCATGCAGCGGGGGCCGCCGCGGCCCCGGCCGAGTTCGCTGCCGGGGATCTCGATCACTTCGATGCCCTGCTTGCGCAGATGGGTGTTGGTGGTCACGTTGCGTTCATAGGCCACGACGACTCCGGGTTCGACGGCGAGGACGTTGCAGCCGTCGTCCCATTGCTCGCGTTCCGCGGAGTGCACGTCCTGGGTGGCCGTGAGGACGCGGATGTCCTGCAGTCCGAGGGCGGCCGCGATGGCGCTGTGCATGTGCTCGGGCGGATGGTCGGTGACCCGCAGGGACAGGGCGTGGTCGCCGGTGGCGGGTTCGATCGTGTACGAGCGGAGCATGCCGAGCCCCGCGTACTGGGTGAAGGTGTCGTGGTCGACCATCGTCATCACCGTGTCCAGGTGCATGAACGCACGGCGCTTGGGCATGTCCAGCGCCACGATCGTGCGTGCGGAGCCGGCCGCGAACAGTCCGCGGGCGAGCATTTCCACGGCCTGCGGCGTGGTGCGCTCGCTCATGCCGATGAGGACCGCGCCGTTGCCGATGACGAGGACGTCGCCGCCCTCGATGGTGGAGGGGTAGTCGTCCTGGCCCTCGGACCAGTGGTGGAAGTCACCGGCTTCCGGTCCGGTGAAGAGGGGGTGGTGCTTGTAGATGGCCTCGAAGTGGACGGTCTCGCGCCGGCGGGCCGGCCAGCGCATGGCGTTGATGGACACCCCGTCGTAGATCCAGGCGGAGGTGTCGCGGGTGAAGATGTGGTTGGGCAGCGGGGGCAGGAGGAAGTCGTCCAGGTCCATGACGTGGAAGCGGACGGACGAGGGCTCCGAGTGGCCGGCGAGGAACTCCCTTTTGGTCATTCCGCCGATGAGCGCCTCGGTCAGGTCGCCGGTGTCCATCTCGTCGAAGGCGGCCCGCAGATGATCGGTGGCGAGCGGGCCGTACTCCTTCTCGTCGAAGACCCGGTCCAGGACGAGTTTCCTGGCCGCCGGGAGCTCCAGCGACTCGCGCAGCAGATCGCCGAAGAGGTGCACGACGATGCCGCGGTCGCGCAGGACGTCCGCGAAGCCGTCGTGCTCCTGACGGGCGCGGCGGACCCAGAGCAGGTCGTCGAAGAGCAGCGCGTCCTTGTTGGAGGGCGTGAGCCGCTTCAGTTCCAGATCGGGCCGGTGCAGTATGACCCGGCGCAGCCGCCCGGTCTCGGAGTCGACGTGGAATCCCATGTCCCCATACTCGCCGTCCGGACAGCTCTTCACTCGGTGAACGGCCGGACCGTGTCCGGTCGTATCTCACACCGGTCCGGTCAGCCTCGCGCACCGGGCCGGTCGCCTCCGGCACCGGACCGGTCGTGGCCCGTACGGGCAGGCGTTCCCCGGCATGTGGCCGCCCCTACGGGGAGGCGCGGACGGCGCCTCCCCGTGAGGTGCGGGGCCGGTCCTACAGGCGGGGGTCGACCGGCTCCGACTCCAGTGCGAGGACGGCGAAGACCGCCTCGTGGACCCGCCACAGCGGCTCGCCGTCGGCCAGCCGGTCCAGCGCCTCCAGGCCGAGCGCGTACTCGCGCAGCGCCAGCGACCGCTTGTGGCCGAGGAAGCGGCTGCGCAGCCGGGTCAGGTTGTCCGGGCGGGTGTACTCGGGGCCGTAGATGATGCGCAGGTACTCCCGGCCCCGGACCTTGATGCCGGGCTGGACGAGGCGTCCCTTGCCGTCCCGTACGAGGGCGTGCAGGGGCTTGACGACCATGCCTTCGCCGCCGGCGCCGGTCATCTCCAGCCACCAGTCGGTGCCGGCCCGCACCGAGGCCTCGTCGCCGGTGTCGACGACGAGCCGGCGGGTGCGCTGGAGCAGCCCGGCTCCGGTGCTCTCCGCTGCCTCCACCAGCCGGTCCAGCCAGGCGAGTTGCTCGTCGTGGGGCACGGAGGTGAGGGAGCGTCCCTGGACGGCGAGGATCTGGAAGGGCGCGAGGCGCACCCCGTCCAGGCCGTCGGTCGTCCAGCAGTACCTGCGGTAGGCGTCGGTGAACGCGGCGGCGTCCGCGGCCCGTTCGCGCTGCCGGTCCAGCAGTGCGCCCACGTCGAGTCCGCGTGCGGCGGCCGCTTCGAGGGCGGTGGTGGCGGCGGGCAGGACCGCTCCGGAGGCGGCGCCGACGGCCGCGTACTGCTTGCGGAGCAGCCCGGACGCCTTGAGCGACCAGGGCATCAGTTCGGCGTCCAGGAGCAGCCAGTCGGTGGCGAGTTCCTCCCACAGGCCCGCGCCGGTGATCGCCGTGCGCAGGCGGCCGAGGACGTCCTCGGTGGTGCCGGGGTCGTCGAAGAAGGGGCGGCCGGTGCGGGTGTGCAGTGCGCCGGTGACGCCGTCGGCGCCGAAGCGTTCGCGTGCGACGTCCTCGTCGCGGCAGACCAGGGCGATGGCGCGGGAGCCCATGTGCTTCTCCTCGCACACGACCCGTCCGACTCCGTCGGCCTGGTACTGGGCGAACGCCTCGGCCGGGTGCTCCAGGTAGCCGTCCTTCTGCGAGGTCGCGGTCGGCGCCATGGTCGGCGGGAGATACGCCAGCAGCCGCGGGTCGACGGCGAAGCGGCTCATGACCTCCAGGGCGGCGGCGGCGTTCTCCTCACGTACGGCGACGCGGCCCATGTGGCGGGTCTCCACGATGCGGCGGCCGTGGACGTCCGCGAGGTCCAGGGGGCGGCCCTGGTGTCCGCCGGGCGCGTCGGTGGCGAGCGGCTTGACGGGCTCGTACCACACCTTTTCCGCGGGTACGTCGACGAGTTCACGCTCCGGCCAGCGCAGCGCGGTCAGCTTGCCGCCGAAGACGGCGCCGGTGTCGAGGCAGATGGTGTTGTTGACCCAGGAGGCGGTGGGCACGGGTGTGTGGCCGTAGACCACGGCCGCCTGGCCGCGGTAGTCCTCGGCCCAGGGGTAGCGCACGGGCAGCCCGAACTCGTCGGTCTCGCCGGTGGTCTCGCCGTAGAGGGCGTGGGAGCGGACCCGGCCGGAGGTGCGGCCGTGGTACTTCTCGGGCAGTCC
The DNA here is from genome assembly GCF_036181745.1 of Streptomyces sp. NBC_00259. Classification (NCBI taxonomy): domain Bacteria; kingdom Bacillati; phylum Actinomycetota; class Actinomycetes; order Kitasatosporales; family Streptomycetaceae; genus Streptomyces; species Streptomyces sp. NBC_00259. Next base: position 6,120,555 of record NZ_CP108080.1, on the reverse strand, counting down.
GGCGTGGCAGACGACGAGCCTGCCCTCGTCGAGGACGTAGTGGCTGACGAGGCCGTCGATGAACTCCCGTACCTGCTCGCGGAAACGGGGGTCCTCGGTGTCCGCCTGCTCCAGCTGTTCGATGGTCTCGGCGAGTCCGTGGGTGTGCTGGACCTTTCTGCCCTTGAGCCAGCGTCCGAGCTTGTTCTCGTGGTTTCCGGGCACGCACAGGGCGTTGCCGGCGGCGACCATGCTCATGACGCGGCGCAGGACGCCGGGGCTGTCGGGTCCGCGGTCGACGAGGTCTCCGACGAAGACGGCGGTACGGCCCTCGGGGTGTGCGCCGTCCACATAGCCGAGGGTGGTGAGCAGGGTGTCGAGTTCGGAGCGGCAGCCGTGGATGTCACCGATGATGTCGAACGGTCCGGTGAGGTGGCGCAGGTCGTTGAAGCGCTTCTCCAGGACGACTTCCGCGGCGTCGGCCTCCTCGGGGCTGCGCAGGACGTGGACCTTGCGGAATCCCTCGCGTTCCAGTCCGCGCAGTGAGCGGCGCAGTTCGCGCCGGTGCCGCTGGATGACGTGGCGGGGCATGTCCGCGCGCTCGGGGCGGGCCGCGTTGCGTTCGGCGCAGACCTCTTCGGGCATGTCGAGGACGATGGCGATGGGCAGCACGTCGTGGCTGCGGGCCAGCTGGACGAGCTGGCGGCGGCTTTCCTGCTGCACGCTGGTGGCGTCGACGACGGTGAGGCGGCCGGCGGCGAGGCGCTTGCCGACGATGTGGTGGAGGACGTCGAAGGCGTCGGCGCTGGCGCTCTGGTCGTTCTCGTCGTCGGCGACCAGTCCGCGGCAGAAGTCCGAGGAGATGACCTCGGTGGGCTTGAAGTGCCTGCGGGCGAAGGTGGACTTGCCGGAGCCGGTGGCGCCGATGAGGACCACGAGGGACAGGTCGGTGACGGGCAGCTTGCGGGTGGTGTCGGTGGTGGTCATGCGGCCTTCGCCTCGTTCCGGTCCTTCTGGGTGAAGACGGCCATCTGTGTCGGCGGGCCGACCTCGGGGTCGTCGTCGCCGACGGCCACGTACTCCACGCCGTAGCCGTGCCGCTGCGCGGTGGTGGCGGCCCAGGTGCGGAACTCCTCGCGGGTCCACTCGAAGCGGTGGTCGCTGTGGCGGACGTGCCCGGCGGGCAGCGTCTCCCAGCGCACGTTGTACTCGACGTTCGGTGTCGTCACGATCACCGTGCGCGGGCGGGCGGAGCCGAACACCGCGTACTCGAGGGCGGGCAGGCGGGGCGGGTCGAGATGCTCGACGACCTCGCTGAGGACGGCGGCGTCATAGCCCGTGAGGCGTTTGTCGGTGTAGGTGAGGGAGCCCTGGAACAGGGTGACGCGGCGTGCCTGCCGTTCGCCCATGCTGTCCAGTCTGAGCCTTCTGGCGGCGATCGTGAGCGCGCGTACGGACACGTCGACGCCGACGACGTCGGTGAAGCGGACGTCCTTCAGGAGCGCCTGGACGAGCTGGCCCTGCCCGCAGCCCAGGTCGAGGACGCTGGAGGCGCCTGCCGTGCGGAGCGCGTCCAGGATCGCGGCGCGTCGCTGCTCGGCGAGCGGCACCGGGCGTTCGTCGGTGTCCTTGGTCTCGTCGACGGCGTTGTCGACGTCCTCGACGTCGAGGTCGTCGCTCTCGGCGAGCCGCACGAGTTCGAGGCGTTCCATGGCCTGCCGGGTCAGGCCCCAGCGGCGCGACAGATAGCGGCTGGTGATGAGTTTCTGTTCGGGGTGGCCGGCCAGCCAGCCCTCTCCCGACCGCAGCAGTTTGTCGACCTCGTCCGGTGCGACCCAGTAGTGCTTGGCGTCGTCGAGCACCGGCAGCAGGACGTAGAGCTGGCGCAGCGCGTCCGCGAGGCGCATCCGCCCTTCCAGTGTCAGTCGTACGTAGCGCGAGTCGCCCCATTCGGGGAACTGGCCGTCGAGTGCGACCGGGTGGGCCTCGATCGTGTCCCAGCCGAGCGGTCCGAAGAGTTTGCGGACGAGTTCGGCGCCGCCGCGTGCGGGCAGTGCGGGGACCTCGATCCTCAGGGGCAGCGGGGTCGCTGCCCGCTCAGGCATCGCCTGGCACACGCCGCGCAGGGCGCTCTTGAAGACGGTGCTCATGGCGACGGAGAGGAGTGAGGATGCGGCGTAGGGCCGGTCGTTGACGTACTGGGCGAGGGCGGAGTCGGGTGCTCCGCCGCTGCCCTTGCCCTTGCCGCGGCGGACCAGCGCGACCGGATCGACCTCCAGCAGCAGTGCGGCCGTGCAGCGTTCGGCGGTGGCCTCGGGGTAGAGGACGTGGGCCGTGCCGTGCGAGGTGGAGAACGTCTGCGCCTTGTCGGGGTGCTTGTGCAGCAGGAAGCCCAGGTCGGTGGCGGGACGCTCAAGGGTGCCGGTCGTGGTGATTGTCAGGAACACATGTCCGAGTATTGCCCGCGCGGCCGGTCCTGACCAGGCGATTTCATGGCGGCGAGGGGCGGCCCGCGCCGCCCGACCCGCGCGACCTTCACGAGAAGCATCAACTCTTCACGCAACGCACACAAGTGGAGGGGAGTTGTGTATCTTAAGCGCCGTTCATGCACATGCCACAGCAGGGAGATCTCTCGTGGCCACTCCCCCGTACCCACCGCCCCCGCCGTACGTCCCGCAGCCGCCGGCGAACCCGCTGGGCGGCAAGCACAAGACCGTCCTCGGCTGCGGCGGCCTGCTGTTCACATTCGTCCTCATCGGGGCGATCGGTTCGGCCTGCTCCCCGACCGGGAGCGAGACGACGAAGAAGGTTCCCGGTCCTGCCGTCACCGTGACGGTCACGGCCACCGCGACGGTGACCCCTGCGGCGAACGCGGCCGCGGGATCGCCGAAGCGGGCACAGGAGTCGGCGCCCGCTCCCGCCGCGAGTGCGGAACCCGTCACCGCGAAGGCCCGGCTCTCCAACCACGTGGGGCAGCAGCTCCAGGCCGCCCAGGACGCCGCACAGGCCGAGGGGTTCCTCGTCCTCACCTCGCACGACGCGACCGGCGGCAACCGCATGCAGGTGTGGGACCGGAACTGGAAGGTCTGCTCACAGAGCCCGGGACCGGGCACGCTCGACACGGCCACCACGATCGATTTCGGGGCCGTCAAGCTGGAAGAGGCCTGCCCGTGACGAACCCCTACGGACCCGTTCCGCCCCCGCCCGCGGGCGGCGCCCCCGGCACTCTCGACGCGAACCAGAAGACGGTCCTCGGCTGCGGAGTCATGGCCGCCGTCGCGCTCGTCCTCGTTCTCGTCGCCGGCGCGTGCTCACCCGATCCACAGGTCGGTCAGAAGGCCGTGCCCGGCCCCACGGTCACCGTCACCGCCCGCGAGACCGTCACCGCCCCGCCGGCCGCGGCGATGCCCGAGCTCGTCGGCGCCGGCTTCGCCGACGCCCGGCAGCAGACCGCGTCCCTGACCGGCGGCGGCCTGACCGCCTACAGCGCGTACGCGGACGTCGGCCTCCCGACGGATCACGACGACTGGACCGTCTGTTTCCAGAGCCCCGCGGGCGGCACGTCACCGCTCTCCCGGCAGACCGCCCTCACGGTCCACCTGGTGGCGGCCGGCACCAAGTGCCCGGCGGAGCAGGGCGGGAAGCTGCACAAGCCGAAGCCCGCACCGAAGCCCAAGCCCAAGCCGACACCCACGCCGGCACCGGACGACGAGGACGACTCCTCCAGCAGCAGCACCGGAGGCGGTGGCGGAGGCGGCAGTGTCTACTACCGCAACTGTGACGCCGCCAGGGACGCGGGCGCCGCGCCCGTCCGCACGAGCGACCCCGGCTACGGCCGCCACCTCGACCGCGACGGGGACGGCGTCGCCTGCGAGTAACCGGCCTCCCCCGGGCCCGCCTCGGCCCGTGCCCGCCCACCCTCGGCGCATCCGGACCCGGAAGACAGGACCCTGCGGGTCCTCAGGTCTTCCGGGTCCCGGCGAGCGCCGCCAGGGCGGCGATACGGTCGGGGCCGACGCGGCAGCAGCCGCCGACCAGCCGGGCGCCCGCCGCGGCCCAGCCGGGCAGTCGCGCCGGATCGAAGGTGACCTCGCCCCGCCAGGCACGGGACGCCGCGTCCCACCGCTCACCGCTGTTGGGGTAGACGACGACCGGCTTGCCCGTCTCCCGGGTGGCCAGCTCCACGGCACGGTCCGTGTCCGCCGGCTCGCAGCAGTTGACGCCGACGGCGATCACCTGGTCATGGCCGGCGGCGAGGGCGAGGGCCGCCGCCAGGTCCTGGCCGGCGCGCGTGCGCCCGCCCGCGATGCTGTAGGAGAGCCACACCGGCAGGCCGATGCCTTCCGAGACCCGCAGCAGTGCCGTCGCCTCGTCGGTGTCCGGCACCGTCTCCAGGGCGAGAACGTCGGGGCCCGCCGCTGCCAGGACCTCGATACGCGGACGGTGGAAGTCCTCCAGCTCCCGCACCGTCAGCCCGTACCGTCCGCGGTACTCGCTGCCGTCCGCGAGCATCGCCCCGTACGGTCCCACCGAGGCCGCGACCCACACCTCCCGCTCCGTGCGCTCCGCCGCGGCGCGGGCCAGCGTCACACTGCGGGTGAGGAGTGCCGTGGCCTCGTCACGTCCCGTGCCGCGTCCGGCGAAGCCCTCGAACGTGGCCTGGTAGCTGGACGTGATGAGCACCTGTGCGCCCGCCCGCACATACGCCGCGTGGGCGGTCTCGATCTGTTCGGGAGCGTCGGCGAGGAGCCGCGCCGACCAGAGGTCGTCGGACAGATCACAGCCCTGCGCCTCGAGCTGGTTGGAAAGGCCGCCGTCGAGGACGAGGGGACCCCCCTCTGCGAGGGCGGTCGAGAGGCTGCGGGCGGGCTTCACGGTGTCTCCGGATCCGATGCGCGTTCCGGCTCGGTCAGTTCAGCTGGGACTGGACCTGGGAGGAGAGGAGTTCCAGGTGGTCCAGATCGTCGAGGTCGAGGATCTGCAGATAGATACGGGAGGAACCGGCCGCGGCATAGCGGCCGATCTTGTCGACGATCTCGGCGGGCGACCCCGCCAGGCCGTTGGCCTTCAGCTCGTCCACATCTCGGCCGATGGCGGCGGCACGCCGCGCGACCTCCGCGTCGTCCCTGCCGGCGCAGACGACCAGCGCGTTGGAGTAGACGAGGTCGTCCGGTGTGCGTCCCGCCTCCTCGGCGGCGGCGCGGACCCGGCCGAACTGCCGCTCGGTGTCCTCCAGCGAAGCGAAGGGAATGTTGAACTCATCGGCGTACCGTGCGGCCAGACGCGGGGTGCGGGTCGCGCCGTGTCCGCCGATGAGCACCGGAATCCTCTGCTGGACGGGCTTGGGCAGCGCGGGCGAGTCCTGCAGCGTGTAGTACGTCCCGTCATGGCTGAACGTCTTGCCGGTCTCTGTGCCCCACAGGCCCGTCACCACGGCCAGTTGCTCCTCGAGCCGGGCGAACTTCTCCTTGGGGAAGGGGATCCCGTACGCCTTGTGCTCCTCCTCGAACCAGCCCGCGCCGAGGCCCAGCTCGACCCGTCCGCCCGACATCTGGTCGACCTGGGCGACCTGGATGGCCAGCACTCCGGGCAGCCGGAAAGTGCCGGCGGTCATGAGCGTGCCGAGCCTGATCCGGCTGGTCTCACGGGCGAGACCGGCCAGGGTGATCCAGGCGTCGGTGGGGCCCGGCAGGCCGTCGGCGGAGCCCATGCTCAGATAGTGGTCCGACCGGAAAAAGGCGTCGAAGCCGAGGTCCTCGGTGGCCTTGGCGACGGTGAGCAGGGTGTCGTAGGAGGCCCCTTGCTGGGGCTCGGTGAAGATTCGAAGGTCCATGCGTCCATCCTGCACCGCCGCACGTCCGTCAACCTCTCGGTGCCGGGTGGGGACGGCATGCCGTGGCCGGGTTCACCCGGCGGGACGGGGCGGGCCCGGTCTCAGGGCGGGCTCGCGGTCGGCTCCGCGGGATCGCCGCGGCCGGGGGCGATCTGCCGGTCCCGGGTGCGGTCCCGGACCGGCTCGTGCAAGGAGAGGCGGCGCAGCATCGCGCGGACCCGGTCGCTCGACTCGTCGGCGGCGTCGATCGCTTCGATGCACTGCCAGTACAGACCTTCCTCGTCCGTGGCGCAGGCGACGCCGACGAGCGCCATCCCGACCTCGCCGAGCAGTGTGCCCAGCGCGGTCAACGCACGTCGCGGGTCGGCGACTTCGGTGAGCTGGGCGGCTCTGGGGCCGCCGGTGCGCAGCACACAGCCGTCGGTGAGTCCGCCGCCGCGGCCGCCGGCCTCGCTCAGTCCGCGCGCCTCGCCTCTGAGCTCCTGCGGGCCGCGCACGGCCAGTTGACTTCCGATCGCCTGGGCGAGGGCCTGGGTCTGCCAGGCCTCCGCCACGACGTCGAGCGCGGCACGGCACTCCGCGAGTGCCCGCCTGCCGGCCGCGATGAGCCGCTCCGCATCCATGTACGCCGCCCCCGTTCGTACGAACTTCCGCCCATTCACTCACTACCCAGAGTGAAGGTGCTCCAGACGAAAAGCCAGGGGAATTCGGAAATCTGTGGACAGGAAGCCGACTGGGGAAAGATCAATCACTCCGAAGAGTGACGATCGTGTGGTGTTGGTCCGCTCGACGGCCGCTCGGCGGCCGGGAAGCGGAGTTCGTTGCGGTCGATCTTCTCGGCGAGGGCGGTCAGCGCGTCGACGCCGAGCACCTCGCAGAACTGGAGGAGATACGCGAGCACGTCCGCCACCTCGTCCGCCACGCGGTGCGCCTGGCGCGGATCGTCCATCACCCGTGCCGACTCCTCCGGTGTCAGCCACTGGAAGATCTCTACCAGTTCGGCTGCTTCCACCGTGAGCGCGACCGCGAGATTCTTCGGTGTGTGGTAGGGCTCCCAGTTCCGTGCCGCCGCGAACTCGGCCAGTCTGCGCTGCAGTGCTTTCACATCCGGTTCCGTCACCGCACCAGGTCTACCACCGTCACTCCCGCGATCCCCCGCGCGGCCGTCGCCTCCCCCACCGCCCCCACCAGCCGCAGATGCCCGTCGGCGCAGATCGACGCGGCCAGCGAGGCGAGTTCACGGGCCTGGGCGCTGTCCAGGCAGCGGTCGAGGCCGTCCGCGAGGACGGTGAGCGACTGCAGGGCTCCCGGGACCTCCGCGGCCGGGTCGACGGCGAGCACCCCCGGTCCGGTGAGCAGGACGAGGGCGAGGGCGAGGAAGCGCAGTTCGCCGTCGCCGAGGCGGCCGAGCGGAGTGGTCGGGTCCGGCCCGTCCTGCGCGCCTCTGGCGAGGACCGCGCGGACCGTTCCGTCGGTGAGTTCCTCGATGCCCACCTCGGTGACCGGGCCCGCGCAGCCGGCGCGGGCCACGGAGGTGAGCCGTGCGTGCCGCCGTGTGCATTCGTGGCGGGTGCGGTGCAGCACCTCCGCCAGGTTGTCGCAGCCGCGCCTGAGCCGCCCCTCCCCGGGCAGGACCGGTTCGCGCATGCGCTCGGGCCGCGGATCGCAGGCGAACACCGACCGCAGCGCCACCACGACCTGCTCGGCCGCGGCCAGCACCTGCCGCTGCCCGTCCGTGCTGCCCGCGACGCGCAGCGGAAGCAGTGCCGTGCCGAGCCGGTCGTCGGGCAGCGGGGCGCGGGTGACCCGGTCGGCGCCCGCCGTGTGCCAGGCGGCCTGGACCGAGGGGCGCCCGGGGTCGCGCAGCGCCGTGCTGAGCAGGGTCCGTCCCTGGCCGGTCAAACGCTCGCCGACGATGCGGAGTCGAGGGTCGGCCTGTACGGCGAGGTCCAGGCGTACGGGACCGGCCGGGCCGTCGACGGTGCAGCCGATCCTGAATCCCCGTCTGCCCTGGTCGTCGCGTTCCGAGCGTTCGGGGACGCAGGCCGCAGGGTCGGGGAAGACCTCGTCGAGCGCCGCACCCGCGCCGAGCCGGGCCAGTGCCTCGTAGGCCCGCAGGGCGGTCGACTTGCCGCTGCCGCTCGGGCCCGCGAACAGGGTCACGGGGCCGAGCGGGAAGACACGGGCGCGATGCGCGGCGAAGGCGGAGAGCCGCAGTTCGGTGAGGGTGGGGCGGGGGCCTGTGACGTCCATACGGGGGAACGCTACGCAGCGCCGTAGGGCGCTGCGCACGCCGAACCGTTACGTCTGAACGGTCTTCCTACGAATGGGGGACGGCCGCCGCCGCGAGGCCGTCGACCTCCGTGCCCGCGGGGGCGAGCAGGAACACGTTCCGGTCCACCCGGTGCATGCCGCAGCCGAGTCCGAAGACGACTCCGCTGCTGAAGTCGAGGATCCGCTTGGCGACGTCGGTGTCCGCGCTCGTGAGGTCGAGCAGCACGGGGATCTGCGCGATGAGGTACTCGGCGACCTCGCGTGCGTCCGCGAAGACCTGGACGCGCAGGACGACCATGCGTCGCTGTTCCGCGGCGGCGTCGTCGAACGCGCCGTCCATGGCGTCCCGCGGAATCGTGTGGTGGTCAACGCGGGACGGCCACTCGTTGCGCCCGCGCAGCGGGACGACCTGGGCGAGGCCCTCCCACTGCTCGTCGGTGACGTCGTACCTCTCGTACCTGCTCATGCGACCATCTTGGCGCCCCTCACCCGTTCGGCCCAACAGCGACACGGGCGAGTCGGCACCCGGGTCGCCCGGGCGCCGACGTCACCGACGGGGGGTCAGCTCTCGAAGCGATAGCCCATGCCCGGTGCCGTGACGAGGTGCCGAGGGTGGGAGGGGTCGGCTTCGAGCTTGCGTCTCAACTGGGCCATGTAGACGCGGAGATAGTTGCTCTGTGTGTCGTAGGCGGGACCCCAGACCTCCTGGAGGAGCTGTCTTTGGCCCACGAGCCGGCCGCGGTTGCGGATCAGCACTTCCAGCAGATGCCACTCGGTCGGCGTGAGGCGCACGTCACGCCCCTGCCGCATGACCTTCTTGGCCGGCAGGTCGACGGTGAAGTCCTCGGTCGTGACGATCAGCGACCGCTCGCCGGGCGGTGCGGGCAGTACCCGGCGGGCCGACGCGCGCAGCCGGGCGAGGAGTTCGTCCATGCTGAACGGCTTGGTGATGTAGTCGTCGGCGCCCGCGTCGAGCGCGGCGATCTTCTCGTCCGAGGTCCGGCGGGCGGAGACGACGAGGACGGGCACCCGGCTGTGGACGCGCAGTGCGTGCAGGACGTCGATGCCGTCCATGTCCGGCAGCCCGAGGTCGAGGAGGATGACGTCCGGGGCGAACTCCCCGGCGAGCCGCAGGGCACGGGCCCCGTCGGTCGCGGTGTCCGCCTCGAAGCCGCGCGCCTTCAGGTTGATCACGAGAGCCCGTACGAGCTGTGGGTCGTCCTCGACCACCAGCACCCGGGTCATTGGTGCGCCCTTTCTGTCGTAGGGCCCGGGCGGCGGACGGCCGGTTCACTTCGGCCGCGCCCGCTGCCCGGTCCGGTCGCTTCGACCGGTCGCTTCCGACCGGTCGAAGCGTCCGGTGGGGATCACTTCTCGGTGAGCTGCTTCAGCGCGATGTTGAGCTGGAGCACGTTGACCCGGGGCTCGCCCGCGAAGCCGAGGGTCCGGCCTTCGGTGTGGTCGGCGACGAGCTTGTCGACCTGAGCGACGGTGAGGTGGTTCTTCTCGGCGACGCGGTGGATCTGGAGCTTCGCGTACTGGGGGGAGATGTGCGGGTCCAGTCCGGAGCCGGAGGAGGTGACGGCATCGGCCGGCACGTCCGACGGCTTGACCTTGTAGCCGGCCGTGGAGTTGTCCTTGACGACGGCGGCCTTGGCGTCCTTGACCCACTGGATCAGTTCCTCGTTGTCACCGGAGCGGTTGGTCGCTCCGGAGAGGATCAGCGAGTACTGGGTGTTGACGCTGTTGCTGCCGAGGCCGTTGGACGGGCGCGGCTGGAACCACTTCAGGTCCGGGACCGCGGCCTCCTCCGCGTCGTCCGGGTTCTTCTTGGGCAGGTTGTACGTCTGCCCGATCAGCGAGGAGCCGACGACCTTGCCGTCCGCCGTGATCTCCGAGCCGTTCGCCTTGCCGGGGAACAGGCCCTGGGCCACGCCCGTGACGACCAGCGGGTAGATGACGCCGGTCACCAGGGTCAGGACGAGCAGGGCGCGGAGCCCGGCCCCGATCAGCCGTGCCGCGTTTCCAAACGATGTGTTCATGGCGATCTGCACGCTTTCTGGATTAACGCAGCCCGGGGATGAGGGAGATGACAAGGTCGATGATCTTGATGCCGATGAACGGGGCGACGAGGCCGCCGAGTCCGTAGATCCCGAGGTTGCGGCGGAGCATCCTGTCCGCGCTGGTCGGCCGGTAGCGCACGCCCTTCAGGGCGAGCGGCACGAGGGCGATGATGATCAGCGCGTTGAAGATGACCGCGGACAGGATCGCGGACTCGGGCGAGGACAGCTGCATGATGTTGAGCTTGTCCAGGCCCGGGTAGACCACCGCGAACATCGCGGGGATGATCGCGAAGTACTTCGCCACGTCGTTGGCGATGGAGAAGGTGGTCAGCGCGCCCCGGGTGATGAGGAGCTGCTTGCCGATCTCGACGATCTCGATGAGCTTGGTCGGGTTGGAGTCGAGGTCCACCATGTTCCCGGCCTCCTTGGCGGCCGAGGTACCGGTGTTCATCGCCACACCGACGTCCGCCTGGGCCAGCGCCGGGGCGTCGTTGGTGCCGTCGCCCGTCATCGCGACGAGCTTGCCGCCGGCCTGCTCCCGCTTGATGAGCGCCATCTTGTCCTCGGGAGTGGCCTCCGCGAGGAAGTCGTCGACGCCCGCCTCTTCGGCGATCGCCTTGGCGGTCAGCGGGTTGTCACCCGTGATCATGACGGTACGGATGCCCATGCGGCGCAGTTCCTCGAACCGCTCGCGCATGCCGTCCTTGACGACGTCCTTCAGATGGATGACACCCAGTACACGAGCACCCTTGTCATCCTCGGCGGCAACCAGAAGCGGCGTGCCACCGGCCGCGGAAATCCCGTTGGCAAGGGTATCCGCGTCGCCGGCGACCTCGCCGCCCTGCTCCTTGACCCAGGAGATCACGGAGGCGGTGGCGCCCTTGCGGACCTTGCGCCCGGTCCCGTCCTCGACGAGGTCGACTCCGGACATCCGCGTCTGGGCGGTGAACGGCACCCAGGTGGCGTTCGACAGCTCGCCCTGGTGGCGCTCGCGCAGGCCGTACTTCTCCTTCGCGAGGACGACGATCGAGCGGCCCTCGGGGGTCTCGTCGGCGAGCGAGGAGAGCTGGGCTGCGTCGGCGAGCTCGGCGGCGGTGACGCCCTTGACGGGGACGAACTCCGCGGCCTGGCGGTTGCCGAGGGTGATGGTGCCGGTCTTGTCGAGCAGCAGCGTCGACACGTCACCGGCGGCCTCGACGGCGCGGCCGGACATGGCCAGCACATTGCGCTGGACGAGCCGGTCCATGCCGGCGATGCCGATCGCCGAGAGCAGGGCGCCGATGGTGGTCGGGATGAGACAGACCAGGAGGGCGACGAGCACGATCATCGACTGCGGGGCGTCCGCGTACGTCGCGAACGGCTGCAGCGTCACCACCGCGAGCAGGAAGACGATCGTCAGCGAGGCGAGCAGGATGTTCAGCGCGATCTCGTTGGGCGTCTTCTGCCGGGCGGCGCCCTCGACCAGGCTGATCATGCGGTCGATGAAGGTCTCGCCCGGCTTCGTCGTGATCTTGATGACGATGCGGTCGGACAGCACCTTCGTACCGCCGGTGACGGCCGAGCGGTCGCCGCCGGACTCGCGGATGACCGGGGCCGACTCACCGGTGATGGCGGACTCGTCCACCGAGGCGACGCCCTCGACGACGTCACCGTCGCCGGGGATGATGTCGCCGGCCTCGCAGACGACCAGGTCGCCGATGCGCAGGTCGGTGCCGGGCACCCGCTCCTCGGTCCTGCCGTCCTTGCCCAGACGGCGCGCCACGGTGTCGGTCTTGGCCTTGCGCAGCGTGTCCGCCTGCGCCTTGCCGCGGCCCTCGGCCACGGCCTCCGCCAGGTTGGCGAAGATCGTGGTCAGCCACAGCCAGGCGGTGATGGCCCAGCCGAACCAGTCGGACGGGTTCATGACCGCGAAGACCGTGGTCAGCACCGAGCCGACCAGGACGACGAACATGACCGGGGACTTGATCATCACCCGGGGGTCGAGCTTGCGGATCGCGTCCGGGAAGGACGTGACCAGCTGCTTGGGGTCGAACAGGCCCCCGCCTACGCGCCCGGCGTCGGGCTTGTGCCCGGTGGGGACGTCCTGGTGCGGGGCCCGGGTGGGCGTGGCCGTCGGACTCGGTGTCATGGAGCCGGGCTCCTCTTGCTTCTTTACGTTGGTGGTCATGACGCCAGCCCTTCGGCGAGCGGACCCAGCGCCAGGGCCGGGAAGTAGGTCAGACCGGTGATGATCAGGATCGTGCCGACCAGCAGCCCCGCGAAGAGCGGCTTGTCCGTGCGCAGCGTGCCCGCGGTGGCGGGGACCGGCTTCTGCTCGGCGAGCGAACCGGCCAGCGCCAGGACGAACACGATCGGCAGGAACCGGCCCAGCAGCATGGCCAGACCGATGGTGCTGTTGAACCACTGGGTGTCGGCGTTGAGACCCGCGAACGCGGAGCCGTTGTTGTTGGCGCCGGAGGTGTACGCGTAGAGGATCTCGGAGAAGCCGTGCGCACCCGAGTTGGTCATCGAGTCGACCGGGGTCGGCAGGGCCATGGCCGCGGCGGTGAAGCAGAGCACCAGCGCCGGGGTGACCAGGATGTAGCAGGCCGCGAGCTTGATCTCGCGGGTGCCGATCTTCTTGCCGAGGTACTCGGGCGTGCGGCCGACCATGAGACCGGCGATGAAGACCGCGATCACGGCCATGATCAGCATGCCGTAGATGCCGGAGCCGACACCACCGGGGGCGATCTCGCCGAGCTGCATGCCCAGCATGGTGATGCCGCCGCCGAAGCCGGTGAACGACGAGTGGAAGGAGTTGACCGCGCCGGTCGAGGTGAGCGTCGTGGCCACGGCGAAGATCGACGAACCGCCGATGCCGAACCGGGTCTCCTTGCCCTCCATGGCGCCGCCGGCGAGGTCGAACGCCGGTCCGCCGTGGTGGAACTCGGTCCACATCATCAGCGCGGTGAAGCCGATCCAGATCGTCGCCATGGTGGCGAGGATCGCGTAGCCCTGCCTGAGCGAACCGACCATGCGGCCGAAGGTGCGGGTCAGGGCGAACGGGATGACCAGGATCAGGAAGATCTCCAGCAGGTTGGAGATCGGGTTGGGGTTCTCGAAGGGGTGGGCGGAGTTGGCGTTGAAGTAGCCGCCACCGTTGGTACCCAGCTCCTTGATGGCCTCCTGCGAGGCGACCGCGCCGCCGTTCCACTGCTGGGTGCCGCCCAAGAACTGGCCGACCTCGTGGATACCGGCGAAGTTCTGGATCGCGCCGAGCGCGACCAGGACGATCGCGGCGATCACGGAGATCGGGAGCAGGATGCGGACGGTGCCGCGCACCAGGTCGGCCCAGAAGTTGCCCAGCTCACCGGTGCGGGAGCGGGCGAACCCGCGGACCAGCGCCACCGCGACCGCGATACCGACGGCCGCCGAGACGAAGTTCTGCACCGCGAGGCCGCCGGTCTGCACGACGTGGCCCATGGCCTGCTCGCCGTAGTACGACTGCCAGTTGGTGTTGGCCACGAAGGACGCGGCGGTGTTGAACGCCTGGTCCGGGTCGATGGCGGAGAAGCCGAGCGAGCCGGGCAGGCTGCCCTGGACGCGCTGCAGCAGATAGAGGAAGAGGACGCCGACGGCGGAGAAGGCGAGGACGCCGCGCAGATAGGCGGGCCAGCGCATCTCCGTGTTCGGGTTGGCGCCGATGGCCTTGTAGATCCACGTCTCGACACGCAGGTGCTTGTCGGAGGAGTAGACCCGGGCCATGTAGTCACCGAGCGGACGGTACGCCAGCGCGAGCGCCGCGATCAGCGCGAGCAACTGGAGCACACCAGCAAGTACGGGGCTCATGTCGGTTCTCAGAACCTCTCCGGCTTGACGAGGGCGAGGACGAGATAGCCCAGCAGGGCGACGGCGACGAGCAGGCCGACGATGTTCTCGGCAGTCACAGCTTCGCCACCCCCTTGGCAACGAGAGCCACCAGCGCGAAAACCGCGATCGTGGTGACGACGAAGGCCACGTCGGCCATCGTGTGCTCCTAGATGAGGCTCGGAAATACGGATCGGACCGTTAGAGGAAACCTCGGTATCGAGCCCCTGAGCGCGCCGTTGACGGCGCCCTTACGGCCACTGACACGTCCTTGACGGGACTCATACGCGTGTCGCGTCGACGTCCGGGAACGTGCAGGCAGACGGCACGTGCGGAGGCCCCGCGGACGCCCCCGGCGGGCCCGGCGGCGGGCCGGTGAGCGCGATATCCGGTCACCGGCCGGCCGCCGGGAGGCTCTGTCGGGGCCCGGGCGGGCCCTGAGCGGTCCGCCCGGAGCCGGTGCGGACGGGTGGGACCGCGCGGACCTCGTCGCCGAGGGAGGCGGCCGCGGACAGGACCTCGCTGGTCCACCGGGGCAGGGCCGGCACCGGAACGATCACCGGCGACCGGTCGCGGTGCGGGCGCCGGGGGGACCGGTCGCGGTGCGGGCGCCCGGGCACCGGTCGCGGTGCGGGCGCACGGAGATGCGGGTGTGCCCGATCCCCGCGGCTCACGGTCGCCACTGGCACGGGGGTGCGGACGCCCGTGGATGCGGGTGCGGACGCCCGTGGATGCGGGTGCGCCCGCTCCCCCGCGGCTCACGGTCGGCGCCGGCGCGTCCTTCGCGCCGCCCTCCCCGCGCTTCACGCACGCGTGACGGCCCCGCGCCACCTGCCCCCGGCAGGAGAGCCGTCAGGCCGCCGTCAGGAGCGGCCCCCGCGGCGTCAGCGGTGCGTCAAGGAGCACCGCGGGCCGGGTCCGTGTGCTTAGCGTCGCCGCCATGGGACGACGTATCTCTGCGGTCATGCTGCCGCCGCCGGGTGCGGCGGCCCGCGACGAGGACTGGGCAGGGCAGGCGCGGGACGCGCTGCGCTGCGCCGCTCTGCTCCTGGGCCTGCTGCTCGTCATCGACGCTGGCGCGGGCCATCTCGACGGGCCGCGCGCCCTGTTGTGGACCGGCCTTTCCGTGCTCCTGATCGTGATCCTCGTACCGCCGCGGGTGTCCGCGGGGGCGGGCTGGCTCGCCTCCCACGGTGTGCTGCGCCGGCAGCTGGTGCGCACGGACCGGCTGGTGTCCGTGCGCTGCTCGGACGGGGTGGCGCAGCGCCTGGTGCTCCGTGACGCCGACGGCTGCCGGGTCGAGGTCGACCCGCGGGTGTTCCTCGCCAATCCCGCGCTGTGGCACCGCCTGGACGAGGACTCCCGCGCCGCCCGTGAACGCGGGACGCTGCTGTGCGGGGAGACGGCGCTGCGGGCCCTGTCGGAGCGGATCGACCGCGAGACGGCGCACCGGGTGTTCACGGTCTCGGGGCTGGAGTAGGCGCACGTTCCCGGGTGAACATGCGTCAGGCGGGCCAAGGTCAGCAGCACGTGCGCAACCGCCGGAGCCGGTGGAGCATGAGAGTGATGACCGGATCCGTGACCCTGATCAGTGAGAGTCCCGAGGACCCGTTCTCAGTGGGTCGCGCCGTCTCCGTCGTGCTGGACGAGCAGGGCACGGTGGTCGGCTGGAGCGAGCGCGCCCGGGAGCTGCTGGGGTTCACGGACGAGGAAGCCCTGGGCAGGCCGGCCGGGGACCTTCTCGTCGACGACCGTGACCTCGCAGTCGTCCGGGAGGCGGTGGAGCTGTGCGTCAGGCACGGCGGCTGGTTCGGGGTGCTGCCCGTGCGCGACCGCGAGGGCCGCAGGCTCGGCCTCGGCGTCCGGGCGCGCCGGGTGATCCGGGCGGGGCGCGGGGATGAGTGGCTGCTGGTGGCGGCGCCCGCGGACGAGGTCACCCGGTGGGAGATCGACCGGTCGGTCCTGGAGGGACTGTTCCACACGTCCCCGATCGGCCTGGCCGTGCACGATCCGGCCCTGGCGATCCTGGGGATCAACCGGGCCATAGCGAATCTCGGCGGCATCACCGGCGAGCAGGCGCGCGGGCACCGCATCGGTGACTTCCTGGTGCGCGCGGACGCGGAGACGATCGAGGCCCGGCTGCGGGAGGTGCTGGAGACCGGGCGGCCGATGATCTACACCGAGCAGTCGTGCCGGCTGCGGATCGACCCGGGGCGCGAGCGGTACGTCGCCGTGTCCGCGTTCCGCATGGAGGACGGCGCCGGCCGGACGCTGGGCGTGACGCAGCTGGTCGAGGACGTCACCGACCGGCACCGGGCGCGCCGCCGGCTGGGGATGCTGAACGAGGCGAGCGAGCTGATCGGGACCACGCTGGACGTGGAGACCACGGCGCAGGAGCTGGTGAACGTCGCCGTACCCGGCATCGCGGACTGTGTGACCGTCGACCTCCTCCAGGCGGTCGGCCTGGGCGAGGTGCTGCTGCCGCGCATCGGTCCGCTGCGCAGGGCGGCGTTCAAGTCGGTCGCGCCGTACCCGGAGCGGGTCATGTACGCCATCGGCACGCTCAGGACGTTCCCGCCGGACACGCCGCAGGCCCGCTGTCTGGCGACCCGGCGTCCCGTGCTGGTGGCCCGCTTCGATCCCGACGACCCGACGGTCGGCCTGGACCCGGAGCGGACCGAGCACGCCCGCACCCTGGGCGTCCACTCGCTGATGGTGGTGCCGCTGACCGCCCGCGGACTGGTCCTGGGGCTCGTGTGTCTGTGGCGGTACGTCGCCCCCGAGCCGTTCGAGGAGGACGATCTCACGCTGGCGAACGAGTTCGGCGCGCGTGCGGCGGTCTCGATCGACAACGCCCGCCGCTACACCGCGGAGCACCGTACGGCGCTGGCGCTGCAACGCCGCCTGCTGCCGCGCGAGTTCCCCTCCCATCCGGCGGTCGTCGTCGCCCACCGCTATCTGCCGGCCGGTGGCGCCGCCGGGGTCGGCGGGGACTGGTTCGACGTGATCCCACTCTCCGGGGCCCGGGTCGCGCTGGTCGTCGGCGATGTGGTGGGGCACGGCATCAACGCGGCGGCGACGATGGGCCGGCTGCGTACGGCCGTACACACACTGGCCGACCTCGATCTCGAACCCGACGAGGTCCTCTCCCATCTCGACGACCTCGTGACGCGGCTGGCCGGCGAGCAGGAGCCGGGCGACGAGGACTCCCCCGGCGAACAGGTGGTGGGCGCCACCTGCCTGTACGCCGTGTACAACCCGGTGTCGCGTCTCTGCACGGTCGCCCGCGCCGGGCATCCGCCGCCCGCGGTGGTCGCGCCGGACGGCGAGGTGAGCCTCCCCGACCTGCCCGCCGGCCCTCCGCTCGGGCTCGGGGGGCTGCCGTTCGAGTCCGCGGACCTCGAGCTGCCGGAGGACAGCGTGCTGGCCCTGTACACCAATGGGCTCATCGTGGGTGACGCCCATGACGTCGACGTCGGGCTGGAGCGGCTGTCGGCCGCGCTGGCCGGTCCGCACCGGCCGCTGGAGGAAGTCGCCCAGGCCGTGGTGGACGCGCTGCTGCCCGCGCGGCCCACCGACGACGTGGCGCTGCTGCTGGCCAGGACCCGGACGCTGGCACCGCGGCAGGTCGCCACCTGGGAGCTGCCGGCGGAGCCGACCGCGCCGGCCCGTGCCAGGGGGCTGACCGCGCGGCAGCTCGCCGAGTGGGGCCTGGAGGACTTGGCCTTCACCACGGAGCTGATCGTCAGCGAGCTCGTCACCAACGCCTACCGCTACGCCGGCGGGCCCGTGACCCTGCGGCTCATCCGGATGCACCGTCTGATCTGCGAAGTGTCCGACCCCAGCAGCACCTCCCCGCATCTGCGGCGGGCCCGCAGCACCGACGAGGGCGGCCGAGGGCTGCTGCTCGTGGCACAACTGACCGCACGATGGGGTACACGACACGCGCACGAGGGCAAGACTGTGTGGACCGAGCAGGAACTGCCCGGATGACCGGCGCAGCCGAAGCTGCGCACAGCTGAGCGCGGAGGGACGATGGAGTGCGCCCAGGTTTCCGGCAGGGGTGGGCTCGGCCTGCACACATGCCCTGGGAAGGTGGCGGGAGGAGCGGCTGCGGATGAGTGGCACCGAAGCGTTCCCCGGTGACCTGGTACCGAGTGTGGAGGTCGGCCCCGCCCCGCCCGGCGGGCTGCTCGACGTCCTCGGGCTGGCCCCGGTGGTGCTCGATGCGGAGGGGCGGATCGCGCTGTGGAGCCAACAGGCCGAGGAACTGCTGGGGTACACCGCCGAGGAGGCCCTGGGCCAGTTCGCGCTCCGGCTGCTGGTCGAGGACCAGCACATCGATCTCGTCCTGGAACTGTTCTCCCGGGTGATGGAGAGCGGTGAGAACTGGGCCGGGGTGTTCCCGGTCCGCCACAAGGACGGCGCCATGCGGCTGCTGGAGTTCCGCAACATGCGGCTGCAGGACCAGCACGGCGGCTACTACGCCCTGGGGCTGTCCACCGACCAGGAGACGCTGCGCAAGGTGGAACGCGACCTGGCGCTCTCGGTGCGCCTGGTCGACCAGTCACCGATCGGCCTGGCCGTGCTCGACCCCGATCTGCGGTGCATCACCGTCAATCCCGCGCTGGAGCGGGCCAGCGGCCTCCCGGCGGCGCAGCACGTCGGCCGGCGGGTGAGCGAGACACTGCCGTTCCTGGACGCCGTCCGGCTGGAGGCGGCGATGCGCCGGGTCCTGGAGTCGGGGACGCCGCTGGTGGACCGGCAGGTGATCGAGCGTGCGCCGGCCGACCGGGAGACCGAGCGGGCCTGGTCGGTCTCGCTGTACCGGCTGGAGGATCCCCGCGGCCGGATTCTGGGTGTGGCGGCCTCCGTGGTGGACGTGACGGACCGGCATCACGCGGCCAAGGAGGCGGAGCGGGCCAGGCACCGGCTCGCCCTGGTGGCCGACGCGTCGATGCGTATCGGGACCACCCTGGACCTGTGGGAGACCGCGCGGGAGCTGGCCGACGTCGCCGTGCCCGAGCTCGCCGACATCGCCGCGGTCGACGTCCTGGACTCCGCCGTCGAGGGCCGCCGTGAATCGGTGCAGGCCGGGGGCACGGCGGTGTTCCGCGCGCTCGCCGTCGCCGCGGCCTACCCGACGGTCGCGGTGCAGGCCGCCGACCCTCCGGGCGACATCACCCGCTACGAGGCCGACCGGCTGGTCACCCGGTGTGTGCAGACGGGCGAACCGATCGTGGTGCCCCATGTGGCCAACGAGGACCTGCCGGGCATCGCGCGTGACGCCTCCGCCGCGGTACTGCTGGCGGCGGCCGGGGTGCACTCCTATCTGGCCGTGCCACTGATCGCCCGCGGGGAGGTGCTCGGAGCACTGGACCTCAAACGGTTCCGCAACCCGCTGCCGTTCGACGCCGACGACGTCGTGCTGGCCAGTGAACTGGCCGGCCGGGCCGCGGTGTGCATCGACAACGCGCGCTGGTACCAGCAGCAGCGCAATGCCGCGCTCGCGCTGCAGCGCAGTCTGCTGCCGCGGCATCCGCCGCATCTGGTCGGCCTGGAGGTCGCCTCCCGCTACCAGCCGGCCGGCTCGGTCAGCGAGGTCGGCGGCGACTGGTTCGACATCCTCCCGCTGAACGGGGACAAGACCGCCCTCGTGGTGGGCGACGTCATGGGCAGCGGCATCAACGCCGCCACGGCCATGGGGCGGCTGCGCACTGCCACCCAGACCCTCGCCTCGCTGGGCCTGGATCCCGAGCGGGTACTGCACCAGCTCGACGCCATCGCCGGCGAGCTGGAGCCCTACATCGCGACCTGCCTGTACGCGCTGTACGACCCGCACGAGGGCCGGTGCAGCATCTCCACGGCCGGTCATCTGCCGCCGGTGCTGCTGCGGCCGGGCGAGGCGCCCGTACTGCTCGATCTGCCCACCGGGGTCCCGCTGGGCGTCGGCGGCGTGGACTTCCACGCCGTCGGCTTCGACCTGGCGCCCGGTGACACGCTGGTGCTCTACACCGACGGTCTCGTCGAGACGCGGGACCAGGACATCGACACCCGGCTGCATGTGCTGCTGACGCTGCTGTCGGAACCGCCCGCCGGGCTGGAGGACACCTGCGACCTGCTGCTGGAGTCGCTGCGGCAGGGGCCCGGGCAGGACGACGTGGCCCTGCTCATCGCCCGCGTACTCGGCTGACGGCGGCCGCGTCGCACAGCGAACGGGCCTGTTCCCGTGCGGCGCCGAACGGGTCCGGGAAGACGTCCAGCCCGTACGCGACGAGCGCTCCCTCGTGCAGGAGCATGAGGGAGCGGCCCAGTGCCTCGGCATCGTCCGGGGCGGCGGCGCGCACCAGATCGGTGAACAGGCCGAGCATCCATGCCTTCTGCCCGGTGATGACGGCGCGGGCGGGATGCCTCGAATCGTCGATCTCCGCATGCGCGTTGACCATGCTGCACCCGCGTGGTCCGTTCTGTGCGGACCAGTCGCGGGAGGCGTCGAAGACGGCGAGGATCCGGTCCTCCGGTGAGGCTCCGGCCTCCGCGAGGTGCTCGGCGAGGACGTCCCGCCAGCGCTCGTCGCGCGCCGCGAGGTACTCCACGACCAGCTGCTCCTTGGAACCGAAGCGGTCGTAGAGGGTCTTCTTGGTCACTCCCGCCTCGGCGGCGATCAGGTCCACCCCGACGGCGTGGATGCCGTGGTCGTAGAAGAGCCGTGAAGCGGCCTCCAGGACGCGGTGTGCGCCGGGGGTCATCGTGATCCGGTGCGGCGGAGCGGGGGTGGGGGCGGGGGTGTGCGGCGGACGGGCCATGACGACGAGTATACCGATCTGTATAGTGGGTCGGGAGTAGACAGATCTGTTTACCGACGCGTCCGTCCTCTGTCCGCCCCGCCGGCGGCCGGTCCGCCCGCCGGCGCACCTCCTCGGGTGGTGACCGACATGAACGTGCTCCTCTCCGCCGCCTTCGTCCTCTGCTGGAGCTCCGGCTTCATCGGGGCCAAGCTCGGCGCCGGCAGCGCGGCCGCGGTGACCGTGCTGATGTGGCGCTTCGTCCCGCTCGCCGCGGTGCTCGCCGTGGCCGCCGCGGTGTTCGCGCGGGCCTCCTGGCGCGGGCTGACCGCCGTGACCTGCTGCGGCAGTCCGTGATCGGGACGCTGTCGCAGAGCGGCTATCTGCTCACGGTGTACGGAGCGATCCAGCTCGGCGTCTCCACCGGCACCACGGCCCTCGTCGACGGCACCCAGCCCCTCGTCGCGGGCGCGCTCGCCGGGCCGCTGCTGCGGCAGTACGTCCCGGCCAGGCAGTGGTGGGGCCTGCTCCTCGGGGTGGCCGGTGTCGCCGTCGTCACGCTCGCCGACGCGGGTGCGGCGGAGGGGGTCCCGCCGTGGGCCTACCTCGTGCCGTTCCTCGGCATGCTCTCGCTGGTCGCCGCGACGTTCCTGGAGCGCCGTACCCGCACGGACGTGGCGCCCTCGGTCGCCCTCACGGTCCACTGCGCCACCAGTGCCGTGGTGTTCACCGTCCTGGCCGCGGCCACGGGTTCGGTGACGCCACCCGCCGACGCCTCCTTCTGGACGGCGGTCGCCTGGCTGGTGCTCCTCGCCACCTTCGGCGGATACGGCCTGTACTGGCTGATCCTGCGCCGCTCCGGAGTGACCCGGGTCAACACGCTGATGTTCCTGATGGCGCCGGTGACGGCCCTGTGGGGAACGCTCGCGTTCGACGAGCCCTTCGGCGCGCAGACCGCGGCCGGCCTGGTCCTCGCCCTCGCCGCGGTGGTGATCGTGCACCGCGGCGGGGACCTCGGCGACGCCCGCACGGACCGCTCGGTTCGGGATGACGCTCCGTCATGCGGCCGACGGCACCGGGCCGGTGGGCCGGTCGCCGCCGGCCGTCGGCTATCGCTGGATCGTTCCGGGGGTGATGACGACGTGTTCGTACTCGATGAAGTCGTCCATCACCGCCGTGTCGTGGACCTCGGTGTCGAGCGCGCACGGCACGTCGGAGGCGGCGACCAGATACCGGGCCCCGTTCGCGTGTTCCTCGGTGAAGCCGTTGACGACTCCGCGCGGCAGGGACTCGATCTCGGAGAAGATGCCGAAGACCAGCGCGTTCACCAGGGCGGTCTGCCCCGGCATCCGCACCACGCTGGTCGTGCCGGCCGCCAGGGCCGGGGCGAGGGAGCAGATGAGGAGGACGACCGGGGAGTTGCGGGGAACGACGATTCCCGCCACGCCCCGGGGGCGCCGCAGAACGAGTGAGCATCTGCCCGGGGCGACTTCGAGGGCGCGGCCGTATCCGGTCCGGATCAGTGAGGCGAAGTAGCGCAGCCGGGACGGCACCGTCTCCGCCTCGAAACGCGCGTGCTGCCTGCGTTTGCCGTTCTCCTGGGCCAGCACGTCGGTCAACTGCCCTATGTGTGAGGTGAAGACGTCGGCCATCTCGTGCAGGGTACGGGCGCGCAGATGCCGGTCGTCCTTCCAGCGCGTCTCCCCGAACGCCCGCCGCGCCGCGGTGAGTGCGCGGGCCGCCATCTCGCGTCCGTCGTCGGCGTACCCGCCGCCGGGGGTCTCCCCGGCGGCCTCGTACGCGCCGTCCATGTGCCGGCCGCCCGAGCCGATCCAGGCGCCGTCGATCCAGTGCAACGCGGTCCCAGTCGTCATGGCTCACTCCCAGGTTCGTCCGGAGCGATGAGTGACGGACACGTCGCCGGGGTGGGGCGCAGCTGCTTCGACATGACCGCCGTACCAGCCGACGCCGCCCGCGGCGTACCGCGCAGCGACCCGCATCATCGCGTGTGTGATGACGCCGCCGGTGTGCCCGAATACGCTGATCTCGCTGATCGGTCTCGTGGAAGAGTCACTCGAAGTGCCGCGACGCCCGAAGCGTCCGGTCGGATCTGCGCGCAGACATCTCAGATGCCGTTCTCACGATGTTGCCGTCCCTCAGGGCATCCCGCAACGCGAGCGCACCGCCGGGTCCCCGCGGGGCTCCGCTCCGGCCCAGGCGTCGCATACGGACACAAAGGGTCCGACCACGTTCGACCGGTCCGACGACCTCGGCCCGTTCGGCGGCAGCAGGCACGACACGGGGGCGGTACAGCACGGTGTCACGACGCGCATCGACGTGCGCCCGTGCCGATGGCGCCCGACCCTGGACGCAGGGGGCTGCCGGGCGCCGCCCGGCTCGTCGCCCCGGCCCGGCGCACGAGCGAGGACCGAAGTGGAAGGTGACCATGACGATGAACACGCCTCCGGTCGTTTCACCGCGGGAGTGGGAGGCCGCGCGCCAACAGCTGCTCGTGGAGGAGAAGAAGCTCACCCGCGCCAGGGACGCCCTGGCCGCCAAGCGGCGGCGGATGCCCTGGCTGGCGGTGGAGAAGGCGTACACCTTCGACGGGCCCGAGGGCAGGGTGAGTCTGCTCGACCTCTTCGCGGGCCGCCGTCAGCTGATCGTCTACCGCGCCTTCTTCGAGCCCGGTGTGTCCGGCTGGCCCGACCACGCCTGCCGCGGCTGCTCCATGGTGGCCGACCACGTCGGCCACCTGGCCCATCTGAACGCCCGCGACACCACCCTCGTCTTCGCCTCACGCGCACCGCAGCCGGAGATCGAGCGCGTGAAGGCGCGGATGGGCTGGACGATTCCCTGGTACACGATCACCGACGCGTTCGACACCGACTTCGGTGTGGACGAGTGGCACGGCACCAACGCGTTCATCCGCGACGGCGACAGCGTCTTCCGTACGTACTTCATCAACGCCCGGGGTGACGAGGCGTTGGGGAGCACCTGGAGCTACCTCGACATGACGGCCCTCGGGCGGCAGGAGGAATGGGAGGACTCGCCCGCGGGCTATCCCCGTACCCCGCCGTACGCATGGTGGAACTGGCACGACGAGTACGGGGACGCCGGCCCGGCGCCGGAGCGGGTGGACCGGCAGGACTGAGCCGACCGCGCGCCCCGGCCTCAGTCCCCGCGTCGGAGCCGGGCCGACAGGTGATGCTGCAGCGGCTGCCCGACCGCCGCGAGATCGTGGACGAAGTCGAGCGTGTCCTCGTCCGCCAGGGTGTAGCGGCGGTGGGTGGCGTCGACCTCCTTGGCGGTGGGCGCGAGGGCCACCTGATGGGTGGTGAGGTCGACCGTGCCGTCGCCCGCACGGCCGACCGAGATCTCCGCGATGCCCGTGGGCTGCGTGATCAGTGCTTCCACGCGCCCGTCGGGCTGCAGCCGCCACCAGCCGCTCTCCCGGGCCGACGGCCGCAGCGGGTTTCCGTCCGCGTCGAGGAGCCAGGCGCGGGCCTCGTAGTGGAGGAACGGCCGCCCGTCATGACTGAACGTGACCTCCTGCGCGTACGCGAACTCCTCGGCGAGCGTCGGATACTCGCCGCGGCCCCGGCCCACCCAGGTGCCGAGGAGCCCGGTCACCGGTGCGAGCAGTGCGTGCGGCTCGGGTGCCTGGTCCGCTCGCAGCGCGTCGGGGTACGGGTGCTTCCGGACGGGGTCGGACATGATGCGCGCTCCTGGGTCGAGGCCTGTGCCGGGTGCAGCCTAGGGCGTCGGTCCACCGGCGCCCGGCAGCCGGCCCCTGGCGGCGGCCGGTGACCGCCCGGCCCGTCGGTGCCGAAGGGGCGGGACGGGGCGCCTCACTCGTTCGGCGGAGTGCCTCCGCCACCCGGAGCGGAGCAGGCCGGCACGGGTACGTACGGGCCCACGCGACGGCCGCGCCGTGCCGGCGGGTCGGTTCCGGTGGCACCCCGCCAGGGGGCGGCTGACACTGACAGTCCGTCTCCTGTGACCAGGAGAGAGCGCACAACCTCGTGGCTTCCCGGGGTGCCGGCTCCGGCCCTTGTCGGTGCCGGCGCGGGCCCCGGCGTCGGCCAAGGGGGCCGACGTATCCGCAAGGAGCTCGCATGGTGGAGAAGTCCGTCGAGGTCTTGACGCCCGAGCCCGAGGAACCGGGGCTCTCCCGGCGCGGCGACGCCGGTCCGGTGACGGACACCGGGACGGGTCTCGCCGAGGTTCTGGCCGATGTCATCGGCGTCGAGCAGGTGTCGCCCGACAGCCACTTCTTCGACGACCTCGGAGCCAATTCGCTGGTCATGGCGCAGTTCTGCGCCCGGGTCAGGAAGCGGGACGACCTGCCGTCGGTGTCGATGAAGGACATCTACCAGCACCCGACGCTCGGGCGCCTGGCCACGGCGCTGGCGGACGCGGCCCCCTCCCCCGCCGCAGCGCCGGTCCCCGAAGGGGTGCCGGTGCTGGAGGCATCCGAGGTGGCGATACCCGCCGGCACACTGCGGTACGTCCTGTGCGGCGTGGCACAGCTCCTGATATTCCTCGGCTACTCCTTCGTCGCCGGACTGATCGCCGTGCGGGGCTACGAATGGGTCGCCGAAGGCACGGGCCCGGTCGACCTCTACGTCCGCTCCGCCGTCTTCGGCAGCGCCGGCCTGCTGGCCATGTGCGTGTTCCCGATCGCGGCCAAGTGGATCCTCATCGGCCGCTGGAAACCCCGCGAGTTCCCGGTGTGGGGTCTGACCTATCTGCGCTTCTGGACCGTCAAGGCGCTCATCCACGCGAACCCGATGGTCTTCTTCTCCGGCAACCCGATCTTCGTGCTGTATCTGCGGGCACTGGGCGCGCGCATCGGCAAGGGGGTCACGATCCTCACCCACAGCGTGCCGGTCTGCACCGACCTGCTCACCATCGGCTCCGGCACGGTGATCCGCAAGGACGCGTTCCTCCTCTGCTACCGGGCGCACGCCGGACGTATCCAGACCGGCCGGATCACCATCGGACAGGACGCCTTCATCGGCGAGAAGACCGTGCTCGACATCGACACCTCGATGGGTGACGGCTCGCAACTCGGCCACACCTCCGCGCTGTACAGCGGACAGTCGGTGCCGAGCGGTGAGCGGTGGCACGGCTCCCCGGCGCAGCCCACCCAGATCGACTACGTACGGGTCGAACCGACGGCGTGCGGCACATGGCGCCGGGTCGGCTACGGCCTCACCACCGTCCTCCAGACGTTCCTCCTGTACATGCCGCTGACCATCGGCATCGCCTACGCGGTCCTGACCCGGCTGCCGGTGGTCGGAACGATGCTGGCTCCGGGCCCGGCGGATCTCACGTCGGCCGGCATCTACGTCCACGCGCTGCTCGTGTCCGCGGTGTTCTTCTTCGGAGCCGTCGTCCTGGGCATGGCCGTGCTGTACACCGTTCCCCGGCTGCTGAACCTGGTCGTCGAACCGGACAAGGTCTATCCGCTCTACGGACTGCACTACTCGGTGCATCGCACGATCGCACGCATGACCAACGTCAAGTTCTTCGCCTGGCTGTTCGGGGACAGCTCCTACATCGTCCACTACCTGCGCGGCCTCGGATACGACCTGTGCCGGGTCGAGCAGACCGGATCGAACTTTGGCTCCGAACTGCAGCACGAGAGCCCGTATCTGAGCACCATCGGCAGCGGGACGATGATCGCCGACGGCCTGTCGATCCTGAACGCGGACTACTCCAGCACCTCCTTCCGCGTCTCCCGGACATCGATCGGGGCGCACAACTTCCTCGGGAACAACATCGCCTACCCCGCCGGGGCCAGGACGGGCGAGAACTGCCTCCTCGCCACGAAGGTGATGATCCCGCTGGACGGAGAGGTGCGTGAGGGAGTGGGGCTGCTCGGCTCGCCCTGCTTCGAGATACCGAGGTCGGTCGAGCGCGACTCCCGCTTCGACCACTTCAGGACCGGGGACGAACTGCGCCGCAACCTGTCGGCGAAGAACCGCTACAACATCCGCTCGATGACGGGCTTCCTGTTCCTGCGCTGGCTGTACGTGTTCCTGCTCACCGTGATCGGCCTCGTCACCGTCGACCTCTACGGCATCTTCGGGCCGGTGGCGATCGCCCTGTACCTGGCGACGGCGCTCGCCTTCTCCGCCCTCTACTACGTCGTGGTGGAGCGGTGCATCGCGGCCTTCCGCGCGCTCCGACCGCAGCTGTGCTCCATCTACGAGCCGTACTTCTGGTGGCACGAGCGCCTCTGGAAGGTCCCCGACGAGTACCTCGAGATCTTCAACGGCACTCCGTTCAAGAACGTGATCTGGCGGCTCCTGGGAGTCCGGATCGGCCGCAGGGTGTTCGACGACGGCTGCTATCTGACGGAGCGGACCCTCACCACCATCGGCGACGACTGCACGCTCAACGCGGGAAGCAAGATCCAGTGCCACTCCCAGGAGGACGGCACCTTCAAGTCGGACTACAGCTCACTCGGCACCGGCTGCACCCTCGGCGTCGGCGCCCATGTGCATTACGGCGTGACCATGGGCGACGGCGCGGTGCTCGCCCCGGACTCGTTCCTGATGAAGGGTGAGGAGGTCCCCGCACGCGCCCGGTGGGGCGGAAACCCGGCGGTGGAGGAGATCTCCACCGCGAATCCGCCGGTCTCAGCCCTCACGCGGCTCAGTGTGACCGGCGGCCCGGGCGCCTGAGTCCTTGCGTTCCGCGAGCAGGAAGAGGGCCGCTGCGGCGGCGGGGAAGACGAAGCCCAGGTTCATACAGGCCGTGACCGTCTCGTCGGAGGCTCCGGCGATACGGGGAATGCCGTTGAGGGGCATCAGGGCGTAGAGGCACAGGAGACCGTAGGCGCGAAGTCGCATGCCCGCCTGCCGCTTCCGCGTCCACGGCGGTGTCCAGCCGGACAGCATCGCCACCGGCACCGGCAGCATGAGCGCCGACGCCACGGCGAGTGCGATCGAGGAGTAGAGCGGATTGCCGTTCATCCCGGCCCTTTCGTCGCTGTGCGGCGGGGGCCGCCGGAACAGGAGGCAGGGAGCCAAAGGTATGTCAGCGGGCGGTGCGGGCCGTCGCACACGGCCCGACACTCCAGCGATGCACTCCGTTGCGCGCGGGCCGAGGTGCTGATGCCGTGCTCGCCGGTCAGCCCGTGACGATCCCGGTGACGAGGTTGATGGTGGTGGCCAGGATGCCGGCGCCGAAGACGTAGGACAGCAGGCAGTGGCGGAGGGCGATCGCACGGATCGCGGGGCTCGACACGTCGGTGTCGGAGACCTGATAGGTCATTCCGAGGTTGTAGCTGAAGTACAGGAAGTCGCTGTACTGAGGCGGATCGTCGGTGTTGAAGTCGATCCCGCCCCGGGGCGGCAGATAGAACAGGAACGCGTAGCGGGTGGCGTACATCAGGTGGAGGGCGGCCCAGGCCATGGACACGCCGCAGAACGCTGTCGCGGCCGCGGCGTGGCTCAGGTCCGAGTGGCCGACCAGGAGCAGCACCACGATGCCGACCAGTCCGCACACGGCGGTCCCGACGACCGCGAGTTCTTCGAGAACGGGCCGGAACTCCTCGCGCCGGACGTTGCGAAGGGTGGCGGCGGCGTCCATGGGCCACAGGGCGAACCACCCGGTGACGACGAAGAGCGTCTCCGCCGCGGCGATCCCGGCGAGGATTCCCAGCAGCGGGTGGGCCAGGAAGGCGACGAGCGTGCCGATCGCCGCTCCGAGGACCGTCGCGCCCGCGAGCCGGGGGACGGCGGACAGCACCAGCCAGTGGTTCATGGCGCCTCGCGTGTGATGCCTCGGCCGGTTCGGTGAGGTCTCAGGTTTCCAGTACGACGACGGCCTCGTCCGTGTACGTCAGGAACGTCAGCGTCTCGTGGAAGTACAGCTCGATACCGCTCGCGTCGTGCCCGGTGTAGCCGATCGCCACGTCCTGGCCGAGGTGCAGTTCGAAGTCGCCGCCGCGAGTGGACAGGACGAAGCCACCGGTGAGGGCCGGGGCCCAGATCGGGGCGCCGTCCAGCATCCGGGCCAGATGGGCCGCGATCGGATAGCCGTGGTCGGAGGTCTCGCTGACCGCCCGGTACTCGTCGGCGCCGAGCAGCAGCTCGTACGGGCCGTCGACGCCGGCCAGCCGCAGCGACGTCAGAGCCCGGCTGACCGCGTCGGGGTAGTCCCGCGGCTCCTCGGGCAGTCTCAGCACCGGGTTCGACGACCGTGCGCGCAGTCCGTCGACGCCCGCCGCACCGTACCCGTCGAAGATGGTCCGGTCTTCGACGTACGCCATGGTGCGCGCCGCGTCCTTCACGGGCTGCCAGTCGGAGTCCTTCGAGCCGCGCTCGACATCGTCGACGGCGGACCTGTCGACGGTGAACGGCACCCGCAGTTCGACGACCGGTTTCGCCTCGCGCAGCCGCGCCGTGACCCCGGTGGCGGGCGGGGTGATGTCGGAGAGGTGTCCGGTGTCGACGGCGGCGAGCCCCGGGCCTGCCGGGTCGGGGACGTCGACGACGCGACGGCCCGCGACATGGCGCCGGAAGGTACGGCGGGCCTCCTCCTCGATCTCGGCCCAGGCCGCAGGGGTGATCGGGGCGAGTTCGCGGTGGAGGTTGTTCGTGGTGGGGGTCGTCATGGCACCCGGGCTCCTTTCAGGCTGCCGATGCCCAGGGAGTCTCCGAGCCGGACGGCGTCGGGAGGAGGCGCGGGAAGGTCGCCGAGGCGGGCGGCATCGGGGGGCGGGGAGGGGAGGTCGTCGAGGAGATCGGCGCTCGGCACGAAGAAGAGGCCGCCGGTCACGGCCGTGGAGAAGTCGAGGATGCGGTCCGTGGTCCCGGGTGGATCGCCGATGAACATGTTGCGCAGCATCCGTTCGGTCACCGCGGGCGTGCGCGCGTAGCCGATGAAGTAGGTGCCGAACTCGCCGCGGCCGACCTCACCGAACGGCATGTTCTCCCGAACGATCTTCTGCTCGGCGCCGTCGTCGTCGACGATCGTGTTGAGCGCGACGTGCGAGTCGGCCGGCTTGACGTCGTCGGACAGCTCGACGTTGGCCGACTTGGTGCGTCCGATGACGTGCTCCTGCTCCTCGACGGTCAGCGAGGTCCAGGCCGCCATGTCGTGCACGTACTTCTGCACGATCACGTAGCTGCCGCCCAGGAAGTCCGGGTCCTCGTCGCCGATGAACACCGCCCCGTCGGCCGTCACGCCCTCGGGGTTCTCGCTGCCGTCGACGAATCCGAGGAGGTCGCGCTCGTCGAAGTACTTGAAGCCGTGCACCTCGTCGACGACGGTCACCGCGGTGCCGAGCTGGTCCACGATCAGCCTGGCCAGTTCGAAACAGAGATCCATGCGCCGGGCCCGCACGTGGAAGAGCAGATCCCCCGGTGTGGCGGGCGCCCGGTGACGAGGGCCCCGCAGCGGCTGGAAGGGGTGCAGCTCACGCGGCCGCGCTCCGCCGACGAGGCGGTCCCATACCTCCGAGCCGATGCCCACGACACAGGTGAGGCCGTCGTCGGGAGCCCGGAACGCCACGGACCGGATCAGCCCCGCCAGGTCCTCGATCCCGTCGCGCACGGTGGCCTCACCACCGGGTGCCACGGTGGCCACCAGGAAGACCGCGGCCCTGGAGGGCGGCGTGACGACGGACTGGGACACGACCATGAGACTCCCGACGACCTGAAGGGGCGAAAGGGCATGAAAGGGGCAGCGCCAGATTAGCCGCGCCCGATCGGGGCCGCAGCGCGACGGCACCCCCGCGGAGTACCGGGCTCGACCCGGCCGGCACCCGGGCGTGGCAGGGTCGGGCAGCCGGCAGGCACGACGGCGGGTGGAGGCGCCCGGCCTCCCCTTACGGGTCGCTCGTGCCTCCAGCGGCGAAGTACCGTGTGCGCATGGCTTCAAGAGGCCGAAGACGGGGGACGCAACGATGACGAACGGGGTTCGCGCACAGCAGCGGGAGCAGACGCGGCACACCTTGCTGCGGGAGAGCCGACGGCTCTTCTCCAAGGTGGGTTACGCGTCCGTAGGTCTGTCGGAGATCGTCGGGGCCGCCGGAGTGACCAAAGGCGCGTTGTACCACCACTTCGACAGCAAGGCCGCACTGTTCCGGGCCGTCCTGGAGCAGGTGCAGCAGGAGGTCGCCGCGCACATCGCGGCGACGGCGGACGCCCAGGAGGACACCTGGGACCAGTTCACCCACGGCTGCCAGGCGTTCCTCAGCGCCTCCACCGACCCCGCGATCCAGCGCATCATGCTCGTCGACGGGCCGGCGGTGCTCGGCTGGCGGGACTGGCGGGCGATGAACGAGGCCACCTCCGGCCGCCACCTGGCCGAGGCTCTCACCGTCCTGATCCATGAGGGCACCATCCCCGCACAGCCGGTCGCGCCGCTCGCGCATCTGCTGTCGGGGGCGATGAACGAGGCGGCGTTGTGGCTGGCGACGTCGGAGGACTCCTCCGATCCCGAGGACACCCGGCAGGCGCTGGCGCGGATGCTGGAGGCGCTGCGGGCGAAGTGAGCGCACGCGCGCGCCGGGCGGGCGCGGCGAGGGCCGGGGAGCCGGGCCGCGAGCTCCGGCCCTCGGCCCGACGCGACGTCCGCCTGCGGCGTGCGGCCCTGAGGCTCCGGCGCTCAGACCGGCGCGACGACATCGATCCGGACCCCGTTGGGGTCGGTGATGACGAGGTGCCCCCGGTCCGGGCACTCTGCCGCCGCGAGAGCGGCGATCCGGTCCCACTCCTCTGCCGTGTCGTCCACCGCGAGGGTGAGCCGCACCGCGCGCACCGGCCGCAGGAGCGCCTCCGGCAGTGCCGGGTGGGCGTGGTCGAGCAGGGCGAGTTCGTGCTGTCGCCCCCCGGGCCGGCTGAGACCGGCGTACCACTGGGTCGTGTACGTGGCGGTGAAGCCGAACAGTCTGTTGTAGAAGCTGCGGGACTCCCCCAGCCGCGAGGTGCAGATCACCGGACAGAAGCTGGTCAGCATGGGGTGCCATCTCCACTCACGTACCAACGGTATGTGAACTGAACCTAATGACATACCGATGGCATGTCAACATGGGCCCCTCTCCTCCAACGAGCCGACACCGCCCAGGACATGGCCGTACGCCGACCAGTTCAGCTCGCCCGGTCCGGTGGGCACCCGCACCCACCGTGGAACGGCCAGCGCCGCGGCGTGCGTGCGGTCCTGCGGGCCACACGACAGGTTGACGACGCGCCAGCCCGCGGGCCTCCCCTCTCCCCCCGCTCCCAGGTAGTCCCGGTCCAGCCCCCGGCTGAGCCCGGTCCCCAGGGCCTTCAGGTACGCCTCCTTGCGCGTCCACAACCGGCAGAACTCCAGGGGGCGTTCGGCCCAGGGAACCCGGAGCAGCTCCTCCCGCTCGCGCGGATGCAGCCGCGACAGGCACAGTTCGACCGTCCGACGGCCGGGCAGCCGCTCCACGTCGACCCCGACGAGCACGTCGGCGACGCCGACGAGCGTGATGCCGGCGCAGTGGGAGAGGGAGAAGTGCAGGCCGCCGGGGCCGTCGAGGAGCACCGGCCGCCCGTGCGGCCCGGCGCAGTGCCCGCAACGGTCACGGCCGAACCGAAGGTCCCGCGGATGGACGCCGAGCCGGTCACCCAGCAGCAGCCGCAGCCCCACATGCGCGGCGAGGTACATCGACCGGTCGCGCCGGCGGGTGAAGGATGCCGCCCTGGCCTGTTCCTCCGCGTCCAGCAGGGAGAGCGAGAGGTCCTCCCGCCACGGGGGCGCCTGCCGCACCGCCCATACGCGGACCTCGCCCGCCGCGCGCACCGCTGTCATGTCGACCTGCCTTCGATCCGGCGGACGTGACGCGGGGGCGCATGCCTCGTTGAGACACGACGACCGCATACCCGCCCCAGAACGGTGCCGTGATGACGCCCTCTGCCCTGACCAGCTTCTATCCCGTACTCTGCACCGAGCGGCTCGGTGAGTCCGTGGCGTTCTACAGCACGCTGTTCGGATTCGAGACGACCTTCGCGTGCGACTGGTACGTCAGCCTGCGGCGGCCCGAGCCGCCGCACTACGAGCTCGCCCTCGTCGCCGCCGAGCACGAGACCGTGCCGGAAGCCTTCCGCCGGCCGGCCCAGGGCCTGCTCCTCAACTTCGAGGTGGCCGACGTCGACGCCGAGTACGCGCGCCTCGTGACGGGCGCCGGCCTGAAGACCGAACTCCCCCTGCGCAGCGAATCGTTCGGTCAGCGCCACTTCATCGTGGCCGCCCCCGACGGCGTGCTGATCGACGTCATCACGCCCATCGCCCCCACGGGGGCGTACGCGGACGCCTACCAGGATCTGCCCGGCGCCTCGGTGTGACCGGTGCGGCCCGCGTCGCATGACACGGGCCGCACACCGGCGGCCGGTCCGGCCCGTCCCGGCGGGGACGGCGCGGCGCGCTAGCCCTCCACGCCGACGGCGGGAACGACGTCGTCGGCCGAACCCTCGCTACCGTCGGAGTCCTCGCCCGCTCCGGTGGCCGGAATCTTGATGACCACCGCCACCAGCACGGCGGAGGCGAGCGCGACGAACGCGCCGATGCCGCCGATGACGTTCATGCCGTCGGTGAACGCCTCACGTGCGGAGTCGAGCAGGACGGTCGCCACGTCCGAGGACAGGCCCTGCGCCGCCTCGACCGCTCCGGCGAGCGTGTCGTCGGCGCTCGCCGCCACTCCCTCCGGGACGTCCACCCCGCCGCGGTACACGGCGGCGCCGAGGCTGCCGAGCAGGGCGACGCCGAGCGCCATGCCGAGTTCGGTGCTGGTCTCCGAAAGGGCCGCGGCGGACCCGGCCTGCTCGGGCTGGGCCGATCCGACGACGATGTCCGTGCCCAGGGCGATGAGCGGGCCACCACCGGCGTAGACGAAGGCGAAGCCCGTCACCACCTGAGCGATGCCCGACGAGCTGTCGGCCAGGCTCAGCATCACATGGCCGATGCCCGACACGGCGAGCCCGACGGCGACGACGTACGCCGGACGGATCCTGCTCGCCGCCATCGGGGACACCACGGCCGTCACGATCAGCGCGAAGGCCGCCGGCAGCAGGTACAGTCCGGCCTTCATCGGGGACAGTCCGCCGACGAGCTGGAGGTACTGCGTCACCGTCAGATACGTGCCGCCGGCCACCAGCATGCTGAGCAGCAGCGTCACCAGGGCCGTACGGAAGGTGGAGTTGCCGAAGAGGCCGAGGTCGAGCAGCGGGCTCTCCAGTGTGCGCTGACGACGGACGAACAGCACGCCGACGACCAGGCCGACGACGATCGCCGCGAGCGGGACCGGGTCGACCCCGTCGTTGGCGATCTCCTTCAGTCCGTAGATCACCGGGAGGATCGTGGCGAGCGACAGGGCCACGCTCGTCAGGTCGAGCCGGCCGGCCTCCTCGTCGCGGTACTCCGGCAGCAGGATCGGGCCCGCCACCAGCAGCACGCCCATGATGGGCACGCCGAGCAGGAAGACCGAACCCCACCAGAAGTACTCCAGCATGGCGCCACCGACCACCGGGCCGAGCGCGATGCCCACGGAGAACATGGTGACCCAGACCGCGATCGCCACGCCGCGCTGCCGCGCGTCGCTGAACATGTTGATGATCAGGGCGAGGGTCGAGGGCATCAGCGTGGCTCCGGCGATGCCCATCGCGGCCCGCGCCGCTATCAGCGCGGCCGGGCCGTCGGCGAAGACAGCGCCGAGCGAGGCGAGGCCGAACGCGGCGGCGCCGATCAGCAGCAGCTTCCGGCGGCCGATCCGGTCGCCCAGGGTGCCCATGGTCACCAGGAAGCCGGCGATGAGGAAGCCGTAGATGTCGATGATCCACAGCATCTGGGCGGCGGAGGGGTTCAGGCCTTCGCTGATGTGCGGTACGGCCAGGTGCAGCACGCTCACATCGATGGACAGCAGCAAGGTCGGCAGCGCCAGCACGGCCAGGCCCAACCACTCACGAGGTCCTGCCTGCGAGGTGGTATCGGCGGTGGTACTCATGTGTTTCCTTTCAGGATGGTGCACATCGGAGCCCGATGACGGTCATCGGACGAGGGGTTGCGGGAGGGGCGGCTCCGACCTGGGGTGGTCGAGGCCAGGGACCAGGCGGGCGGCGACGGCTGCCGCGTTGGCGGGTGTGTAGAGGTAGAAGTGACCGCCCGTGAACGTCTGCCGGCTGAAGCCGCCCGACGTCTCCAGCGACCACAGGTGCATCCGCTCGTCGATGACGACCGGGTCGTCCACCGCGCCGAGCGCCAGGATGGGGACGCCGGTACCGAACGGCGGCCGCCGGTAGGTCTCCATCGCCTCCAGGTCGGCGCGGATCGCGCGGAGCGAGGACCGGACCAGGTCGGCACGGTCCACCAGCCCGGGAGACATCCCGCCCATGTCCGTCAGATGCTCCAGCAGCTCCGCGTCGCTCCTGAGATGCGCGAACGGCGGCTCACTGGGGAAGCACGGCGGCTGACGCGCGGACACCGCCAGCAGGGTGGGAGGCAGACCGTTGCGCTCCATCGCCCGGGTGAGCTCGTACCCGAGCACGCTGCCGAAGCTGTGCCCGATGACCGCGTACGGCAGGGGCTCCAGCTCCGACAGGTCCCGGACGAGGGCGTCGACCAGCGGCTCGACGCGGGCCACCAGGGGCTCGTTGATGCGCGCGCCCCGGCCGGGCAGCTGGGCGACGACGCACTCCACGTCCTCGGGCAGCACCTGCCACCAGGAGCGGAACGCGGAGGGCCACCCACCGGCGTGCGGGAGTGCCACGACCCGGAACCGGGCGCGAGGCCGCGGCCCCGGGCGGGTGCCGGCCATCCGGCGCGCGCCGCTCCCCACCGTCATCCACCAGCCGCTCATGTCGGCACCCCGGTCCCGGGCGCGGACCGCCCGGCCACCGCGGACGGACCGGCCGCGGGTGCCGGGGGTGCCGAGCCGGCGAGCAGCGGGTGATGGTCCTCCAGGTGGGCGATCACCCGGTCCTGGTGACGTTGGAGGCGCTGGCCCGGAAGGTGCTCGAGCGAGTGCAGGAACGGGTCCTGAGGGGCCGGCAGACCGGCGATCGCACTGGCCGTGCCCAGCACCAGCATCGGCTGGTACCACGCCGAGTAGCCGCCCTCGTGGGCGAAGACGATCCTGCCGCCCGTCAGTTCGTCCGCGAGCCGGCACATCGTCGACGTCATCGAGTGGAAGGTGCGGCTGGTGCAGAGCATCCGGCCCATCGGATCGTGGCCGCTCGCGTCGACGCCCGCCGCCACCAGGATCAGATCGGGGCCGAACGCGCGGGCCGCCGGCTCCACGATCCGGTCCATCACCGCGAGATAGGCGCCGTGGCCCGAGCCGGCGGGCAGCGGCACATTGAGGGTGCTGCCCGCCCCCGCGCCCGCGCCGGTCTCCAGAACGCGACCGGACGCCGCGGGGAACAGCCCTTCCTGGTGCACCGAGATGTACAGCACGTCGGGGTCCTCGTAGAAGGTCCGCTGGATGCCGTTGCCGTGGTGCACGTCCCAGTCCAGGATCAGCACGCGGCGCGCCCCCTGGCGCTGCGCCGCACGGGCGGCCACCGCCAGGTTGTTGTAGAGGCACAGCGCCATCGCCCGGTCCGGCTCCGCGTGATGGCCCGGCGGCCTCACCAGGCAGTAGGCGCGGTCGAAGCGGCCGTCCAGAACTCCCGTGGCGGCCTGCACACAGGCCCCGACGGCGAGCCTCGCGGCCTGCGCGCTGTGGTAGTTGACGTACGCGTACACCCCGGCATCGCCCGCGCCGGCCGCCGAGGCCGCCTCGACCCGCTCGATGTGGTCGGGGACGTGCACGAGGAGCAGGTCCTCGTCGGAGGCCGGCGTCGGGGTGAGGGCGGTGAACCGGTCCGTCACACCCGACGCCTTGGCCAGCCCCTCGGCACGGCGAAGGTCCGGGTCGACCGCGAACTGGCGCAACGGCTCGACGCCCGGCCCGACCGGCACGTACCCCGATCCGGGACCGGGGTCGTGCCAGAAACAGATCTCGTGGCTGTACCACGCGAGACGGGAGGTGCTCACCAGCCGGACACGCCCAGCGAGGCCCGGCTGATCCCGGAGACCTTCTCGATGTACTGGAGGTAGTACTCGCGCTCCTCGTCCGGCGTGCGCTTGGTGCGCAGTGTCGTCCCCAGGAGACCGAGCACCTCCTCGGCCTCGGTGGGCGTCAGTCGCCGGTCACCGACCTCTTTCTCGACCGCGCGGATCCGCGCGGTCGGCTCCACCACGCCGGACGCGTACGCGTCCTGGTCGGTGC
Organism: Streptomyces sp. NBC_00259; assembly: GCF_036181745.1. Taxonomy (NCBI): domain Bacteria; kingdom Bacillati; phylum Actinomycetota; class Actinomycetes; order Kitasatosporales; family Streptomycetaceae; genus Streptomyces; species Streptomyces sp. NBC_00259. Next base: position 6,083,523 of record NZ_CP108080.1, on the reverse strand, counting down.
CGTGGTTACGGGTCGAGGCGATGGTCTTCAGAATCGCTCCGAAGAACGCCGTGGTGTCGATGTCGGTCATGGTCGGTTCCCCCCTTGGTTGCCATGCGATGGTCGGCGCACGGTGGTGTCCGGTCCTGTGGACCGCTCCGTCGGATCGGTGCTCAGCGGATCAGGCCGCAGACGCGGCCGGCTTTCTCCAGCGTCACGACGGCCGCGTCCAGATCGGCGTCGGAGTGGCTGAGGTTGACGATGGTCCGCAGCCGGGGCAGCGTCCGCGGCACGGCCGGGTAGACGATCGGCTGCACGAAGAGCCCGTCCTGCTGGCACAGCCGGGCCATCGCCCCCGCCTGCTCGGCACTGGTGCAGATGATGGGCACCACCGGTGTCTCACTGGCCAGCGTGTCGAAGCCCAGGGCGCGGAGCTGCTCGCGGTAGCGGGTCGTCCTCGTCCGCAGGTCCCCGGTGAGGGACGGGGCGGCCTCCATCACCTCGATCGCCGCCTTGGCCGCCGCCACCTGGGCGGGAGTCGCCGCCGCGGAGAACATCCAGCCCCGCGCGTTGTTCTTCAGCGCGAAGATCAGGTCGCTGGACCCGGCGACGTAACCACCCGCGCTCGGCACCGTCTTGGAGAGCGTGCCCATCTTGACGTCGACCCGTGCCGGATCGATGCCGAAGTGCTCGGTGATGCCGCGGCCCGTGGCACCGAGGACACCCAGGCTGTGTGCCTCGTCGACCATCAGCGGGGCGTCGTAGCGCTCGCACAGCTCGACGATGCCGGGCAGATCGGCCACGTCGCCGTCCATGCTGAAGACGGCGTCGGTGACGACCAGGCGGCCCGCGTCACCCGCCTTGCGCAGGGCGCGTTCCAGATCGGCGAGGTCGTTGTGGGCGTAGGTGATGACGGACGCACCGGACAGCCGGTACCCGTCCAGGATGCTGGCGTGGTTGTAGACGTCGCCGATGACGACGTCGCCGGGGCCGACGAGAGCGCCGACCGTCGCCACGTTCGCCATGTAGCCGCTGGAGAAGACGATGGCGTCCTCGGTGCCCAGGAAGCGGGCGAGCGCCAACTCCAGCTCCCGGTGCAGGTGCAGCGTGCCCGCCAGCAGCCGTACCCCGTGCGCGCCGGTCCCGTGCCGCTCCACGGCGCGCAGGACCTGGTCGTCGATGTAGTCGTGCCCGATGAGTCCGAGGTAGCTGTAGGAGGCGAAGTTGAGGAACCAGCGGCCGTCGAACTTGATCCGGGGACCCGTGGCCTCCTCGATGACGGGCTCGTAGAAGTACTCGTCCTTGGCGACGATCAGGCGGTCCTCCGTCGACAGGGCGTCGATGCGCCGGTCGAGGAACCTGCCGTGGGGGGCGTCGGCCAGCCGGCCCGGCAGGGTCCGCCGCGGTACGCGGTCGGCCGCCGGGGCGGGAGCCGGGGACAACGGGGCCGAGGACAACGGAGCCGGGGTCGCGGTCGGGAACGGGGCACGGGGCGGCGACACCGGCGGGGCCGCCGGGGCGGGCGCCACGGTGGGCGCCACGTCCCTGAAGCGGTCCCAGTCGGGGACGAAGGAGTCGGCGGTGCCCGGGGCCGTGGCGGCCGACGGCCGTTCCACCGCCACGGCCGGCCGCTGCGGCGGCACCGAGATGTGCGACGCACGGGCCGGAGGTGCCGCAGGCGTCCGAGGAGCGGCGGCCGGGACGGGCGCGGGCGTCGGGACGGGAGCGGCAGCGGGGGCGGGGGCGGGGGCGGCGGCCGGAGCGGGGGCACCGACAGGAGCGGTGCGCGGCAGCGATTCGAGATGAGCCAGCAGCGCGCCGACGTTGGTGCGCTCGAAGAACACCATGGGGTCGATGTCGAGCCCGTCGGCGGTCAGCGACGCCGCCAGCTCGACCGCCATCATCGAGTCGAGGCCCAGCTCCAGCAGATCGTCCTCGGCGGACACGCCGTCGAGATGCAGGACCTTCATGAGCGCGTGGGTGAGGGACGGCCACAGCCCGGATTCCGGTGTGACAGCAGTCATGGGTGCATCCTTCGCTTTCACGGCGGCGGACAGTACGTAATGCGCGGGAGGCCGGCCGAGGGCCGTGCGGAGCAGGTCGATGCCGTCGTCCGCGGTAAGGGCCGGGATGCCGTGCGCGGCGGCCTTCGGGGCGATGGACTCGCCCATCCCGACGGTCCACAGGCCCCAGCCGAGGCTGTACCAGCTGCGGCCTGCGGCACGTTGACGGGCGGCGTAGCCGTCCAGGTAGGCGTTGGCCGCGGCGTAGGCGCTCTGGCCGAGGTTCGCCCGTACGGCCGCGACCGAGGAGAACAGGGCGACGAAGCCCGACTGTTCGTGCCCGGACACCAGGTCGGTGAGCGCGTGTACGCCGCCGACCTTGGGCCCGAGAACGGTGTCCACCTGCTCCTGCGTCAGGCTGCGCGCCAGTCCGTCGCGCAGGACGCCGGCGGCGTGGAACACCCCGTCGAAGCGTGCGGCGCCGGCCAGCTCCTCGCGAAGTGAACGGACGTCCGCCGCCACGACCGTCAGGTCGCAGCGCGCTCCGAGCCGATCGAGGCGGTCCCGGGCCTCTCCCTGGTCCGGCACGGTCCGCCCGACCAGGGTCAGATGGGCGCAGCCCGCGTCCGCGAGGAACTCCGCGACGCGCAGGCCGATGCCGCCCATGCCGCCGGTGATCAGGAAGCGGCCGCCGTCGTATCGCACCGGGTCGGTGGTGCTCGTGTGCTGCGGCTGCACGGAGGGCTCGTACCAGATGTCGTCGCGCCGGGCGAGTTCCGGCCGGTCCTGGCCGAGCGCCTCCCACAAGGCGGCGACGTCATGGTCGTCGGGGCCGGTCTCGTTCCCGGGGCCGAGGTCGACCAGGCGGACCCTGGTGCGGGGATGCTCGACGCGCAGCGTGCGGCCGAGGCCCCACAGGGCGGTCATGAACGGGTCGACGACATCCTCCGGCGCCACCTGGTGTGCGGCGGAGGTGACGATCAGCAGGTCGGCCATCGGCGGGCGCGCCGCGAGTCGGCGCACCAGCGCGAAGACCCCCTGCAGGGCCTCCGTCACCTGCGCCTCGCCGCTCAGCCCGCGCGGCGCCACGTACACGACGTCCCGGAAGGCGGCGTCGGCCGGCAACCTGTCGAGGCCCCCGTCCAGGAGCTGCGCCGGCGTCATGTGTGCGCCGTGCCGACCTGTCGGTGGACGGAGGTCGTGCGGGGACACGATCAGCACGGGCCCCTCGGGCGCGGCCGGGTGCGCGGGAGCGACTTCAGTCTTCCGCCAGACGACGGTCTCCATCAACGGGACCGCAGGCAGCCCCTGTTCGGCGTCGGCGGGAGCGGGCGCGGGCGCCGCAGCGACCGTGGTGGTGGACTCAGCGGACACCACGGGCGCCTCGGACACCGTGGACGCGACGGGCTTGGCGGCCTTGAGGGTGATGCGGTCCAGTTCCAGCAGGACCTCCCCCTGCTGATTGCAGACCGTGGCCCGTCCCCGTACGGCACCGCCCTTGCCCCCGGCCTCGCCCGGCTCGTCCCGCTCGACCAGGGCGATCACCGTGCCGGAGATCCTGCGGCGGGCCACCAGCCGGCCGACGTACCAGGGCAGGCACGCCCCGGCAGCACCCCCGTCGAGCATCCCGAGCGCCTGAAAGACGCTGTCGAGCAGTGCCGGCGGTACGAAGGCAGGTGCCGACGCCGCGTTCGCGTCGTCGCCGGCCCGGAGCATCAGCAGCATGCGGCCCGGGCCCCGATGCGCCGACCGGATCACCTGGTACGCCGGCCCGTACGCGATCCCGCTCGCCTCGCGCCACGCGCCCACGTCCGCCAGCGGCACGTGCTCCGTGCACCCGGCCCGCAGCGCGGCCACATCGACATAGCCGGGCGGCGGCAACGGGCTGCCGGACACCCGGGCGGTGCTGTGCACGACCGGTAAGCCGTCCTCGGGCCGGCGTACGGAACGGACCGCGCAGTCGCCGTCCTCGGCCGTGTGGACCTCGAGCTCCGCCTCGGGCCCCACCACCAGCAGCGGCACCCGGAAGGCGACCTGCTCCAGGGTCCACCGGCAGTCGGGGCGTCGGGCGTCGCAGGCGGACAGCATGGCGTCGATCTGCGCGGCGGCGGGTAAGACCGGGATGCCGCCGATCCGGTGGTCGGAGACCAGCGGATCGGCAGCGCTGAGAACCGCTCTGACGCCGCTCATGTGTGCAGGTCGAATCGCTCGGTGGCCTGGACGAGACCGTTCACCTGGATGTCGACGGTGTGCTCACCCGCGTAGTACCGGCGGGTCTGCACCTCCTTGATCGTGTGGGTCTTCTCCAGGGACCGCCGTGCTCCGGGGCCGAGTTCGAGGGTGGTCAGCTTGAAGACCTTGGGGATGCTGCGCCCGTTCTTGCGCACGTGGTGCACGACGTAGTCGATCGCGATGCTGTGCGTCCGCTCGTCGGTGTTCTCGATGTCGAAGCTGATGACGAGGGTGTCCCCGATGGTCACCGACCGGGGGGTGACGCTCAGCCGGGGTACGCGGACATGCTCGCCGCCCGTGGCCCCGAGGATGGCGAGGGCCTGCTGATCGCCCTTCTTCACCAGAGTGCGCAGCCCGTGCTTGACGATCCAGTTGGTCTCAGGGGTCGGGCTCTCCTCCAGCCACCGCAGCGCCGTCGTGAGCGCGAGGTCGGGGGCGTCCTTGGAGATGTCGTTCAGGTTGTTGGCGACGGACTTGCGCACGTACTCCGAGGGGTCGCTGCGCAGTGGTTCGAGGATCTCCAGGACCGGCCGGGGGTCCTTGACGAACACGGGCAGGACCCGGGCCCACGGCAGGCGGGAGCGGACGCCCTCGCTCGCCAGGCGCCGCACGTTGTGGCTCGGGCTCTGTGCCCACAGGGCGACGCGCTCCATCGTCGGCGCGTAGTGCTGTTCGAGGTAGGGCCGGATCGCGTACTCGCCCGTGTGCCGCTTGGTGATCTCCTCGATGGCGTCCAGCGACAGGTCGGGGTGGTCGAGGCCGTACTCCTCCACGAATCGCGCGACCGGCATGAGGAACCAGCTGGAGTTGAACATGCCCTCTCCTTCGGCGAGTTCGTCGCCGAGGATGGTGAGGAGGATCGGTACGGCGTCGGTGTACCCGGCGGGCAGGCGGGTGCGCAGACCCTCGGCCAGGACGAGGACGCGGTCCTTCAGTTCTTTGCCGGGAATGCGCGACTCGACCTCGGTCGCGTAGCCCTCCACGTCGAACTCGGGGTGGACGGCCCGGATCCTGTCGCCGATCAGGCGTGCCGCGTCGCCGTTGAAGTGTCGCTTGAGTCCGTATTCGCTAGCCATGGTTCTGGTGCCTCTTCGTCTCGTTCTTCTGGTTCGACGTGGTCTCGTGCGGGCCGGAGGAGATCCAGAACCGCTGTCGGTTGAAGGGGTAGGTGGGGATGGTGGTGGTGCGCCGGCCCTTGCCCTGGTGCAGACCGGCCCAGTCCAGATCGGCGGAGGTCTGGTTGACATACGCGGCGACGGCCGCGTGCAACTCGACCTGATCGGTCCGATCCCGCCGCAGGGTGCTGAGCCATGCCGGCTGCGTCTCGCCCCACGACGCCTTGGCAAGCGAGGTCAGTTGGGGATGAGAGCCGATCTCCCACACCGAACCCGCACCGATCCCTCCGAGCGCGGCCACGGCCTGACTGAAGCGCACCGGCTCACGAATGGCCCGGCCCCAGTAACCCGGGTCGGTGGCCGTCCGGGGGGTGTGCCAGGCGCCGGTCACGGTCGACGCGAACGGAATCACCGGCGCCGAGCGTGCCGTGTCAGCGACGGCCTCGACGAACGGCGCGATCGCACCCTCCATCGCCGCCGAATGAAACGCATGACTGACCACCAGAGACTGCGACCGCAGACCAGAGTCCCGACAGAACCGGGATACGGCATCCGCCAGGCCCGTGATCGTCACCACGCGAGGCGCGTTGAACGCAGCGATCTCCACACCGGGATGACCCGCGATGGCAGCAAGGACAGCCTCGGCATCCGCATGAACCACCGCCATCGCACCCTCACCCGGCTGCGACTCCATCAACCGCCCACGCACCGCCGTCAAACGCAACAGATCCGCCAGGTCCACCACACCGGCCACCCACGCCGCCGTCAGCTCACCCAGACTGTGACCCACCACAGCATCCGGACGAACCCCCACCGACTCCAGCCAGCGCACCAGACCCACCTGAACACTCACGATCGCAGGCTGCGCATACCCCGTCCGGTCCAACCGACCCGGCACATCACCGAACAACAACTCCAGCAACGGCACATCCACATGCCCCGCCAACAGATCGGCACACTCGTCCAACGCCGCCCGGAACACCGGCTCCACCGCATACAAACCACGGCCCATACCCAGATACTGCGAACCCTGACCCGTAAACATGAACGCGGTCGGCGCGGGAGTACCGCCCCGTCGGGACCCAGAGACCCGGCCTGCGGCAACCTCCCTCAAACCGGCGGCGAGTTCACGAGCGTCAGCCCCCTGCACCGCCACGCCGTAACGATGCCCGGCACGACCGGTGTTCGCCGTGAACGCGAAGTCGCCCAGCTCGTCCCCGGACCCACCGCCCAGAGCATCCGCATACGCTCCGGCAAGGGCCCGTAGCGCGGTCTCGTCCGCCGCACTCACCCGCACCACATGCGAGTCCTGCGCCAACGTCTCCCGCACCGGCAGTACAGGCGGCTCCTCCACGATCACATGAGCATTCACCCCACCCATGCCGAACGCACTCACCGCAGCACGCCGAGGCTCCTCACCCCGCGGCCACGCCACCACACGATCCGCCAGATAGAACGGCGTCTCCTCGAACCTGATGTGATCATTCGGCCGCACCACATGCAACGACGGCGGAACCACCCCATGCTCCAACGCCAACAACACCTTCACCAGCCCCGCCAACCCCGCAGCCGGCTCCAAATGCCCCACATTCCCCTTCAACGAACCAATCGCACAAAACTGCGACCGACCCGTCACCCCACGCCACGCACGCGTCAACCCCTCCACCTCGATCGGATCACCCAAAGACGTCCCCGTCCCATGAGCCTCCACCAACCCGATCGACTCCACCGACACCCCCGCATCACCCAACGCCGCGGAAATGACGGCCGCTTGGGCGCGCGGGCTGGGTGCGGAGTAGCGGGTGGTGCGTCCGCCGTGGTTGACGGCGGCTCCCTTGATGACACCCCGGATCCGGTCACCGTCCCGTCGGGCGTCGTCGTACCGTCGCAGCACCACGGCCACGGCTCCCTCTCCCGGGACGAAACCGTCCGCGGTGTGGTCGAACGCACGGCTGCGGTGCCGGGGCGACAGGGCCATCAGGTCACCCATCGACCGGAAGTACTCCGGGCTGATGCCGGCGTGCACGGCCCCGATGACGGCCGTGTCGATGTCACCGGTGCGCAGGTGCTGGAGTGCCGAGTGGATGGCGACCAGAGACGACGAGCAGAGGGTGTTGACCAGTCCGCTCGGGCCGTGCCAGTCCATCAGGAACGACAGCCGGTTCGCGATCATCGCCTCGAGCCCGAGGCCACGCCCGTCGGGTACGCCGTGGCGCACCCGCTCCTCGTGGTAGTGGTCGTGGCTGTACGCGATCCACAGACCGGTGGTGGCGCCGTCGGCCCGTCTGCCGATCCGGCCGCCGTCCTCCAGGGCCTCCCAGATCGTCTCGTACACGATCCGTGCCTGCGGATCGATCAAGGGGGCTTCGCGGGCCGAGATCCGGAACGGAGCCGGGTCGAACTCGTCCACGCTGTCCAGGAACGAGGCGTACGGGACCGGCCCGGCCGCCGTGTCCCAACGCCCTTCGGGCAGCGGGCGGACCGTGTCCCGGCCTTCGGCGAGCAGCTCGGCGAAGGCGGTCAGGTTGCCCGCGGTGGGCAGCTTGACCGCCGCACCCACGACGGCGATGTCGCGCGGCCGTGATGCCGGAGCGGCCGCGGGGGGCTCGGCAGGGAGTTCGGCCTCGGGCGTTCGTGGCGTGACGGTTGTCCGCGCCACCGGTGCGGGCGCTTCCGCCACGGCCGGGGCCGCCTCGGATGTCGGGGCGACCTCTGATGACTGGGCGGCCGGGGCCGCCAGCGTGTCGACGAGCGCCGGTGCCTCCTCCACGAGGAAGTCGGCGAACTGCCGGGGGGTCGGATACTCGAAGAAGACCGTCGGGTAGAGGGACAGGCCGTGCTCCTGGGAGATGCGCTCGCTCAGTGTCACCAGGCCCACCGAGTCGAACCCGGCGGACAGGAACTCCGTATCGATGTGCTCCTCCGAGGTACCCGTCAACGCCAGGAACCAGGTGAGCGCCCGCGCGGACCGCGAGACGGCGGGCGCCGACGGTGCCGCGGGACGAGGTGGCGTCGGCGTGAGCGACGTCGGCTCCGACGGCAGCGCCGCGACAGGCGCGGGCGGCACGACCGGGGCAACCGGCTCGACCGGATTGACCGGCTCGACCGGTGCAACAGGCGCAACAGGCGCAACAGGCCCAGGCGGCACGACCGGCGCAACGGGCTCGACCGGCACCACCGGAGCAGGCGTCTCCTCCGCGCTGAACGCCTGGACGGGAACCCGCTTGGACGCCATGTCGCCGAAGACCAGCAGCGGTGTCCCCGCCGCATCGGTCACGGTCTGGGTGACCCGGCAGGCTTCGTCGTTCCAGAAGGCGATCTCCGTCCGCACGTAGGCGGCGTCGTCCAGCGGTCCGAGGACGTCCAGTCGGCCCACCGAGAGCGGGATGAACGCGGACGCGTCCGCCGCGCCGAACACGGGATTGGCCGGATCGATCGCCGCGACGGTCACGCTGTCCAGCAGCCCGGGGAACAGCTGCACGCCGGGCGGGTTCATCTCCCGCTGCCGGGCGCCCTCGATACGGGCGAGGGTGCCGCCGTCCGGCAGGCTCGCCACCCAGGAGATGTTCCGGTAGTAGCGGCCGTGGTGGTAGCCGATCCGCCGCAACCACCGGTAGAGGCCCGAGCCCGCGTGCACGGCGGAGCCGGCGCAGTCGGCCAGCAGGGCGGCCAGGGGAACCGGAAGCGGCGGCTCGGGCGGGCGCCCGGTGGCGAGCCGGCCGGTGACGAAGAGTTCCCCGCTCTCGGGGTCCTCCACCCTGAACCGGTTCTCCGCGTCCACCCGGCCGGTGACCCGGTGAGCGCCGGAAGGGATGAGCGGGCGGTGGAAGAGGATGTCCCGGGCCCCGTGGAAGGGTTCGCCGCGCAGTGCGGCACCTTCGCGCAGGAAGTCGAACCACGCCACGCCCGGGAGCATGAGCGTGCGGTACACGGCGTGCTGGGCGATGGGTGCCTCGGCCGGACCGAACACACGGGAGAACGTGTATCCGGCCGTCCCCTCGTCCGACACCAGCTCCGCGGGCGTCCCGGGTTCCGCCGAGCGCAGGGGCTCGGCCAGGTTCAGGGCGCGGCCGCGCAGTTGGGCGGAGGGCAGCAGGCGCTTGCTCCACGACACGCCTGTGGCCTGCTGGAACGCCGCCCAGTCGATGTCCTGCCCCTCCTGGAAGAGCTCGGCGGCGATCGCGGCGAGCACCACGGCGACCTCCCGCTCGTCGCGGGCTTCGGCCAGCCGTACGCCGACGTCGTGGCCGTCGGCGGCGGCGGGGTCCTGGGCGTCGCGCACGAGTTCGTTGTCGCTCCGCAGGACGTCGGCCAGCGCCTGCTCCAGTGGGACGCGTCCTCGTACGAAGTCCCCGACCGCCTCCCACCCCGGGGGCAGGTCCACCGCACCTTCGGGCAGTCCGAGGTCGCGCAGCGCGATCGCGAGGGCGACCCCGGACGCGATCCGGAGCAACTCACCCGAGAACGTGTCCAGTCGGGCACCGGTGGCTGCTTCGAACAGGCCGACGACCTCGTGAACGGCCGGTGCGGAGCGGTCGAGGGCGGTCAGCCATGCCGGCGGGACGGCGGTCGCCTCGGGACGTACGGACACGGCGGTGCGGGGACCGCCGGCACTACCGGCCTCCTGTGCGCCGGCCGACAGGAGCCAGGTGCGCAGGGCGGTGGCCAGTTGCGCCGCGTCCGCCCCGACGACGGCCAGCCGCTCGGTTCGGTGCGGCCGGGCCAGGCGGGCCGTGGCGCAGACGTCGCCGAGTTCGCCGGGCCCGTCCGTCAGGGTCGGCAGGAACTCCAGCCACTGGGCGGCCAGTTCCCGCAGCGCGTACGGGCTGTCGGCGGACAGCGGCAGCACATGGACCGGCACGGGTCGCCCGCCGGGCGCTGTCGACCCGGCGAGGGTGCTGTCCGTGCGGGGGGCGGCCTCGGCCACCACATGGGCGTTGGTGCCGCCGAAGCCGAATCCGCTCACCGCGGCCCGGCGCACTGGAGCGTCCGGCCAGGGCAGGCGCGTGCCGGGCAGGTGGAAGGGACTGTCCGCGAGGTTGAGGCGCGGGTTGGGCGACTCCACCGCCACGGCCGGGACGGTACCCTCGCGCATCGCGACGATGATCTTCGCGAGTCCCGCGAGTCCCGACGCCGAGTGCAGATGGCCGATCCGGCGCTTGATCGAACCGAGCGCGACGGAGTTCCGGGCGACGCCGTGCGCGGCGAACACCTCGGTGAGCGCGCGCACTTCGATCGGATCGCCGATGGCGGTGCCGGTGCCGTGCGCCTCGACGTACTGGACGCTCGCCGGGTCGATGGTCCTGTACGCCTTGCCCAGCAGGTCGATCTGGGCTTCCAGGTTCGGCGTGGTGACACCCATGGTGCGGCCGTCGTTGTTGACGGCGACCCCGCTGATGGCGCCGAGGATCACATCTCCGTCGGCCAGCGCCGCCGGCATCGGCTTCAGCACCAGGGCGGCGGCTCCCTCCCCGGGCACATAGCCGTTGGCCCTGCTGTCGAAGGTGTGGCACAGCCCGTCCGGGGAGAGCGCCCCGGTGCGGGACAGGAGGACGAACGTCAGCGGGTCGATCAGCAGGTCGACCGCGCCGACCAGGGCGAGCTCGGAGGTTCCGGCCGCGAGGCTCTGGCAGGCGAGCCAGACCGCCGACAGCGAGGACGAGCAGGCGGTGTCGACCACCATGCTCGGGCCCGCCAGGTCGAAGCGGTCGGACAGCCAGGCCGCCATGAAGTTCTGCGACCGCCCCCACAGGGCGGCCGGTCCGGGTATGCCGACGGGGCCCGCCGGGCCGGGCGGAACCGTGCCTCGGCCCTGGTCGAATCCGTACGCGTTCATGCGCGCGGCGACGAACACGCCGGCGTCGAGCCGACGGCGCACCCCCAGGTACCCGGAGTCCTCCAGGGCCCGCGCGCCGACCTCCAGCATCACTCGCTGCTGGGGGTCGAGGAGCACGGCGTCCTCGGCGGTCATGCCGAACGCCTCGTGGTCGAAGGAGAACGGGTCCACCAGGAAGCCGCCGCGGTGGTGCGTGCCCTGGTGGGGTCCCTCGCCCCGGTACAGCTCGCGGGCCCACCGGCTCGGCGGGACCTCGCCGACCTCGACCCCGTCGCGGCCCAGCAGTGCCGTCAGGTCGACGACGTCCTCGGCGCCCGGGAGCCGTACCGCAAGGCCGATCACGGCGATGCGGGTGTCGAGCTCGCTCACAGCAGTCCTTTCGTTCGACTCTCCGGTCATGCCTGCCCCGGCCCCCGCTGTCCGTCGTGCTCGAGCAGGGGACGCAGCAAGGCGCTCAGCGCGGAGGTGGGCACGTCCTCGTGGTCGGGGGTGGGGGGACGGTGGGAGGCCGGCGCCTCATGGGCGGCGAGGTCGGCCGCGATCTCATCGGCCGTGCGTGCCCGCATCAGCAGCGACGGATCGACGGTCAGATCACTGCGCTGCTCAAGGGCCGTGGTCAGCTCGGCGATCACCAGGGAGTCCAGCCCGAGCCTCTGGAGCGGACGGTCTCCCGGGTCCTCCCCGAGCACCTGGACGAAGGCGTCCCGGACCCGTGCGCGCATCCTCGCCACGCCCTGGCCGGTGCGCGCTGCGGGGAGCGCATGTGGTGCGGCCTGCGCCACCGTCGACGCGCCGGCCTCGGCCCGCGCCGCCGGCACGGACTCGACGGGCTCGACCGACTCGACCGGCTGGGCGGCCTCCGGCGGGGTGGCGGGAGCGCTTCCCGGGAAGATCACGGCGCCACCCGAGCGCAGGTGGTCGAAGAAGGCGTCCAGTGCCTGCTCGGCGCTGAGCGAGTACGTGGCGGAGAAGGACGCGTTCGCCTTCATGCCGATGCCCGTCCAGTTGGGCCACGCGTGTGCGGTGACCGTCGTGACGGCGTCGTTCTCCCGCTCGGCGAGGGCCAGTTGGTAGGCGTTGGCGAGGCTGTAGTCGACCAGGCCCCGGCCGGCCAGCGCCTGCGTGCCGGCGATCGAGGACACCAGGACGGTGAAGTCGGCGCCCTGTGCCTTGGCCAGCCGTACGACGTTCAGCGAGCCGGGGACCTTGGGGGCGAGCACCTTCTCGGCGTCACCCCATGTCCGGCGGTGCATCGCCCCGAACGGGTTGACCCCGCCGGAGGAGTGCACGATGCCGACCAGCCGCCCCCAGCGCCCACCGAACTGCCCGGCCACAGCGGCGAGCGCCGCCGGGTCGGAGACGTCGCAGGCCAGGTACTCGACCTCGGCGCGCTTCGCCAGCTCCCGCAGGGGGGCGGAGCTCTCGGCATCGACGACCGACCTGCCGATGATGCCGATGCGCTTGGCTCCTCGGTCGATGAGCCGCTCGGTCAGGCTCAGCCCTACGGCGCCCAGTCCTCCGGTGACCAGGTAGTACCCGGAGGCCGGCAGGGCGTACGGCGGGCCGGCCGGCGTGGGCACCGGTTCCGGGGTGTACCTGACGCCTCGCCGGTAGGCGGCGACCACCGTGCCGGCGTCGGCCCCGGCCGCCGGGCCGGCGCTCAAGGCGGCGTACTCGGCCGCCAGGCGAACGGCGTGCACCTCGGCCGGGTCGGCCGGGTCCAGATGGACCACCGCGGTGGGCTTCCGGCTCTCGGCCCCGGCGGCCCGTACGGCCATGGCCATGGCGGCCCGCTCGGGTGAGAGATCGCCGCGCTCGCCGGGATGCACGGCCACGTCGTGGAATCCGGCCCAGAGCAGTGTCCCGTGCGCGGGCAGCGCCTTCATCGTGCTGCCCAACTCGGCCCAGAAGCCGCCGAGTTCGATGGGCGGGCCGTCCTGGCTCCTCCGGCTGCCCGGGGCGTCGACCACGATGGTCGCGTCCGCCTGTCGGCCGGGCTCCACGACGGTCACACTCCGGTCCCGGAGGACCGTCGTCAGCGCCCGCCCGATCTCGGGGTCAGCGGCGACGAGGCGCACCGTGGCCGGGGCGACCGCGAGCGTGGGCGCCAGTTCTCGGGCGCGCCACTCGATGCGTACCGCCTCGCCGCCCGCCGCCGCCGGACCCGGCACGACCGCGGGGTCGGTGGTGTGCCAGTACGACCCTCGCGCGAACGGATAGGTGGGGAGGTCCGTGACGCGGGCGCCCTTCGCGGAGAGCGAGGCCCAGTCGACGTGCGCGTACCCCGCCCTGACCAGCTCCACGACGTCGGCGGGCGTGGGCGTCGACCGGGGCGACCCGGCACGGCCCGCCGCCTCTTCGGCGGTCAGGTCGATGTCGACGCGAGCCACCGGGACACTGCCGGCGGCGACGGAGCGCAGCGCGGCGGCGAGATCGGCGGCCGTGCGTCCGTACACCGCGGTCTGGAACTCCAGTGGGGAGCGGCCGGTGTTGGCGGTGTGGCAGAGGTCGGCGGTCTCCCAGTCGTCGCGTGCCGTCTCGAACCGTTCGGCGTAAGCGCCGGCGAGGGCCCGTAGCGCGGTCTCGTCCGCCGCGCTCACCCGCACCACATGCGAGTCCTGCGCCAACGTCTCCCGCACCGGCAGTACAGGCGGCTCCTCCACGATCACATGAGCATTCACCCCACCCATGCCGAACGCACTCACCGCAGCACGCCGAGGCTCCTCACCCCGCGGCCACGCCACCACACGATCCGCCAGATAGAACGGCGTCTCCTCGAACCTGATGTGATCATTCGGCCGCACCACATGCAACGACGGCGGAACCACCCCATGCTCCAACGCCAACAACACCTTCACCAGCCCCGCCAACCCCGCAGCCGGCTCCAAATGCCCCACATTCCCCTTCAACGAACCAATCGCACAAAACTGCGACCGACCCGTCACCCCACGCCACGCACGCGTCAAACCCTCCACCTCGATCGGATCACCCAAAGACGTCCCCGTCCCATGAGCCTCCACCAACCCGATCGACTCCACCGACACCCCCGCATCACCCAACGCCGCAGACACAACCTCCTGCTGCGCCGCACTGCTCGGCACCGTCAACCCACTCGTACGACCACCATGGTTGACCGCACTCCCCCGAATCACACCCCGCACCCGATCACCATCACGCAACGCAGCACCCAACGGCTTCACCACCACCGTCACCACACCCTCCCCCGGCACAAACCCATCCGCACCCGCATCAAACGGCCGGGACGCGCCCGAGGGGGACAGCGCACGCAGGTTCTTCATCGCGACGTAGTGCAGCGGGGACAGGGCGACCCGGACGCCGGCGACGATGGCCTGCTCGCACTCGCCGTCGCGGATGCTCCGCACCGCCGTGTGCAACGCCACCAACGACGACGAACACAAGGTGTCGATCGTCATGCTCGGCCCGTGCAGATCCAGGAAGAAACTCACCCGATTGGCCAGGAAGGCGTTGTGATTGCCCAGGCCGCTGGGCGCGTCCAGCTCCGGAGCGATGTTGTAGTCCTTGTAGTGCTGGTAACTGGCGCCCACGAACACACCGGTGGACGGGGACAGCCGACGCGGCGGGAGGCCGGCCGACTCCAGTGCCTCCCAGGTCGTACGGAGCAGCCAGCGGGCCTGGGGGTCGAGCACCTCGGCCTGCTTGGGGAAGAAGTCGAAGAACCGGGCGTCGAACTCCTCCACGTTGTCAAGGAACCCGCCCACGTCGGGCCCGTTCCCGTCGGCGTACCGGCCCCAGCGGTGGGCCGGGGCCGGACGGATCTCCTCGCCCGCGTCGGTGAGCAGCGACCAGAGCCGTTCCGGGTCCGGGGCGCCGGGGAGCGCCAGGGCGAACCCGATGACGGCGACGTCCTGTTCGTCCGCGGTGTCGTCGGCGGCCGTATCGCGGACTATGGCCGGGGCGGCCGTCCGGTCCTCATGGCTCGCGGCCGGTTCGCCCGCGGGCCACTCGTCGGCTGCCGGCCGCTCGTGGGCTGCCGGCCGCTCGTCGGCCGCGGACGGGGCGAACACGCCGTCGCCCGCCAGTTCGGCGACATGCGCGGCGAGAGTGCGGCAGTCCGCGGCGTCCAGGACGTCCGTCGGGCTCAGCGTCACCCCGTACGCCGCCTCGACATCTGCCGCTATGGCGGTCGCCAGCATGGAGTCGAGACCCACGGTGGACAGTGAGGTGGTCGCCGTCACACCGGGGTCGTGGAGGACGTCCCGGACCACCGCGACGATCGCCGCCTCCGCCGCCGCGGCCTGCGGCGCGCGGCGGGCGGGAGCAGACGGTGAGGCGCCGTTGCCGGCCACGGTCCGGTACTCCACGTCGTCGAGCCGGGCCAGCACCCGGCCGTCGGCGGCGAGCACGGACGCGTCGCCGCGTCGCGTGCCGTCGCTGTCGGGCTCGGCGCCTTCGAGCAGGACGAACGCCGCCTGCCCCGCGCCCGCCCAGCGCACCGCCCGGCCGATGGAGACCGGCAGATAGGTGGCCGACGGCGCGGCGGGATCCGCCAACGTGAGTACGGCCATGGCCTGGAGGGCGGCGTCGAGTGCCACCGTCTCGGCCTCCAGGGTGCTGCCGAGCGGGACGTCGATCCGCGCGAGCACCCGGTCGGGCCCGTAGTGAACCTCGGTGATGGACCGCAGCGGCGCGGTGAGCTCCATGCCCTTCGCCACGAACCAGGCGTAGAGGCCCGCCGGTTCCAGCGTCCGGTCGAGGACGGCCCGCAGGGTGTCGAGGTCCACGGCGGCGGGCGGCGCGGCCGGGGCCTCGGCGGTGGTGAGCCGGGCGATGACCCGGCCGGCGTGCCGGAAGGTGGCCGGCCCGGTGCGTGCGGGGTCGTCCAGATCGCTCGTGAGGGGATGGTCTCCGGTTCCCCGTCCGGTGAAGGTGATCTGCCGCAGGGCACCGCTCGTCAGCAGACCGAGGGCCACCGGCAGCGCTCCGGGCACGGTCTCCTCGCCCAGAACACGGTGGGCGCGCGAGAGTCGCCGTACGACGTCGGCCGTCTCCTGCGCGTCCGGCGCCGCCGGGGCGGCCTGGGCTGCCGGTACGGTCTGGGCGGCCGTCACGGCTGCCTCGGGTCGGGAGCCGAACGGATAGGGCGGGAGGGCGGGGCGGCGCCCCTGCGGGCCGGGGTACACCGCGACCCAGTCGACGGTGCCGCCGCCGACGTAGCGGAAGGCCGGGCCGCTCAGCCCCGTCGACACGCTGTCCAGCACCGTTCCGCCGCGTAGGACAGTGCCAGGCGCCCGGTCACCCAGGCGCAGCGCCTCGGCCAGCCCGGCGCTCAGCTCGGCGGCCGTGGCTCCCAGGACCGCGACCCGGTACGCCTGGTGGTCGCGACCGACGGCACTGGAGCGGCACAGGGCGCTCGTGCCTGCCGCGTTCCCCTGCCGCAGCAGTGGCTGTACGTCCGCCATGCGCCGGGCCAGGGCGTCCGAGGTGTGTGCGGACAGGACCAGCAGGTGCTCGTCCGCTACGGCGACGGCCGTACGGGTCTCCTCGCCCGACGCCGCGTGCCGGGACTCCTCCACGTACTCCTCCACGTACGCCTCGACGTACTCCTCGACGACGATGTGCGCGTTGGTCCCTCCCATGCCGAAGGAACTGACTCCCGCCCGGCGCGGCCCGTCCGAGGTCCACGGCTGTGGCTCGACGGGGATCACGAACGGTCCGGCGGACAGGTCCAGATGGCTGCTGAGGGTCTCGAAACCGGCGACGGGCGGGATCTCGCGATGCCGCAGGCACAGCAGGACCTTCAGCAGGCCGGCGAGTCCGGCAGCAGGTTCCAGGTGCCCGATGTTGCCCTTCACGGTGCCGATGTGACACGGCTCGCCGCGGTCCGGGTCGCCGCCGAACACCTCGGTCAGCGCGGCGATCTCGATGGGGTCGCCGAGCCGGGTCGCCGTTCCGTGCGTCTCGATCAGGGAGACGTCCGCAGGTGCCACTCCGGCGTCGTCGAGTGCCGCCCTGACGACAGCGGCCTGGGCCTCGCTGCGGGGCACCGGCAGGGCGCTGCCGCGGCCCCCGTGGTTGACGGCGGTACCGCGGATGACGCCCCAGATCCGGTCGCCGTCCCGTTCGGCGTCCGCGAGCGGCTTCAGCATCACTGCCAACGCGCCCTCGCCGGGGAGGAATCCGTCGGCCCGCTCGTCGAAGGGCCGCGGCCGGGTGTCGGACAGGGCGCCGAGCTGGCTCAGGCTGCGGTAGTACCACGGCGTCAGACCGACCTGGCAGGCCGCCACGATCGCGGCGCCGCAGTGTCCCGCGCGCAGCGCGGCGACCGCCTGCTGGATGGCGACGAGGGACGACGAGCACAGGGTGTCGACGGTCTGCGAAGGGCCGGTCAGGTCCAGCGCGTACGAGATCCGGTTGGCCAGCACGGCGTTCATGGAGCCGAGCGCGGTGTGCGGTCCGACGCTCTCCAGTCCCTGCGCGTCGCGGTGATGGGTGTAGGTGGCGCCGACGAAGACGCCGATGTCGCGGCGGCCGGCGAGCCCGCTGTCGTCCCGCACCGTCCAGGCGTGCTCCAGCAGCAGCTTCTGCTGTACGTCCATCTCCTCGGCCTCGCGTACGGAGATGCCGAAGAAGGCCGGGTCGAAGCGGTCGATACCGGTGACGAAGGCACCGGTACGGCAGTAGGTGCCCGTCATACGGGGACCGCGCTGCTCGAAGTGGGCGTCGATGTCCCAGCGTTCGGCCGGCACCTCGGTGAAGGCGTGTCCGCCGGAGCGGAGCAGGGGCCACAGCTCGGCCACCCCACCGACCGCGCCCGGGAGATCACCGGACACGGCGACGATCGCGACGTCGGCGTCGCGGCCGGCGGCAGTGTGCCGCCGCGGGCGCGGGTGGTTCGGGGAGTCGGCCGGGAGCGGCTCGACGGTCTCGACGGTCTCGACGGTCACAGCCGGCTCGACGGTCACGGCCGTCTGGGCGGTCACGGCCGTCTCGCCGGTCGCGCTGGTCACGGGCTCGGCGGTCTCCGGCGCCGCAACCGCGACGGCCGCGCCGTAACGGCCGGTCAGGGCCTCGACGAGCTCGGCGAACTCGCCGTACTCCAGGAAGAGCGTCGCCGGAAGATGGACACCCCACCTGCGGGACAGCTCCTCCGACAGCTCGACGCTCATGATCGAGCTCATGCCGTAGTCCGACAGCGGGGTGTCGCGGTCGAAGGACGTGACGCCGAGCCGCTCCGCCAGGAACCGCTCCAGCGCGTCCCCGACGCGCTCCCCGTCGCCCTCACCGCTGGAGCCGGCAGCAACCTGTGCGCCGTGACCTGCCTCGGCGCGTACGTCGGACGGTGCGCCGGGCTCCGCGCCCGCGTCCTCGAGCTCGACGACCACGTCGCCGGCGTCCGGGTGGGCGACGACGACCTGGCGGGGGTCCTCTTCCGCCCCCAGTACCGCGACCAGGGCGTCCAGGCCCTCCGCGGTGTCCAACGGCCGGACACCGCGCCGCCGCAGCTGTTCCGCGACGGCCGTGCCCATGCCCACCTCGCCCCACAGGCCCCAGGCGACGCTCAGCCACGGCGAGCCGTGCGCCTGCGCGAAGGCGTCGAGGTAGGCGTTGGCCGCGGCGTATCCGCCCTGCCCCAGGTTGCCGAACGTGCCCGAGACCGACGCGAACAGCACGGCGAAGTCCAGGTCCTGCCCGGCCACCGCGGCGGCCAGCTCTCGAACGCCGTCGGCCTTCGGGCGCATCACCGCCGCGATGTCCTCGGCGGTGGCGCTGCGGATCAGCCCGTCCTTGAGCGTGCCGGCCGCATGGACCACGCCGTGCAACTCGCCGAACTCGGCGCGGAAGCGTTCCACCACGGCCGCCAGGGCGCCGGGGGTGGTCACGTCCGCGCTGTAGGACACGACCTCGCACCCTCGCGCGCCGATCGCGGCCGTCCGCTCGTCGTCACCAGCGGCCGCGCCGGAACGGCTGACCAGCGCGACGACGCCGGCGCCGTCCCGTGCGAACCGGTCGGCGACCTCCAGGCCCAGCCCGCCGTGCCCGCCGAGAACGAGGTAGCGGCCGCCCTTCCTGATGGGCCCCTTCCCGCCGTCGGGCGCGGCGTACGCCGTCCGGTCGCGCACCCGGACGGGTACGTGGCGGACGCCCTGCCGGTAGCCGACCTCGGTGGGGCCGTCGGCGGCACCGAGCTCCACCAGGACTGCGCGGAGCGCGTCGTCGGAGAGCTGGTCGATGTCGAGGAGGCGCGGGTGCAGGCCCGGGTACTCGATGGCGGCGGTGCGGACGAAACCCCACAGGGCGGCGCGCGCGGGCACCGGCCGGTCGCCGTTCGCGACCGGCTGCCCGTCCCTGGTCACGACGAAGAAGCGGGACTTGCGCTGCCGCTCGCCGAGGGTCCGCAGGGCGGCCAGGCAGCCGTACAGGCCGAGGCGGAGCTCCGCCTCCTCCCCCGGAGCGCCGTCGGGCGCGTCGACCGCGTTCCACAGGTGCACCACACCCGCGACCTGGTCCCCGACCTCCTCCCAGAGCCGCCGGAAGGCCTCCTCGTCCGGCTGCGCAAGCATCCGCCGATCGCGGTCGTCGGCCTGTGCCCCGGACGGTCCGACGCCGACCTCCATCACACGGGCTCCCTCGGCCCGCAGTTGTCGGGCGACGCGCTCACCCGGGCTGCCCGTACCGCCGTTGTGCAGCACCACCCAGGTTCCGGTCGCCGGGGCGTGCCGCTCGTCGGTCGCCGACGCGGGCCGCCAGTCGATCCGGGTGATGGGCAGCATGGCCGCTCGCGGCGGGGCCGGGGCGACGGCCGGTCGCGACACGGCGGTCGTGCGACGCATCCGGAGCCCCTCGAACTCCGCGACGACCTCGTCCGAGGGCCCCAGCAGCAGGGCGTCCGCGGTCGCGTAGGCGCCGTCGACGCCGGTCCGGCGCACCAGGACGGTCGCACCGGCCGACAGACCCGAGAGATCGGCGAGGACCGCGACCCGAGCGACGCCGATCGGGAGCATGGGATACGGGCCGGTCTCTCCCGTGAGGTCCTGGAGCGCGCAGCTGACGACCTGGAACACGCCGTCCACCAGCAGTGGATGGGCGTACCAGGGCATGGGCTCGGCGTCGGACCGCAGCGTGGCCCGGGCCACGCCGCCGTCCCCGACGGCGAGTTCCCGCACGGTACGGAAGTCGGGCCCGTACTGCAGGCCTTCACGCGACCAGCTTTCGTACAGCCGCTCCGAGGTGATCGTCCGCGTGGCCGCCATCCGCGGGCCTGTGCCGCCGGGCGGTGCCGGGACGACGTCGGGGAGCAGCCGGCCGGTTCCGGTGGACAGCGGCTTGCGGTCGCCGTCCACCGTCGTGCTCAGCTCGAAGCGGGTCTGCGGGCCGAAGGACACGTCGAGCCGGACGGGAGCCGCCGCGTCGTCGGCGATGGTGAGGGGACGCAGGAACGTCACATCGGTGAGCTCCAGCGGGGTGAAGGGGCGACGCCGGGCGACCCCCACCATCGCCATCTCCAGCTGCACCGCGGCGGGCAGCAGCCCGATGCCCGCGGAGCGGTGCTGGGCGATGAAGGGCTCCTGGCCCGTGAACGTCTTCTCGTAGGTCTCGGCCGGGTGCGTCACTGTCCCTCGCTCCGGTGCTCGTAGTGACGGTCGAACAGCGGGTGGCTGAGGGCGCTCGGCTCGTTCCTGCTGCGGCGAGCGGGCGGCGCGGCCAGGTCCTGTCGGTTGAAGGGGTAGGTGGGAATGGTGGTGGTGCGCCGGCCCTTGCCCTGGTGCAGACCGGCCCAGTCCAGATCGGTGCGGGTGTGGTTGTAGTGGTCGGCCACCGCGTTGTGCAGCTGAACCTGGTCCGTGCGGTCCCGCCGCAGCGTGCTGATCCACACCGGCTCCGTCTCGCCCCACGACGCCCGTGCGAGCGACGTCAGTTGAGGCTGCGAACCGATCTCCCACACCACCGCCGGGCCGACCTCACCCAGCGCGGCCACGGCCTGGCTGAAGCGCACCGGCTCACGGATGGCCCGGCCCCAGTAACCCGGGTCCGTGGCCGTCAGTGCGGTATGCCAGCCACCGGTCACGGTCGACGCGAACGGAATCACCGGAGCCGACAACTTCGTACCGGCCACCACATCGACGAACGGCGCGATCGCACCCTCCATCGCCGCCGAATGAAACGCATGACTGACCACAAGAGGCTGCGACCGCAACCCCGACTCCCGACAGAACCGGGATACAGCGTCCGCCAGACCCGTGATCGTCACCACGCGGGGTGCGTTGAACGCGGCGATCTCCACACCGGGATGACCCGTGAGGGCAGCAAGGACAGCCTCGGCATCCGCGTGAACCACCGCCATCGCACCCTCACCCGGCTGCGACTCCATCAACCGCCCACGCACCGCCGTCAAACGCAACAGATCCGCCAGGTCCACCACACCGGCCACCCACGCCGCCGTCAGCTCACCCAGACTGTGACCCACCACAGCATCCGGACGAACCCCCACCGACTCCAGCCAGCGCACCAGACCCACCTGAACACTCACGATCGCGGGCTGCGCATACCGCGTCCGGTCCAGCCGACCCGGCACATCACCGAACAACAACTCCAGCAACGGCACATCCACATGCCCCGCCAACAACCCGGCACACTCGTCCAACGCCGCCCGGAACACCGGCTCCACCGCATACAAACCACGGCCCATACCCAGATACTGCGAACCCTGACCCGTGAACATGAAGGCCGAAGGCTGGGCCTTGCCACCCTTCCGGGACACCGCGCGGCGACCCGTCACGACATCGTTCAGGCCGGCGGCGAGTTCGCGAGCGTCAGCACCCTGCACCGCCACCCCGTAACGATGGCTGGCACGACCGGTGTTCGCCGTGAACGCGAAGTCGCCCAGCTCGTCCTCGGACCCACCGCCCAGAGCATCCGCATACGCTCCGGCAAGGGCCCGTAGCGCGGTCTCGTCCGCCGCGCTCACCCGCACCACATGCGAGTCCTGCGCCAACGTCTCCCGCACCGGCAGTACAGGCGGCTCCTCCACGATCACATGAGCATTCACCCCACCCATGCCGAACGCACTCACCGCAGCACGCCGAGGCTCCTCACCCCGCGGCCACGCCACCACACGATCCGCCAGATAGAACGGCGTCTCCTCGAACCTGATGTGATCATTCGGCCGCACCACATGCAACGACGGCGGAACCACCCCATGCTCCAACGCCAACAACACCTTCACCAGCCCCGCCAACCCCGCAGCCGGCTCCAAATGCCCCACATTCCCCTTCAACGAACCAATCGCACAAAACTGCGACCGACCCGTCACCCCACGCCACGCACGCGTCAAACCCTCCACCTCGATCGGATCACCCAAAGACGTCCCCGTCCCATGAGCCTCCACCAACCCGATCGACTCCACCGACACCCCCGCATCACCCAACGCCGCAGACACAACCTCCTGCTGCGCCGCACTGCTCGGCACCGTCAACCCACTCGTACGACCACCATGGTTGACCGCACTCCCCCGAATCACACCCCGCACCCGATCACCATCACGCAACGCAGCACCCAACGGCTTCACCACCACCGTCACCACACCCTCCCCCGGCACAAACCCATCCGCACCCGCATCAAACGGCCGCAGGGCATGGGTGGGAGAGAACGACCGGAGTCGTGCGCCGAGTTGGAAGTACTGCGGTGACATGGCCAGGTGCACACCGGCGACGATGGCCTGCTCGCACTCGCCGTCGCGGATGCTCCGCACCGCCGTGTGCAACGCCACCAACGACGACGAACACAACGTGTCGATCGTCATGCTCGGCCCGTGCAGATCCAGGAAGAAACTCACCCGATTCGCCAGGATCGCGTTGTGATTGCCCAGGCCCGCCGCCGTCTGTACGACGTCCCCGACGACCATGTCGCGGTAGTGCTGGTAGCTGGCGCCCACGAACACACCGGTGGACCGCTGGGTGTCACCCGCCAGGCCGGCGTCCTCCAGGGCCCGCCAGGCGGACTGGACGAGATGACGCTGCTGGGGGTCGATCCACTCCGCCTCGGCGGGCGACAGCCGGAAGAATCCGGCGTCGAAGTCGGTCAGCCCTTCGACGAAGCCCGCGCGCCTGAGGTAGACGGTGCCGGGCTTGCCCTCCGTGCCGTAGTACGAGTCGATGTCCCAGCGGGAGGCGGGCACCTCGCTCAGGCAGTCCACGCCCTCCAGCAGTACGCGCCACAGCTCGTCGGTGTTCCGGGCGTTCGGGAACACCCCGTCGAAGCCGATGACGGCGATGTCGTGCAGCTCCGCGTCACCGCGCGCCGGGGTGACAGGCGGCTCGACCGCCTGCACCTGGGCCGGGACCCGGGCCGCGCCCACGGCCCGAACCGGCTCCGGGGCCGCGGCCGGCTCGGGATACTCCTCGGGCACGGCGGTCCCCGGAGCACCGCCCGCGTCCGGGGAGCCCTCGTCGGCGGGCGCCGCGGTGACCCCGTACTCGTCCCTCAGCTCGGCGGCCAGGCGATCGACCGTGCCGACCTCCAGGACCAGCGTCACAGGTATCTCCACGTCCAGCTTGGCCCGGATGTCCTGGGCCAGCGAGACCGCGAGCATCGAATCGAGCCCCTGCTCCTGCAGCGGTCGGTCCGTCTCCAGTTCGTCGACGTCCAACTCCAGGGCGGCTGCCACCCACTGGGCCAGGGCCGTGTCGAGACCTCCGGCCGCCGGGCGGCCGGGGGCCGGCACGGGACGGTGACCGTTGGACACGTGCGCCGGGGTCGGTGACGACGCCGGCACGGCACGGTGGCCGTTTCGCGTGTCGTCTCCCGGGGCCTGCGACGACGGCGCCTGGGAGAGCCGCTTCCAGGTGATCCCGCGGGCTTCCAGTACGGGTTCGTCGCCGTCGAGGACCACCAGGCTCGCGGTCAGGAGACCGGAGTCCGGCCCGGTGTCCCGGTCCCGCCGGGCGTACACCCGGGCGGTGTCGGGAAGCCGGCCGAGGACGGTGAGCCGCTCGACGGTGAACGGCACATACAGTCCCTGCGCGCCGCACGCGGCGAGCGCGATCTGGAAGGCGCCGTCGAGGAGCCGGGGGTCCACCGCGCCGGCGGTCCGCGCGTCGCCGCGCAGCACACCCATCGCCTGCCCGGGCGCCACGGACAGCGTGGACACGGTCCGGAAGCCGGCGCCGTAGCTGAGTCCGACGCGTGCGAACGCGTCGTACATCGCGTCGAGGGCGACGGGGGTGAGGCCGTCGGCGGTGGCCGGAGGGACGAGTGTCACCTGCTCGGGCCCGGTCACCTCGGCGTTGCAGACGAGGGCGCCGGTGCCGTCGCGGAAGGCGACCGTAGCGTTGTCGCGCTCGGCCGTGAGGGTCGTGGGAGCCTCGACGGCCGCGCGGAAGGTGAGGTCCCGCAGACCGAACCGGTCCTGGCCGATGAGCTCGGCGACCTTGCCGGGGTACCCGGCGCCGGGCAGTGTCGGCTTGCCGAGGACCAGGTGTTCCGCGGCCTCCGGGTGTTCCGTCCACGTGCTCTTCGTACGGCCCGACGCACCGTCGCGTACGGGCGCGTTCGGCTGCTCCGCGTTCGGCTGCTCGGCGTTCGGCTGCTCGGCGGGTTCCAGCCAGAGGTACTTCTCCGCGTGCGGAGCGGTCGGGAACCGTACGCCCGACCGGCGCCGCCGCCCGGCGGGCAGGGCCGCGCCGGCGACGAACGCGCGGGCGGCCTCGGCGAGAGCCTCCCGGCTCGCTCCGGCGCCGACCGGCTCCGTCGCACCGGTCGCGGATGCCACCCCCACATGGAGGGAGCGGATGTCCGCGACCCCGGCCAGGAACAGCTGCAGCTTGTCCTCCAGCTGCTCGACGCTGTCCGCCACGCAGGCCAGCCGGTGTGCCGCGGCGGGCCGTCGTCGGCTCGCCTCAGTCAGCTCGTCCAGGGACGGGCAGTAGGCGGAGCGCAGCATCAGCACGAGCCGGTGGGCCAGGGTGCGCAACGCCTCGTCCGATCCCGCGGAGAGGATCAGCAGCCGCGGGCCGGGCTCCGTAGCGTCCGGTGCGGCGCCGGGTCCCGCCTCGACCACCGCGTGGGCGTTCGCGCCACCGAAGCCGAAGCTGCTGATTCCCGCGACACGCGGGCCGCTGCCCCACGGCAGCGGCCGGTCGGCCACGAACAGGGGCGAACCGTCGAAGTCGAAGGACTTGTTCGGGGTGCTGAAGTTCAACGACGGCGGGATGTGTCCCGCCTGGAGCGCCAGGATCGTCTTGATCAGTCCGGCGATGCCCGCGGCGGGCTCCAGATGGCCGATGTTGGTCTTCACCGAGCCCACCGCGACCGGCCGCCGGCCGGCCGGCTCGCCCAGGACCGCGTGCAGGGCTTCGAGTTCGATGAGATCGCCCAGCTGCGTTCCGGTGCCGTGCGCCTCCACGTAGCCGATGTCGGCCGCTGAACGCCCGGAGGCGGCCAGCGCCTTGCGCAGCACCGCTTCCTGGGCCGGCCTGCTGGGTGCCGTGAGGAAGCCGGCGCTGCCGCCTGTGTGGTTGACGGCGGTGCCTCGGATCACGGCGAGGACGGGGTCGCCGTCGCGTTCGGCGTCGGCGAGCCGCTTGAGGATGACGGCGCCGGTGCCCTCTCCTCGTACGTAGCCGTCGGCGGCATCGTCGAAGGTGCGGCACATGCCCTGCGGGGACAGCATCCCGTTACGGGCGAAGGAGCGTGTCTTGGTCGGGGTGAGAACCAGGTTCGCGGCCCCGACCACGGCGGCGTCCACGTCGCCCGCCCGCAGATGCATGGCCGCTTGGTGCAGGGCGACGAGGGAGGACGAGCAGGCCGTGTCGACGGCGAAGCTCGGCCCCGACCAGTCGAAGACGTGCGACAGCCGGTTGGCGACCATGGAGGCGGCCGTGCCGGTCGCCACGTGCGGGTCGCTGGAGCCGATGCTCCGCGCCACGATCTCCGGGAAGTCGCTCGCGATGACGCCGACGAAGACGCCGGTGGCGGCGCCCAGGGACGTGTGGTCGTGGCCGCAGCTCTCCAGAGCCTCGGCCGTCACGCTGAGCAGGGTCCGCTGCAGGGGATCCATGCGGCGGGCCTCGCGGTCGGTCAGTCCGAATCGGGCGGCGTCGAAGTACTCGACACCGTCCACCCAGGCCATCGGCACATCGTCGGCGGCGGCGTCGGACCACAGGTGGGCCCAGCCGCGCTTGCCGTCCGGGGCGTGCCCGACACTGGACACCCCGCCCACGAGGTTCTGCCAGAACTCGTCCGGTGTGGCGGCGCCGGGGAACCGGCACGCCATGCCGATGACGGCCAGGGCGCCGTCGTCCGCCGGGCAGGCGGACTCCGCGGACGCGGACTCCGTCGGCGCGGACCGCGCAGAGGTCGATACGGCGGAGGTCGATACCGCGGTGTTCGATACGGCCGGGTTCGATTCGGCGGAGACGGTCACCACGGGCTCGGGATCGGCCGGCGCCCGTACGGTGATGGCGTCCTCGGTCTCCGGGTCGAGCAGCCGTACCACGCCCTCCGCGCCCAGCAGCCGGGCCAGCTTCACCGGGGTGCCCGAGGCGAAGATCGACGGGGCGGTGACGGTCGCACCCAGCTCACGGCCGAGCTGTACCGCGGCGAACGTGACGTTGACCGAATCGCCGCCCAGGTCGAAGAAGTTGGCGTGCACGTCGAAGCCGGGGTGGTCCAGCGTGGCCGCGAACACGCCCGCGATCGACTCGGCCAGCGCCTCCACCGTCACACCGGTCGGCGCCGGCTCCGAGAGCTCCACGGATTCCGCCGGCGTCGCGGCGGGCTCGGGGGCCGAGGGGATGATGGTGTCCCTCGTCGGCAGCGGCAGCTTGGCGCGCGCCACCTTGCCGTTGTCGGTCAACGGCAGGGCGTCGAGGTCGACGTAGGCGTCGGGCACCATGTAGCCGGGCAGGGAGCCGGCGACGAACGCGTCGAGCCGGGACTTGGTCGGCGTACCGTCGCCCACCAGATAGGCGGTCAGCCTCGGTTCGCCGCGTCCCTCGAAGCGCGCCGCGACGACCACGGCGGCGGTGACGCCGTCGAACTTCTCCAGCACCCGCTCGATCTCCGCGGGCTCGATGCGATTGCCGCGCACCTTCACCTGGGCGTCGCCGCGCCCGAGCCACTCGATCGCGCCGTCGGCGTGCAGACGTACCTCGTCGCCGGTCCGGTAGAGCCGCACACCGGTCACCGGGTGGACGATGAAGACGTCCTTCGTCAGATCGGGCCGGCCGGCGTAGCCGCGGGCGAGTCCGGTGCCGGAGAGGTACAGCTCGCCCGTCGTTCCGGCCGCACACTGCTGCAACTCCCCGTCCAACACGTGGAGTTCCATGTTGGGCAGGGGTTCGCCCAGCGGCAGGAAGGAGCCCACGGAGGTGACCTCGTGGCACGAGGCCCAGATCGTCGCCTCGGTCGGGCCGTACAGGTTCCACAGGGCACGGGCCGGTCCGTGCAGACGCT
The DNA here is from genome assembly GCF_036181745.1 of Streptomyces sp. NBC_00259. Classification (NCBI taxonomy): domain Bacteria; kingdom Bacillati; phylum Actinomycetota; class Actinomycetes; order Kitasatosporales; family Streptomycetaceae; genus Streptomyces; species Streptomyces sp. NBC_00259. The sequence continues at coordinate 6,055,924 of NZ_CP108080.1, read as the reverse complement.
CGGCGGTGGCCGGCGGCAGGGCCTCGCCGCCGGAGAGCACGGTGAGCTCCGGGTGCGGAGTCCAGCCGGTGCCCAGCAGCAGGCGCCACAGGCTCGGCGTCGCCTGGGCCACGGTCACATCGCGGGTGAGTTCGGCCAGTCGGGTCGGGTCGCCCGCGGTCTCGCGGGAGGCCAGGACGACCGTCGCGCCGACCGTCAGCCCGAGGAACAGCTCCAGCAGGGAGATGTCGAAGGCCACGGTGGTGTGGGCGAGCACGGTGTCGTCGGGCGAGACGCCGAGGCGTTCACCGATCCCGGTGAGGAAGTTGGCCAGCGCCCCGTGCTCGACCTCCACGCCCTTCGGGTTGCCGGTCGATCCGCTGGTGAAGAGGAGGTAGGCCAGGTCGGAGTCGGTGACCTGGGGCGGCACCGCCTGCGCCGAGCCGTCCGGCTCGGGCACGCTCCACGCGGGGCCCAGCGACGCGCCGAGCGCGTGCGTACGGGTGTCGGTGACGATCAGGTCGCATTGCGAGACCTCCACGTACCGCTGCAGCCGCTCCACGGGGTATCCCGGGTCCATGGGCAGGAAGGCCGCCCCGGCCCGCAGGATTCCGAGCATGGCCGGGAGCAGCGGGAGGTCCCGCTCCATCAGTACGCCGACCACCGCACCGGACTCGATGCCCTGGTCGTGGAGACGCGCGGCGACGGCGTCCGCCCAGGCGTCCAGGCCGGCGTAGTCCAGCGCCCGGGCGCCGCTGCGGACAGCGGTGGCTCCCGGCCGGTCGGCCACCGTGGCCGCGAACAGGTCCAGTACCGTCCCGGCGGCCGACGGGGTGGCCGAGTCGTCCGGCCGCGCCGTGAGCGGCTCCGGGGACTGCGCCTCGGACTGTGTCGCGAGGTGGGGCTCGGAGTCGGGCTCGGGCTGGGAGTGAGGTCCGGGCTGGGCGTGGGCGTGGGGTTCCTCGCCGTGGAGCAGGGCCGACAGGACCAGGTCCTCGACCTGCTCGGTGAACTCCAGCGCCTCGTCCTCCCCCATCGCGGTCTCGCGTACGAAGACGGTGGGCGGGCCGTCCTGCAGGCACAGCAGGGCGATCTCGGTGTGCGGTTCGGCGGACGCCTCTTCCCCCGCACCGCGGTCCAGCACCATGACACGGGTGAAGCTCGGCTCGTCGGAGCCGAGCGGGCGACCGGCCAGGCCGAGCCGGAGTTCGAGGTCGCTGGCGTAGCCCTGGCGGGCGACCGCCTCGTCCAGCTTGACCTGCAGGGACCGGGAGGTGTCGCCGTCGAACCGTACGGGGAATCGCGCGGCGGCGATGCCGTGGGTCTGCTCGGCGAGGACCCGCGCGGCCGACGGCGACCAGGCGAAGTCGAAGGTCTGCTCGCCGGTGCGCTCGGCCACGACGGTGAGGAAGGCGCGGACGACCGCGACGGCCTCCTCCCGCGAGCCGGGGGTGAGGGCCAGTTCGTAGCGGCCGTAGTGGGCCGCGGCGGCGGAGAAGTCGTCGGCGGGCAGCGGGGCGGGGCGCAGCCCTTCCAGCCGTGCGCGCCACCACGGTTCGTGCACCCGCAGCACCTTCTGGGCGGCGGCGATGTCCGCCAGCCGCTCGGCCGAGACGGCGGGCAGCGGCGAGCCCGGGGCGATGCCGAGCCGCTGCGCGGCGGCCTGGCCGCTCAGCGCGCTCCCGTCGACGGCGGTGCAGTCGCTCAGCACGAGGTCGGCGTCCGGGGCGGCCAGGGTGATGGCCGACGTCGTCACCGACAGCACGGTGGTCTCGGTACGGGGGTCCTCGCGCGGGATCAGCCTGACCTGCCGGGTGAAGACCGCGCCCTGCTCGGTGACGAGGGTCGGTACCCCGAGCGGGTTCGGGAAGGAGCCGTAGTCCAGGGCCTTGGAGAGCCGAACGGCCTCGACGGCGGAGGTGCCGGCGTGGATGAGGCCGCCGGACGCCATCCGGGCGGACCGTCGGTAGAACCGCCGCTCGCGGTCGCTCGTGTCGACCGGCTCGGGCAGGGTCCGGGCCACCACGTGCGGTACGAGATCGGCGAAGAGCTCTATGCCCACCTCGGCCGTCTCGTACGTCAGCGACAGGGCGGTGGAGTGGTCGCGGACCGGGAACCAGCGCTCCAGCAGCACGCCGCCGGCGTCCACGGCCTCCGTCATCCGATGCCAGGTCGCCGCATGCCGGGACGCGCCCTCGTACAGCGCCCAGGCGGGGACGTGGCTGCCGGAGTAGCGGGGCAGCGGCCCGTCGTGGAAGTTGATCGCGGCCGTGGTCGGCAGGTCCAGGATCGCGGCGGGCAGGATGCGGAAGTTGACCATGCTGAACAGGTAGTCGAACGGCTGCGCCGAGAGCGTCGCCGACAGATCGCCGTACGGGTCGAGCACGGGGATCGCGTGCGCGTCCGCCCAGGCCTCCACGGCTGGGTCGTCGCTGAAGATTCCCTCGATCCGCACGCCCGCGTCGAGCAGCTGCGCGGCGCACTGGGTGAGGACCCGGGTGCCGCCGATGATGTAGCAATTGGCTGCCATGCTCACCCCGTGGCCTTCCCGGTCTCGGAGGTGCCCGCGAAGTCCTCGGCTTTCGCGGCGGTGTCCTCGGCCTTCGCGGAGATGTCCGCGGCTTGCTCGGCGTCCTCGGCCTTCGCGGAAGTGACCGCGCGGTCCTCGGCGTTCGCGGCGGTGTCCGAGCGCTCCGCCGTCTCGGCGGCGACCCAGGAGTCGATCTGCGAGACGACCTCCTCGTCGAGCGAGAGCTGCCCGGGCGCCCAGAGCGGGTTCGACAGGCCGCGGTGCGTCCGCTCGCACATCTCCCAGTCCTCGTAGTTCGCCTTGTCCCACAGCGCGAACACGGCCTCGTGGGAGAAGTCGCTCTTGGCGGTCTCGGAGGGGTGGAAGAGCCAGAAGTGCCGGACGAAGCACGTGCCGGGGCTCTCCGGCCAGACCCACTGCATCATCACGTAGTCGGCCGTGAACCCGAACAGCAGATTGGGCAGGATCGTGATCCAGTTGATCTTCATCCGGTCCGCTTCGGGGACCAGCTCCATCGGCGTCCGGGCGCTGCGCCCCGTCATGGAGACGGAGTTGTAGCCGTTGCGGATCGACTGCCACGCCCCGACGATGTCGCCCTTGAGGACATAGGTGCCCGCGTCGTCGAAGTCGGTGATGCGGTGCAGGTCCTTGTGGGCCGTGGGGAAGTGCAGACTCTCGTTGACGTTGTGCGCGACGAGCTTCCAGTTCGAGGCGACCGGGTAGTCCTTCGCCTCGACGCACTCCAGGTCGGCGAGCTCGTAGACGCGCGCGAACTCGCCGAACTCGCCCAGTGAGGCGTCGAGATCCGGGGCGTCGTCGGACAGCGCGATGAACACGACCCCGAACCGGACCTCGGTCCTCACCGGCAGCAGACCGTTCTTCTCCTTCTCGAAGAAGTGGTCGAAGTAGGTGCCGTTGAGGCTCTTGAGCTTGCCGTTCCGGTCGTACACCCAGCAGTGGTAGAGGCAGACCAGGCTCTGCCGCTTGCCGGCGGCCTCCTCCACGAGCTTGTAGCCCCGGTGCCGGCAGTAGTTGTGGTACGCCTGGATCCCGTTGTCCCCGTGGATGATCAGAACGGATCCGGTGCCGATGTTCAGCGTGGTGTAGGCGCCCTTGTCCTTCAGCCGGGAGACGTGGTCCACCGGGAGCCAGCGTCGGCCGTAGATACGGGCCATCTCCCGGCGGTGCTGCTCCTCGCCGGTGTAGAACTCGTGCGACCTGCCGATGCCGCCCGTCTCGAAGTAGGGCCTTTCATCGTCCTGGTCACTGATGAGATCGAACATGCTGGACGCACGCGTCATCTGCTGGTCTCCCTCAGAGGGTCAAGCGCAACGGAATGCAGTGCGGGAATGCCGGGGCGTCGGGGCCTGCGAGAAGGCCGCACCGAGCCCGGCGAATGGCCGGACTGCATGATGAGTGGTGGCTGAGAAGTGATGCCGGGCCGACCGGGGTGAGGCACGGGGGCCCGGCCGACGGGCGGGCGGCTGCCGAAGGGACACGGACGGGCGAACGGACGGGCGGGCCGATCGCCTTCGAAGCGAACTCGGAGAGGACTCACCGGAGCACGCACGGCTCTCTGTGTGCGGGGTGCGCGAAGCACCGGCGTGAGGGCCGGTGACGGCACGCTCAACGCACGGCGCTTGGCATGGTGTGCCCTGGTCGGGGCAGGTGCGGCGAACCGCCGGCCGTCAGCCGGCCGGGTCGTAGATCCGCTTCTCCTCCGGCACGCCCGCGTCGTCGTAGAGCCGCTCGAGGGCGTCCGGTGCGTAGACCTCGTAGTCCGGTACGACTCCGCCGATCAGGCCGAGCATCTTGTTGGTCCACTCCTGGGTCGCGCTCATCGCGGACATCGTCGCCTCGAAGAACGGCGGGAGTTCGGTGAGCTCGCCGAGCGTCGTCGTGAAGTCGTACACGCCCGCGCTCTCCTCGTCGCGCAGCTTGTTGTACTCCGCCAGCGCCTCTTCCATCGGCCGCTCGCCGGCGAGGCCCTGGTGGACACGCTCGGCGAGGAGTTCACCGTGCGTGAAGGCGTCGGTGATGCCCCACCCGGTGTAGGGGTCCTTGTGGTAGCCGGCGTCGCCGACCAGCGCCCAGCCGGGGCCGTAGGCGCGGCGGTAGTAGTTGTCCGGGTAGCGCATGGGCTTGAAGGCCTCTTCACGCCTGCCCTGCTCGCGCAGCTGCGCGCCCATCTCCGGCGAGACGTCGTCGAACACGCCCTGGAAGCCGGCCTCGACGTCCTGGCGGAACTCCTTGAGCTGGCGCTTGGTGCAGATGACGGCGAGCATGCTCACGCCGTCGTTCGTCGGCCAGGTGCCGAACCACTTCTCGTTGAAGCCGGTCTTGTGGTGCAGGCCCCAGTCGAGACCGCTGTAGTACGAGTAGTAGATGAAGCCCGCGGCGGGGCGCACGTTGTACAGCTCCGCGCCGACCTTCTTGGCGACCGTGGAGTGGAAGCCGTCGGCGCCGATGACGACGGTCGCACGGAACTCCCGCTCCGGCCCGTCCCCTTCGCGCCCTCGGATGCCCGTCACGCGGCCGTCGGTGAAGACCAGGTCGGAGACGGTGAATCCTTCGATCACCTCGGCGCCGGCGCGGCGGGAGGCGTTGACGAGGATCTCGTCCAGCACGGTGCGGCGCGGGCAGTAGACGGCGTCGATGCCGTCCACCGGGTCGGCGAACCCGTTGAGTTCGATGCCCCGGTAGGAGTAGTTCATCTTCCGGAGCGCCGGGGTCTTGGCCGCGATGATCTCGTCGAGCAGACCCCACTCCTGGAGCCGCAGAAGTCCGGCCTGGTGGATGTAGTGGGTCGACACCGTGTCACTGGGGAACGAGGAACGATCCACCACGAGGACCCGGTACCCATGTCGCGCCAGCAGCATCGCAACCGGCGATCCGGCGCAGCGTGCACCCACAACAATGACGTCGTACATACGATCCCCCGCCAATTAGGTTTGAGGTACTGGCGCACCGTGGTCTGCGGCACGAGCACGATTCGGAGGCTATGAAAATCGACAGATGAAGGTCAAGCATCGGTAATGGCGGGGCAATGCACCGGCATCTATATCTCGCCACTCGAATGATCCATTCCGCCCAACTGTCGTACGACATGCCCCACTTTGCCCCCCTCGATCCGGTCAGGAGTGTGCTGTGCGTCACAATCCACCACGAGTCCGAATCCGGCCAGCCACGTGACGGATTCAGCCCTTCTGGCAAAGCAAAGTTATTTCTGGAGAAGCCGAAGACGCGGGTCGGGCATGACCGGCCGGGCTGGAGAAGGCCGCCTCCGACGGGGAGTTCCCCTCGCTCATCACCCCTGATGCCGGAGTCGTCCGCCGGCTCATGCCGAAGCACGGCCACTTCGCCGTCGACCCAGGGCCGGACCCCGTTGACCTGCGGCTTCTCGCCGAGCACTTCACCAAGATGCCGGCCGAGAAGGCCACCTGGTCGACTTCGCAGTGGACCGCCGGGCGTCGCGCAGGGAATTCCCGGCCCAGAGATCAATCCTTTGAAAGCGGAGAAAGATCACGCCGCTTACGTGGCGCTTCTCGACCTGTGCCGCTCACTCCGCATCCTCGACCGGTGCCTCGCGCGAGTCATCGCGAAAGACAAGAAGGGCCATGGGGCCGCGAATCTCGTGCACTGCGCCATCCACGCCGGCAGGCACACCGAAAGAGCCGACGGTAAAGGCGAGACGGACACGGAACGCGCGGCGGAGGCGGCAGCCCATGTCGAGGACACACTTTCCGGCCTCGTCCGGGAGGAGTGGGAACACGGTGGCGGCTACGTCGTCGTCGTCGACGAGCCCTTCCTGTCATCGGATCCGGACGGTACTGCACAAGGAGAACCGGAACCATCAGGAAAGCGGTATCTCCGCTCCACCTCGGGCCGAACTGCGCCGACGTGAAGTGGATTTTCAAAAAGCCCGTTCCTGATCCTCTTCGATGTCCCGGGGCAGGCGGCGGAAAGGCCGACGGGCGGCGTACGCCGACGGGGTGTCGGTGTACGCCGCCCTTGGGTGGGACGAGTTGCGGGAGGCGGCCCGTAGGCTGCCGCCCTCCTACTTCGGATCGCGGTTGAAGACCGACTTGGACCAGACGTAGCCGAGCACCGTGAGGCCCAGGCACCAGGCCACGGCGAGCCATCCGTTGTGGCCGATCTCGGTGCCGAGCAGCAGGCCGCGCAGGGTCTCGATGGCTGGCGTGAAGGGCTGGTACTCGGCGATCGGCTGGAACCAGCCCGGCATCGCGTCGACCGGCACGAAGGCGCTCGAGATGAGCGGCAGGACGACCAGCGGCAGCGCGTTGTTGCTCGCCGCCTCGGCGTTCGGGCTGACCATGCCCATCCCGACCGCGATCCAGGTCAGCGCCAGGGCGACGAGCGCCATCAGCCCGAGCGCCGCCACCCACTCCAGGACGGTGGCGTCCGTGGACCGGAAGCCGATGGCCACGGCGACGGCACCGACGAGGACGACACTCATCACCGACTGCAGGACGCTGCCGATGACGTGCCCGATGAGCACGGAGCCTCTGTGGATCGCCATCGTGCGGAAGCGGGCGATGATGCCCTCGGTCATGTCGTTGGAGACGGACACCGCCGTCCCGACGACGGTGCCTCCGATGGTCATCATCAGGATGCCCGGCACGACGTAGGCGATGTACTCGGAACGGTCGCCGCCCCCCATGCCCGCACTCATCACGTCACCGAAGATGTAGACGAAGAGCAGCAGCAGGACGATCGGGGTGAGCAGCAGGTTGAGGGTGAGGGAGGGGTAGCGGCGGGCGTGCAGGAGGTTGCGGCGCAGCATGGTGGAGGAGTCGCGTACGGCGAGGGAGAGGGAGCTCATCGGACGGTCTCCTCGGTCTGGTGGGGAATGTGGGTGGTGTCGGTGAGGGCGAAGAAGACGTCGTCGAGGTCGGGGGTGTGGACGGTCAGTTCGTCGGCCTCGATGCGGGCCGTGTCGAGGCGGTCGAGGATGGAGCGCAGTTCGCGTTGGCTGCCGTCGCTGGGGATCTGCAGGGCCAGTGCTTCGTCGTCCCGGGAGGCCTCGCGCAGTGCGGAGGCGGCGGAGCGGTAGGTGGCCGGGTCGGTGAAGCGGAGCCGGACGTGTCCGCCGGGGATCAGCCGCTTGAGTTCCTCGGCGCTCCCCTCGGCGGCGATCCTGCCGCCGTGGAGTACGGCGATGCGGTCGGCGAGTTCGTCGGCCTCCTCCAGGTACTGGGTGGTGAGGAAGACGGTGACGCCGCCCGTGACCAGCTCGCGGATGATCTGCCACATGTTGTGGCGGGCGCGGGGGTCGAGGCCGGTGGTCGGCTCGTCGAGGAAGATGATCCGCGGGTTGCCGACCAGGGTCATGGCGATGTCGAGGCGGCGCTTCATGCCGCCGGAGTAGGTGGACGCGGGCTTCTTCGCCGCCTCGACCAGGTCGAAGCGTTCCAGCAGTTCGGCGGCGACCCGGCGTCCCTCGCGCTTGGAGAGGTGGTGCAGGTCCGCCATGAGGAGCATGTTCTCCTCGCCGGTGATCAGGCCGTCGACGGCGGAGAACTGCCCGGTGACACCGATCGCCGCCCGTACCCCGTCCGGTGAGGTGGCGAGGTCGTGGCCCGCGACCTGGGCCTGCCCGCCGTCGGCGGCGATGAGCGTGGAGAGGATCTTGACGGCGGTGGTCTTGCCGGCACCGTTCGGCCCGAGCAGCGCGAACACGGTCCCGGCCGGGACGACGATGTCGATGCCGTCGAGGACGGTCTTGTCGCCGTAGGACTTGCGCAGACCGATGGCGGAGACGGCGGCCGGGGACGGGTGACCGCCACCCTGCCTGGATGTGGACATGACAGACGAAGGCATGGAGCCCTCCTTTGTGAAGGCGTGGTGAGTCTGTGAAGGCGTGGTGAGTCGTGAAGTGGGCCGGGCTGAGGAGAGATCGGGCGGATCAGGCCCGGGCGCGGCGGATGTCGATGTTGCCGTAGCGGGTACGGGCCCTGACCTCGACGGTGTCCTCGGACGTGTCCGGGCTCTCGGAGGAGGTGAGGGCGTTGCGCACCTGCCCGTTGCTCGCGCTCACGTCGAGCCAGGCGGCCGTGCCCTCGCGGACGCCGACATCGATGGCGCCGTAGGAGGTCTCCAACTGGACGGTGCCCCGGGCCACATCGCCCACGCGCAGGGTGCCGTGGGCGGTGGTCGCGGTGACCGAGCTCTCGGCGCGCTGGATGTCGATGTCGCCGTTGGCTCCGCTCACCCGCAGCTCGCCGATCGCGGCGCCGACGGTCGTGGTGCCGTGCGAGTTCTTCAGGACGGCCGGGCCGTCCACGACACCGACGCGCAGGCTGCCGGAGCTGGTGGTGATCTCGGCCAGCCCTTCGACCTGGTCCACGGTGATCGAGCCGTGCGACGCGGTCAGTTGCAGCGGCCCGGTGCTGTCGAGGCGGACGTCGCCCGACGAGGTCTTCACGCGGACCTCGCCGAGCCGGCCCTCGCCGAGCACCTGCGTCCAGGAACCGGTCGTGTCGACGCGCGAGCCGGTGGGCAGTTCGACCGTCACGTCGACGCTGCCGGTGGGCCCGACGAGGTAGCGCCCCTTGGGTGTCCTGATGGTCAGCACGCCGCTCGTATACGTGACCTCGGTCTGCTCGGCGACCCGCACGTCCTTGTCCTTCTTCGGGTCACGGGGCCGCACCTCGACGACGGTGTCGAGACGGTCGCTGGCGGAGAACTGGATGGAACCGGCGGCCACGTTGGCGGTGACCGAGATCGGCTGGGGAGTGTCGAAAGAAGGCATGGCTGTCCCGTCCTCTTGGGTCTTCGCGGCGTCCCTGCTGGTGGGACGTGGTGTGGGTGACGTGGGGTGGGCGGGGCGCGGCTAGCGCACCCAGCCCGTGAAGCTCTGTCCGACGGTGCGGGTGGTGCGGCTCTTCTCCGGCGTGCGCGGCTGGGTGCCGCCGTCGACCGCGGCCGACACGGCCCGTACCAGCCAGGCGTTGACCGACAGGCCCTCGCGGCTCGCGGCCTCCTCGGCGCGGGCCTTGAGGTGGGCGGGCAGGCGCAGGTTGACGCGAGCGGTGCCGCCTTCGTCGCCGTCGGCGGGTGCCGGGGCCGGTGCCCTGAGCGGTTCGGCGGGCGCGCTGCCGTCCTCGTACGCCTCGTCGCGCGCCGGACGCGTCACCACGAAGTCGGGGTCGAGCCCGCGCAGTCGTACGTCGACCGACCCGGGGGCGAGGTCACGGGTGATCTCGTCCATCGCGGCGGAGAGCACGTTGAGCATCGTCAGACGGGTCGCCGACTCCAGGGGCGCGGTGAGCCGCTCGGCCAGCTCGCGGGCTTCTTCGCCGCCGGCTTCGGCGGCCACCGCGAGTTCGCGGCGGAGGTTGTCGACATACGGCGTGAGGTCCATGACGCCATAGTGACACCACCGTGGCGCCATACGCAAGCCTGCAAGGAGGGTCATTACGGGACGAGGCAAGCAGGGCGCCCCTGACCTGCGGAAACGTACCGACATCGAGTTGCGTCAGTACGGCACCACGAGGGCCCGGACCCCACCGGACGCCCCACAAGTGGCGCCCCATGGCACCAGTCGCCTCACCACCGGTGGGTCGGGGCGACCATGCGCCAGACCACGGCAGGCGCCAAAGCGGCAAGGAATCGCCGACCCGCACAGGCACGACCCCATCCACACCGTGACGCCATGGGCAGCACGCGCGCCGCCACCAGTGACCCCCAGTGGTGCCACTTGTGTGCCATCATGGCGCCATGAGGGGGCAGTCCTCGACCTCGCAGCCGAGGGGTGCGCGATTCGCGGAGTCAGCCGTCAAAGGGGTCGGACCATGGAGACAGCACGGAGTCAGCAGCTCGTGGCGGCGCCCGGCGCCTTCACCGCCTTCACCCGCTTCGTGCTCTGCGGCGGCGGGGTGGGGCTCGCCGCCGGCTTCGCCGTGGCGGCCCTCGCCTCCTGGATTCCCTGGGTCTTCGCCAACGCCCTGGTCGCCGTGGTCTCCACGCCCCTCGCCACCGAGCTGCACGCCCGCTTCACCTTCGGCGCGGGCGGGCGCGCGACCTGGCGCCAGCATGTGCAGTCGGCCGGGTCCGCGGCGGCCGCGTACGCGGTGACCTGCGTGGCGATGCTGGTGCTGCAGCAGCTGGTGGCGGCACCCGGTGTGCTGCTCGAGCAGGTCGTCTACCTGTCCGCCTCCGCACTCGCCGGTGTCGCGCGGTTCGCGGTGCTGCGCCTCGTCGTCTTCGCCCGGAACCGCTCGCGGGCCGCGGCCACCGTCCGCCCCGTGCACGCGACCATGGCCCACGCCTCGACTCCGGCCGGCCCTGAGGCGCTCTGCCACGCCGCCTGAACGTTTCCGCCAATCCGGCCCGCACGGGCCGGAGGGCGAAAGAACGCCCGGAGCGGTGGGTTCACATCTCCCGGACCAGGCACCACGACATCGACCACCCTGCGGTGGCCACCGGGCGCTGCTGAGCGCGCCGTTGGGCGCCGACTCATGTGCGGGGCGCGCGGTGGGCTGCGTCGGCCGGTGTCTTCAGCAACCGGTTCAGCTCGTTCCCGGCCTCGTCGTACCCGGCGTCGGCGATCCGCTGCAACGCGCGCAGGTCGCCGGTCGCGATCGCGCGACGCGTCAGGAGGAATCCGGCGCGCATGCTCCCCTCGTCCAGCAGCTCGCTCAGCTCCTCGACGTCGTCGGCTTCGTCGACGAGGTCGGCCAGCCGGTCCAGAGCCGCCTCGTTGCCCTCATCGGCCAGCTCACGCAGGGTCTCCCGATCAGCATTCATCTTCGCCATGACTCCATCCTGCAAGCCTGCCCCAGGGGCAAGGTCAAGTGCGACGATGGCAGGGTGATCACCATCGGGCAGCTGGCCAGGTACGTCGGCGTTTCGATCAAGACCATCCGCGTCTATCACGACAAAGGGCTGCTCCCCGAGCCCGAGCGCGACGCGTCCGGTTACCGGCGATACGGCGCCGACGACGCCATCGACCTGATCAAGATCCGCACCCTCGCCGAAGCCGGCGTCCCGCTGGCCCGCATCCGGGAGCTGAGATCGGCGACCGACGAGGACTACCAGCGGGCGCTGGGTGAGATCGACGACGAACTCACCGCCCGCATCCGAAGCCTGCGGGCCGTGCAGAAACGGCTGCGCCTGCTCGCCGCCGGGCAGCCGGCGCTGCCCACCGAGGTCGGAGCCCACCTGGAGCACCTGGCCGACTGGGGATTCTCCCCTCGCTGGGTGGAGCTCCAACGCGACCTGTGGATCCTCGTGTTCGCCACCCACCCGGACCATGCGATCGCCCTGTTCCACGACCAGGCCCAGAGCCTGTCCGATCCCGCTCTGCGGCAGCTCTTCCTCGACTACGACCACGCGCACGACCTCGTGCCCGACGATCCACGCCTCGACGACCTCGCCCGCCGGATCGTCGAGGCGACCCGGGAACGCTACGGACCCGGCTCCCCGCCCGAGTTGGACGCCACGTCGGAGATCCCCGCGCTCATCCAGGGCACGGTCAATGCCTCGTCCCCGGCATGGCAGCGCCTCGACACGCTCATTCGCGCGCAACTGCGGACGTGACAGGTCCGCAGGTGCCGCAGGTTTCCGGCGATGAGGCGAACCGTTCGAACTGGCTTCCGCGTGTAGCACAATGCGGCGGGGCCATGACGGCCGGTCGGGCACGTGCGACATCATGTGTCCGCGCCCGGTCGGTGATCGCCGCCCGCGACGCCGGCCGCCGCACGAGGAGAGGGAGAGCCGTCCGGATGCACAACAAGGAGGCCGCACAGGTGCCGCCGGACCAGGAGCGGAGGGTCGCGGGCCGCTACCTGCTGCTGTCGCGCCTCGGCGAGGGCGGTATGGGAACGGTGTGGCGTGCGCGCGACGAGACGCTGCACCGCGACGTCGCCGTCAAGGAGGTGCGTGCCCCCGCCGGGATGTCCGCCGCCCACATCGAGAGGATGTACACCCGGCTGGAACGCGAGGCCTGGGCCGCCGCCCGCATCCCCAACCGCAACGTGGTGACCGTGTACGACGTGGCCACCGACGACGGCCGCCCCTGGATCGTCATGGAACTCGTGCGTGGACGCTCACTGGGAGACCTGCTGCGCGCCGAGGGACCGTTGACCCCGAAGCGGGCGGCGCGGATCGGCGCCGAGGTCCTGTCGGCGCTGCGTGCCGCGCACGGCGAGGGGGTGCTGCACCGCGATGTGAAGCCCGCCAACGTGCTGCTCGGCGACGACGGCAGCGTCGTACTCACCGACTTCGGCATCGCCATGGTCGAGGGCGACTCCTCGCTGACCATGACCGGCGAGGTCGTGGGCTCCCCCGAGTACCTTCCGCCCGAGCGCGCCCTCGGCCGCACGCCGGGGCCCGAGTCCGACCTGTGGTCGCTCGGCGTCCTGCTCTACGCGGCCGTGGAGGGCCTCTCCCCCTTCCGTCAGGACACTCCGCTCAGCACACTGCGCGCGATAGTCGACGAGGAAGCCCGGGCACCGCGCCTGGCCGGCCCGCTCACCCCGGTCATCGAACGGCTTCTGCGCAAGGAGCCCACCGAGCGCATGACCGCCGAGCAGGCCGAGCGGGATCTGCGGTCGATCGCGTCAGGTGATACGGACCGGACGGCTCCGGCATCCCCGGCGGTGGCGACGGCCGCCGCGGAAGCGCCCACGAGCGCCGACCTGGAAGCCCCGACGGCCGACGCCCTGGAGAGCCCAACGGCCGCGGACACCAGCACAGTTGGTGACGCGGCGACGATGGGTGACGCGCCGACTCCAGGTGACACACCGACGGCGCACACCGTGCCCGGGACATCGCCTGATCAGCCCGTTCGGGCTCCTGAGCCTGCTCAGACCGTTCAGTCTGCCGAGCCTGCTCAGCCGTCTCAGCCCTCTCAGCCCTCGCCATCCGCACCGGCACCCTCCGCGACCCTGCCGCACGCCCCGGCGGCCGCCGGGGCGTCTGCCGCCACCACACCGCCCGGTGTCTTCGGCCCACCCGTCCCCTTCGAGCCGCCGCCTGCCGATGTCCCGCCCCGTCGCCGACGCACCGCGGCCGTGATCGCCGGCGCGGTGGCGTGTGCCCTGCTCATCGCCGGGCTGAGCTACGCGCTGGTCAATCACGGTCACGACGAGGGAGGCAACGACAAGGCCGCGGGCACGAATGGTTCGTCGCAGGACACGGGCGCGACGCCCGGCGCCGGTTCGTCGCCGAGCCAGGCCGAGCAGGACGCCTCCGCCTCGCAGCAGGTTCGTGTGACGGTGACGGGCGTGAACACGACCTACGTGGGCGCGTGTTCACCGCCGGCCGACCGGGCACCCACCTTCACGGCGACCTTCGCCGTGGACCAGGTACCGGCCAGGATCACCTACCGGTGGGTGTCCAAGGACGGTTCGGTGGTCGACCGCAAGTGGCGCTCCCTCACCTTCCCCGGTGACGGGGACCGTACGGGCCAGGACGTCGTACGGCTCACGGCGTACTCCAAGGCCGGAACCTTCACCAGCGAGATCGGCGTGGAGGTCAAGGGCCCCCTGGGGACGACCTCGAACACGGTCCCCTTCTCGGTGACGTGCGAGTAGACCACGGACGGGGCGGCCGGATTCCGACCGTTCCGGCTCGGTTGTCCGGGATCGGTTGAACCGCCGCCGGGCACAACTGCGTGTATGTCCGGGGATGCTCCACTCTCACACGGGACCGACCGCGCCATGCGGTCCGTCCTCCTGTCCGTCGTTGTTCTCGAATGCCGTTCACAAGGAGTACGCAGGTGCCGTCGATCATCGTGGGACGTACGGGTCCCTTCACTGGTCAGAGTGTGGTTCTGGACGGTGCACCGCTGACACTCGGCCGAAAGGGCGACAACGGCATCGTGCTCGTGAGCGCCAACGCCTCGCGCCTGCACGCCGAGATCGTCACGGAGGACGCCGGGTTCGTCCTGTACGACCGCGACAGCCGCAACGGCACGTACGTCAACGACGAACGCGTCACGCGGCACGTGCTGCGTCCCAACGACTGCATACGGATCGGCGACGAGACCTTCCTCTACGAGGCGCAGGAGGCGATGGAGACGGTCATGGACCTCTCCCTGCTCAACTCCCCGCGCGTCGACCCGAGCACCGTCTCCGGCACCCTGCGCGTCACGGTCACCGGCGGTGGGCCGGTCGGCCTCGCCTTCGCCCTGGCGCTGGAGGAGCAACTCCCGGGACGTGCACAGATCACCGTGTACGACGCCCGGTGGCGCAAGGAAGGCTCCACCGTCGTCTGGAAGGACGAGCGGCACGGCAACGTCCGGCGCCAGCAGGTCGTGACCGTGCAGAGCCGGCAGTACCTGGCGCTGTCCGAGGAGGTCCGCTCGGCGCTGTTCGACGACACGGACGGCTACTCGGAGATGTGGCCCGTCGGACCGGACTCCGTGGACGGCCGTCCGCCGCGCAACATCCGCATCGCCCGCGTCGAGGACCAGTTGCTGGAACTGGCCAACAGACGCGAGGCCATCAGGCTGGTACCCCAGCGTTTCGACGTGGAGGAGCAGCAGAACCGGCTCGCCCAGGACCACGTCCTCGTCATCGCCGAGGGCGGGCGCTCCCGCACCCGCGAACACTTCGCCGACCGCTTCGGGGCGGCCGACGCCTCGATCTACTCGCTCGACGGCGAGCATCTGCGGGACATCGTGCTGGGGTTGCGGGTCAAGTCGACGCTGCCGGACCCGATGAGCGTCCTGCTCACCGTGTCGCAGAATCGTTTCCTGCTCAACTCGCTGCGCGGCGAGGGCTTCTTGAACATGCGGCTGACCCGCGAGGAGGCCGAGGACGTGATCGGCATCGATCCGGTCCGCAAGGTCTTCGAGGAGTGCATCGCCGCCCGGCCCTGCGTCATGACCCGGGGCGAGCACCACGAGTTCGTGTGTCCCACGCACGGCACCCTGTTCCTGCCGGCCCTGCTTCAGGGTTCGCCGCTGTGGAAGCGGATTCTGGAGGGGCTGAAGATGTTCGGGGTGCCCGAGGAGGACCTGTCGGCGGTCACCTCGTTCCGTCTGGACATGGTGCAGCGTCCGCGCTTCACGGCTCAGCTCAGCCGGCCCACCGCGAAGACCCCGGGAACCTTCGGCTTCCTGCTGGGCGATGCGGCGAACGCCATCCACTTCTGGCCCGGCCGCGGCCTCAACAGCGGTCTGGCGTCGGCCACTTCGCTCGCCCGCTCGCTGAGCCGGGTCTGGCAGGGCCGACCGCTTCGCGACGCCGACTTCATCCGGCACGAGGCGGCGATGTCGATGCTTCAGTACCGGCACAAGTCCCGGGCCTGGAACGCGATGGTGGCGACCGACGACGACGGGGTCACCCGCGCCATCAAGGACATCGTCGCCCGCAGCATGGAGCCGGACGACGGCTCCGCGGCGCCGCGCTCCGACCTCGACCTGCTGCTCGACCGTATGACCGCCATCCGTGAGCGGCTGTCGTCCCGCCTACCGGGCATGCCGACCGACGAGGTGCTGCGCGCCCACCTGGCCACGCTCGCGCCTCAGACGCTGCGCACGCTTCAGGAGAGCGGGGCGTGGGACACCCTGATCGTCAGCGGTGAGGAGGCCGACATCGACATCTTCTACCAGTCGGAGGTCCCGGTCTTCGTCCCCCGCCCCACCGACCCCCGCACCGGCCTTCCGCCGCACGCGCCGCAGGAGGCTGTTTCTCGTCACTGAGGACCTGTCCACCACAACAGGACAGGTTTCCCCGCACTCACCCGCAGCGTTCCGGGACTCGCCTCAGGAGGGACGGTCTTCCCGTCGTCCCTCTCGGACGCAGTCCCGGAACCTCCGGGGAAGCGCTCCCGCGAAACCGCCCGCTTCGCCCCTGGCTTGTGCTCCAGAGGGGCGATCTCGGGGGAAGTCCGCCTTCCGGCGGGCAAGGGCGTCAGCCCCGGACCGTCTTGAGGGCGCGGGCCCAGGACTCCAGCTGGTCGAACAGGGTGGTCGCGGCAGCGTCGTGCTGCTCGGCCGGCTTGAAGAGGGAGAAGTTCTCGAAGTCGGTGAACAGCGAGAAGGACAGCTGCTGACGCACGTGGGCCAGCTGCAGTTCACTGGCCACGCTCCGCAGGTGCTCGATGGCCCGGGCGCCGCCGAGTGAACCGTAGGAGACGAAGGCGGCGGCCTTGTTGTTCCACTCGCCGTACAGGTAGTCGATCGCGTTCTTGAGTACGCCGGAGGTGGAGTGGTTGTACTCGGGGGTCACGAAGATGTACCCGTCGAACTCGGCGATCTTGGCCGCCCAGGCCTTGGTGTGCTCACCCTGGTACTGGCCCATGGACGGCGGGATGGCCTCGTCCAGGTGGGGCAGCGGGTAGTCGGCGAGGTCGACCAGCTCGTACTCCACGCCGGCGCGGGCGCCGGACCGGTCCACCACCCAGTCGGCGACGGCCTTGCCGTTGCGGCCGGGGCGGGTGCTGCCGAGGATGACGGCGATCTTCAGGTCACTCATGTCGTCTTCTCCTTGATGGGCCGCCGATGCGAGGCCGACCTCTTCACTTGAACCTTCATGTCACACCCTAGACCGATGACTCATGAAGGTTCAAGTGTGAACCGGTCGCGGCGTTCACGCCGGATAGACTCCCGGCATGCCTGAACAGCCTCCGCACCCGAACGAGGAGCCCCGCTGGCTGACCCCGGCGGAGCTGGAGACGTGGCAGCGATTCAGCCTGATGCTGCACAAACTGCCCACCGCTCTGGAAGCGCAGCTGCAGCAGGACTCCGGCCTCCGTTACGCCGAGTACTACGTCCTCGCCGGACTGTCCGACCAGCCGGAACACCGCATGCGGATGAGCGAGCTGGCCATCCTCGCCAACTCCGAGCAGTCCCGCCTCTCCCACATGATGAGCAGGCTGGAACGCCGGGGCTTCGTCCGCCGCGAACCCGACCCCACCAACGGCCGCTACACCCACGCGATCCTCACCGACGCCGGACTCGCCCATCTCGTCGAAGCCGCCCCAGGACACGTGGCCCGGGTGCGCGCCCTCGTCTACGACGTTCTCGACCCCGCCGAGCTGGACAGCCTGCGCTCCGCCGCCGAGAAGATCAGCGAGAGCATCGACCGCTGGGAGTAGCGGAGCGGCCCCGGCAAGAACACCGCCTCTCAGCCGCAGCAGCGGGACGCCGCGTCCTGACGGACCTCGATGCATCGGGGTCGCCGGGCCGCCCGGCCGCCACAGAATATTCAGAAACGGAACCATGTAAATTTTACGAAATCCTGAACTGAGACGAAGATCACACGTCAAACAGGACAAGCCGTCTCCGTTCTCCGACGGTCCGCATGCCAGTCTGGGAGGGCGTTGACCTGCCATTCGACCGCCGTCACGGAGGGAGAATTCCATGACCTGCCACCCGCCGTTACCCGACCTGACGTCCAGGCCTTCACTTAAACCGAAAGTCTGAGACACCATGACGGAACGTCCTGAATTAGTTCAGACTTTCGGCCGGAAAGCAGAAACAGATCGAATAGCGCAACTACTCGCCGCCGGTTCCGCGGGGCGCAGCGGCACTCTCACCGTCCAGGGGCCGCCGGGAACGGGCAAGACCAGGCTGCTGCTGGACTCCCAACGGGCCGCGGAACGACTCGGCTTCACCGTTTCCTCGTTCTTGAACCCCGCCGCGGGCGGACCGGCAGGACGCCATGAGGCCGCATCCCTCATGGCGGTGCTCGACTCCGCCGCAGTGAGCTCCGAGCCCCGGCTGGTCGTGGTGGACAACCTGCACAACGTCCCCGAGGAATTGACCGAGGCAGTGGCGTCACTGGCTCACTACGAGCCGCCGATGAATTCCCGGACGGCTCCCCTCATCCGGATGATCGGGCTGCGCACCGAATTGCAGAACCCATCGATGCGTCGCCTTTCCAGTGAATTTGCCGGGTGCCAGAGAATAGAACTCGGCAGGCTTTCCGAAGCCACTTCGAGGGAACTCGCCGCCGACATCTTGGGCGCCGCTCCCGACCCGAAGCTCGCCGCCATGATCTCCGGCGCGGGAGGAAATCCCCTCCTGATCGTGGAACTCGTCCAGGGGTTGCGCGAAGAGGGTTCCTTGGAGATCTCCCACGAGCGGGCCCGGCTGCTGGACGAACGCATTCCACGACGGGTGCGCGACCTCGCGCAGCACTGGCTGGACTCGCTCTCGGACAAGGCCCGCCAGCTCGTCCAGGTGGCCGCGGCGGTCGGCGGGTCCTTCATGGTCGTCGAGATCGCCTCGATGCTGCGGGAGACCACGGCGTCGATGCTTCCCGCCCTGAACGAGACCATCGCCTCGGGCCTGCTGATCTGTCCGGGCGAGCAGACGGTGTTCCAGCACGAGCTGGTGCGACGCTCCATCGCCGACGCACTCCCCGCCGCGGTCCGGCAGGCGCTGCGCCAGGACGTGAGCGCCCTGCGCAGGCAGCACTGCCTCCAGGTGCCGATACCGCCGGAGTTCCTGGTCACCGGCGGCCGTTCGCCCGGCACGCCGGTGGCGGGGTCCACGGACGCGCCCGGTTCGCTGCACACGCCCGGCCCGCTGCCTGCGCCGGCCCCCCTGCCGGGGGCGACTACGGGACCCGGGATCGTCCACCGGCTGCTGCCCGCCCTGATGATGGCCCGCGGCACCCGCACCGAGCCCCTGCCGCTGGGGCTCGCCGAGGAGTTGCGAGCCGGCCTGACCTCCGTGCTGCAGGCCCACTACGCCGACGCGGAGCTCACCGGGACCGCCGACGCACCGCTCGCCGACCGGACCGACCGGATCACCCGCAACACGGTCTCCCTCTTCGCCGACGGTGTGGAGCGCGCCACCACCCGTGCGCGGGCGCTGCTCGCCGCCCACCAGGGCCGCGACGACGACGCCGACGCGGTGACGGCCACCGTCGTCATGTCCAACCTGGAATGGGCCGTGGGGAACCTCGCCGAAGGGCTCAGATGGGGGCAGCGCGCGGTCCAGCGCCTGGGCCCGGCCACCCCGCCGGTGTGGTCCCCGTACGTCAGACTGGCGCTGGCCACCAAGCTGTCCGACATCGGCCGCTTCGACGAGGCCGAGGAGCTGATCCGCACGGCCCGGACGGAGGCCGAGGCGCTCGGCCACCCGCACACGGCGACGCCGTTGATCGCCAGGGCCAGGCTGCTGCTCCAGTCCAGCCGGCTCCAGGAGGCCCAGGACTGCGCCCAGACCGGGCTGGAGGTCGCGGCGAAGACCGGCGGCGGCTGGGTCGTACCGGTCGGGCAGGCGGTGCTGATCCTGGTCGCGCTGCGCCGCGGCGACCTGGCGTCGGCCGCCGACTACGCGTGGCGCTGCCGGGCGGCCGTCGGCGCCGACAGCACCGTCTTCCCCTCGATCCACTTCGACTGGGGGGAGTGTCTGGTGGCGACCGCGCAGCTCGGCGCGCGGCGCACGGCGGAACTGCTGACCACCACGTACGCCCATCTCCTCACCTCACCCCAGCTGTTCGTGGAGGAGGCGGCGGCCGCGGCCTGGTTCGTCAGGCTCGCTCTGGCGGCGGACGACATGCCGCTCGCGGCGACCGTGGTGACGGCCGCCGAAAGGTTCGCGGCCGCCAACCCGGGGCTCCCCACCCTGGCCGTCGCCGCCCTGCACGCCAGGGGGTTGCTGGAGCGGGACTCCGAGGCACTGCGCCAGGCCGCGCGCGAGCACGTCAGCCCGTGCGCGGGGGCGCTCGCCGAGGAGGACCTGGGGATACTGCTGAGCGCGCAGGAGGAGAAGAACGGCGCTCTCGGCGCCGCCGCGCTGCGGTCCGCGCTGCAGCGCTTCGTACAGATCGGTTCACAGGGCGACATCGAGCGCATCCGGGCCTTCATGGAGGAGCGCGGGACTGCCGTCACGAGCTCTCCCCGCCAGGGCAGGGCCGCCACCGCGGGCTGGGATGCGCTCACGGAGACCGAGCGGTCCATCGCCCACCTGGTCAGTGACGGGCTGACCAACCGCCAGGTCGCACGGCGGGTCAGCCTGTCTCCGCACACCGTCAACTACCACCTCAGGGCGATCTTCCGGAAGCTCGGCATCGGCTCACGGGTGGAAGTCGCCCGTCACATCACCCACAGCGCATGAGATGCGCACCGCAGAAAGGAAGAACATGGCCAAGCCGTTCACGGTCCGGGTCACCGTTCGCGTCTACGAGACCGACGCCCAGGGACACCTCAATGGGAACGTGTACCTCCAGCACGCGGAGCACGCGCGCTGGGAACTGCTGCGCGCGGCCGGGATCAACCAGGGGGACCTGCTGAAGAAGGGCGTCAGTCCGGTCAACCTGGAGACGACCATCAGGTACCACCGTGAGGTGGTCGCCGGCGACGAGGTGGACATCAACTGCGTCTTCGTCTTCGGCGAGGGCAAGAGCTTCCGGGTGGAGCAGACCATGACCAAGGCCGACGGCACGCTCGTGGCGGAGGTCTTCAACGTGGGCGGCATCCTCGACCTGGACGCGCGCAAGCTCGTCTCCGATCCCCGGGAGTGCTTCCGCTCGGTGGCGGCCGATCCGGCAGTGGCCGGGATCTGACCGCCGCCGCGCCGGGCGGCGCCGGTCTCCCCGCTTGTTCTCGCGGGGGGACCGGCGCGGCGTGTCACGCCCCGACGCGTTCCCGCAGCTCCGGTGTCATCAGCTCGTTGGAGGGCAGCACTCCGGAGATGGTGGAGAAGAACCGCGCGGTCATCTGCGCGTCGTCCACGATGGCGCGCATCAGCGGCAGCCGACGGCCCGGCCGCAGCTCGGCCGCGGCCAGGGTGTCCCGGTATCCGTCCATGACCAGCTCGTCCCGCCGCTCGCCGTACCGGCGCAGCGACTTGTCCAGCCCGGGCCCGTCCCGCAGTCCGTCGCCGACGGACTCGACGAGCGCGGTCGCCTGCCGGAAGGCGTCGGTGATGCCCTTGCCGGTGAGCGAGTCCTTGTGGTGGCCCGCGTCCCCCACCAGCGCCCAGCCGGGGCCCGCGGCCCGGCGGAAGAAGTTGCGCTGGTCCCCGGTGCCGAAGAGCCGGTCCTCCTGTGTCGCGCCTGCCATCCGGTCGGCCAGGACGGGTGAGATCGCGGAGATGTTCTCCAGGTAGGCGGTACGGGCGTCCGCGCGCACCCGGTCGTAGTCCGCCATCGGGAAGTAGGTGCCGACCAGGGTCAGGCCGTCGTTGGTGGGGACGAACCCGGCCCACCTGCGGGTGCTCTCGTACACCTCGAATCCGGTGTCGATCCCCGACCAGAACGAGTAGTACGCGCAGGTCAGCATCGGATCCTCCAACTCGGTCCGGGCACCAGCGAGTTCGGCCACCTTGGAACGCATGCCGTCCGCGCCCACCACCAGACGGGCCCGCTCCTCGAACTGCTGCCGGCCCGAGCGGTAGCGGACGCCGGCCACCCGGCCTTCCTCGAAGACCAGCTCGTCGACGGTGGACTGCTCGCGGAACTCCGCGCCGGACGCGACCGCCTCGTCGGTGAGGATGCGGTCCAGCAGATAGCGGCGCGGGGCGTACGCGGCGGTGACGCCGTCGGCGGGCCACGAACAGCCTTCGAGCACCACGTCCTTGACCTGGTGACGGGCGTGGTCGAGCGGCGGGCAACCGGTGGCGGCGACCGCGTCGAGCACGCCCCAGCGCTTCAGGTGGGCGACGCCGGGCTGATGGATGTAGAGGGTCGAGAGGGTGTCGCGGGGGTGGCGGATGCGGTCCAGCAGCAGCACGCGGTATCCGGCGCGGGCGAAGAGCATCGCTGTCGGGGAACCGGCGGCCCGCGCTCCCACCACTATGACGTCGTACACGGGGCGACCGTGCCTTTCCTGGGATCGGAGGTCCGGGGACGGAGGTCTGCGTCGGAAGTCCGGGTTCGGAGGTCTGCGTCGGAAGTCCGGGGTCGGAGGTCCGCGTCGGGGGACGCGGCGCGCGGTGCCCGGGCGGGTACGGGAGCCGGGCGGCGTCCGCGGGCAGGGGCCGTCAACCCACGCCCGCCTTTCCCAGCGCGTCGGCGAGTGCGCGCAGGGTCCGCAGGCCGTCCTCCGCGTCGACGGGGAAGATCATCACGGAGAGCGTGGTGACGCCCGCCTCGGCGTGCTCCCGCAGGGTGTCGGCGATGCGCTCGACGGGGCCCAGCAGACAGGTCCGTTCCAGGAACTGCCGGGGGATCGCCGCGGCCGCCTCGCGCGGGCGGCCCTCCAGGTAGAGCTCCTGGACGCGCCGTGCGGCGTCGGCGTAGCCCATGCGGGCGGCGAGACGGTTGTAGAAGTTCTCCTTGCGGGAGCCCATGCCGCCGAGATAGTGCGCGGTGTACATGCGGACGCGGTCGGCACAGTCGGCGACGTCGTCGCCGACGACCGCGGGCATCGAGGAGACGACGTCGAATCCCGTCAGGTCCCGGCCCGTCCTGGCCCGCCCGGCGCGCAGCAGTGGCAGGTGCTCGGCGACGGTCGCGGGCTGGAAGAACACGGACAGCCAGCCGTCGGCGATCTCCCCGGCCAGTTCCACGTTGCGCGGGCCGACCGCCGCCAGGTAGACCGGCACGTCCTTGCGGCGCGGCCGGGTGCCGAGGCGCAGCGGCTTGCCCGGTCCGTCGGGCAGCGGGAGCCGGTAGTGCGTGCCGTCGTAGACGACGTCCTCTCTGCGCAGTGCCATGCGGACGATGTCCACGTACTCGCGGGTGCGTGCCAGCGGCCTGTCGAAACGCGCGCCGTGCCAGCCCTCGGCGACCTGCGGCCCCGAGACGCCCAGGCCGAGCCGGAAGCGGCCCTCGGAGAGGATGTCGAGTGTGGTGGCGGTCATCGCGGTCATGGCGGGGCTGCGGGCCGGGATCTGCATGGCGGCCGTGCCGAGTTCGATGCGGCTGGTCTGCGCGGCGAGGTAGCCGAGCAGGGACACCGCGTCGGAACTGAAGGCCTCGGCGGTCCAGGCCACCGCGTAGTCGAGCCGCTCCGCCTCCTGTACGTACCTGGCGGAGGTCCTCGGGTCGGCACCCGCGCCGAGGTTGCCGAGGTAGCGCAGGTTCAGTCCGAGTCTCATCGGTGCACCGTCCTGGTCGGATCGGCGACCGCCCCCGGGTCGTTCCCGGTCCGGGCGCAGGCACGGTCCAGGAAGTCCAGGACGGTCGAGAGGTAGCGCTCCTTGTCGGCCCACAGGCCGCGCAGGTGGCGGGCGTCGGGGAGCACGAGGGTCTGGGCGTGCGGGTAGCGGCGGGCCAGCTTCAGGATCTCGTCGGCGGGTACGACGGTGTCCGCGCCGCCGCCGATGAACAGCATCGGGGTGGTGGCGTATCCGGGCGCGGCCGGGGCGGGTGGCCAGTCGGCGCCGCCGATGGTGAGGTGGTTGAACAGCTCGAAGGACCGCTCGGCGACCGCCGCGGCCGTTGCGCCGCGGGTCCGCTCGGGCAGCGGAAGCAGGCCCTCGCGCAGCAGGTTGGGAGAGATCGCCGGGGGGTCGCAGGCGGGCCCGCTGTCGCAGACCACCGCGTCGACGAGCGGGTGCAGCGTCTGCAGCGCGCGCAGCATCGCGAACGAGGAGAGCGAGAAGCCGTACAGCACGAGCCGTGCGCCGGCGTACTCCGGCAGGGTGCTCACGTACCGGGCAGCGGTGACGGTGTCCTGCCCGAACTTCCTGCCGAAGCCGGCGAACCCGCGGTCCTGGAAGCTGTCGCCGTGGTTGCGGTAGTCGAACAGCAGCACCGTGTGTCCGGCCCGGTGCAGACAACGGGCGTAGGGCAGGCTGCGGGACTTGTCCAGACCGAGCCCGTGGCCGAGCAGCACCACGCGGTCCGTACGCTCGCCCCGGCAGAGCCAGCCGGCGAGCGTCCGGCCGCTCCTGCCCGCGGGGATGGCCACCTCCTGCACCCTGAGCCCGAACTGCTCGGGCCGGCGGCGGCGTTCGGGCCCGGGCGGATGGAACGCGGTGTACGCGGTGCGCAGGGCGTCGAGGGGCGCGGCGAGCAGCGCGGCGCCGCGGCGCGTGCGGCGGCTCGTACCGCTGAGGCCGCTCACACCACCAGACCTCCGTCGATGCCGAGCACCTGGCCGCTGATGTACGCGGCCCGCGGCGACACCAGGAAGGAGACCAGGTCGGCGACCTCGTCGGCGGCCCCGAAGCGGCCCAGTGGGACCTTGCCCAGGATCTGCTTCTTGACGGCGTCGGACATGTCGGCCGTCATGTCGGTCTCGATGAGGCCGGGCGCGACGGAGTTGACGCGGATGCCGTACTTGCCGACCTCTCTGGCGAGCGAGCGGGAGAAGCCGATGATGCCGGCCTTGGACGCCGCGTAGTTGCTCTGGGTGGCGTTGCCGTGCACGCCCGCGACGGACGACATGGTCACGATGGTGCCGGTGCGCCGCTTCATGAAGGAGAAGACCGAGGCACGGCAGATGGTGTAGGTGCCGTCGAGGTTGGTGGAGATGACGTCGCGCCACTGGTCGTCGTCCATCAGGACCAGCGGGTTGTCGCGCACGATGCCGGCGCTGGTGACCACGGCGTCCAGCGGGCCGAGGTCCTCCTCGGTCCGGCTGACGAACGCGCGGGCCGCGGCCGGGTCCGCGACGTCCAGCGACTGGGTGAGGACCCGTGCGCCGAGCGCGGTGGCCTCCTTGGCGACCTGCTCGGCCGCGCCGGTGTCGGAGCGGTAGCAGAGCGCCACGTCGAAGCCGTCGCGGGCGAGGCGGGTGACCACGGCCCGTCCTATGCCGCGGGAGCCGCCGGTGACGAGGGCGACCGGTCGTACGCCGTCTGACATGTTGCTGCCTTTCGGTGGGCTGGCGGGTCGGGCTTCTAGGGGCGTTGCTTCGGGGCGGCGTCGAGCACGGCCCCTCGGGCCGGCAGGTGGTACGGACCGGCCCGCGCGGGGCCTGCGACGGGCGCGGGCCCCGCGAACACCGGCCCGTACGGCGCCTGCCCGAGGAGCCGTACGACGGTTACTTGAGCTTCGAGTCGACCAGCGCGCGCACGTGGAGCAGGGTGGAGACCTGCTTGAAGTCGGACTCGGCGACCTTGATGCCGTACTTCTTCTCCAGGTTGACGACGATCTCCAGGGCCATGAGCGAGTCGACCTGGAGGTCGTCGACGAAGTGCGCCTCGTCGGTGACCTCTTCGACAGGTAGTTCCAGGGCGTCGGCGACGAGCGAGCGCAGTTCCTCGGTGTCGACGGCGACGGCGGTGTTCTCGGACATGTGGTGACTTCCTTCCGTACGGATCTGCTGGTCTGCTGGGCGTTGCGGGTGGCGTGCGATGGTGACGGGGATTCAGGCGGTGAGGATCTCGCCGCCGTCGATGCCGATGACGTTGCCGGTGAGCCACGACGAGTCGGACATCGACAGCAGGACGATCGCCTCGGCGACGTCCTCGGGCTCGGTGAGCCGCTTGTGCGGGTTGCGGGCCCGGCACACCTCGGCGTACGCGGCGCTGTGCGGGATCTTCTCCAGGGCGGGCGTGAGCGTGGTGCCCGCACGCAGGGCGTTGGCCGCGATGCCGCGTGGCGCCAGTTCGGCGGCCAGCTGGCGCAGATGGGCCTCCAGGGCCGCCTTGGCGGCGGAGACGGGACCATAGCTGTCCAGGACCTGGGTGCTGCCCGCACTGGTCATTCCGTAGATCTTCGCGCCGCGCCGGAGCAGGCCTGCGGCGAGCAGGTCCTGGGTCCAGTAGACGAGGCTGTTGGCCATGACGTCGAGGGTCATCGCCAACTGCCGGGAGTTGACCGTCTCCTGGTCCTGCGGGCCGTCCTGCGAGGGCGCGAACGGCAGCAGTGTGCCGAACGCCAGCGAGTGCAGCAGGATGCGGACGCCCTTGTCTCCGGCGAGTTCGACGGCCTGGCCGACCACCTCCCTGCGGGTGCTCGCGCTGGCCGCGTTGAGGTTGAAGAAGTGCGCGGACACTCCGGTGTCCCGGAGTTCGTCGGCGAACTTGGCGGCGGCCTCCGCACCGTCGGCGGTGTCGAAGTGCACTCCGATGACGTTGCCGCCGCGTTCCGCGAGCGCCTTGGCGACGGCCCGGCCGAAGCCGCTGGAGACGCCCAGGACGAGGGACCAGGACCCCTGGATTTCCGTGATCATTATCGGCTCCCGTTCTGCTGGGGGTGGTTGAGGGAGAGGTGCGCGGAGGCGTCCAGCCGGGCGAACGTCACGTGGCCCTCCGCCGCGGCCGTCACGACGATCCGGTCGTGGCCGTCCCGGGCGGCGAGCGCGGCGGCGAGGTGGCGCATCGGGGTGAGCGCTCCGGCGCCGGCCGGGGAGAGGGTGAGGTCCGCGCCCCGGTTGCCGAGCCAGGCCGTGACGGCCTCGCCGACGGGCGAGTCGTCGACGATCGCGTCGACCTGCAAGGGCCGGTCCCCGTCATCGGTCAGGGCGCGCCAGGCGTTCTCCAGCGCGCGGCCGGAACGGGCGCCCGGCGCCAGGAAGGCGTCGCGCACCCGCACGGTGCCGTACGAGGACGCCGGGGGCGGACCGCCTGCGCGGGCGCAGACCAGCGCGACGGCTCCGGTGTCACTGCCGTCGGCGCCCGGTTCGCCGGCGGGCAGCGATTCCTCGGTCGCGCCGACGACGAGCACGTCGGCCCGGTCGGCGGCCAGTGCCCTGGCACCGGCGCCGAGCGCGTCCAGGGCGGCGGTGCGCGGCGAGTTGACGGTGAGCGTGAAGCCGTTGACCCGGTGTTCCGTGGCCAGCCGGGACGCGAACAGGCTCATCGCGAAGTACGGCGCGGTCAGCGGGGCGATGGCGTCCGCGCCCTGAGTGATGATCGTGCGGTCCTGCTCGTCCAGCAGGGCCATGCCGGCGTTGTCCGTGCCCACGACGACGCCACGGCGTTCCGCGGGGACGGCGGACAGTGCTCCGTCCGCGTCCGCCAGAGCGTTCCCGGTGGCGGCGAGCAGGTACTGGCAGGCCGAGGGCAGCCGCTTGTAGCCGCGGCCCGGCAGCGCGGCGGCCACGTCGAGCCAGCCGGGGCCGGGGGTGCCGGTGACGGCCGGGGACAGGGCCTCGGTGGGCTTGTCGGTGCCGGGCAGGCAGACGCCCACCCCGAGGATGTCGAGAGCGCTCATGCGGCGGCTCCCCGCGTGCCCGTGTCCTGGGGGGCGGGAGCGTGACGCGCGGTGGCCGCCTGTCCCGCCGTGCCCTGGCGTTCGCGTGCGGATCCGGCCCCCGGCACGCCCGACAGGACGAGCGAGACGTTGTTGCCGCCGAATGCGTAGGCGTTGACCAGTACGGCGGACGCGCTCAGCGGCACCGGCCGGTCCTGCGGCAACCACACCGCGCAGCGCGGGTCCTGCGCGGTGACGGGCGCGTTGGCCGGGACGCGCCCGTGGTGCAGCATCAGCGCGGCCGTGAGCACGCCGAACGCGCCGGCGACTCCCGCCGTGTGCCCGATCATGGCTTTGAGGCTGAACAGGGGGAGTTCGTCGCAGTGTTCGCCGAACACCTCGCGCAGCGCCTCGCTCTCCACGACGTCGTTGAGCGGGGTGCCCGTGCCGTGCGGCACCACGCCCCCGACGTCCTCGGGCCGTAGACCCGCGTCGGCCAGGGCCCGGCGCATGCCGCGCACGGCCTGGGTGCCGCCGGGGTCGGGGGCGGTGGGGTGGTGGGCGTCGCAGCTGAACGCGGCGGCGGACAGTTCCGCGTACGGCGTGGCCCCACGGGCCTCGGCGTGCTCGGCCGACTCCAGCACCAGCATCGCCGCGCCGTCGCCGAAGAGGGTGCCCTGGCGGTCGGTGTCGAAGGGCCGGCAGGCGACCGGGTCGGCCGCGCCGATGCGGTTGAACACGCCCATGCCCACGCGGGTCGGGCCCTCCGCACCGCCGGTGAGGACCACGTCCGCCTCACCGGCCCGGATCATGTCCGCCGCGATCGCCGCCGCGTAGCCGCTGGCCGCACAGGCGTTGCCGACGCTGGTGCTGCCGCCGGTGGCGCCGATGGCGGCCGAGACCGCGGCGGAGGTCACCGTCATCGGGGACCACCTGCCGGCGCCCTGACGGATCGGTGCGCCGTGCTCGGCGGCCCGCCGGGCCTCGTGCCGGCCGGCGTTGCCCATCTCCACGCCCAGGACGACACAGAGCCGTTCGCGCCGCGCCTCGTCCAGCCCGGCGTCCGCCACCGCTTCATGGGCGGCGGCGATCGCCATGCGGGGTCCCGCGGCGAGCTCCACGTGGGCGTGCCGCTCGGGCCCGTCGGGAACGTCGGCCGCGGGCACCAGGTACATCAGCCGGTTTTCCATACGGGCGTCCGGGTCGGTCACGGGCCGGGGTGCGCCCCCTCCTGAGGTCAGGCCCTGCCAGAAGGCGGGCACGCCCGAGCCCAGGCAGGAGATCGCCCCGAGACCGGTGACGACCACCCGGCGGCCGTTCGCTCCCCGATGGCTCATGCCGCCTCACCGGCTCCGGTCAGCACCAGTGCGGCAGCCGCGTCGTCCGTCTCTCCCCCGCCGCTGGTGGCCAGTACGGGGCCGGGGCCGCCCGCGGCGAGGTGGGCGACGCCCGCCGCGGCCTGGACGACGCCGAGCGCTCCCGAGCAGTGGCCGAGCCGCGTGGTGAGGTCCACCGCACAGGCCGCTCCGGCGTCCTCGGCCGCGCCGAGCCACAGTCCCGGGGCGGGCGCGCCCTCGTGCAGCGCCTGGGCGAGCGCCGTGGCGGAGTCGGCGGCCCGCACGCTGCGGGACAGCGTGGCCAAGGGGCGGGCGCCGCGTTCGGCGGCCCGCTCGGCGGACTCCAGGACCAGTGCCGCCGCCCCGTCGAGCACGCCGCGGCCCGAGCCGTCCTCCAGCAGCCTGGCGGCGGGCTCGGTGTGCGGCTCGACCCCGATGACGACGACCGTCTCGGCCCTGCGCGCGGCGAGCAGGTTGCGCGCCCAGTAGAGCGCGTCGGCCCCGCTCGTCGCCCCGTTGCACACGGTGAGGTTGGGCCCGCGCATCCCGTACCGGATGGCGATCCAGCCCGCGATCACATTGGACGAGGTGTGCGGCAGGCCGAGCGGGCTCAGTCCGGTGACCGTGTGCTCGGTGATGGTGTCGACGAAGTCGCAGACGCTGTCGAGGTTGCCCAGGTTGGAGGAGATCACCACGGCCGTGGTGTCGCCCGGTCCGGTGTACGTCTCACCGTCGTCGGACAGCAGGCCGGCCTGGCGCAGTGCGGGGCCGACGGCGCGCAGAGCGAGGCGCGAGGCACGGTCCTTGTGCCGCATCGTCCTGCCCTTGAGGCCGGTGGCCGGGTCGAACCCCCCGACGGGGGCGTCCGGGCGGAGAAGGTCGGCGGCTTCCGTCAGGCCGGGGATGGCGATGCCGACCCCGGCGATCACGACGGCTTTCGCCGAACCCGCTTCGTGGCGCGCGGTCACGGGCGGTCCCCCTTCTCCAGGACGGCCACGGCGTTGATGCCGCCGAAGCCGAACGCGTTGACCTGTGCGGTGGACAGCCGTGCGGTGGCGGCCCTGTCGCGGACCAGGCGCAGTCCGGCCGCCTCGTCGATCGGGTCGGTCAGGCCCCGTACGGGCGGGACGACGCCGTGTCGCAGGGCGAACGCCGCGGTGACCAGGCTGAGCAGTCCGGAGCCGCCCAGGGTGTGTCCGGTCATGGACTTGATCGCGGTGAGCAGGGGGCCGGCGCCGGCGCCTTCGAAGACTGCGGACACCGCGGTCGCCTCGGCCGAGTCGTTGAGCTGGGTGCCGCTGCCGTGCAGCATCACCAGGTCGATCTCGTCGGCCTTGAGCCCGGCCCTCCGGTGCGCGTCCCTGATGGCCCAGGAGATGGTCGTCGGGTCGGGGGCGGTGGGGTGTACGGCGTCGCAGTTCATGCTGACGCCGCGGACGACGGCGTGAACTCCCGCGCGGGCGACGCCCTTTCGCTGGACGACGACGGCGACCGAGCCCTCGCCCATCAGCATGCCCGCGCGGGCCCGGTCGAAGGGCCGCAGTGCGCGCGGCGTCTCGTTCTGTACGCGGTCGAGCGTCCCGAAGGCGCTCTCCGTGATCGAGTCGGTGCCCGCCACCACCACGGTGTCGGCCAGTCCGAGCTCGATCATGTCGGTGGCCATGCCCAGCGTGTACAGCGTGGCGGCGCAGGCGTTGGCGAACGTGTGGCTCCGCGCCGTGCCGAACCGGTCCCGCAGCGCGCTGCCGAAGTGCAGGTCCCGCACGGTCAGCGGTGCGCCGTCGCGCCACCACAGCTCGGCCGAGCGCTGTTCCCGCAGCGTCGTCCCGACGAGGACGGGGACGTCGTCGGCCGCGGTGTCCAGACCGGCGTCGGTGAGGGCCTGTTCGACCGCGGTCTCCAGCCATCGGGTGGCGCGCAGCGGGCGGTCGGCGCCGTCCGGGCCGCGGTCGTCGATCTCGTACGCCTGCTTCGCGCGGTACTTGTCCTCGTCGAAGGCATGCAGGTCGGTCAGGCCGCTGCGGCCCGCGCACAGCGCGTCGTAGACGGCTCGCGGGTCGTCGCCGATGCTCGCCACGGCCCCGAGGCCGGTGATGTCCCAGCTCATCGGTCGGCCACTGCTTCCCGGCCCGCCGACTCCCGCAACCGGTTGCGGGCGAGCTTTCCCGTGGACGTGGTGGGCAGTACGTCGATCACCTCGACCCTGGCCGGGCGCTTGAAGGCCGCCAGACGGGTGCGGAGAAGGGCGAGGATCGCCTTGCGGACGACGCTGGGGTCGGCGCCCGGCACGGGGACGGCGTAGGCCACCGCCTGGTCGAGCCCGTTCTCGTCGCTCACGGCCACGACCGCGCACTCCGCCACCTCTTCGGCCTCGCGCACGACCGCCTCGATCTCGCCGGGGGCCACCTTGTAGCCGCCCATGTTCAGCAGGTCGTCGGCGCGGCACAGATACCAGAGCTCGCCCGCGTCGTCGCGGCGGACGATGTCGCCGGTGTACACGCCCCGGTCGGCGAAGGTGCGGCGGGTGGCCTCGGTCCGGTTGAGGTAGCCGAGCGCCACGGAGGGCCCGGCCACGTGCAGCCTGCCCTCGGTTCCTTCGGGGACCGGTTCGCCGTCCTCGCCCCTGACGGTCGCGGTGGCGCCCGGGACCGGGAGGCCCGTGGCCCCCGCGGTGATGGCCGCGGGCGGGGTGGCGACGACGAAGTGCAGGGCCTCGGTGGCGCCCAGGCCGTTGACGAGCGGCACGCCGAACGTCTCGCGCACCCGTTCCGCGAGCGCGGCCGGGCAGTGTTCACCCGCGGTGGCGGCAAGCCGCAGCGAGGCGGTCGCCTCGGTGCCGTGGCTCGCGGCCAGGGCGAGCAGGGCGACGTACATCCTGGGCACGGAGAACAGCACGGTCGGCCGGTGGCGGTGTAGCGCGCTGTGGACCGCGTGCGCGTCGACGCCGCCGCGCAGCACCACGGTGCGGGCGCCGGCGGCGAGCGGCAGGATGACGGAGTTCCCGAAGCCGTACCCGAAGGACACCTTGGCGGTGGAGAGCACCACGTCGTCGGGGCCGAGCCCGAGCAGTGAGCCGACCGAAGCGGCGACGGCCTCGATGCCGGTGGCGGCGTGCAGCACGCCCTTGGGCGATCCGGTGCTGCCCGAGGTGTACTGGATCAGAGCGGGCTGCCCGGCGGCCCAGTCGGCCTCCTCGGCCGCCGCTGCGGGGGCGTACGCCTGGGACTCGGTGTCGCTCATGAAGATCGTGCGGACCTCGTCGCCCGTGGTGCGCGGCAGCTGGTCGATGTCCGCGCCCAACTCCCGCCGGGCGGCGTTCGGTACGTCGAAGTGTGCGAAGGCGGCCTCGCAGTCGGCGGCCATGAAACGCAGTTCGGGGTCGGACAGCGCGGGGCTGACCGGCACGGGCACACAGCCGTGCCACCACAGGCCCAGGATCGCGGCGGTGGTCGCCACCGAGTCGTCGGCCACCACCAGCGCCCGGGCGCCCGCGGGAATCCCGCGCTCGCGCAGGGCCCCCGCGTAGCCGACCACGGCGTCGTGGAGCTGCGCGTAGGTCACCTCGCCGATATCGGGGTCCACATGGCTGACGCGGTCCCCCACGCCTGCCGACACGTGCTTGCCCACCAGTAGTTCCACCAGTTTCATCGCGGACCTTTCCTTCGGGACGTCACTTCCACGGCGACGGCGTTGCCGCTGCCGAGGGCCAACGCGAGGACGCGCGGGCCCGGTTGTTCCACAGAGCTGCCGGGGGCCGCCGTCAGGGCGACCGCGGTGACCAGCGCGGCGACGCCACCGGCGGCCCCCAGGTCGCCGAACCGCTCCTCGACGCGCAGCAGCGGCGCGGCACACAGCAGGGCCAGGGCGCCCGCGGTGCGGGTGTCCGTCGCGGGCGCGGACAGGACCAGGTGGTCCGGCGGCCCGTCCAGCCGTTCCAGGCAGGAGCGGACGAAGGCGTCGATGCCGTTTCGGGCCGTACGGGTCCTGAGGAGCGGCCGGACGGTCGCTCCCCCGCCGTCCGGCGCGTGCCGCTGGAGCACCGCGCACAACGCGCCCTCCGCCGGGTCGCCGCCGGGGCAGGACCGCCACGCGGACGTCTCCGCCGAGCCTCCGACCACGACGCGCTCGCACCGGCCCCACGTCAGCATCCGTACGGCTTCGGTGACGGCGTGGGCGCCCGCGTCCTGCTCCCCGGTCACGTTCAGGTACGGCCCGTCGAGGCCGAGGCGCACGGACACCGCCGTCACGGGCGCGGTGAACGCGGAGTGCGCGGTGCGCCGTGGGGAGACCCGTCCCGGCCCGAACTCCGGTATGTCGGCGCAGGTCTGGGCGTAGGCGGCCAGGCCCGCGGTGGACGAGGCCCACACGGTGGCGGTGCTGCCGCCCGCGCCCGGCGCCCCGGATGCACCGGGTGTGCCGGGTGTGCGGGCGGACGCGGCCGCCAGGGCGTCTGTGGCGGCGGCGAGCGCGTGCGCGTGCTCCGGTGCCTCGTGCGCGAAGCGGTGGAGGCCGGACGGGGCGAGCAGACCGGACGGTCCTGCCGCACCCGGAAGCCGGACGCCCAGCCCGGCCACAGCCACCACGGTCTGCCGCGCGGGGGCGCGCGGGACGGTGCGTACGGTCTCAGGCCTCATCGTCGCCCCCGGCCGCGCCGAGCAGGAGCGCGGACACCCCGCCGCCCAGCCCGAAGGCGAGGCTGAGCACGGTGGCGACCGGGGCTTCGCGGCCCCGCGGCGGCACCAGGTCCAGGCCGGCGCAGGCCGGGTCGGGCCGCCGGAGGGTGGCGTTGCCCGGGAGGTGTCCCGCGGCCATCGCGAGCACCGCCACCACCGCTTCGAGTACTCCTGCCGCGCCCTGGGTGTGGCCGAGCATGCCCTTGAGCGAGGACACGGCGGGCCTGCGCCGCCCGGGTCCGCCGAGGGCGGAGACGATGGCCCGCGCCTCGACGCCGTCGCTCGCTCGGGTGCCGGTGCCGTGCGCGCACACCCAGTCGATCTCCTCGGGTGCACGGCCCGCGTCGCGCAGACAGGTGCCGATCGCCTCGACGAGGGCGTCACCGGTCGGCCGCGGCCGGGTGAGGTGGTAGGCGTCGGCCGCGGCACCGTGCGCCAGGAGGACGGCCAGCGGCAGGCCGCCGCGTGCGGCGCAGTGCTCGGCGCTCTCCAGGATCAGGACGGCGGCGCCCTCGGCGGGCTGCATGCCGAGCCGGTCGTCGTCGAAGGGGCGGGCGACGTCGGGGGCGAGCGCCCGCAGCGTGGTGAACATGGCGAACACCTCCTGGGAGAGCTCCTCGGCCCCGCCGCAGATCGCGATGTCCACCTCTCCCTCGGAGATCGCGGCGGCTCCGCAGGCCACGGCGTCGCCGCCGACGGAACAGCCGGAGGCCAGCAGCACCACGGGCCCGTCGACGGGTACGACTTCGGGCACCAGGTCGAGCAGCCGGGCCGGCTCGGCCCAGTCGGTGCCCTCGGCCGTCAGTCCGGCGGAGGTGATGCCGTGGTCCAGGACCGGCCTGGTGCCCATGACCGTCCCGGCGAAGACGCCGGTACGGGCGCCACCTTCGGTACGGGTGAACCCCGCGGTGCGGGTGAGCCCGCCGGTGTGGGCGCCACCCCCGGTGCGTGTGAGCCCCGCGCCATGTGCCGCTTCCGCCGCGGCGGCGGCCAGGCAGCGTGCGGCGAGCGAACGGTGCGGCGGGACGAGCGAGTCGAGCCGGGACAGCGCGGACCGGGGGATCTCCCCGGCACGGTGCGAGGGATGGCGGGAGGTGTCGAAGCGGGTGACGGCTCCCGTGGTCACGCGGCCTCCGCGTACGGCGTCCCACAGCGCCCGGTGACCGAGTCCGGCCGGCGACACCGCGCCGACCCCCGTCACCACGATGCCGGCGCGCCCGGGGGTGCGCTCGACGGCAGTCGCCATCAGACCACCTTTCCCTTGTCGCGCAGCAGCGCCAGCACGGCCGACGCCGACGTCATTTCGGCCGCCTCCTGGGGGCTGACCGGGATCGCGAATTCCCGCTCCACCCGCACGGCGATCTCGACCTTCTCCAGGGAGTCCGCCGCCAGGTCGTCGTAGAAACTCGCGTCCGGCTCCACGCTGTCGATGTCGATCTCCAGGACTTCCGCGACGATGCCGCGCACACGGTCGAGAGCGGCGACGCTCTGCACATCGGACATTGACGGACCCTCAATTCCAGTTCGCAGCGGCGGCAATTGCTTGTTCCGCGTTCAGCCGGGGATCGCACAGCGTGGTGGAGCGGCCGTCGCAGCTGGTGAGTTCCGACGCGTCGGCGATGCATTCGGCAACCTTGTCGGGGGTGGTCTCCAGATGAAGTCCGCCCGGAATCACGCCGATGTCACGCAGGGCGGCCTGGAATTCGCCGATCTCCTGGACGACGGAGCTCAGCAGCCGCGTCTTGCGGCCGTTGGCGGACCGTACGGTGTTGCCGTGCATCGGGTCGCACAGCCAGACCACCGGGTGCCCCGCCTCTCGCACCCGGGCAGCCAGTGCGGGCAGAAGGCGGGCCGCCTCCCCGGCTCCCATCCGCGAGATGAGTGTCAGCCTCCCCGGCCTGCGCGCCGGGTCCAGGAGCGCGCACAGCCGCAGGAGTTCCTCCTCCGTCATGCTGGGACCGACCTTGCAGGCGACCGGATTGGCGACCGCGGCCAGCATGCGGACGTGCGAGCCGTCGAGCTGGCGGGTGCGGTCGCCGATCCACGGCCAGTGCGTGGACGTCAGCAGCATGTCGCCCTCGGAGTCGCGGCGCAGCTGCGGCAGCTCGTAGTCCATGACCAGTGCCTCGTGGCTGGTCCACACCGGCACCCTGGTGATCTCCTGCTGCTTGCGCAGGTAGGTCATGGCGGCGGTCGCGGCCTCGTGACAGGCGAGCATGCGCAGCGGATCAGGCCTGCGGTCCTCCTCTGTCTCCTTCGGGCCGTTGACCAGATGCCCTCGGTAGACGGGCAGTTCCACGCCGTCGACGACCTCGGTCGGGGCGGACCGGGGCTTGGCGAACTGGCCGGCGAAGCGGCCCACCCGCAGCACGGGCAGTCCGGAACCGATCTGCATCACTCCGGCAAGAGCGTCCAGCAGTCCGGCCTTCCTGCCCAGGTGGGCGGGCGTGCACTCGGCCGGGTCCTCGGCGCAGTCGCCCGCCTGGACGACCTGCCGGCGGCCGGCCGCGACGTCGGCCAGGGCCGAGCCCAGCGCGTGGATCTCGTCGGCGTCCACGAGTTCCGGCAGGCAGGCGAGGTCCCTCCTGATGCCGGTGACGAGCCAGTCGTCGTTCCAGGCGGGTTGCTGACGGGACGGCAGCAGCCGCCAGGACCGCATCTCGTCCTCGGTGAGTGCGGAATGGGATTCGGTGAGTCCGGCCCAGTTGATGGCGACGTTCATGAAGGTTCGATCCCCGTATCCCCTGTCGGCTGCCTTGGAGTAGGCGCAAGTGAATGAGGTGCAAGCGTGAATCGCGAATGTCGGGCCGGTTACAGCCGAATGACGGCGCAACCGAGCCAAGTGCCACGGCTGAATGTCCGGCGCGAACGGCCGAGTTCGGCGCAGCCAGCCGATTTCGACTGTAGTGGCGCGGAAGCCCTAGAGGACTACCCATGCGAGTAGCCGGAAGCGGTTGACAACCTACTCGTTGCCCGCGGATCACGGCGCATGTGAGTAGTGGCCCGCACCGCCGCCCGACTGCGAGGCTGATCGAGGCGCAGGAGAAGCCGACGAAGGAAAAGCCGACGAAGGAAAAGCAGGCGAAGGAAAAGTAGGACAAGAAGTGGCAGTCATGACCTGTACCGTGCGAGTTTCCGGGGAGTTCTCGTGAGTGAGATGAATACGGCACGTCTGCACGCCCTGTTGAGTCCCGACGCACCGCCGTTCGCCCTGCTCCACCGGCCGCATTCCGCGGGCCACGACGACGTCGAGCTCCTGCTCGGGGACGTCACGGAGGTTCCGGGTCTGGGCGATCTGCCGCTGCCGTCGGGCCCGCCGTCGCACAGCACCGACGGCCGGCACGATCTGGTGGTGCTGGTTCCGTACCGTCAGATAGCGGAGCGCGGTTACGCGCACCAGGACGACGGCACTCCGCTGCTCGCGATGACGGTGGACGAGCAGACCAGGCTGAGCGTCGAGGAGACGCTGGCCACCGTCCCCGACCGGCCCTTCGAGCTGGCCGACGCCGGCTTCGACACCGACGACGCCGAGTACGAGACCATCGTCCGCAAGATCATGAGCGAGGAGATCGGGCGCGGCGAGGGCGCGAACTTCGTGATCAAGCGCTCCTTCGTCGCCACGGTCCAGGGGCCTCCCACCGAGGCCGCGTTGACGGTGTTCCGTCGCCTGCTGGCCGGTGAGGCCGGTGCGTACTGGACCTTCCTCGTCCACACGGGGACGCGCACCCTGGTGGGCGCCACCCCTGAGCGGCACGTCGCACTGAACGACGGCACCGTCACCATGACCCCGATCAGCGGCACCTACCGCTATCCCGCCGCCGGCCCCACCGTCCCAGGGACGCTCCGCTTCCTCGCGGACCCCAAGGAGACCGACGAGCTGTACATGGTCGTCGACGAAGAGCTGAAGATGATGGCGCGCATCTGCGAACCCGGGGTCCGCACGGAGGGACCGTACCTGCGGCAGATGACGCGGCTGGCCCACACCGAGTACCACCTCAGCGGGCGCACCACGCTGGAGGTGGGCGAGATCCTGCGCGAGACGATGTTCGTGCCCACCGTCACGGGCAGCCCGCTGGAGAACGCCTGCCGGGTCATCAACCGGTACGAGACCGAGGGCCGCGCCTACTACAGCGGGGTGCTCGCCGTGATCGGCAGGGACGGGGCCGGCACCAGGCGGATGGACTCCGCGGTACTCATCCGCTGCGCCGACATCGACGCGCGCTCCCGGCTGCGGATCGGCGTGGGCGCGACACTGGTGCGCCACTCCGACCCCGGCTCCGAGGTCGCCGAGACCCGCGCCAAGGCGGCGGCGGTGCTCCAGGCCCTGCACGGCGGCGTCGAGCAGGGAGCGGCCGAGGGCCCCGCGCTCGCCGCGGACCCCGCGGTCCTCAGCGCCCTGGCGGACCGCAACCGGACCCTCGCCCGGTTCTGGCTGGACCCGTTCGACGAGGAGGC
Source organism: Streptomyces sp. NBC_00259 (assembly GCF_036181745.1). Taxonomy (NCBI): domain Bacteria; kingdom Bacillati; phylum Actinomycetota; class Actinomycetes; order Kitasatosporales; family Streptomycetaceae; genus Streptomyces; species Streptomyces sp. NBC_00259. The sequence goes on along the minus strand of NZ_CP108080.1, from coordinate 6,017,994 downwards.
GCACCGTGGCCACCGGGAGGTGTTGGCCGGCCGGCGGGTCCTGCTGATCGACGGTGAGGACACCTTCACCGCGATGCTCGCCCACCAACTCCTCGCCCTGGGCCTGCGCGTCATCGTCCGGCGCTTCGACGAGTCGTACGAACCGGCCGGCCACGACCTCGTGATCGTGGGCCCCGGCCCCGGCGACCCGCGCGAGCGGAACCACCCGAAGATCGCCGCCCTGCGCCGCACCGTCCGCGAACTCCTGGCCGAGCGGCGGCCGTTGCTGGCGGTATGCCTCGGACACCAGGTGCTCTGCGCGGAACTCGGGCTCGAGCTGATCCGCAAGAACCCGCCCAACCAGGGGGTCCGGCGGGTGATCGACCTGTTCGGCAGCCCGGCCGGGCTCGGCTTCTACAACACCTACGCGGCCCTCTCCCCCGCCGATCGCCTGAGCGCACCCCAGGTCCCCGAGGGCATCGATGTCAGCCGGGACCCGGACAGCGGCGAGGTCCACGCGCTGCGCGGCGAGCGGCTGCGTTCGACACAGTTCCACCCGGAGTCGCTCCTGTCCGAGGACGGACTGCGCATCCTCGCCGACGACCTGTCGGCGCTGCTGTCCGCAACCGTCCGCGCGACGGGCTGAGCGGAGAACGGGTCGGTGCCCGGTACCGGTCCCGGCCCGCCGCGATCCCGCGACGCACCGACGCACCGCCGCTCCGGCGCACCGCCGCTCCGGCGCACCGACGCTCCGGCGCGTTCCGCGAAGGGATCCGGCCCTCCAGCTCCCGTCGCAGACCTCACCCGAAAGCGCACTGATGCCACACACCCACAGGCGCCCGGCCACGGCGGAGTTCCGCGGACGCGGTCTCGTCCTCGCGCTGGGCCTCTCGGCCGTGATCGTGTCGATGATGCAGACCCTGGTCGTCCCGATCCTGACCGTGGTCCAGAAGGACCTGTCGCTCTCCTCCTCGAGCACGAGCTGGCTGGCCACCTCGACGCTGCTGTCCGCCGCGGTGTTCACCCCGCTGCTCGGCCGCCTCGGCGACATGCGCGGGAAGCGGCCCGTACTCCTGGGCGTGCTGGGGGTGACCGTCGTCGGGTCCGCGCTGGCGGCCATCACCAGCTCGTTCCCGCTGCTGCTCGTCGCCCGCGCGATGCAGGGAGCGTCGACGGCGATCTTCCCGCTCGCGCTGTCGGTGCTGCGTGACGAACTGCCCGCGCGGCGGCTGCCGGGGGCGATGGGGCTGGTCAGCGGAACCCTGGCGTTCGGCAGCGGTCTCGCCCTGGTCGGCGCGGGGCTGCTCACCCAGGGCCCGCACCCGGACTACCACCGGGTGTTCTGGCTGGCGACCGTACTGTCCCTGGTCGCGCTGGCGACCGTGGCGATCGCCGTCCCGCCGTCACCGTCCTCCACCGGCGGCCGTACGGACTGGCTGGGGGCTACGACACTCGCCGGCGCGCTGGTCCTGCTCCTGCTGCCCATTTCTCAGGGCGGTACGTGGGGTTGGACCTCGGCGCGCTGCCTTGGGCTGCTGGGGGGCGCGGTGGTACTGACCGCCGTGTGGGTGCTCGTCGAGCGCCGGGTACGCCAACCTCTGGTGGACATGCGGATGTTCGCCCTGCGGCCGGTGGTCTTCACCAACCTCGCCGGTGTGCTGCTGGGGTTCGGCATGTTCACCCAGTTCATCGGCATCTCGTACCTGGTGCAGACGCCGCATCGCATCGCGGGGTACGGCTTCACGGCCTCGGTGCTGGACGCCGCTGTGGTCTATCTGCTGCCCGGCACCGTCGCGTCGTTGATCGCCGCGCAGTTCGGCGGTGTGCTGGTCCGGCGGATCGGCGCCCGCGTCACCCTGGCCGCCGGGGCCGGTTCGGGCGTCCTGGGCTTCGGCTGGCTTGCCGTCAGCCACGGCAGCCCCGGGGGCGTCGTGGCGGCGGGACTGCTCACCGGCATCGCGATCAGCTTCGGCTTCGCGACCCTGCCCGCGTTCATCGTGGCGGGCGTTCCCGTCCATCAGAGCGGCATCGCGAACGGCATCAACTCGATCGCCCGGTCCCTGGGCAGTTCGCTGGGCAGCGCCGTGATCACCGCGCTGCTGAGCGCCCGCCTGCTGACCGGCCTTCCCCCCGGCACACCCGCGGTGCCCGCCGAGAGCCAGTACACGCTCTCCTTCGCTCTGGGCGCCGGCGCCTTCGCTCTGGTCGTCCTCATCGCTCTCACCGGTCTGCGGATCGAATCCGTCCCGCACCACAAGGTCGTACAACCCTCAGGCCCGGGCGGCCAGACCCCCGAAGGCCCCCGCCCGACGGGCCCCCGGCACCGGGCCCCACGCAGTTCGGGACGGCGATAGCGCGGTCTTCGGCTGATCGCAGGCGGGCCCGGCCGCTGCACGGCCGGGCCCGTCTGCCCGTCTGCCCGCGTGCGATCAGGACTTGACGAGGGTGATGTCGGTGCTCGGGAAGCCGGTGTCGACGGTGACGGGGTAGTCGCGGTCGTCGGCCCTGCCGACGCCCCGGAGCACGGCGGCGCCGGGCTGGAAGGTGGCGGTGGGGTCGATGTTGCTGGGGAAGGAGACGGTCCACGGCACCGGTGCGCCGGGCTCGCAGACGACGACCAGATCCTCGTACGAGCCGGTCGCGGTTCCGCGCTTCTGTATCTGGTAGGCGCTGGCGGTGAGGGTGATGCGGGCCGGCTTGTTGCAGGTCACCGAGCCGCCGACGGTGATCTGGCCGGTGCGGGTGTCGACCTTGCCCGTGGTGTTCAGGCTCATGCCGATGGCGAGTTCCGCCGGCGGCTCGGGCATACGGGCGTGCAACTCGCCGCGCACGGGCAGCGTGGAGCCGCTGCAGTACCGCTCGAAGGTGGCGTCGATCTCACGGATGTAGCCGTAGGGACCGTAGACGATGTGCGAGACGGTGAACGAGCCGGTGCCGCTCTCGCAGTACCGGTCGGTCACGCTGAACTGCAACTGAGGGTCCTCCGGCCCGGCGTCGGGCCAACTCGAGGCATTGGTGTAGGTCGTGCCAGGGGTCAGCTTCTGACCGTACGGAGCTCCCATGTGCAGGAACCAGCGCTCGCCCTCGGGCGTGACGATCGTCGCACCCACGGCCGACTCCGAGACAGGCCCCGAGATGTCGAACATCTCGGTCGTCTCGGGGGTGTAGGTGTGGGACTCACCGCCTGAGATGTACTCGCCCGGCTCACCGCTGAAGCTGAGCGATCCCGTCACCGCCTCGTGGGCCTGCGCCGTGCCCGTCAGTGGGGTCGCCGTCACCGCCAGGGCCACTGCCGCCGTGAGGACGGCCGCCGTACGGGCCAGACAACGGCCCAGCACCCTGTTTCTCATCAAGCTTCTCCTTCAAGGGAGCGGTCCCGGTCCTGCCGGACCGGGCTGAGTCACTTACACGGCCGCCGAGTGTGAGGTGCCGGTCCGACCGGACCGGCACCTCACACTCGGGATGCTGACGAATCCTCATGCGGCCTCGGGGCAGCTCCCCGAGGCATGGGCGTGGGACTACTTGATGTAGACGAGGCCGTCGGTGGTGATGGTGGGTCGGCCGCTGGTACCGACGACGACGATCTTGACGGTGTGCTTGGCGCTGCTGGTCCAGGTCTTGGTCCAGATCGCCTGCCGGTAGAGCGTGGTGGAGGACTTCAGGTCGACCGTGCTGACCTTGACGCCGTCGACATAGACATAGGCCTGACCCGAGCTGGTGGCCCTGGAGACCACCCAGGAGGCGGAGCGGCCGGTGAAGGTCCAGGTGAGGGCGGCGCCCTTGGAGCCGCTGGAGTAGGACGTACCGCCGAGATAGCTGGTGGAGGAGCGGGTCGTCCAGCTGCCGGACCTGGTGGCGGAGCTCTCTTGCAGGATCACGGGGGTGTAGGCGGCAGACGACGTGCGGTAGTTGCCGGCGAGGTCGTAGGCCCCCATCGACCAGGTGCCGGCGGTGCCGGACTTGGCGGTGCGGCTGGAGGTGGTGGTGGTCGGACCGAACGTGGCCGTGGTCGGGGACAGCAGCTTCACCTCGCGCAGCGCCTTGTCGTCTGCGGCCTTCCAGGTGAGGGTGACCGGGACGGCGGTGGTGTTGACGGTTCCGGCTCGCAGGGCCAGCTTCGGCGTGGTGGTGAAGGTGGGCGCGGTGGTGTCGGCCACGACGGTCAGCGCGGCACTGGTCGTGGTCCTTCCGGACTGGTGCACGGCCCGCACGGCGACCGTGTGGCTGCCCACCGCCAGGGTCGCGTTCGCGGAGCCGGCCGTACCGGCGGCGGTGGCCGCTACCTTGCCGTCGACCAGCAGCTCGTACGTGGAGATGAGTGCGGCCGGGGTGGTCGCCGTCCAGCGCGTGGTGATGGCGCCCTTGGTGTAGTACGTCGAGCCCGACAGGCCCGCGCCGGTGATCGAGGTGACCTTCAAGCCCTGTACGGGGCCGGCGGCCCAAGTGCGGATGGTCGGCAGCTGGGGGTAGAGGGAGTTGCCGGGGCACTCGGTGTTGAAGCCGTCTCGGTGTGCGGAGATCCGGTTGAACGTGTACGTGGTGCCCGCGGTGAAGGCGGCTCCGAGGTAGTTCTTCTGGGTCGCCCCGGCCTTGAGCTGGACGGTGCCGGCCGGGTCGGCTCCGTACTGGCCGAGCTTCCAGGCCGCCACGCGGGCGACGGAGGCCAGGGCGGCGTTGGAGGCGCTGGTGGAGGTGTGCTCACCGAGTACCGCGATGCCGGTGGACTCCCGGTTCCAGCCGTAGGTGTGGGCGCCGAGCACCGGCAGGTCCTCGCCGCCCTTGCGGCCCTCGAAGACGGTGCCGCATTTGTCGACGATGAAGTTGTAGCCGACGTCGTTCCAGCCGCTGACCTGCGTGTGGTACGCGTGGATGCCCCGCACGAGGGACGCCGAGTCGGCGCAGGAGTAGTCGTTGGCCCCGGTGGTGTGATGGACGAAGACGGCCTTCACGTCGGCGTTGTACTCGGAAGGGTCGGGGCTGAGCGACTCGTCCGCGCCCCAGCCGGCACGCGAGGTGATCGGCGGCTTGGGCACGGTCGACGGCGGCGCGGAAGGCGTGGTGGCCGACGGACTCGGGGACGCACTTGCCGAAGCCGAGGGGGATGCCGAACCGGTGGGTGTCGCCGTGGCCGTGGGGTCGGTCGGCTCCGGGGACGCGGGATCGCCGGGTGCCGGGGACGCGGGATCGCCGGGTGCCGGGGACGTGTCGGTCCGGTCGTCGGTCGGCGTCGCGGTCGCACCGTCGGCGGGAGTGGTGGAATCGGCGGGAGTGGCCGCCGGGCTGCTCTCCTCGGCGACGAACGCCGCCGGCTCGGTCGCCTGTGTCTCGGCGGCGGTCACCACACCGGGGTCGACCAGGTTGACCTTCAGTCCCTTGGGCAGCGCGCCCGTGGTGCCGTCCTCGTGCACCACCTGGGCCTCGACGCCGTTCGAGGGACCGACCCACAGTGGCTCGGACGCGCCGCGCATCCCGGCCTCGGGGTCCTCCGGCGGGTCGACGTTCACTTCCAGGTCCCGCCAGGCACTCCACTCACCGCCTTCCAGGCCACGCGTGCGGACCTGCGCCGTGCCGTCGAGCTGTTTGACGGCCCCTGTCCAGGACACACCGACCAGCGAGAACTGCTCCGTGTCCGTACGCGGCAGCTCCCGCTTGCCGCCTGCGGTCCCCTTCAGCGTGAGGTCGTAGACCTTCACCGGCCGCTTGGCCCGGCCCTGCGCACCGAGGTCCGAGGGGCTGGCGACGGCGTACGTCACCACGCCTCCGCCTCCCACGACCACCGCTGCGAGCGTCAGCCACGTCCGCCGTTTCAAGCTCAGTGGTCTGTACGCATGCGACGTGCGACGACTCACGATGTATCCACCCCACAGAAGGCCGGCAAAGGCCACAGACGAAATGTCACATGAGGCACGCCTTCACAGGACGGCCCGCACGTCCCAGCGCGCCCCACCGGGTAAACATCACGCGGGAACGGGCTGCGGTGACGCAGATCACTGTCACCCAGGTGTGCGGGCGTTGGCTCGTCGCCGTGCTCCGGGGCCATCAGGCCCTCGATCCGCCGGAGGACGTGACTGCCGGGACCCATGCGCTCGGCCCATGACGCTGCATCCGGACCGCCTCATGGATGCTCGACCGGGTCACCGCCAACCACGCGCGAGCCGGTGAGGAGTGACATTCTGTTCGCTCCTGTCGCTGGCATGGATGGGGGTTACGTACGGCACCCGTGTGTCGTGGGAGCGGAACGAAGAGGGACGCGTGGCCAAGGGTGGGGACGGCGGGCGCAAGCCAGAGGCGTACGACGATGAACTCGGAGAGGCGGTAGCGCGAGCGCAGAGCGGTGACGAAGCCGCCTTCTCGACGGCGTACCAACTTGTTCAGCCGCCCTTGCTGAGGTTCCTGCGTGGAATGGTCGGTGAGGATGCCGAGGACGTGGCTTCCGACGCATGGCTCGAGATCGCGCGCGACCTGAGCCGCTTTCGCGGCGACGGAGCCGGCTTTCGGGCCTGGACCGCGACCATCGCCCGGCACCGGGCCCTCGATCACCTCCGCCGGCTCAAGAGCCGTCCGCGCCCGGCCCATCTGGAACACGATGACCTCGTAGGCCTTCCGGGCCACCAGGACACAGCCTCTGAGGCATTCGAGAGACTCTCCACCGAACGGGCCCTCGCTCTGATCTACACGCTTCCTCGCCAGCAGGCGGAGGCCATACTTCTCCAGACGGTGATCGGCCTCGACGGGCCTGCCGTGGCGCGCGTCATGGGCAAACGCCCCGGCGCAGTCCGCTCCGCCGTGCACCGCGGCCTGAAACGGCTCGCCCGACAACTCTCGGTGCCCAGCAGCGAGCATGTGACGAATTCCGACTCCCGACCGCTGGGAGATGCAAGATGACCGCCAACCGATCTGGAGACGCCGTGCGCCGCGAGGAGGAACAGCAGTCGGCTACATCGGCAACAGTCGACGACGTCCTGACCGCCGCCGCTCGTACGGCATCCTCCCCTCCGCGGACACCCGAGCACGTTCTGGCCGCGTTCCGTGCGGCTCGTGACGAACACGCTCTGAGCCTCCCCACCCGCCCGGTCGACGATTGGCGTGCTGCCGAGCCCCCGCGGCGCAGACGCTGGATCAGAGCCGGCGCCGGTGCTCTCGTCGGTGGCGTACTGCTGGGCGGCGTGGCCATGGCCACCGGAGCAATTCCCTCGCCCTCCGAGAAGCCCACCCCGTCACCTCCAAGTCAGGCATCGTCCCCGTCACCTGTCTCCTCGTCACCTACGGCCGAACCCAAGAGCGGAACTGAACCATCCGCTCCACCGGCCGGGGACGACAAACGCACCGCTGAACGACCGCCCACAGCAAAGGACGAGGCGGCCCACTGCCGCGCCTATGGGAAACCGGCACAGACAGACACCCCTGCCGACAGCGCCGTACGGCAGCGCCTGGAGGAAGCGGCGGGCAGCCCCGCCAAGGTGGCCTCGTACTGCGCCGCAGTGCTGGCCCGATCGACGCGGACGCCTGTGGACCCATCACCCGAGGTGAAAAGGCCCGCCCCTGTCACCCCAAAGGGATCCCAAAGGCAGCAGAATGACCCAGCAGACCGCGGGAAGCCGTCGATCAAGCCGTAGTGAGGCGCTGCCAAGAGCGTCTCGTGTGCGAACCCATCCGCACACGACGCCGTGGCTGCGCGTACGCGGCACGGGGCACGGGGCACGGCGGGATCGACGACGTCATCGCCGTACGCGAGGACTCGCTCCACTCGGCGGCCACGATCTCCGCAGCCCGCGTCACAGTCCTCCTTCGTCTCGTCAGTGGCCTACTCGCCGCCCTCGGGAAGACTCGCCACGACCAGCGCGAAAGCCTCCTCGAGTGTGTCCACTTCGCCGAGTGAGCCGACACCGAGAGGCCCACGGACCCAGAAGCGCCCGTCTTCCCGGGGGTACACGTAGCCCCCGACAGGGTCTCCCGAGAGCCCGTCGCCTTGTTTGAAGAACATGATGCCGTGACTTACACCGGGGTAGAGATTCCGCAGTCGAGGCTGTTCGTATGCCGCTCGCACCATCGCCGGATCGACCAACTCCTCCCCTCCCTCGATGAGTCGGCGCCATTGCGCGGTCACCGCATCCGCGGCGCTTTCAGAGCCTTGTAGATATGTCATGGTGCGATGCACCCATTCCTCTCGCTGTATTCACGGGTTGACGCGGCGTGTCTGGATCTCGGCACGCTTGAGCACGGCCATCGACCCGGGCAGGTCACGGCACTTGGAGCCGCGGACACGGCTCCGTGCCGGAGGCGGCGATCGACCCGGTGGTACTCGCCGCGGCGATCGTGCTGCGCCTGCAGACGGTGGTCTCCCGCGAGACCGCGGCGGCCGACATGGCCGTCGTGACCGTCCCGGCTCTCCCTGCACACGGGGACCAAGGAGAACATCATCCCCGACACCGCCGAGCTGAAGATCAACATCCGTGCGGGGAGTGTGCCGGTGCGCGCGCGGGTGATGGCGGCCGTGGAGCGGGGGTCCGGATGGAGTCCGCCGTCTCCGGGGCGTCCGAGCCGGAGATCGACCACTCCAGAGTTATCCGCTCACCCACAACTCTCCCGAGGAAACGGCCCGTACGGGCGAGATCCTCGCCGACGCCCTGGAGAGCCCGGGCCACTTCACGATGCCGCCCCGGCCGCTCAGCGGCAGCGAGGGGCACCGGAGCCCAACGCCCCCGTACCCACAGGGGAGTCGTACGCGATACGCGTCAGGAAACCGGATAGGCGTACTCGATGTGGACCAGGCGCGCGATACCGAACAGCAGGAACACCGCGGGTGGCAGCAGCCACCAGCGGGCGAGGGTGCCGCGCCGCACGGGCACGTACGAGAGGAGGAGAGTAAGCGCGCCGAGGACGCACAGGAACACGGCGGCCGCGGCGATCCCGTCGATCGCGGCCGAGTCCCAGTCGCCCTCGGGCGGGATGAACAGGGCGCCGTAGCCCAGGTAGCAGCCGAGCAGATTCACAAGGGCGAGCACGACCGTCCACGATCCGCGCGCCGCACCGGACACGCGTCCTGCCTCACTCACTTGATGGCGCCTCTCGCGTCGTCCAGGTTCCGGTCGAAGCCCCGGCCGTAGGCCTGGGCCTGGTCATTCTGCCAATAGGGTCCGCCGTTGTAGCGGGCGGCCAGCTCCTGGCGCTGCTCGCGGGTCATCTCCTCGGCCGGTACGTCCGCGAAGCCGCTCTCCTCCTTGAGCATCTTCAGATACTCGCTTGCGATGAAGATGTTCTGGCCCGGGTCCTGGAGGGCGGCTTCGATGGTGTCGCGCTGGCCCTCTGTGAGGTTCTCCGGGTCGTAACCGAGCACCTCCGCGCCACGGCGCACCTGGATCGCGATCGGACCGAAGGACGTCTCGTCGGGCGGGCCGGCGAGCCGGTCGATCGGCAGGTTCTCCGGCGTCCAGGGCAGCCGGCCGCCGTCCGAGAGCTGCCGGATCGTGTCGACGCCGTCGTCCATCCAGCCCCACTGCCCGCCGATCTCCTGCCACGCGATGCCCTCGACCATGTCGGCCGGAAGGCCGGAGCGCTCGGCGGCCGCCTTGATGATCTCCTTGTTCGCGGCGATCCACTCGCGCCGGTCCTGGGCGTCGGACGGCGTCGACCAGTACGCGTCCTCGGCCTCCGGCAGCTGCGTGAGCCGCAGCCGGATGTCCAGCAACGCCGCCGACTCGTCGTCCTGCCCACCGGTTGGGTGAACTCGGCCTTCGGGCCGCTGCCCACCGGCTTCGCCAGCGGATCGTCCTTGGCCTGTGCCGCCTCGGCCCGCAGCGCCGGTATCGACCCGAGCAGCTCCTTCGCGTCCCCGAAGCCGCCGCCGCGGAGATCGGGCAGCGCCCTTGTACGCGGCGTCGAGCGAGGCCGTACAGCTGTCCCTGGCCTCCTTCTCGACGCGCTTCGCCCGGCCGCACGCGGCGCCCGCGCCGTCGTGCACAACTCCCCGTCCGGACGCCCCTGGTAGAGCAGCCCGGCCAGCTCGATCAGCAGATGCGAACTGCCGTCAAGGGACTGATGCTTCACCCGGAACCCGTCGCCTGGTCGGACGCCTGTCCCGCCGCCTCCTGGCTCCGGCGGCACCTGATTCAGCCGCATCCCGGAATCCGCCGCGCCGGCCGCCGCAGATCATCGCCTGCAGCAACACAGGCCAGACGGGCTGCTCACGGGACGGCCAGGCGGCCTCGATGGTGAGCCTCGGGCGCGTGCCCCGGGCCAGCCAGCGGTGTACGGCCTGCTCGTTGCGTGTGACGACCTGCTGGGTACACCACTGTGCGGTCGCGCGATCGGGATAGGGGGCGGAACGGGTACGCACGGGAGATCTTCAGTCGATCGTGAAGCCCCAGAAGATGCCGACTTCCGTGGCGGAGACAGAGACAGGCTGTCGACGTGCGTTACGTGCAGAGTGAGCGGTATGTGCACCGCACTGACCATTCTTGCCTGCCTCCGAGCGGGCAAACTCAGCCCCGGCGAGGGTCGACCACCGCCTTCCGATGCCGGTTCGCGATGCCGGTGACGGTGGCAACGGGAAGCGCCCAGGCGGCGACGGCGGCTGTTCGTACGGTGCGGCTGGGTTCGTGGCGCAGGGTGAGCCAGGTCCAGTACGCGGCGTCGGCCAAGGTGTCGGCGTAGTCACCGAGCAGGGAGACGGCGCCCTGGTGGCGGGCCAGGCGGCCGTCGGCGAGGTCGAGGACGATCGCCAGTGGCCCGGACCAGCGGCTCGCCCCGCCGGGCAGGGCCGGCTGGTCGGCCCGGATCAGGGTGAGGGTGTCGGCGGCGGTGTGCTGTTCGCGCCGCTCCATCAGGCCCAGGTGCGTCACGGCGAGGGCCCAGCTGGTTGCCACCCAGCGGCGCCCGGGGCGTGTGCCTGCGGCCAGGGCGAGCAACAACCGTGCAGGGTGGTGAGCTCGGTCAGGGCGCGTGGGCGGTTGGCCGCTTGCCACAGTGATCTGTGGGCGGCCTGACCGATGAAACGTGCGACCGCAGGCGGGGACAGGGAGCCTTCCCTCAGGGCAGTCAGGAGGGGGTCCGTACTTCCCGCCCAGCATCACCAGGAGGTCGGCCCTGTGGATCGATGGAGCCATGGTCGTCGACGAGATTGATCGTGCGGTGCCGGGGCAGGGCTGCACCGGTCCCGCCGTGGTCAGGATGTTTCGGGTACCGCGCGCGTCAGGGGATCGAGGTCTCCGTTCAGGGCGGCGTGCAGCGCGGCGGCCAGGCCACGGGCCCGCTGCTCGCTCTCCACGTCGTACAGCACGAAGCAGACCGGGCCGGCCGAGGAGTCGGCGCGGATCTGGCGGGAGCGGATGAGCCGGATGACGGCCGTGCGGATCGCGCCCTACGTGCGTCGACGACGGTGTGGTCCGGTCCCGCGGTGAGTGTGTCGCCTTCACCGTCCACCGCCGGCCCTGCTCCTCGACGGCGACGAACACCTGGTACTTGCGCCCGCCGGTAGGCGGCGTTGAAGGCGTGGACGTCGGTGGCGTCCGGGACCAGGCCGGGCGGACACGCTGCGGGCAGCGGCTGCATGAGGATCACCGTGCCAGGACCAGGAAGTACGCGGGATACCCGATGCCGCGTGATTGCCGGAACGGTCGCCCGGTCCGACGCGGGTGTTGTGGTGGTGCGTTCGGTCAGTCGGGTGTGGGCGGGGCGGCGGGACCTGTGAGGGTGTCGAGTCGGGCGGCGAGGTCGGGGTGGGTAGTGGTCAGGTGGGGGCGGGTGGCGTTGAGGGGGTGGATGAGGTCGGCGGGGTCGTTGTTGGCGAGGGCCGCGTGGAGTTGGTCGAGCGGGTGGCGGGCGGCGGTGGGGAGATCGGTGAGGGCGGTGATCTGGCCGGCGATGCGGCGCAGGTCGGCTGCGTTGCGGCGGGCCCATTCGGCTCGGGTGCGGTCGGCGGCACGGCGTTCGCGGGTGGCCTGGACGCGTTGCTCGCCGGTGGCTCCGACGGGGCCGGGCCGGCCTCGCAGGTAGCGGCGTTCGGCCGCCTGGCGGCTGGCGACGCCGAGCGGATGGGCGAGGTCGGCCCAGCTGGCTCCCGCGTGCCGGGCCGTCTCGATCAGGCCGGTCTCCCATCCGGCGAGCTGCTCGCGGACCTGCCTCAGCAGCAGCAGGGAGGCCAGTGCCTGCTCCGCGCCGGGGTCCGGGGCGGGGGCGTCAGAGGTTCCTTGCCGGGCGGCGTGCAGGGCGTCGTCTATGGCGTGCAGGGCCGCCGCGGCGGCGAGGAACGAGGCCGGGCTTCGGCCGTCGGCGCTGGACGGGGCCGGCCGGTCGGCTGCTGTCACGGGCACCTCCCTCAGGCTTGTCATCGACTGGACGACACCGTGCTTGTCATCCATTGGATGACATGTTACAACGGTTTCAGTGAAGCGCATTGGCAGCAACTGCCCGAACCTGCTGGAGGTGTTTTCACGATGTTGATGCGCACCGACCCCTTCCGTGAGCTGGACCGGCTGACTCAGCAGCTGATGGGCCCGGGCACCTGGTCGCGGCCGTCCCCGATGCCGATGGACGCCTACCGCGAGGGCGACCGGTACGTGGTGGCCCTCGACATCCCCGGCGTCAGCGCGGACGCGATCGACATCGACGTCGAGCGGAACATGCTGACCGTCAAGGCCGAGCGCCGGCCCGTGGCGAAGGCCGACGACGTGCAGATGGAACTGTCGGAACGGCCGCTGGGCGCCTTCTCCCGCCAGATCGTGCTGGCCGACACGCTGGACACCGAGCACATCGAGGCCGACTACGACGCCGGCGTGCTCACCCTGCGGATCCCGATCGCCGAGCGCGCCAAGCCCCGCAAGATCGCCATCGGCGGCGGATCCGGCCGCCGGGAGATCTCCGGCTGACCCGAGGGCGACAAGGGCCGAACAGCGGCGGAGGACGGGTCATCGATCTCCCCCTCTCCCGTCCTCCGCACCCCATCGACCGAAGAAGGTGTCGGCGATGACCCTGCGACGCGAGGCGTTCCTCGACCGGGTGAAGGAACGCGGTGAGTACGACAGCCTGCAGGAAGCAGAACGCGCGGCCCGTGTGGTGCTCGCCCTGCTGGGCGCGCACCTGGTCGGCGAGGTGCGCGCCCAGCTCGCGGCGCGCCTGCCGGAAGACTTCGCCCTGATCCTCCTCAACCCGCTGCAGAGCGCCGAGCCGCTGCCACCGGAGCGGTTCGTACGCGCGACGGCGGCCTGGATCGAGGGGGCCACCGAGCAGACCGCGGCCTGGGACGTCAGCGCGGTCCTCAGCACCACCGCCGACGCGGCCGGCGACGACCTGCTGAGGCAGATCCTGCTCCAGCTCCCCACAGGCTACGACCTGCTCTTCGGCCGCCCCCAGCCCACCTGACCGACAGCACACCCGGTGCCCGCACAACGGCACCACGGCGACAGAAAGGCAACCACCGCAGTGATCTCCGACCCGCACACACCGCTGCAGCAGCTGCCCGCGATGACGTACGAACAGATGGTGGAGAAGGTCCGCTACGAAGGCGCCTACCCCACCCGCGAGCGGGCCGAGGAAGCCATCCACCTGGTCCTCGCGGGACTCGGACGCCAGCTGACAGGCGACGAACGCGTCGCACTCACCGACCGTCTCCCCTTCGAAGCCGCACGCGTCCTGACCACACAGATCCCCGACACCCAGCCCCTGACCGGCTGGGCCTTCGTCGAGGACCTCGCCGACCGCGCCGACGCCTCCCTGGCCACCACCCGCTGGGACACCGGGGCCGTCTTCGCCGCCGTCGCTGCCCTGGCCGGCCCCGACCTCCTCACCCGCATCCTGGGCCAGCTTCCCTCCGGCTACGCGCTGCTGTTCGGCCGCGCCGAACTCACCCCCGCCGCCTGAGCGCGCCGTGTTCATCCGGCGCCGGGCGCGTTCGTCACGGTGACGCACGCGTACACGGATGGCGAAAGACCCCACGGGACTCGTACCTCCTCGACGGCCGGTAGCTGCGGAGTCTGCCAGGCGTTGTTGTTGCTGCCGACGAGGACGGTGAACGTCTCCCCGTCGCGGGTCGGCGACCGTGAGCGGCAACCGGTCGATGTCGGCGTGGAGGAGCGGGTAGAGGGTGCGGACGGCGTTGCACAGGGCAGCGTGTGGCTGGCCGGTAATCCTCGTGCCTGCCAATGGAGCGGTCGGCGTACAGGACCAGGCGTCGCCACTCCCCCGCGCTGTCCTGGTACAGGAGGCCGGTTCTGTGCGCGGGCCAGGTGAGTGTGGATGTGCGGGCAGTTGCCTTGGCCAGTCACACGCCGAGCACCCGTCGGGTCTCGGCGGCGATCTGCTGGGTCTCGCCGGTTACGACCACGAGGACCGGGACACCTCTCCCCACCTGATCGATGCGTCGGAGGCCTTCTCGCATCAAATGTTCCAGTTCGGGGACGAGTAGCCCGCCTCGTACGCCGAGAACAGTCAGGGCCGAGCAGATCTCCTCACGTACCTCGGGTTGGTCTTCGCCGATCTCCCCGGTGAAGACCAGCGCGTCCAGCCGGTCCAGCGAGGCGGCCATCGAGGCGATGCCCCTGCGGCAGCTGAGTGTGAACGTCGCCAGCGCCAGAGCGGCCGCGGCATCACCCTCCGCGCGGGCGCGCACCAGGTCCCGGGTGTCTCCCGAGGTACCGGAGAGGCCGAGCAGACCGGAATGCCGGTGGAGTGTGTCATCCAATTCGTCCGTGCGCAGACCGTGCCGCCGCTGCAGCCACAGCAGCGCGCCGGGGTCGAGGCTGCCGCTGCGCCGGCTCATCACCAGGCCTTCCAGCGGAGTGAGGCCCATGGTGGTGTCCACACTGCGTCCGTTCCGGACGGCGCAGGCCGAGCAGCCGCCGCCCATGTGCACGAGCACGACCTGGAGGTTGTCGACGGGGCGGCCCAGGGCCTGCACCGTCCTCTGCAGTGCCCACGAGTAGGAAAACCCGTGGAAGCCGTACCGGCGCAGCCCATATTCGGCTCGCCATCGCTCCGGCACGGCGTACGTCCGCGCCTCTGCCGGCAGATCCTTGTGAAAGACGGTGTCGAAGCAGGCGACATGAGGCACGTCGGGCAGGAGTTCTCGTGCGGCATCGACCACACGCAGGGCAGGGGTCACGTGCAGCGGCGCGAGATCGGCTACGTCCGCCAGCAGCGCCCGTACGCGTGCGTCGATCAGCGTATGTCCGGTCAGGTGCGGACCGCTGTGGACGATGCGGTGACCAACCGCCGCAGGAGCGGGCACCTTGCTGAGGAAGTCCCGCAGTTCCGCCGCCGCAGCAGGCCCCGGGGGCTCCGAGGCGTCTCGATCCGCCACCCGTTCACCGTCCGCCGCGAACAGAGCGATGTGAAGGCTCGAAGAGCCAGCATCGAGGACCAGTACGTGACCATCACGGCTCTCGTGGGAGCGGCCAGCACTCATCACACACCTGCAGTGCACTCGCGTCCTCCGGCACGGTGCGCCCGCCACGCAGCAATGGGCCCAGTACAGGTTCCCCGCTATCGCTTCGCGCTACTCCGGCAACGCAGCTCGTTCGCCGCCAGGGTGCCGTCGGTGTCCGTCTGCCAGCGGATGCCCCTGGCGGTGCGGGGCGCAGCCTCCGGCAGGCCGGGGGGCGAGGTCCCGGGCCGTCTCGGAGGGCAGGCCCCGGGTCGGCGACCAGGACGAACCCGCAGGTTCCTGCCGTTCGTGTCCGCGTCGGGCTGCCTCATACACCCTTGTCCTGCCGCCGGGTAGGGCCTCGTTGATGTCGAGCTTCGCCCCTTCTCCCAAGCTGTCACCACAGGGAGGGATCCGCTCGTCCACCCGTTCGCCAGCACGCCGCGCCTGCAAGCCGGGGCACCCCTAGCATGCTGGCTGTGCGACCCATTCTCCCGAAGATCGAGGGCGGCCGGGTACAGGGCGTCCTGCAGCTCATCGAGGACGGCATCCACCTCGTCGTCGCGGCGCTCCTCGTCCTCCTCGCGGGGCTCCTGACCGTCGGGGTCGTCCACGACGTCATCAGGTCGATCCAGGGGCCGTTCCGCGAGGAGACGGTCGTTCTCTCCGCCTTGGACAACGGCCTTGTGCTGTTCATCGTGGCCGAGCTGCTCCACACCGTCCGCCTCACCATCAGGAACCAGACCCTCGACGCGGAGCCGTTCCTCGTCGTCGGCCTGATCGCCGGCATCCGCAAGGTGCTCATCGTGACGGCCGAGGCGGAGAAGTCCTTCCGGTGGAACGTCGAGGGGATCGAACTGCTCATCCTGGCGGGGCTGATCCTCGTGATGGCGACAGCGGCGTACGTGTGGCGGCGATCGACGCGGCCGGGTGACTACTTCCCGCCGCTCCAGGAGGCGGGGCGTTCCCCGTCGCCTGAGCCGTCACCCACCCCGGTGCGCGGGTCCTGATCCGTCACCTTCCGCCGCCACGGCCGCCCGCGCCCGCTGCTCCTCGCGAGCAGAGCCGACGTCCCGTTCCAGGGGTGTGCGGCTCACGGCCGTCGCGAGGTCCTCCAAGGCTCGCTTCTGCAGTTCCGCCCCGCGCCGCACCACCGGGCTCCGGTCCCCGGCGGAGCGCTCCCACGCGTGGAGCGCCTCGTCCACGCGCCCCCAGTGCGGATTCCTGTGCTCGCGCACGTCGACCGCAGCCTGCGCGGTGTCCGCCTCCAGGGCCTCGGCGAACCGCTCCGCCTCGGGGACGAAACGGCTGTCGGCCCGCGGGACGTGGCTCTCCATGAGCATCGCCGCCCGGCCGAACCCCTCGAGCGCCTCCTGCGCCTCCTCCGCCTCGCGCGACGTCAGGCCCCTGGGGCGGACCGGTTCCTGCCTTGCCCGGTCGAAGGCCTCCTGCCAGGCGGCACGTGCGTCCCTGCTCGCCAGCAGGGCCCTGCGCATGTCGGCGCGATGCTCCTGGGTCGGTTCGGCGTGGCTGCGGAGCACCGCGGCCGCGTAGCGGCCGTTGGCGGCGAGCCAGTCCGCAAGTCGGCCCGGCAGCCGGGGCGTCTCCCATGCGGGGAACACGACGTACGCCAGCATTGCCAGGGCCCCGCCGAGCAGGGTGAGCACCACCCGCTCCGGGACCGTCTGCTCCCATGCCTGGCCGCCCATCCCGAGCAGGAAGACGACGTACGCGGCAGTGAAGCACTGGGAGTAGGCGTAGCCGGTACGGATCACCGTGTACGACAGACCCGCCGAGACCACGGCCAGGGCGCCGAACACCTGGGCGTCCGGCCCCAGGGCCCGCACCATCCCGGTGGCGAGCGCGACCCCCGCCAGGGTCCCGGCGAGACGGGCCACCGCACGCGCGTACGTCCGGTGGAAGTCCGGCCGCATCACCATCACCGAGGCGATGGGCGCCCAGTAGCCGTGACCCAGAGGTAGCCGGGCGGCGATCAGATAGCCGAGCGTGGCCACCGCCGCCAGGCGGACGGCGTGCCGGAACACGGGCGAGTCCCGGCGGAGCTCACGGCGGACCGCCCGGACGACGACCGGGAGCAGCCGGAACATTGTCGGACGCACCAGGAACTGGGCGCCCGCGGGGCCGGGCGGCGTGGGCGTCTTCCCGCGCCCGTCGCCGCTCCCGGCGATCTCCAACGCCTCGCCGAGCAGTTCCACGAGCCGCTCGGCGGCCTGCCGCGCGGTCCCCTCCAGCACCTCGTGCTGCTCCTCGACGCGCAGGACGTCCGCGGTCCTGGGCGGCACCTAGGCGGGAGTGCCGCGGCGGATCGAACGGGCGGCAGCATCCAGGACGTCGGCGGCCGCGTCGAGCAATTCCCGCGCGCGGTCCCGACCCGGTCCTGAGCTTCACGGCTCGGGAGCGGTCCGGGCCGCAACTGACCTCAGCGGGAGCGCCCATCGTGCTGGGCGGGCGCGTCTCTCCCGGTCGATATGCTGCGAGCTGCCTCAGCGCCCACACTGCGCCGCGGATGCTGTTCCTCGACACGGACACCCAGCTCTTCGAGAGCTCTGGGCAGATCCGGGTCCCAGGGTGCCTCGGTCGGGCGGCCGGTGAGGGGCGGACCGGCGACGCCCGCGCGCACCGCGTCACGGTAGTCGACGGCGGTGAAGCGCCAGGGGCGCCAGGGCACGTGGCGCAGCAACACTGAGGCGATGCGCAGCCCGCCCCAGTCGAAGTCCCCGTGGTAGTGGAGCGTTGTTCCGCGTTCGTGAAGGTGGCGAAGGAGGGCGAGGGCGGCGGCGGACGGCTGGCCCTGGAGGCAGACGAGCGGCGCGGACCGCGGGCCGTGTGTGTCGGCCGCAGCCGCGAGCACGGCGGGGTTCTCGCAGAGCCGGACCAGCGGCACGGAAGCGGCGGGCGGACACCGGGACAACTGCCGCAAGGTCAATACCGCCGGCTCGCCCTGCTCCGCCATCCAGTCCAGGGCGGAGGTGCCACGGAGGTTCAGGGTGAGGACGGTCGAGGACAACTCGTCGCGCAGCAGGCCCGCTGAGGCCCATGCCCGCCGACGCCACTCGGCTCCGGTACCGTCCGGGAAACCGGTCAACGCCCGGACGCCGGACAAGGTGAGCGTGACGAGCGGGATCCCGTCGTCCAGTGCGTGGGCGTCACCCAGGACGCGGGCCGCGAAGGCAGGCAGGGACTCCGGCTCGCCCACGGGGAGTGCGCGCAGAGCGGTGGCCACCCGCTCAAGGAGGTCATGGGCTGCTGCGGGGGTCCCGGCGAGCCGCCGTACCAGTCCGTCGCCACGGAGCCGGTCGGCCCAGGCGGCGAGGGCCGGATCCCGGTCGGCGAGGGCCTCGATCACGGCGTATGCCTCTCGCCACCCCCGCTCCTCGGCCTCGCGCGCCGGGCCGAGCGGCACGACCGGCCCGGTGAGCGCGATCACGGCTGCACCCAGGCCGTCGCGACTGATGCCGGAGCGGCGCAGAACCGCGTCCACCACGTCGAGCCGGACCGTCAGGGAGCGCCCACGCCCCGGGGAGCGACCCAGCAGGCGCTCGGCGGACGCCCGCTGGTCCTCCGTCGGCGTGCCGAGGGAAACGGGGCCGGTGAGCGACTGCCCGCGTTCCATACGACGTCGCGCGCGCTCGACCAGCCAGACGAGGCCGGAGTCGCCGAGGAGACGGCGCAGCCGCGGCTCGTCGATCGGTGCGGTGGCAGGCGTCAGGTCCACAGTTGGTCCTGGTCGGCCGTGGCTTCCGCGCGCGGTCCGGGCGCGGAGGCCACGGACCGTACCGGGTCCTCGCCCCGGGTCCTGCGGGTGCCGTCCCACTCCCAGCGGGTGACGAGCACCGCCGCGATCTCGTCGATCCGCGACAGCTGGGCAATGGCGATCCCGGGCACCTGCGGATAACAGGCCCACTCCCGTTCACTCGTCATCACCACGTCGAGGTCGAAGGCGTGGAGCAGGCCGAGGCACTTGGCGCGCGAATCGTCGTCGACCCCGGCGAAGGCCTCGTCGAGGGTGACGAGGCGTGGCGCGTGAGGGCTTCCCGCGCTGGCGTAGTGGGACGAGGCGGCGGCGAAGAGGGGTACGGAGACGGCGAGGACCCGCTCACCGCCCGACGCCGGCCCGGTGGCGGGGACCCAGCGGCCGTGCTGGTGCCGCTCGACGCCGAACTCGTGCCAGGAGCGATAGTCGAGTGCGGCCGTGAGGTGTTCGAGCCAGCTGCCGGAGGTGTCGTCGGTCTGCTGGCGGGCGATCTGCGCCTGGAGGAACTCGCCCACGGCCGCGCGGTCCTCGGGTGTCCAGGCGTCCGCCGACTGGCGCAGCCGCTCCCGGGCCTGGGCGAGACCGGGCGGTGCCTTGCGGGAGGCCCGCCACACCAGGCGCAGCTTCATGCCGGTGGAGGTGGGCCGGTCCTCAAGCTCGGCATTCATGTTCCGCACCTGCCGTTCCGCGGCGCCGATCAGCTCCTGGAGGGTGCCCGCGACCTCGGTGATCAGGTGGGTTTCGAGGATCTCGCGTTCGCGTGCGGAGAGGATGCGGGTGAGTTCGGCGACCTCGGCGGCGAGCGCCTCGGCGAGTGCCGGTACGGCCCGTTCGCGGCCCTGGTAGACGATGTCGACGACCATGCCGTCCTCCACCATGCGCGCGGAGGCGGTGTGCCCGTGCCGGGAGAGGGTGTCCTGAAGAGTCTTGAACTCCTCGCTGAGCCGCCGCTGGACGCGCTCCCAGGCCCCGTCCGAGTCGTCGGCCGTCGACAGCCCGACCTCGATGGCGCGGGCGAGTGCGATGGCGGGGGTGGCAGCCCAGGGTCCGTCGTCCCCGGCGGGAACGGCCAGGTCCGGCAGGGCGACCGTGATCAGGCCGGTTGCGGTGAAGCGCTGGAGGCCCGCGATGGCCTCGGCTCGTGCCGCGGCGGCGTGCTTGAGGTCCTTCTCCAGCTGGTCGATCCGGCCTTCGGCCCGGCTTGCCGCCTTCTCCGCCTCTGTGTGGCGCCGCCGGGCGAGCCGTCGGTCCGCGTCGCAGGCGGCGAGCGCCTCAGCGGTTTCCACGAGACGTCGCTCGAGGTCGGCGACGGCGGTGCCGACCGTGGATCGCAAAGTGGTGTGGTGCTCGTCCGTGCCGACGGCCTCCCGCTCGGCCTCCTCCGCACGGAGCGACAGCTCAGCCACCCGCTCGGCCGCCTGTCCGGCCTCGGTTCGCTCCTCCTCGACCTGGCGGGACGCCTCTCCCCGCTCCCGCAGGGCCGGCCACAGCGATGCCAGGACGGTCACGAGGGAGGCGACGGCCTCGCGTACGGCAGTCAGGCCGGACCGGTCGGCGGGCAGGCCGAGATCTGCGGCACTTTCGGCGAGTCCGATGGCGGCCCGCTCCGCGCGTTCGGAGGCCTCGGCGAGGACCGCAGCCCGCTCGGCGCGGCGCTCGCGGGCCCGACGCACGGTCTCGGCGGCGGTGGTGGCCTCGACGTGTGCCCGGGTGAGGGGGCCGTCATCCGGTACGTCGGCCAGCTCGGCGTCGAGGGTACGGCGGCGGGAGGCGACGGCCTCCGCCTGAGCCTCGACGGCTTCCGACTCCTCCTGGAGCGCAACGAGTTCGGTGCGCAGCTCGGCGATCCGGGCCCTGCGCGCGCTCTCCCGGGCACCCTCGCCGACGTACTCGGCGGCAGGCTTGGCCCAACGGCCGGTGAGTGCACCGACCCGGAAGCGGCCGTCCCCCGCCACCCAGGTCGCCGCCGGGCTGTCCGGGCCGGCGCCGACGGCGGCGAGCAGCCGGGCGACTGTCTCCTCGCCCACCGCCGCGGCCTGTACGTCATCGGGGTCCGGGGCCGGGCAGAGCAGCTGGGCGAGCGAGGGCCCGTCGACCGGTCCGGTTGCCGGGGCGAGCAGGGTGTCGTGCCCGTCGGCGGCGAGAACGTGACCGTCGGGAAGCACCCACGCGTCCAGCAGCCCGGATGCTTCCAGCGCCGCTTCCAGACCGGCCCGCTGCGGTGCCGGGAGCCCGTCGTGGAAGTCCACCAAGCGCCACAGCGGCGCCCCTGGCAGCCGCTCGCGCAGCCCCGGCGCGCGGGTGGGCAGGGGCTGGGGCGCCCGACGCCCGCCCTCCTCCAGGGCGGTGAGCTCCTCGCGTACGCGAGCGGTGCGGGCGGCCAGCTCCGACCGCCGGCGCGCGGCTTCGGCGGCCTGGTCGGCCAGGCCGGCCGACGCGGCGCTGTGAGCGCGGGCCGCGTGCACGCGGGCCGGGTAGGGCCCGTGGAGGTGTCCGGTCCACTCCTGGAGTTCGTCCAGCAGGCCGGCCGGGTCGGGATAGGCGAGTTCCGTCCAGGTCAGGCCGCGGTTCCGTACGTCGTCGAGGAGCGCCCGGCCGACGTCGGCCACGGCCTCCTCCGCCCGCAGCTGTGTGCCCGTCGCCTGGTCGAGCTCGGTGTCGGCCTCGTCGAGGCGTAGGGCTTCCCCCCTGCGTACGGCGGCCGCTCGCTCGGCCGCATCGGCCAGGCTCTCCGTGTGCGCGAGCGCGCGACTGCGGCGTTCCACCGACTCCTGGGCAGCACGCCGCAGTTCGGGCTCGGACAGGCGGTCGTCGTCGGGAAGGTCGATCCGTGCGGCGGTGGCGTCCTCCCGCGCACGGCGGTAGGTGTCCTCGGCCAGCTTTTCGGCGGTACGCAGCCGGGTCTCGGCGGCGCCGAACCGCCCCAGCGCCTTTGTGTGGTCGCGCGCGGCCCGGTCGCGGTCGTCCCTGGCCTGGTTCAGGGCGTGGGCTGTGCGCTCCACCGCCTGGGCCGCCCGCTCCAGCTCCCGGGCGTCGCGCATCTCGGGGCCCTCGCGCAGGGCGGCGTCCTGGGCGTGCAGGCGCACCTCGGTCTCGTCGAGCGCGGCGAGGTGCCGCTCGGCCGCCTCCCGTTCCTCCTCGGCCTGCGCGTGCGCGGCCTGTGCCTCGGCGAGGTCCCGCTGCAGGTGCTCGTAGCGCGAGTGCTCGGCGCGTGGGAGACGGGCCCGGCGTCGGGTGGCAATCCTGGCGTAGCGCCGGTAGTGGTCCAGGAAGGTGGAGGCGGCCCGCTCGGCGGCGGAGGCGGCGGCCAGTTCCTCCTTCTCCTCGTCCAGGGAGCGGAACGCCTCGGCCACGTCGGCGATGACGGCCTGGTCCACGGGCGGCAGCGCCTCGGTGAGGGCGCGGGAGAGGGCGGCCTCGTTGGGGCGCTTGGACAGCTGGGGCTGACGGAGCTGGATAAGCAGGTCGACGAGAGCGCCGTACCGCTGCTCGCCGAGCCCGAACAGTGCCTCGTCCACGGCCCTGCGGTAGGTCCGGGCCTGGTCGTACACCATGCCGTGCCCGGCGATCGCTTCAGCGAGACGATCTCGGGAGAGCGCGGTGCCGGTGGCGTCGACAAGGCTGAGGGACCCGGCCGTGGCGGCTCCCGGGCGGTGGTCGACGCGCTGGCCGGTGACCGCGTACCAGTGGCGGGCGATGCCGCGTCCGCTGACGGCCTTCAGTCCGCACAGCAGCGTACGGAAGTGGTTCTCTCCGCCGGCCCTGTCGCGTCGGCCGAACTCGATCCAGGTGTAGCCGAGGCGTTCGGGGTGCGGGTGTTCGCCGCCGAGGAGCAGGTTCCACTCCATCCGCTTTCCGGGATCACCGTCCGGTTCGACACGACGTGAGGTCAGGTCTCCGTCGAGGAGGAACGGCAGGGTCAGGGCGAGCACTTTGGACTTGCCGGTGCCGTTGTTGCCGCGCAGCAGCAGTCGGCCGTCCCGGAAGTGGAACTCCTCCACGTCGTAGTGGAAGAGGTCGACGAGACCGATGCGCAGGGGCTGCCAGCGGGAGCGCCGAGGGGCGGGGAGGTCGGTCACGGCTGGCTGGCCTTTCGCTGCGCGGGCATCCGCGTGGTGCCGGGGGTACGGGCTTCGATGACGACGGCCTCACCGACCGCGTATCGGGAGAGGGCCGGGCGAGGTACCACCCCGCTTGCTGTGCGGGAGACGAGCCCGAGAGCAGCGAGCCGGGCGACGGCCTGCTCTACGAGTTCGCCCTCCATACCCGGTTCACGCGCGGACTTGGCCCAGAAGCCGCCGTGCTCGTCGGCGAGTTCCCGTACCCGCTGGGCCAGCCGCTCGGTGGTGACCGGGCCGGTGGCGGCGGCCAGGTGCTCGGCGAGCAGCAGTGTGATGTGCCCGTGGGTGCCCTGTTCGGGCATACGGACGTCGGTGAGGTCGTCGTCGGGGTCGACCATGGCGATGCCCTCGGCGCGGACCTCGGGGACCAGTCCGGTCAACTCGGTGATACGGGCGGTGAGGAAGCCGCGCTGGCGGGTGAGGTAGCCCAGTTCGGCGTCGGTCAGTTCGTCGTAGTACAGCACGGGGTCGTCCAGGAGGCGGCGGGTCAGGTGCCGGCGCAGGGCTCGGAAGCGCAGTTCGTCGCTGTCCAGGGCCGTCTCGGCGACGAGTTCGTGCAACCGGTCGTCGAAAGACTCGGCGTGCACGGTGGAAGGGCCGCGCCGGGTGGCGAGCAGCCCGGCCAGCACCCGCCGCTCGACGTCATACAGGACGTCTCCGGCGCCGCTGACGTACGCCTCCTCGTCCCCTGCGACCCGGCGCAGTACGCCCAGGCTCAGCAAGAGCCGCACGACGGCCGCGAGGTCTAGGCGCTCGTCGCGCCGGTCCAGGGTGAACTCAATGCCGACGTCGACCAGTTGAGGGTCGGCTGCGTCGAGGACGATCTGGTCGGCGAGGCGGCCGAGGGCGATCTGGGCCTCCGAGCGTTCGAGGGCCGCGAGAGCGAGGCAGAGCAGGACGTAGCGGCGGCGGGTGAAGGGGGAAGCGGCTCGGGTGGCCTCGCGGGCGGGGTGCGTGGGGTCGGTGAGGACACCGGGAATCTTGCGCAGCCGGGCGGCCTCGGCGTCCACCTGCAGGGACCAGCCGGTGTTGCGGTCGAACCACTCCCGCAGTTCGGAGGCATGGCGGCGGACGAGCCGGAACTCGTCGGCGTAGCGGCCGCGCGCGAGCAGAAGCGGCTGCTTCAGCAGCGCCCGGGCGGCCTTGCGCAGGTCGGCGGCGTGCTGTCCGTCGAGCACCTCGGCGAGCGGGGCCGTCACGGGTGAACCCTCCTCTTGGTCATCGGTCGCGGTCTCCGTCCGTCAGATCGATGATCTCGATGAGGTGGTCGGGGCCGCGGAAGGTCCCGGAAGGGGTAGCGATCTGCGCGGTGCCGCCGTCGGCGAGGGCGCTGAGCCGGATCTCCATGGAGCCGTCGTTGCTGCTGGCCACCGTGTGCCGCATGCCGGGCCGCCACGTGGCCAGGGCGTCGCCGAGCAGTTGGAGGAAGAGTCCGAAAGCCATCGGGTCGAGCTCGCCGAGTTCGGAGAGCCGCGTGGTCCCGTCGGTGACGAGCCGGGCGCGGGCCGCCGCGGTCTCGGCGGCCTGTTTGGCGGCGACTTCGGCGAGGTGCCGGCGCCGGTCCTGCCGGTCCTCGACCTTGCGGGGCTTGCCGCGCCGCTCGTAGCTGCCGGTGCGGCGCAGCTGGGGGCTGATGCGCAGCGGCTCGGCGGCGGCCCAGGGCGTGGCGGCGGGCACCGGCCCGGCCGCTCGGGCGGCGAGGGTGTCGGCGTCCACGGTGAGATGGCGTGCGGGGTGGAGTCCGAAAGCGGTACGCCACAGCCGGTGACGGGAGTCGTCGTCGGGGGCCTCGGCGAACCAGCGGGCGAGCGTACGGAAGTCCGCGGACCGGTCGGAGCGCCCGGCCCGGCGCTCCCCCAGCGCCCTGACGACGGCGAGCAGTTGGGGGATCGCCCCGAGCGCCCGGCCGCGCAGCAGCCGGGCCTGCGACTCGCGCCCGTCCCGGCTGATGAACCACGCCCCGAGCCCGTCCCAGCGACCGGTCCACCGCTCGTACGCCTGCTGCTCGGCCTGCCCGGACTCTTCCGGGGTGGCGTCGGCGGCCTCGCGTCCGGCGGCGGCCCGCAGCAGGATCCCGATGCGGCCGCCCTCCTCCAGCTCCAGGATGAGCTGGGCGATGCGCCCGCCGAGGGTGATCAGGTCCTGGATGAACCGCTCCAGGTACTGGACGAGCCGGTCCTTGTAGGCGAGGAAGACCTCTTCCTCCACCTCGTGCAGGTCGATGGTGCGCTGCAGGGACCCCATGAACGCACGGGCGTTGTCGGCGAGGGCGCCGAAACGGCTGGCCAGCGCGTCGAGCGCCAGGTGCGTCTTGGCGGGGTCGGGCCGCTCGTCGGCGGAGAGCACGAGGAGAGCCCGCAGCTGGGTGACGATGTCGTGCAGCGCGACGGCCTGGAGTGCTCCGCGCCGGCCGAGCGCCTCGTCGTATCCGGCGAGGGCTTCCTCGGCCGCTTCCCCGGCGCGGGTGAGCTGGTAGATGAACCGCTTGCGGTAGAAGTCCTCGACGGCTGTGACGCGGGCGGTGTCGGGGTCGGCGCGCAGGTTTCCCCACTTGACGAGGCTGTCCAGCGTCTTGACCACGGTGTCCAATTCGGCGGGACGAACGTCGGCGGGCAGCGCGGCGTGCACGTCCTCGGGCCGCAGATGGACGGCGAACCGCTCCTTGGCGCCGACGAAGACCCGCATCACCTGCCGGTAGAGCTGCATGTTCGGGGCCGTGAGGTGGGCGAAGGGGCTGTAGCCGTCGGGCCGGTGGGCGGGGGCGGTGGCGCTGTCGGTCATCGCCGCCCATTGTCCCGTACGCCGGTTTCGCGCGGGCGCGGTCGCCGTATTCAGGCCGCTGCCGATTCCGGCGGCGGTCCGTCGGCCGGCCGGGAAGGTCGGGGCCACACCCCGACGGATCGAGGACGTCACCGGTCGCACCAGAGGAAGCGCACCGGCTCCTTGAGCACGGCGGCAGCGGATTCCGTGTCGGCCAGTCGGGACGACAGAGTGGCCTCGGCAAGGCGCGGTGGAAGGGCGTCGCTGAACTTCAGGCCCCGCAGGGCCCGTTCATCGACGCCTGGAAGAGACAGGCGGCTCGTCGCGTCCTTCGTCGCCTCACCCCAGCTGCGCGTCCTCACGTCCTCCCGCAGCCGGATCCAGCGGTCATTGATCTGCTGCCCTGGCACGGCGACCATGTCGAGGGTAGCGGCGAGCGTGGCATTCGTGTGGTGCCCCGCCCAGGTCCACCAGCGCAGATGGCCACCCGCATCGCGGATGATCAAAGTGCCGCCGGGGTGAACCCGCTCCAGGTACTCCTCGCGCGCCTGACACAGTGCGCTGCTCGCCCGTTGGGTCAGGTTGACGGGCGGGTCTTCTCCCAGGAGGACCTGTCGTTGCGCTCGGGTGAGTGCGTAGGACCCGGCCGGGCCGAACCCTGCGCTGCTCCACTTCGCTTTGCCCCCGCCGTCGACGGGTTCGACGAAGCAGCGCTTGCGGCGCCAGTCGATGTAGGTGACCTGCCAGCTCCGGCCGGCCAGCGGCAGACGGCGCGGGCCGTCGACTCGTTCGGTGAGCAGGCTGGGGTCGGTGCGGCCGATCTCGGCCCGCCCTTGCAGGACGGTGAACTGGGGAGGGGCGGTGAAAACCGCCGTGAGGTTCATGAAGTGGCGCTGCCCGAAGCGGCGTTCTGCCTCAGGGCCGATGAACAGCAGCCCACTGTCCCGGTCCAGATACCCCTCGTCGACGAGGTGGCGCACGATCGGCTCGGCTGACATCCCGAAGGGGCCGAACCCGTTCCACCACTCCTGCCACAGATGCTCACCGACACGGTGTTCCAGCAGGCAGAGAGCGAGGAGCTGCTGGGCGACAATGTGCCGGGGCTCCGGCGGTGCCACGACAGGCTCCACCCAACCTTGAGACCACTTCAGCAACAGTCCCGCGGCCTCCAGCAGCTTGTCCGCGTCCAGCGCGAGGAACAGGCAGTTGCGGGCGGTTCCCGCACGGCGTCCGGAACGGCCGAGACGCTGGAGGAAGGAAGCTACCGAGGCGGGGGCGTCGATCTGGATGACCCGGTCCAGGTCACCGACGTCGATGCCCAGCTCCAGGGTGCTCGTGGAGATGATGACGCAGTCGCGGGCCTCGGCGAAAGCCGCTTCGGCACGTCGGCGTTCGTCGAGTGACAGCGAGGCGTGGGAGAGGAAGGTGGTAACGCCCTTCGCCCGCAACTTCTCCCCGAGTTCCTCGACGAACCGCCGCGATTCGCAGAACACGAGGCGCTTTTCACCGCGATGCAGGGCAGCGATCACCGTGGCCGTGTTGTCGAGCGAGCCGACGTGATCGAGCTGGATGTCTCCCGGCGGCACCGCCGTGGCAGACCAGGACGTTCGGCCGGCCGGTGGCCTGACGGGCCAGCCGCAGCGCCGCCTCCACGGCCTCACTGCCGGAGTTCGTGAAGAACAGGCTGTCCAGACCGGCCGGCAGCACCTCGCCGAGCATCTCGACGAGCCGTCGCAGCGGCTGGTGCATCACCGTCGTGTACTGGCCGTGGACGAGCGTGTCCACCTGCTCCTGCGCCGCCGCCACGATCTTGGGGTGGCAGTGCCCGGTGCTGGTGACACCGATCCCGGCGGTGAAGTCGAGGTAGCGGCGGCCGTCCTCGCCGTAGAGGTGGACGCCCTCGCCCCGGGCCGCCACCACGGGCGTGGCCTGACGAATGTGCGGCGACAGTGCGGTCATGTTCGTCTCCCGGCGTGGGTCGGCGGACTGGTGCGGTCCCCCGAGCATCTCCGCCGCCCCGCGGGGAGCCAACGCGCGATCTGTCCGGCGATGGCCCGGTGTTCGGACGTTCTGTCAGGCGCGGGGCCTGAATGCGGCGCTCCCTGCCCCGTCCAACCCAGGCAGAACACCTCTTGCGCAGGTCAGCAGGGCTTGGCACAGTGACCGGGCACTCAGGGAGAAACCGTGAACGACAACACCTCGACGGCGCGACCGCCGGACACGGGCGCCCCGGACAGCAGTCCGCCCGGCCGCGCTCTCACCATCGCCGACGTCCTGGCCCTGCCCGTCCTGGCCTCCGGACAGCCCCAGGTCGCACCGGCGAAGCCCACCTCGACCGGCCGGTCCGCTGGGTCCACATCACCGAACTGACCGACCCCGCCTCCTTCCTCAAGGGCGGCGAGCTCGTCCTGACCACCGGCATGCCCCTTCCCGAGGAGCCGGCAGGCATCCGACGCTACGTCGACGAACTCGCCGGCATCGGGGCGGCGGCCCTGGTCATCGAACTCGTACGGCGCTACCACCGCCCACCCGAAGTCCTCGTCCACGCCTGCCGCGCCCGCGGGCTGCCGCTGATCACCCTCGCCAAGGACGTCAACTTCCTTGAGGTCACGCAGGTCGTCCACGCCCTCGTCCTCGGCAACCAGGCCGAGGCGATGCGCCGCACCCAGCGCGTCCACGAGGCGTTCACCAAGCTGACGCTGCGCGGTGCCGGACCGGAGGACGTCATGCGCGCGGCGGCCGAGATGAGCGGCCGCACGGTCGTCCTGGAGAACCTGGTCCACCAGGCGCTGATCTGCGAGCCCTCTGGCACCACCCTGGAGGAAGCACTCACCGATTGGGAGCAACGCTCCAGAGCGACCCCGCCCGGCGACCGCACGAGCCAACGCGGCCCGGAAGGCTGGCTCACCGCACCGGTCGAATACCAAGGCGAACGCTGGGGCCGCGTGGCCATGCTGCCCGCCCCCACCGCCGAACCCGCCTTCGGACCGGAGCACGTCACCGTCCTGGAGAGAACGGCGATGGCTCTGACCGTCGCCCGCCTCATCCACCCCACACCATGGGAACGCACCGCACACCGCAACGCCCTTCGCGACCTCGTCGAGCAGCGCCACCGCTCCCCCGAAGACGCTTACGCCCGCCTGGCCGCACTGGGCCTGCCCACCGAGAACAGCCGTTTCCTCACGGTCGTGGTGGACCTCCCCGCAGAAGACACCACAGCGAATCCCGAGACCCGCCTGTCCCAGGACCTGCACACGACGGGAATCCCGACACTCATCGGCAAACTGACCCCCGGCCGCCTGGGAGTACAGCTCGCCCTGAGCCCCTCACACCCCTGGCACCACGGTCGAACGGCTGAGCCACGCCGCGCTCGACCTCTCCCCGCAGGCCGTCGTGAGCGTCGGCTCCGAGGTCGACGACCTCACCGACGCCCCCCGTTCCTTCCACCAGGCAACCCGCGTGGCCGAGGCCACCCCGCCCGACCAGCCCCTCCCCCCGGGCCGCTCCTTCCACGAACTCTCAGATGTCGGCCTGCGCCGCCTGCTGTACGCGCTCCGCGAGGACACCCGGATCCAGCAATACGCCGAACAACAACTCGGCCGCCTCCTCTATCACGACACCCGACACGGCACCGACCTGCTGACGACCCTCCGCCACTACCTCGACGCCGCCGGCAACAAGACCAGCGCCGCCCGCCGCGGCGGCCTGTCCCGCGAGACGTTCTATCAACGCATGCGCACCATCGAGCGCCTGCTCGACTGCGACCTCGAATCCGGCGAACAGCGCACCGCCTTGCAAGTGGCCCTCACAGCCCTGGACGTCCTGCGAGTCCGCTGACGGATCACTGAACGGAGCAGGTGCCGAGCAGGAACCTGCGGAACGGATCCAGCACACATGAGGACGGGAAACCCCGCGAACATCGTTGGCCATCAGGCAGCCCTCCGCAGGGTGCCACCACGCCGGCGTATCGGCTGAATGGTGTGAGCATCGATGAACGCGCCCAGCGCGCTTTCCGGGATGCGTACATGGCGGCCGACTTTGACGAACTGCGCTGCTCCGCAATCAGGCGACGCGGGAAGCGCGGCCTTCGCGCTGACCTGCCGGCGGATCCTGATGAAGCCAGGCCGCCGGCACTCGGTGGAAAAGGCCAGGGCCTCGCTGGGACGCTGGCCGGTGCCCGACTGAAGGTAGACGGTGAGCCGGTACTGCGGCGCGATGTGCTCCGCGATCAGATCGACCTCGCCCGGCGTGGGAATCATGACCAAGCCCAACAGCCGGCGGCGACTGGCTTGCGTCCAACGCCACACAACGCTCGGGGTGGCGCCCAGGGTGTGGTGCGCGGTCGTCGCTGTTCTCCCCGGCCCATGTGACGCCCCCGTACGACGCGTCGGTATTGGCCCGTCCGTGACGTACGTAGTCGCGCATTTGGCGCAGGGTGAACGGACTGGCCGACGCCATGAACGGCAGCAGCACGGTGGGTAGCCGCAGACCGCCCACGGGTCGCTCTCCTAGGCACCGCGCCGCGCCGCCGCCAGCAGTTCCCTCGTGTGCGGGTGCTCCGCCGCCCCGTGCAGCGCCTGCGCGGACGCCGTCTCCACGATGCGGCCGGCCTGCATCACCGCCACCCGGTGCGCCATGTGCCGGACCAGTGCCAGATCGTGGCAGATGAGCAAGTACGCCAGCCCGAGCCGCTCCTGTAGGTCCGTCAGCAGATTGAGCACCCCGGCCCGTACGGATGGGTCGAGCGCGGCCACCGGTTCGTCCAGTACCAGCAGTTGGGGGTCGCTCGCCAGCGCGCGGGCCACGCCCACCCGCTGGCACTGGCCCCCGGACAGCTCGTGCGGCAGTCGATCGCCGTGTGCCGTCGCGTCCAGGCCGACCAGCTCCAGCAGTTCGGCGACCCGGCGCGGTCCGGAGCGCGGATCCCAGCGGCCCTGGACGCGCAGCGGTTCGGCGACCGCGTCCCGTATCCGCCGACGCGGGCTCAGCGAGCCGAACGGGTCCTGGAACACCGGCTGGAACCGCAGGCGCAGCGGCCGCAGCTGCGGCTCGTCCAGGGCTGTGAGCTCGTGCCCGTCGAACCACACCTCACCGCTTTCGGGGCGGCGCAGCCCCAGTACCGCCGAGGCGGTGCTCGACTTGCCCGATCCCGATTCGCCGATCAAGGCCAGCGTCTGACCGGCGGCCAGTTCGAAGGAGACCCGGTCGACGGCGAGCCGGGGCGGGACCCGGCGGTTACGGCCCGGGTAGCGGACCACCAGGTCGCGCACGCTGAGCAGGGTGGTCATACGACTCCGTTCCTGAGGAACAAGTCATCAGCGGGGAAAGGGAGTCGCGCCGAGTGGTGGCAGGAGACCAGCGACCCGCCGGGCCCGGCCGGCGTCGGCTCGGGCTCCTGTGTACGGCAGCGTGCGTCGGCCAGCGGGCAGCGCGGCGCGAACGCGCACCCCGGAAGCGGGCCCGAGGGCGGAACCCCGGCGATCGCCGGAAGTCTGCGGCCGGGCACCGGTTCCTCGGGCGGCAGCGAGGCGATCAGCCCGGCGGTGTACGGGGCCCGGGGGCGGGCGAAGACGCCTTCGACCGGGCCGGACTCGGCGTGCCGTCCCGCGTACATCACCAGCACCCGGTCGGCGCGGTCGGCGACGATTCCCAGGTCGTGGGTGATGAGCAGGAGCGCCGCGCCCGTTGCCTCGCGCTGTGCCGCCAGGACGTCGAGGACCTGCCGCTGGATGGACGGGTCGAGCGCGGTCGTCGGCTCGTCCGCGATCAGCAGCTCGGGCTCGTTGAGCATGGCCATCGCGATGGCCGCGCGCTGACGCATCCCGCCGGAGAACTCGTGCGGATACGCGCGGGCGCGGCGGGCCGCGTCCGGGATCGCCACTCGCTCCAGCGCGGCGACCGCCCGCTCGCGCGCCGCCCGTCGGCTCACCCCGCTGACCGACCGTACGACGGCGGCGAGTTGCGCCCCGACGGTGTGCACCGGCGACAGCACGGAGAGCGCGTCCTGCGGTACATATCCGATACGCCGCCCCCACAGGCCCGCATACACAGCCCGGCGCGCCCCGAGCAGCTCCAGCTCCCCCAGCCGCACGCTGCCCGTGACCCGGGTGGAGCTCGGCAGCATCCCCAGGACCGCGCGCGCGGTCAGCGACTTTCCCGCGCCCGACTCACCGACCAGGGCCAGGACTTCACCGCCGCGCACATCGAAGGAGAGCCCGCGTACGGCGTGGGTGCCCGAGGGCAGGGCGATGCGTAGATCGCGTACGGACAACAGGGCAGAGGTGTCATGCGGCATGGGTGCTGCGCCTTCGGGTCAGGGGGAGTGCGGCCAGCGATACGGCCAGGCCCGCGAGCAGGGCGAGCGCGCCCGCCGGGGCGAGGGCCGCCCACGGCGCGCGCTCCATATACGCACGCGACTCGTCCAGCAGCAGCCCCCACTCGGGCGTGGGCGGCTGCGCGCCGAGCCCCAGGAAGCCGAGCGAGGCCAGCGCCAGCGCGATGCCCGGCAGCCGCAGCACGGCGTGCCGCACCACGGGCCCGGCCACCGAGGGCAGGACGTGACGTGTGAGGATCCAGTACCGGCTGGAACCGATCGCCCGCTGCGCCGCGAGAAAGCCGGAGGCCCGCACCTCCTGGACCAGCGCGGCGGCGTGCGCGGCCAGTGGCGGCCACGAGACCAGCGCGACCGCGAGCGACGCGCCGCCCGTGCCGGGCCCGAGGGCGGCGGAGACGAGGATGCCCACGATCACCGGCGGCAGCGCGTTGGCGATGTCCGACGCGCCCGCCGCGACGGACGGCAGAAAGCCGATCGCCAGCGCCAGCAGGCAGCTGACCACGCAGACCGCGAAGGCGACGCCGACGGTCGCCGCCGCGCCGTGCCCGATCCGCGCGAGCACGTCCCGGCCGAGCCCGTCGGTGCCCAGCGGATGCGCCCCGGAGGGGGCGGCCAGCCGGAGCGCGGTGTCCACGGCGTACGGATCGCGCAGCAGCCCCGCGCCGACGATTGTGGTCAGCGCCGCCCCGAGGACGATGGGCACGGCGGTACGAAGCCGTCCGAGCACGGGCGGCGGGGGTGCGGCCAGCGCCAGTTGCGCGTCGCGCAGGCCGGGGCCGAGCAGCCGCCGTCGTATCAGATGGGTGAGCGCGCCCGCCAGCAGCCCGAGCACGAGAAGCGCCAGCACGGCCCCCTGGAGCATCGGCAGATCCTGGGACTTGGCCGCGCCCAGCGCCGTACGTCCAATGCCGGGAATGGCGAATACGGTCTCGACGGCGACCGCGCCGCCCGTCAGGCCGACGGCGACCAGTCCGAGTTGGGGCAGTACGGAGGGCAGGGACCGGCGCAGCGCGGCAGCCGCGATACGCCAGGCGGTGACGCCCGAGGCGCGCCACAGCTCCGTCCAGCGCTCCGCGAAGACCGCGGGCAGCGCGTCGTCGACGAGACGCCCGAGCAGTCCGCCCGCGGGAATGCCCAACGCCAGCGCGGGCAGCACCAGATGGCTCGGCCCCTGCCAGCCGGAGGTCGGCAACAGCCCCCACCACACCCCCAGGACCAGCAGTCCGACGGTGGCGAGCAGGAACTCCGGCAGGGACACCAGGATCGCCGCGGCCGTCCCGGACCGGTGGCGTGCTGTGGCGCGTGCCCCGCGTACCAGCGGTTCGGCGCAGAGCGCGGTCGCCGTCACCAGCGCCACCAGCAGGGACGCGCCCATGAGCCCGAGCGAGACACCGAGCCCGGAGAGCACCGACGGCAGCACATCGGCGCCGGACACCCAGGAGGTGCCGAGGTCGCCGCGGACCAGGCCGCCCGCCCAGTCGCCGAGCAGGCTGAGCGGCCCCGCGCCGAGCCCGAGATCGTCCCGGATCGACGCCAGCGCCTCGGCGGTGGGCTCCTGTTCGGCCGAGCGGGCGCGGAGCACGGTGAGCGCCGGGTCGCGCCCCGAGAGCCAGGGCAGCAGCCCGACGCAGGCCGTCACCGCGGCCAGCCCGGTCACGCGAGTCAGCGCAGCCCTCATGAAATGACCCTCATGAGTTGAGCCTTCATGAGTTGAGCTCTCATGAGATATGCGTGGCGATGCTGATCAACTCACGCTCGCGCGGGTCCTTCACCGAGCCCACCACATGCGCCGCGTCGCCCTGGACGACCCGCTCATGGAGCAGCGGGAGCGCGGCGTCGGAGTTGAGGACCGCGGTCTCCGCCGCCAGGATCGCGGCGCGCCGGGCGTCACCCGCGGGGGTGGCCGACGCCTTCCGCAGCGCCTGGTCCACGGCGGGGTCGGAGAGCTGGGCGATATTGAACGAGCCCTCGCTGCCGAAGTCGCTCTGCAGGTATGCGGTCGGGTCGCCGGAGTCCAGGATGGTCGCGCGGGACAAGATGAACGCGTCGAACTTCCCGGCCAGCGCGTCCTGCTCGATGTTGGCGTACTCACGGATGTCCAGCTTCACCTTGAAGCCGGCCTTCTGGAGCTGCTGTTGGAGACTGGCCGCGACCTCCGGCAGCTCGGCGCGGTCGGTGAAGGTGCCGATGGTGATGGTGGCGCCGTTCACCTTGCCCGGGGCGGTGG
The DNA here is from genome assembly GCF_036181745.1 of Streptomyces sp. NBC_00259. Lineage (NCBI taxonomy): Bacteria > Bacillati > Actinomycetota > Actinomycetes > Kitasatosporales > Streptomycetaceae > Streptomyces > Streptomyces sp. NBC_00259. The sequence goes on along the minus strand of NZ_CP108080.1, from coordinate 5,983,440 downwards.
CGGCGGTGCGGCCCTGGCGCTGCTTCGCCCACGGCAGCGCGGGTCCCAGCAGGCCCTCGGCGACGTCGGCGCGGTTCTCGTACACCCCGGAGACCAGGGCCTTGGCGTCGATCGCCACGCGGGCGGCGGCGCGTATCGCCGGGTCCTTGAAGGCCCCCTTCTCGGTGTTGAGGTACAGGGTGTTGGTGCGCGGCATCGGCACCTCGGTGATCTGGTTCTCGGCGAGCAGCGGCGCCTGGGAGACGGGGATCGATTCGACGATGTCGGCCTCGCCGCTGCGCAGCGCGGCGGCGCGGGCGGTGCCGTCGGGAATGAACCGCACGTCGATTCCGGGCGCCTTGGCCCGGCCGCCCCAGTACTTCTCATTGCGGTCCAGGGCGGCGGAGCTGGTGCCGTTCACCTTCGTCAGCACGAACGCGCCGGTGCCCGCGCCGACCGGGTTGACGGTCTTTCCTTGGTACGCCTTGGCCGCGAGGATCGACAACTGCGGCGAGGAGAGCCGCTGGGGGACCAGCGGATCGGCGTCGGTGGTGGTGACCCGCACGGTGTTGCCCTCGGCCGCGGCCGTCAGGCCGACGCCGTCGAGGATGCGCGGCTTGGGGGCGGCGGTGGCGGCCCGCGTGAGCGAGCGGGCGACGGCCTCGGCGGTCAGCGCGGTGCCGTCGTGGAAGGTGACGCCCTCGCGCACGGTGAACGTCCACGTACGGGGGTCGCTGCGCTGCCACTTGGCGGCCAGGGCGGGCCGGGGGTCGCCGTCCTTGTCGAGGGTGACCAGGGTTTCCGCCGTCGACCACCGGGAGAGCTTGAAGGCATCGTCGCTGAGCGGGGAGAGCCCGGACCGCGGCGGCTGCATCATCGCGAGCCTGATGCGGCGCTCGCCGTTGGAGTCACCTCCGGCGCTGTCGGCGCCGGAGGCGAAGCAGCCGGTGAGGAGGAGGACCGAGACGGCTGCGAGGGAACCCAGGGGCAGGAGCTTGGACGGGTGCATGGGGAGACTTTCAGGCCATGGGACGGGGGCGCTGGACAGCGCGTCCCTGAAGCTAGCATATGACAATCATATTCAATTACCCCCGGGTCCTTTGCACCAGGACCCCTTACACGGTGATGACGACTTCGCTCGCGCGTGCTCCATTTCCAGATACCGGATCGCCTCGGGCGCCTCGCCCAACTTCGACGTATGGACCGGTGACCTCTGTATCGCGATCGCCGCCGGCGCCACTGTCGTCGTGCCCGGCACGGACAAGCTGCTGGGAGAAGACCTGCTTCTGGTCCTGGACCGCGAGAAAGTCACCCACGTCAGCGTTCCCGCGCCGGTCCTGGCCACGGTCCCGGCGCGAGACCTGCCCGAGCTGCGCACTCTTCTCGTCGGCGGTGACGCTTATCCGGTGGGCCTGGTCGACGAGTGGGCACCGGGCCGGCGCATGTTCAACGTTCACGGCCCCACGGAATCAACCGTCGCTGCAACGGTGAGTGCTCCGTTGACGCCGGGTGAGGTGCCACCGATCGGTACGCCGGTGCCGGGCACACGGGTGTTTGTGTTGGATGCGGATCTGCGTCCGGTGGCACCGGGTGTGGCCGGTGAGCTGTACCTCAGCGGAGCCGGCCTGGCCCGCGGCTACCTCAACGGCCCCGGCCTGACCGCGGAACGATTCATCGCCTGCCCGTTCGGCACCGGCGAGCGCATGTACCGCACCGGCGACTCGTCCGCTGGCGCCCCGACGGACAAGTTCCTCTCCCGCGCCGACGAACAGGTCGAGATCCGTGGCTTCCGGATCGAGCCCGGCGAGATCGAGTCCGTCCTGACCAGCCACCCCGGCGTCACCCGGGCCGTGGTCCTGGTCCGCGAGGACCAGCCCGGCGACAAACGCCTCGTCGCCTACGTCATCCCGGAGCGAAACGCTTCCACCGAGCAGGACTCCCACGACCCCGTGGACGAGTGGCAGCAGTGCTCGATGGTCGCTGAACGAGCATCATGACTCTCCGTCAGGATCAGCGTCGCACGAGCGTCAAAAGGTTTCCCCAACCGCCCTCACGAGGTCGAGGCAGAACCCTCCTCATCCGCGCACCGCTGCGCGAAGCCGCAGGTGGGACGCATGGCGCGACCCTGCGACATGTTCCACGCGGTGGAGTTCGGGAAACAGGTCAAGCACACCCGGCCACGCCTGAGAAATCGAGAGAACCCCGAGGTCAGAGGCCCTTCGCAGCCAGCTCAAGAATAGCCACGCACTCCACGTGCGACGTCATCGGAAGGATGTCCACTGAGACGGAATCAGGTAAAAGGCCAGGTCAGGTGCGCTTCTACGGCTCAGCCCGTCGGCCGTTCGGGACGCGGAGCGTCAAACGAGCGTCAGAAAGAGCCGCTGCCCGCGCCGCCTGCGGATGTCGACGTCCGGCGCCGTTTGTCATCGCTCTGCGGCCCGGCTACCTCACCCTCCAGCGACTCGGCTTTCAGTTGATGACCGAGCCTCCCGGCATCAGCGAACTCAAGCGAATACGCGCTACGTTCGAGGAGCTGGCCGACGCCGTCGCGACGGGACGCCCCCCGATGGTGACCCGTGTACCCATGGACTGGGGCAGTCCCCGGACACGCGAGGTTCTGCGCCGTATGCGCACGGCACTGGGTGAGGCAACACCTCAGGGTGCCGCCGCACAGGATCGCCCGGACCAGCTAGTCGGCCGCCTCCGCGACCGCGCGGGCGGCGTGGTGAGGAACGCCGCAGTCACTCTGGTGGATGCGTGCGGAGTGCAAGTCGACGTGGCGTACACCGGCCGCGACGGCACGTTCCTCCTTCACTCCCCACGCCCCGGCCGGCATCTGCTGATTGCCTCCGGGCACGGGATCGAACCGCACGCGGAGTTCGTTGACGTACCGGCACCTGGCGGAGTCGTGGTCGGTGGCCAGGCCGGGGAGGCCCGCCGAACCAGGGAGTAGGCTTATGCGCGCTCGTGAGAGACCGGCCACAGCGCCCAGCTTCGTCAACGCCGACTACCCCTTGGCACCTTCATCTGCGCGACGTCATGGTGAACGAGGAGCCGTTGGCGGTCAACATGCCGTTCGGCGTGCGCCTGAGGGCGTACGCCTGGTGCAAAAAAAACTCGCTTTGCGCCCTAGGGGCCGCTTCGCGTGCCTGCACCCGCAGGCACGCAAGTACGCAAAGCGGACATGCCCGCCGAGTACCCGTGAGAGGTCGTGCGCAACTTGGTCGCTGCGGTTGCCGACGCCGATCAAGCCCGCCCGCCGAAGTACGGCACCGCCGTCCTGTGCCTCGGCCGCCACAGATACGGCGACCTTCGGGCTCTCGGAAGAGAGACCGGCGCCGAGCCCTGAGACGACCTTCGTGGCGCAGCATCAAACCCGGAACGCTGGAGGAAACTACACTACCGACGCGACCGGCCCTCCAGCGTTTGCCCCAGGGCGCCGAGCAGGCCGGAGAGTCGGCGCCGGTCTGCCGCGCCCAGTCCGGCGAGCAGTTCCTGCTCCTGGGCCGACCGTGCGGCGACGATCCGCTCGGCCAGTTCGAGACCCTCCGGGGTGAGACACAGTCGGATGATCCGGCGGTCGTCTGCGTCGCGTTCCCGCCGGATCAGACCCGCTGCCTCCAGACGGTCCGCGTGCTGGGTGAGACCGCCCGCGCGGGCCGTGCCGGCTGCCGCCACCTCGCCCGTCGTCCGGCGGTAGGGCTCTCCTGCATCGCGGAGGACGGCGAGCACCTCGTAGGCAGGCAGACTGATGCCGTACTCCCGGACGGTCCTGCTGATCAGCGCCCGAATACCAGCGGCACACTCGTTCAGCCGTGCGAACAGGGCTGCGGGGGAGTTGTCCGCCGCCTGCGCCGCCCGCTCCGGGCGGAGACGCTCGGCGTGTACGGGCTCCGAGGGCCGGGACCCGTCATGGGAGCCGGCCGCGCCGCCCGGCGCGGGCGGGGGAACGGCGTCGAGGGCGTCACCGAAAGCGGTGGTGAGTACGTCGGTCAGCGCCGGAGCGAGCTCCTCGGTCGGGACGGAGGCCGCTGGTTCATGGGCGAAGAGGTACCGCTCCATGATCACGCCGAACAGGACGCTCCGAATGACGGCGGCGCGCACCTCCGCGTCGGCGGAGTCGCCGAGCAGGCGTGCGAGCGGTTCGCCGACCTGCTTCTCCAGGATCGTGCGCAAGAGCTCGGCGCTCGGCGGGTGGCTGACGGCCGAGCGGATCAGCGCGGGCCAGGGATCGTCGGTCGGCAGGCTGTCCCACCGGTCCAGGTAGGTGAGGGCCAGAGCCGCGGGCAGTTCGCGGGTGCTGTAGGTCGCGGCCGACAGCACGTCGTTGGTGACGCCCACCCCGCTGCCCACGGCCTCGCGGAACAGACCGTCCTTGGTGCCGAAGTACGCCATCACCAGGCCGGGCGTCACTCCTGCATCGGCCGCGATGGCGCGGACGCCCACGCCCCGGTAGCCGTGCGCGCCGAACAGTCGCCGCGCCGCGTCGAGGACCGCGTGGCGATTGCCCTCCGGGTCATGGGAGCCGGGACGGCGCTGTGACGGCTGTCCTGCTTCCCGGCCGGTTCCCGGCGTGGGGCTTGCGGCCGATCGCCGACGGCCTTCGTTCTTCGGATCCACATGGCCCACATTAAACGAGCGTTCATAAAACAGTCGTTCAAAAACAACTACGCTCTGTGCACCGGGCCGGTTCGCAGGGTGAGTGGCAGTGCGGTGCCGCCACGGCGCACCGCGACGATCTCGGCCAGGATCGACACGGCGGTCTCTTCGGGTCCCCGGCCGCCGAGATCCAGCCCGATCGGCGAGCGCAGCCGTGCGAGTTCCGCTTCGGTCGTGCCCGCCTGGCGCAGTCGCCCGATCCGGTCCTCGTGCGTCCGGCGGCTGCCCATGGCTCCGACATATCCGGCCCTGCTGCGCAGGGCGAGGCCGAGAACCGGCACGTCGAACCGTGCGTCATGGGTCAGTACGCACACCGCGGTCGACGTGTCGACCAGGTCTTCATGTGCGCGGAACCAGCGGTCGGGCCGTTCGGTGACGACCTCGTCGGCCCCCGGGAAGCGCTCGGCCGCCGCGAACGCGGGCCTGGCGTCGCAGACCGTCACCCGGTGCCCCAGTGCGGCGCCGATGTCCGCCAGGGGTCGGGCGAACTCGGCTGCACCGAAGATCAACAGACGTGGCCGAGAGGCGAAGGACTGCACCAGCAGCTCGCGCTCCGGCGCACAGGAAGTGTCGTCGATTGCGCCGTTTCCGCTGGCCACGAGCCCGCTGGCGCCGCAGCCGAGCATGCCCTCGACGGCCAGGGTCGCCGCCCGGTCCGCCCGTGGGTCGCCCAGCGATCCGGTTGTCGTCCCGCCGCCGACGACCAGGCAGCCGCTGCCGTCGACGGGGGTGACCAGAGCCACCGGCGCGCCGGCCGCGATGTCGGCGGCGAGTCGACCGAGCGGTACTCCCGCACCCACCTCGCGGACCAGCACCTCGATTGTTCCGCCGCAGGTCAGGCCCACCGCAAAGGCGTCCTCGTCGCCGACTCCCCAGCGCTCGAGCGTCGGGGCGGCGCCCGCGAGCACCTCCTCCGCGACCGCGCAGACGGCGGCTTCGACGCAGCCACCGGAGACGCTGCCGACAATGCGGCCCTCCTCGGACACGAGCATCGATGCGCCCGGTCCGTGCGGGGACGAGCCCCAGGTCCGCACGACGGTCGCCATGGCGAAGCGGGTTCCGGAGCGTTGCCAGGCGGCTGCCTGGTCGATGACGTGTCGCATATCGCCCTCCGCGGGCCGTGAGATCTCGGACAACCTCTTGCCAAGAAGAAACTTTAATGTAAATCATTTCAGGTACTAGATAGATCCGTCCGTGTCGAATGCCACGGCGCAACGACGACACGAGAGGTCCGGTGGCAGCAGGTTGAAACCCACATCCTTCGACTACACCGCCCCCAGCACCGTCGGCGAGGCGGTTGCCCTCCTCGCCGACGAGGAGCGGGAGGCCAAGGTCGTCGCGGGCGGCCAGTCCCTGATCCCCATGCTGAACATGCGTCTCGCCAGGCCCGAGCTGCTCGTGGACATCACCCGGATCCCCGAACTCGGCCGCCTCCAGGTGGACGAGTCGGGCAACCTGCGCATCGGAGCCGCCGTGCGGCAGGCCCACGTCGCCACAGACAGCGCCGTACGGGACGGATGGCCGCTCCTGGCCGCCGCGATCGGCCATATCGGACACCCTCAGATCCGCAACCGCGGCACCGTCTGCGGCAGCCTCGCCCACCACGACCCGGCCGCCGAACTACCCACCGCAGCACTGGCCCTGGACGCCCGCTTCGTGATCACCGGGCCGCGGGGCACCCGTACGGTCACCGCCGAGGACTTCTTCGTCGCCACCTTCTCCACGGCTGTCGAAGCGGACGAGCTCCTCACCGAGGTCGTGTTCCCGCCGGCCCCGGCACACCACGGCTGGGCCTTCGAGGAACTGACCGGCAGGCACGGCGACTTCGCCACCGTCGGCGTGGCCGTCGTCCTGGAACGGGACACCGCTGCGGACACCGTCCGCGCCGCCCGTGTGGTCTTCTGCGGCGCGGGCCCCGTCCCGGTACGTCTGCCCGCCGCCGAGAACGCGCTCGTCAACAGCGACGTCGGCGAGCAGTCCCTCGCTGCCGCGGCCCGTGCCGCGCTCTCCCGCCTCACCCCTTCCGACGACGTCCACGCCACCGCCGAGTACCGGCGCGAGGGCGCCGCCCATCTCCTCGTCCGCGCCTGCACCACTGCCTGGGAGCGCTGCTGATGACCCCCTCCGTCCCCACCCCGCTCGCCGCGCGCACACCGCCGCTCGCCGAGCCCTCCGCCTGGCACGAGATCAGCCTCACCGTCAACGGACGACCGGTCACAGCCCAGGTCGAGTCGCGGCTGCTGCTCAGCGACTTCCTGCGTGACCGGCTCGGTCTCACCGGCACCCATGTCGGCTGCGAGCACGGAGTCTGCGGGGCCTGCACCGTCCTTGTCGACGACGAGCCGGTGCGCTCCTGCCTGACCCTGGGCGTGCAATGTGACGGTGCCCAGCTCCGCACCGTCGAGGGCCTCGCTCCCGCCGACGCTCCGCTCACCCCCGTACAGCGGGCCTTCCACGAGTGCCACGGCATGCAGTGCGGCTTCTGCACACCCGGATTCGTCATGACGGCGACCGCCCTGACCGAGCAGTCCGAGCGTCCCGACGAGGAACAGGTCGCCGACGCGCTCAGCGGGCATCTGTGCCGGTGCACCGGCTACCGCAACATCCGCCGTGCCGTGTGCCAGGCACTCGACGAGCGATTCGGGGAGTGACCCGCATGTCCCACGATTCCGACCGGGCCCAGTCCGGCAACGGCGGCTGGATCGGCCGTTCCGTCCCCCGCGTCGAGGACGACCGGCTGCTGCGCGGCAACGGCCGTTACGTCGACGACATCGCCCTCCCCGGCGCCGTCGAGGCCGCCTTCCTGCGCAGCCCGCACGCCCACGCCCGTATCGAGTCGGTCGACGTGACCGCGGCCCTGGCCGCACCCGGCGTCGTCGCCGTCTGGACCGGCGGCGATGTGGCGGACCTGCCCGCGATGCTGAACAAGGAAGAACTGCGCACCCCGCCGGGCCTCGCCGAGCTCCTGGACCCGCTGGTCCGGATGACTCCCATGCCCCTGCTCGCCCGCGAGAAGGTCCTCTACGTGGGCCAGCCCGTCGCCGTCGTCTTCGCCGAGAACCGCTACCTCGCCGAGGACGCCCTGGAACTCGTCGAGGTGCGGTACGGACCGCTGCCGGTGCTCGTCGACCCCGAACACGCCCTGACCGAGGACGCGACCCGGCTGCACGAGGACCTGCCGGACAACACCGCGGTCGCCGTCGCCACCCGCGTCGGTGACCCGGAAAGGGCGTTCGCCGGCGCGCACGCCGTGGTGAGCGAGCGGTTCGAGGCCCATCGCTACGTCGCCTCGCCGATCGAGACCCGCGCGATCTCGGCCCAGGTCGATCCGTACAGCGGCCGGCTGACCGTCTGGTCGGGCACCCAGACCCCGCACCGACTGCGGGACGCCATCGCCCACACCCTCGGCCTGGAATCCGCCAGGGTCCACGTCATCGCGGCCGACGTCGGCGGAGGCTTCGGCCAGAAGGGCATCCTCTACGTCGAGGAACTCCTCATCCCGCACGCCGCCCGTCGCCTCGGCCGCCCCGTGCTGTGGCGCGAGGACCGCAACGAGAACCTCACCGCCTCCTCGCACGCCCGCGAACAGATCCACCGCATCGAACTCGCCGCGGACGCCGAAGGCCACCTCGTCGCCGTACGCGACCGGATCACCGTCAACTTCGGCGCATACAACATGACCGGCCTGGTCGTGCCGTACAACTCGCTGTGCCACCTCCTGGGCCCCTACCGCGTCCCGAACGTGCACATCGATGTCGTCGGCGTGCTCACCAACACCGCCTTCGCCACGCCCTACCGGGGAGCCGGACGTCCGGAGACGGTCTTCGCCATGGAACGGGCCATGGACAGGCTGTCCGCGGAACTGGGCATCGAACCCGAGGAGTTGAGGACGCGCAATCTTGTGCGGCCCGACGAGATGCCGTACGCGACCGGCCTGGTGGACCGCTCGGGAAGCCCGCAGTCCTACGACTCCGGTGACTTCCCCGAACTCCTGCGCCGGGCCGTCGCGAAGGCCGACGTCGAGGGGGTACGAGCCCGACAGCGCGAAGGCGCCCGCGATGGGAAGCACGTCGGCATCGGATTCGCCATGTACATAGAGGCCACCGGCCTCGGACCGTTCGAGACCGCGCGCATCGACGTCGCCCCCAGCGGACGGGTGCGGCTCGCCATCGGCGCGCCCTCCCAGGGGCAGGGACACCGCACCTCCATGGCGCAGATCGCCGCCGACGCCATCGGCGTGCCGTTCGACGTCATCGACGTGGCCGGCGGCGACACCGAGGCCACCCCGTTCGGCGTGGGCACCATCGCCAGCCGCGCCCTGGTCAACGCCGGGAATGCCACCCACCGGGCAGGCCGACTCGTCCGCGAGAAGATCGTCGAAGCGGCAGCCCGCCGCCTCGGTGTCGCGGCGGGCGGCCTCGACCTGAACGACGGCATCGTGCGGGCCAAGGAACCTGGCGGCCCGTCCATCAGCCTGGCGGAACTGGCAGGCAAGGCACCCCTGCCCGGCATCGCCGAACCAACCGACGGCCGGCACGGCACCGAGATCAGCGAGACCGTGCACTTCCGCCCACCGGGTTTCGCGGTCGCGAGCGGAGCGCACGCAGCCGTCGTCGAGGTCGACGAACACACCGGCCAGATCGAGATCCTGCACTACGTCGTCGTCCACGACGCGGGCAACATCGTCAACCCGATGATCGCGGAAGGGCAGGTCACCGGCGGCATCGCGCAGGGTATCGGCGGAGCACTGTACGAGGAGATGATCTACGGCCCCGACGGCCAGCCCCGCACCGGTACCTACATGGACTACCTCGTGCCCACATCCTCGGAAATCCCCGACCTCGACATGGACGAGATCTTCACCCCGAGCCCCATGAACGACCTCGGCGTCAAGGGACTCGGCGAAGGCGGCGCGATCGCACCGCAGGCAGTGCTGGCCGGCGCCGTCGAGGACGCGCTGCGTTCCCTCGACGTGGTCGTACGCCGCGGCCCTCTCTCGCCGAGCCGGGTGCGCGCGCTGATCCGTACGGCAGTCGGCACCTGAGTCCGCCCAGCCCTTGAACGGGCGACGCACCCACTGCCGGCCCGGCCGACCACTCTCCAGATTGGACAACCATGCAACTCGACCACTCCTTCACCGTCCCCGCCGGCCTCGACGACGCCTGGAAGCTCTTCCAAGAGCTTGACCGGGTCGCGCCCTGTATGCCCGGTGCCGTGCTGGACACCCTCGAAGGCGACTCCTTTACCGGCCGCGTCAAGGTCAAGGTCGGCGCGGTGCAGATGAGTTACCGCGGCGAAGGCACCGTCACCCGCGACGGATCCGCACGATCGATGCTTCTCGACCTCAGCGGAAGCGAGACCCGCGGCGCGGGCACCGCGTCGGCCACGGTCACCGCGACCCTGACCGCCGCTCCGGCCGGCACGCTGGTGCGCGTACGCACGGACCTCGACATCACCGGCCGGCCGGCTCAATTCGGCCGGGGCATCATGACCGAGGTCGGCGACCGCATCGTTCAGCAGTTCGCCACCCGGCTCGAAGAGCTGCTGCGGGAGGTGGGCCCTGGCGCGTCTGCGGTGTCCGCGACGAGCACCACGGAATCTCTACAGGGCCGGCTCGCACCAGAACCGGAGGCCATCGACCTCGGTGCGGCTGCGCTGCCCGTGCTGCTCAGGAAAGCCGCGCTACCCGCGGCGGCCGTGCTGTTTGCGGTGGTCGTGATTCGGACACTGAGGCAGCGTTCTCGCAGCTGAGTGCCGCAGCTCCACTGTCGGACCATGCGCCGTCGAGGAGGACGAACGCCTTCTCCCGCTGCAAGGATCGCACCCGGCGAGTCGCACGCCAGCGGCCGCTTCACGAGACTTGGCTCGGATGTCCCGGTACCCCGTCAGCCGCAACGCCGAGGCGTTCGGATGTACGGATTTCGGGCGGCGCTAATCCTTCGCGCACTCCCCGATCGCCGTCCGAACAACGCTCCCCCGGGGCAGCCCCGAATCGAGCGTCATCCGGGCGTCAAAAATCGCAAAAGGCGCTTCGCCAACATCCCTCATATCATCCTCACCGCGCCCTGACCCGCAGGTCAGACCGGTCGAGGCAGGTGGTTTGCCCGTTCGACCCGTTCCGCGAGCGAAAACAGGTCGAACGAGCCACCTGGTGCGCGAAACAGCAGGTCAGGCACCCTTCTCAGCAGGCTCCAGAATCGCCACGCACTCCGCGTGCGAGGTCATCGAAAAGATGTCACAGGGGGCGAGGAGACAGAAACCGCAGGCCGAAACCTGCTTCTCGGCTCAGTGGCCGACATGTCGGGGCCCGGAGCGTCAAATGAGCGTCACGGTCGAGACGGCGTCGGCCTCGCTGCAGCGTGACAGCGACCTCCGTCGCCGGGAGACCTGGCTTACGAAAGCGCGCCATGATGTCGCGGCGCAGGGCGAGGCCGCCCAGGGGCGGCGGTGGCGCGGCCGAGTCCGAGGTCGATGCGGCCGGGGCGAGGGCCCAGCCGCAGCGCCAGGCCAGCCTTCCAGCAGCTGCGCATCTCGGCTCCCTCTGCGTCACGCAGCAAGACCTCGTGGAGCTCTACGAGCTCATGTGCAGCGGAGAATTCAACCCACCGATCAACCGGATCACCACCGGCTGGGATCCCTCTCGCACCGTGCTAGAGACGTGGCAGGCCCAGGAGTCCGAGTAGCTCTGTCAGCGCCTGGATCCGCAGGCTCCCGCCCTGCCGAGCGGTTACACGTGATCGCCGCAGCCGGGCGAATGCGGGGTACTGGTCGCGCCGGGCCGGGTTGGCTACTGCTCAGGCAGCGCCAGCTGCGGACATCTGATGGGCGCTGCGGTCGCTTCGCACGAGACCGCCGTCACCGTGGCTGAATGCCCTTCAACCCATGTGGCGCGGCAGGTTTCGTGCAGCGCCGATCCGCGGTGCCGGTTCGTCTGCCCAGGGTGGGTTCGCACCGGGGACCGCGCACGTCAGGGCGGCGCCTTGGGCGGCGAATGCGCAGGCATCGGTGGGGTCTTCGAGCGTCAGGTCGTCGAGTCGGCCGCCGAGGCTTTCGAGAGCAGCGAGTCGGTGGAGGAGACCCGCGGTGAAGGAGTCGCCGGCGCCAACTGTGTCAACGACCACGGTAGGCGGGGCCGGGACAGCGACGCGCGAGCCGTCCAGTGATGCGAGAGCGCCGCGCCCGCCGAGTGTGACGACGACGAGGCGAGTGCCGGGGGTCTGTAAAGTTAACGGCTGATCTTGGTTGTTGAGATGTCAGTGGTGGGTGGGGGTGAGGCGGCCCTCGAAGGCGATTTGGAAGGCGTTGAGCGGTGCCTTCCAGCGCATGGTCCAGCGCCGGCGGCCCTGTCCTGTGGGGTCCAGGCTCATCAGCGCCGTATACACGCACTTGAGAGCGGCGGCCTCGTTCGGGAAGTGACCGCGGGCCCGGACGGCCTTGCGTATGCGGGCGTTGACGCTCTCGATCGCGTTCGTGGAGCAGATCACCTTGCGGATCTCCACGTCGAACGAGAGGAAGGGCACGAACTCGGCCCAGGCGTCGGACCACAGCTTGATCACGGCCGGGTACTTGGTGCCCCACGCTTCGGAGAACTGCCCTTCCGCGGGGCGTCGGCGAGGGCCGATCTCGCCAATTCGGGAAGGGGTTCCGAACCCACTCACAGCGGATTGTCCTTCCAGCCCGCAGAGGCTCCGCCCCGTTACTCGGGGGGGTGGAGCCTCTGCGGGCATTGCCGTAGGTCGGCCCTGGTCGGTGGTTACAGCTGCTTCACGTACGTGTTCTGGTAGGCCGCCCTCCCTCCGAACACGTTGAGGCCGATGTGTCCGCTCGTGTACGTCGTGTCCGTCACGTCGATGATCCGCTCGCCGTTGAGGAACACCTGGATGCGGTCGCCCTCGGTGAGGATGCGGACGGGGTAGGTCGTGCCGCGGCGGAGCAGGGCCGAGACGCGGGCGAGGGCGGCGCCGTCGTCGAAGAAGCCGTTGGCCTTGGCGACCAGGCGGATCACGCGTAGGTCGGGGTCGATGTTGAGGCAGTAGGCATCGGTGCCGTCGGAGGAGGCGCGCCAGAGGAGGGAGAGGGCGCCGCCCGTGTCCGGGTCGGGGCCGCCGAGCCGGACCAGGGTGGTGAGGTCCAAGTCCGTCGCCGTGAGGGACGAGATCGCGTTGGAGTCCTTGTCGAAGCTTCCGGCGCGGCCCGCGCTGTCCGTCGACCAGCGGCCCGCGGGGGTGATCGTCAAGTTGCCGAGGCCCGAGCGGAATTCACCACCGGTCGGGGCGGCCACCAGCGGCTTCACCCGATCCACCAGGCGGAAGGTGCTGTCCAGCCTGTGCACCTTGAGCGACTCGATGTGTGCGGTGCCGCCCTTGGCGTAGAAGGCCATGCCGTCGGCGTCCGGGCCGGGGAAGATCAGGCTGGTCACGGCGGCGTGTCCGTCCCCGCCGAATGCCTCGACCGAGGACGAGTCAACGTACACGCGCAGGGTCACGCGGCCGTCGGTCGTCTTCATCGGCGCGACCGTGCGGCCCGTGAAGTACTGCGTGAAGTCACTCAGGCCCGAGGCCGAGCGGTCCACGAACAGCTCCTGCGCCTCCGCGTGGTATCCGACCGTCGTGTGCTGGTCGTCGTCGGTCCGGAGCCGGAAGCCGATCTCTGTGGCGGTGCCAAGGGTGATCTCGGCCTCGATCTCGTAGGCGATACCCGTGACACGTGTGAGCGGATTCGCCGATTCGGGGCCGACGGAGAGGCTCTTGCGGGTCGTGGCAGAGGAGCGCAGGGCGGTCAGCTCGCGGACCGGGCGCTGCACCAGGCGTACGCCGTCGGCGGTGTTCGTGAGTGTCAGTTCGCGGGGGGTGCTCAGCTGGCCGTTCCAGCCGCCGGTCGGGGCGCTGAAGGGGTAGTCCCAGTTGCTCATCCAGCCGAGCCAGACGCGGCGGTCGTCGGGCAGGCCGTAGAAGGACATGGCGGCGTAGTAGTCACGGCCGGAGTCTGCGCGCAGGACCGTGCCGGCCTTCTGGTCGGGAGTGAAACCGGTGCCGTTCCAGTCACCCGTGAAGTACTGGGCGGCCGAGCCGTTCGTGGCGCGTACGGCACCGGTGCTCAGAGTGAGGACCCACTTCACCTTGTCCTTGTCGCCGTCGACCGGCAGCGGGAAGAAGTCGGGGCACTCCCAGACGCCGGGCGTGGCCCAGTCGCCGTAGCCGAAGGAGCTGACCTGGGTCCAGGTGAGGAGGTCGGTGGAGGTGAAGAAGCGGATGTGGTCGCCGCCGGAGACGACCATCAGCCACTGCTCGTGAACCTCGTCGCGGATGACCTTCGGGTCGCGGAAGGTCCAGCCGGCGTCGGGGCCGCCCGGGTTCTGCACGGCCGGGGTCGAGCCGCCGTGCAGCTGCCAGGAGCGGCCGTTGTCCTTGCTGTACGCGATGCGCACGCCGGCGTTCCCGCCCGGCTTGTCCGGGTGGTAGCTCGTGTAATAGGCGATCAGGCCCGAGCCGCCGTCGAAGAGACCGGAGGTGTCGTCGGCGTCCACGACCGCGCAGCCGGTCCAGCAGTGGCCATAGGCGTTCCAGGGCAGGGCGATCGGCAGGGGCTGCCAGTGGACGAGGTCGGTGCTGACCGCGTGCGCCCAGCGGCCCTCGTCCTGGTGGAAGAGGTGGTACTCGCCGTCGTAGTGCAGCAGGCCGCAGGGGTCGCTGGTGGAGCCGGTGAGCTGGGAGTAGTGGTACGTGGGGCGGTACGGCTCGGTGAAGTAGTCGGCGGTGCTGTGGACCTCGACGTTCTGGAAGTACGACGTCCCGTGCGCGGCGGCGGTGCCGAAGGTGGCGCCCTTGGTGTGGGACACGCGGGTCTTCAGCGCCCGTACGCCGTCCACGTACACCTCGATGGTTCTGCCCGTCGCGCGAGCCTCGACGCGGTACGTGCTTCCGGCCGTGATGCGCCGGACCGGGCCGGAGGCGGAGGCGAGGCGGGCACCGGAGGAGCGGTCCAGCAGGACGACGGCGTTGCGGCCGGCTTCCAGGCGGGCTTCGTAGCCGCCGGAGCCGTTCGCGGACGCACGCAGGACGAGGCCGGCCGAGGAGGAGCGGTCGCCGGGGGTGATGTCGGCTCTCGCCACCAGGTCGCCGTCGGTGGAGGGGGCCGTGCGCAGGCCGTTCTCGCCGCGGATGCCGCACAGGTCGGGGGTCCAGGTGCCGGAGCGGGCCGTCCAGCCCTGGAGGCCGGTGGCGAGGTCGGCGGCGGCGATGTTCTCGAAGGACACCTCGCCGGCCGATGCCGAGACGGCGAGCCGGCCCTTGGTGTGGGTGGAGTCCTGGGCGGTGATGACGGGGCTGTAGCCGTCGGGAGAGAGGAAGTTGGTCTGCCAGTGCACGCGCAGTTCGTCGTGTTCGGCTTCGATGCGCAGGCGGTAGACCGCGTCGGCCTTGATGGTGGTCGCGTAGGTGCCGAGGGTGACGTTGCCGTCGATGCGGTAGAGCCTCAACCTGCCCTGGTCCGCGTCGACTTGGACGCCGTATCCGTGCGTGGCCGTGGCGTCGGTGCGCACCAGCAGTGAGGCGATGGCGGAGGCGTCGTGCAGGAGCAGGTCGGCCTGGAGCGCGGTGTCGTACGTCTGGGTCGTGGTGATGGCGCGGGCGGTGGCTCCCTGGGCTGGGGCCGCGCGCCAGCCCAGCGGACTCGCCGTCCAGGTGCCGCCGCTCGTGGTCCAGCCGGTGAGGTTGGTGGTGACCGAGGAGAGGGAGGGCGGGCCGAAGGTGACCTTGCCGCCCTGGGCGAGCAGGCCCACCGAGCCGGTGTCGTGGCGGTGGTCCTCGGCGTGGAGGAGCCGCTTGCCGTCGACATGTACCGTCAGCTCGGGTCCGTCGAAGGCCACTTGGAGGTCGTAGGACTTTCCGGCCCGTGCGCCGGGCAGCGGCGCGGTGGCGATCGTGTCGTCGCCGGCCAGGTCGTAGAGCCGTATGCGGGAGCGGCCGGGGTCGAGGGCGATCGCGTATCCGGTCGAGCCGTCGAGGGCGGCCCGGAACACCAACGCGCCTACGGCGGAAGAGGATTGGGGCGTTATGCGGGCCGCGTACGACCCCTTGGCCGCGAGTTGCTGCTCGGACAGGGCGAGGGCGGGCCCGCGACGGCCGGCTGTCGCCTTCTGGCCGCCGTCGGAGGTGCGGGTCCAGGTGCCGGTGACGGGGATGGGGTCGGGAATCGGGGTGGCGGCGGGGGTCGCTCCGGCGGCGCTCGGGGCGGCGGCCTGTGCTGCGGGGAGGATGCCTCCGAGAGGGAGCAGGGTGGCGGCGGTTCCTCCGGCGAGCAGGAGGGTACGGCGGGACACGCTCATGGCGGCTCCTGAGGGAGAACAGGGAGGAGGCCACGGCCCGCGGGGACGTCCACCCCGCGGGCCGTGGTCGTGTGTAAGACCGTCACGGCCACAGCGGCCGGGGTCCGTCGGTGAAGGCCGACGCCATTTGCCAGGCGTCGAACCGCTCCAGGGCCACGTCGCCGTCGGCACCGATACCGACGCCGACGGCCTCGTCCGGGCGGGTGGGGTAGATGCGGGCGGTCAGGGCACGCCCGTTGGCGAAGATCTCCAGTGCGGAGTGGTCGACGAGGACGCGCAGGTCGACCCGCCCGTCGGGGTCCAACGGCAGTTCGCCGTACCGGGGTTCGGTGTCGACCGTCGGGTCGAGGCTGCTGCTCTCGCGGTGCAGTCGGAGCGTGCCCGCTCCGTCGTGCGACCGGCTCACCTCCACGACCGTGCGTTCCGCGCCGTCCGGTGTCTCGCGGAGCACGAGCCGGGCGGTCGCTCCGGTGCCCAGGCGCAGGGTCGTCTCGATGTCCAGCTGCTCCCCGCGCACGGCGGGCAGCCGGCTGTACGGGTCGGCCAGTCGGCCTGGAGCCACCTCTACGCGCTCCCGCCGCAGCGCGGTCAGCTCCGGCACCGGGGCCTGGTGCAGGCCGCCGTCCGTGGCGAGCGTGACGACCCTCGGCAGGGACATCACACCGCACCAGCCGGCCTGCGCGTTCGCCTCGTCCGTCCGGCCCTCCTGGAGCCAGCCGAACATGATGCGTCGGCCGTGCTCGTCGCGGGTGGACTGGGGGGCGTAGAAGTAGCGTCCGCCGTAGTCGAGGCGGTGGAGGGCGGTGGGGGTGAAGGTGTCGCCCTGGTAGCTGCCGGTCCAGTACAGGGGGTGGTGGGTGGTGCCCGCGTCCCAGGCGGAGAAGACCAGGACGTCGGTGCCGCCGGCCTCCTCGTCCTCGCCGAGCCGGAAGAGGTCGACGCATTCCCACATCGTGCCGGTCCAGTCGAGCTCGCCCCGGTTCTGTGAGGCGTCGCCGGTCAACAGGGGGCCGACGTAGCGCCAGCTGCGCAGGTCGTCGGATTCGTACAGGAAGGCCGTTCCGCCGACGCCCCGGATTCCCGAGCCCACCAGCTGACGCCACACCGTGTTCTCGCCGGAGCCCTCCCGCCAGACGCAGTGGTCGCGGAAGGCCGTGATGTCGACACCCTCCGGCGGGGCGGTGATGACCGGGTTGGCCGAGTCCTTGGTCCAGTACGTCAGATCCGCCGATCCCCTGGCCACGCAAGGGAGTTCATGCTCGCCGTGCCTGCCCGAGTAGACGAGCGTGGGCACTCCCCCGTCGTCCACCAGGACACCGGACCAACAGCCGTCGCGATCCGGGCCGTCCGAGCCTGGCACCAGGGCGACCGGCTCATCGGCCCAGTGCACGAGGTCGGTGCTGGTGGCGTGGCCCCAGTGGATGCGGTGGTGGGCGGCGGCGAGCGGGTTGTACTGGTAGAAGAGGTGGTAGACGCCGTTCCAGTGACTCAGCCCGTTGGGGTCGTTGAGCCAGCCGCCGGGCGAGGTGAAGTGGAAGCGGGGGCGGTGGGGGTCGCGCAGGGCGCGTTCGGCCAGCCCCTCGGCGGTGTGGCTGCCGGAGGGGAGGGTGAGGTCGTGGGTCATGCGGCGGTGGTCTCCGCTTTCTCGGTGGCGTCGGTGGCCTCGCTGTCCGGCCGGTCGGTGGCCTTGAGGACGCGGGGGGCGATGTCGGAGGCGGGTGCGCGCAGATGGCATCGCACCCAGTGGGGCTGTCCTCCCCCAGCCTCCGGCCGGGGGGACCCCCATCTCGCTTCGCTCGTCTCGCCGACGATGTGGCGGACGGGGTCGGTGCGGCTGCACGTGCCGTCGTCGCCGTAGGGGCAGGACGTGGGGTTGAGGATCGCCTCGCGCAGGCGGGCGCGCTCGACGGGGTCGTAGCTGCCGGCCCGTTCGGGGTCGGGTACGGCGGACAGCAGGAGGCGGGTGTAGGGGTGGGCGGGGGCGTCCATCACCGCCAACGCGTCGCCGCCCTCGACGAGTTCGCCGGCGAACATGACCATCGTGGTGTCCGCGAGGTAGCGGGCGGAGCCCAGGTCGTGCGTGATGTAGAGCATGGCGATGTTCCGCTCGTCGCGCAGGCGCCGCATCAGGTTGAGCACGCCGACGCGCACGGAGACGTCCAGCATCGACGTCGGTTCGTCGGCGAGGATCAGCCGGGGCTCGACGGCGAGGGCGCGGGCGATCGCGACGCGCTGACGCTGGCCGCCGGAGAGCTCGTGCGGGTAGGACTGGAGCATGTCCTCGGTCAGGCCGACCGTCGTCATCAGCTCGCGCAGCGCCTCGGGGGTGGCGTGGCGGCCGTGCAGGACGAGGGCGCGGGTGAGGAAGTGCTCGATGCGGTGCACGGGGTTGAGCGAACCGAAGGGGTCCTGGAACACCATCTGGACCTTGTGGCGGTACGTCCGTGACGCCCGGCGCCGCTCGGTGCGCAGGACGTCCTCGCCGTCGAGCAGCACCTGTCCGGCGGAGGGCTGTTCGAGGCGGGCGAGGCAGCGGGCGATGGTGGACTTGCCGCTGCCGGACTCGCCGACCAGAGCGGTGATCCGGCCGGCCGGCAGGTCGAAGGACACGTCGTCGACGGCACGGACGCGGCGCCGTGAGAAGACGGTGCCGACCTGGAAGTCCTTGGTCAGACCGCGTACGGACAGCAGGGGCTGGGTCATCGCGGGGCTCCCTGGGCACTCTGGGCCACCCACCGGCTGGGGGCGATCTCGCGCAGGTCGGGGATGTTCATGGAGCAGTCCGAGCGGTCCTCGGGACAGCGGACGTGGAAGCCGCAGCTGTCGGCGGTGCGCGGGGCGTCGAAGAGGCCGGTGAGCTCTTGGCGCGGGCCTGTCAGCGGCGGGAAGGCGTTCATCAGCGCCTCGGTGTAGGGATGGAGGGGCCCCGCGAACAGGTCCTTGGCGGCGGCGAGTTCCACGATCCGTCCGCCGTACATCACGCCCATGCGGTCCGACAGCTCGACCATCAGGGACATGTCGTGAGTGATGAAGAGGATGGAGAAGCCCAGCTCCCGCTGGAGGTCGCGGATCTGCGCCATGATCTCCTGCTGCACGACCACGTCGAGCGCGGTCGTCGGCTCGTCCATGATCAGCAGCCGGGGGCGGAGCGCGACGGCCATGGCGATGACCACGCGCTGGCGCATACCGCCGGACAGCTGGTGCGGGTACGCCTTCAGCCGCCCCGGGTCGATGCCCACCAGCTCCAGGAGCTCTCCCGCCCGCTCCCGCGCGACCCGCTTCTTCAGCCTCTCGTGGGTGGTGAAGATGTCGACGATCTGCTCGCCGATGGTCAGAACGGGGTTGAGGGAGTTCATCGCCGACTGGAAGACCATCGCGATCTCCCGCCATCGGAAGGCGCGCAGCTCACGTGCGTCCAGGGCGAGGACGTCCCGCCCCTGGAAGCGGATGCTGCCCGCGGTGATCTCCGCCGGGGGCTTCAGCAGCCGCATGACCGCGTTGGCGATGGTCGACTTGCCGCAGCCGGACTCTCCGGCGAGGCCGAAGATCTCTCCGGCGCCGATGGAGAAGGAGACGTCGTCGGCGCCGACCACGGTGCGTCCGTCGCCGCGGTACTCGACGCGCAGGCCGCTCAGTTCAAGTACGGGTTCCATGGCTCAGCCCCTCCTCTCGCGGCGGGCACGGCGGTTGCGCAGCCTCGGGTTGGTGATCTCGTCGACCGCATAGTTGACCAGCGCGAGCGCGAACGCGACGAGCGCGATGCACAGTCCGGAGGGGACGAAGGCCCACCAAGCGCCGGTCATCAACGCGCCGTCGTTGCTGGCCCAGTACAGGTTGGTACCCCAGCTGACGACGCTGCTGTCGCCGAGGCCGAGGAATTCCAGGCCGGCCTGGGCGCCGATGCCGAAGATCACGCAGCCGAGCAGCGTGGTCATCACCACGGACGCCATGTTGGGCAGGATCTCGCGGAACATGATCCGCAGCGGGCGCTCCCCGGTGACGACCGCGGCGGCCACGAAGTCCTTGCCCCGGATCGACTTGGCCTGCGCGCGCAGGACCCGGGCCGAGCCCGCCCAGCCGGTGACGACGAGGACCAGGATCACGGTGGAGGTCCCGGGCGGCAGGAACGCGGCCAGGATGATGAGCAGCGGCAGTCCGGGCAGCAGCAGGAAGATGTTGGTGACCAGGGTCAGCGCGTCGTCCACAATGCGGCCGAAGTAGGCGGCCGCGAGGCCGACGACGATGGCGACCGCGGTCGCCACCAGCCCCACGGTGAACCCGACGAAGAGCGAGCTGCGCGCGCCCCACAGGGTGAGGGCGAGCACGTCCTGTCCCTTGGCGGTCGTACCGAGCCAGTGTGCGGCCGAAGGGACCTGGCTGCCCGTGGAGTTGATGAGCGACGGTTCACCCGGGACGAGGACGGGAGCGAGCAGAGCAAGGAGAGCGAAGAGAGCGAGCAGCATCAGCCCGGTCATCGCCTTCTTGCTGTCGGTGAGCTGGCGTAGCAGTCCGCGCCGGCGGGAAGGGCGCGCGGGGACTGTCGGCGTGGTGGCCGTTGCGATGTCGATGGCGGTCATGTCGGCAGCCCCCTTCAGCGGACGCGGACGCGCGGGTCGAGGCGGACGTAGACGAGGTCGACGAGGAAGTTCGCAATCAGTACCGCCGCCGTGATCGTCAGGAAGATGCCCTGCATCAGCGGGTAGTCCAGGCCCTGGACGGCCATCAGCAGCTGATAGCCGATGCCGGGGTAGGCGAACACGACCTCGGTGAGCAGGGCGCCGCCGACGACGAAGCCGAGTGCCATGCCGAAGTTGGTAACGGAGGGGAGCAGGGCGTTGCGGGCGGCGTAGCGGAACATGATCCGCGAGGGGCTGAGCCCCTTGGCCTCGGCCATGGTGATGTAGTCCTCGGCCGCCGTGGCGATCATGGTGTTGCGCATGCCGAGCATCCAGCCGCCGATGGAGACCAGCACGATGGTCAGCGCCGGCAGCACCAGGTGGGTGGCGACGTTGGAGAGGAACTCGCCGTTGAAGCCGGGAGTCAGACCGACGTCGTAGGCATGCCGCATCGGGAACCAGCCCAGGCTGACCCCGAACAGGTACAGCGCGCCCATCGCCAGCCAGAAGTACGGGAAGGAGCCGACGAAGATCAGCAGGGGCGGGAAGGCGGAGTCGAGGACGCCGCCGCGCCGCCAGGCGGCGACGATGCCGAGCAGGTTGCCGAGCACGGCGGCGATGACGAGCGCGACGCCACCGAGGAGCAGGGTCCAGCCGATCTGCGAGCCGATCACGTCGGTGACCGGGGTGGGGAAGCGGGTGATGGAGATGCCGAGGTCGCCGGTGAAGACGCTCTTGACGTAGGAGACGTACTGCTCCCAGAGGGGGCGGTTGTCGAGGCCGAAGAGTTTGCGCAGCTGGGCT
This sequence comes from Streptomyces sp. NBC_00259, assembly GCF_036181745.1. Lineage (NCBI taxonomy): Bacteria > Bacillati > Actinomycetota > Actinomycetes > Kitasatosporales > Streptomycetaceae > Streptomyces > Streptomyces sp. NBC_00259. The sequence goes on along the minus strand of NZ_CP108080.1, from coordinate 5,962,056 downwards.
ATCTGATCGGGCTGCATGGTGCCCTGGGCCTGCGCGAACATCCGGGAGACCGGGTCGCCCGGCATGAAGCGCGGGAGAACGAAGTTCAGGGTGATGGAGGCCCAGAAGGCGAGCAGATAGAACCCCAGATTGCGCAGGATGAGACGCACGGGTCGTGCTCCTGTCGGTGGGGGTGCGGGAGGTCGGTGGCGGGGCGGCCGTCCGGGGAGGAGGACGGCCGTCGGTTCGCCGGGCGTCAGCCCTTGACGGGCTTCAGCGAGGTGAGCACGAGGATCGTGCTGCCGTTGCGGTTGCCGAGGGTGGCGTACGGGTTCTCTTCGGTGGGCCAGCCGGTGAAGCGGGCATCCGTGTACGCGCCCCACTCGGGGCCGGTGAACAGCGGGACGACAGGCGTGTCCTTGTTGTACAGCTCCTGCAGACCGTTCATCTGCTCGCGCTGCGCACTCTCGTCCGTGGCGGCGGCGAAGGCGTCGATGAGCTTGTCGGCCTTCTTGTCGCCGAAGCGGTGGTAGTTCTCCGTGGCCTGCTTGCCGACCGGCTGCACCATCTTGGTCGACATCACGCCGCGGAAGTACTCGTACGGGGTGGCGCCGTTGTTGCTCCACACGATGCCGGTGTCGAAGGTGCCGGTGTTGTACGACGACTGGACAGCCGACCAGTCGGGTGTCTTCACGGTGGCGGTGATGCCGACCTTCGCGAGGTTCTGCTTGATGATGTTGGCGACCGATATCCAGTCGGAGGAGGCGGAGCCGACGGAGATGTCGAGGGTGAAGTTCTTGCCGTTCTTCAGCTTGCGCTTGCCGCCGCTCTCCTTGTAGCCGGCCGCGTCGAGGGCCTTGGCCGCCGCGTCGGTGTCGTACTTCGTCCAAGTGCAGGAGGCGGCCAGCGACGTGTCGCGCCACTTGTCGTACGTGCGGGCCAGGCCCGTGCAGTCGGCGGGTTCGGCGTAGCCGTTCATCGCGACCTTGGTGATCTGGTCGCGGTCTACCGCCATGCTGAGCGCCTTGCGCACGGCCGGGTCGTCGAAGGGGGCCTTGGTGGTGTTCAGCTGCCAGTTGATCATGGCGCCGGTGGCCGGGAACCAGTAGTGGTTGTGCTTCTTGTCCTTGGCGACGAAGGACTTCTCGATGTCCGGGATGAACGACTGCGTCCAGTCCACCTCGCCGTTGGTGAAGGCGATGTTGGCGCTGTCGTTGCCGGAGAAGGCGAGCATCTGGATGCCGGCGATCTGCTGCTTCGCCGGCTGCCAGTAGTCGGGGTTCTTGCGCAGCTCGTACGACTGGCTCTGGAACTTCTCGATCTTGGTGTAAGGGCCGGTGCCGACCGGGTTCGGGTTGGTGAACTTCGCCGGGTCCTTCACCTTGGACCAGATGTGCTTCGGCAGGATGTAGTGGCCGCTGATCTCGAAGAAGGCGGTCGAGAATGCCTTGTTGAAGGAGAACTTCACCGTGTGGGCGTCGACCGCGGTGACCTTGTCCAGGTAGTCGAAGCCGCCCAGCACCTTCTTCTGGAGCTCGAAGGTGTAGACGACGTCGTCGGCGGTGAGAGCCTGGCCGTCCGACCACTTGACGCCGTCGCGCAACGTGAAGGTGAGGGACTTGCCATCCTTGGCCTGCTCCCACTTGGTGGCCAGCCACGGCGTGTCCTTGGCATCCGCCATGCTGTGCACCGCCAGCGGCTCGTAGACCGCCTGCAGGGTCATAGGGGCGGCCTGCGGGGAGAGCGGGTTGAAGTTGCGCGTGAACGTCGCCAGATCCTCGCGCGGGATGGTGAGCAGCTGGTTGCCGGAGGTGTCACCGGCGCCGGACGCGCCCGAGCCACCCGTACAGGCGGACAGGACCAGGGCTGCGGCGGCGGTCGCGGTGACCGCTCTCAGGACGGCTCGGGGCCGCCGTGAAGGTATGCGGGAAGGTGCCATAATGGAGACTCTTTTCCTCTCTTCAACACACAGGGCGAAGACTGGGATGGGATTCCTCGGCGGGCTGATTAGCGGTCAGACCGACGAGCGTTCGAGCAGCGGGCAGTCGATCGTCACCCGGTGGGTGTCGAGCGGCTGCCCGGCTGCGAGAGCGGCGAGCATGTCAATGCCCTTGGTGCCCATGGCCTCGAAGGGCAGGGCGAGCGTCGTCAGCTTCGGCCGCAGATAGGCGGCGATGAGTTCCTGGTTGTCGAACCCCACCACGGCCACGTCGTGCGGGATGCGCAGTCCACGTTCCTTGATCGCGTCGTACGCGCCCATCGCCATCCGGTCGTTTCCGCAGAACAGCGCGGTCGGCCGGTCGCCCGCCGGGCGGTCCAGCAGTTCGCAGGCGGCGGCGTAGGCGCTGTCGGCGGTGGCCCAGCCGGGGACGACGAGGGAGGTGTCGGGGGTGATCCCGGCCTCGCGCAGGGCACGTTCGTACCCTTCGCGCCTGCCGATGGCGGCCGGGATCGCCGGGTCGAGGTTGATGAACCCGATGCGGGTGTGACCGGCGTCCAGGAGCCGGCGGGTCGCCTTGTATCCGCCCGACACCTCGTCGGGCAGGATGCACGGCAGCTCATCTTCCGCGTCGTAGCAGTTGACGAGCACCGTCGGCACCTCCCGGGCGGCCTTGGGGAGCGTGACGGCGCGGTGCCAGGTCGTGGCGTACAGCAGCCCTTCCACCCGGTGCTCCAGCATCTGGTCGAGCGCGGCGGCCTCCTGGGCGGGATCGCCCTCGCTCGCGGCGATCAGCAGGAACCTCCGGTCACCCCAGGCGCGGCTCTGCGCGCCCGTGATCACCTCCCCCGCGAAGGGGCCGGTCACGATCTCGGTGATCAGCCCGAACCACCCGCTGCGGTTCGCGGCCAGCGCCCGCGCCCCGGCGTTGGGCCGGTAGCCGAGCTCGTCGATCGCCTCCAGGATCCGCCGACGGGTCTCCTCGGGGATGGCGGCGCCGGGCTTGTCGTTGAGGACGAAGGAGACGGTGGTCCGCGAGACACCCGCGTGGCGCGCCACATCGCTCATGGTCACGCGCTGCGTCCTGTTCGTGGCCACTTCCAGTCCCTTTCGGCCGACTGGAGACGAGACACCGCCTCCGGTTTCGCGCTTTAATAACGCGCGTTACTTCCTTGTGGCAGGGAAGTTACGTCCGTCTTGAGCGGCATGTCAATACCTGCGCAATGGGCTGCATCGGGCCACCGTCCCGGTGCCCTTCGCCACCCGCGCTCTTCCTGAGAGAGGCAGACAGTCACCATGGCCCGACCCCAGGCCCCCGTCAGTGTCACAGTCCTCGGCGAGTGCGTCGCCGACGCCTTCACCGACCCCGCCCGCTCCAGCTCCGATGAACTCGCGCTGCGGGCCCTGCCCGGTGGCGGCCCCGCCAACACCGCCGTCGCTCTCGCCCGGCTCGGCACCCCCACCCGCTTCCTCGGGCGCTTCTCCACGGATGTCTTCGGCACCCTCTTCCGTGCCCGCCTCAGCGCCTCCGGCGTCGATCTGACCGGCAGCGTGACCGCTCCCGAGCCCAGCACCCTCGCCGTCGCCGACCTCGACGACTCCGGCCAGGCCACCTACACCTTCTACGCCGACAGCGCCGCCGACTGGCAGTGGACCGACGAGGAACTCGCCGCCACCCAGCAGGACGACGCGGCCTGCCTGCACACGGGCTCCCTGGCACTCATACGCCAACCCGGCGGCAGCCGCATCGAGGACCACCTCGCCAAGGCCCGCGAGCACGTCACCGTATCCATCGACCCCAACGTCCGCCCCCTGCTCGTACCGCCCTCCGCCTACCGCGAACGGCTCCCCCACTGGTGCGCCCTCGCCGACATCCTTCGCCTCAGCGAGGACGACCTCGCGCTGCTCCTGCCCGGCGTCGGCGCCGAGGAGGCGTGCGACACCTGGCACGCCGCCGGCGCGCGCCTCGTCGTCATCACCTTGGGCGGACGGGGCGCCCTCGCCTCCCTCGACGGTCTCCGCGTCACCGTCGCGGCCCCGGCCATCGACGTCGTCGACACCGTCGGCGCCGGGGACTCCTTCACCGCGGGCCTGCTCCACCGGCTCGCCGCCCTCGGACACCTCGGCGGCCGACTCGACGCACTGAGCCTCGAAGACCTGACCGACGCCTGCTCCTTCGCCGCTCGCGTCGCCGCCCTGACCTGCTCAGTCCCCGGCGCGAACCCGCCTCTGGCGGATGCAGTGGGGCTGAAAGCCGGGGTGGCTGGGCTCCTGCCCCATGCCTGAACGCGGCATGCCCGTTCCCGCAGCCATGACTGCGGGAACGGGCGCCGAATCCAAACTCCCGGCACCCCGTACGCGCTGTTGCCGCGGCGTCGCCGGTGTTGCGAGACGGGAGCGCCGGGGAGCCGAGCGGTGCTTGAGATCAGGCGCGGCTATCGGTGAGGTCGGCGAGGAGCGCGGTGATGACGGGGCCCGCAGTGGCCATGGCGACCGAGCCGGAGGCGAGCAACCACTGGACGGAGGCCGCAGCGCCGATCATCATGAACCGCGCCCACGGCGTCACGGTGACCGTCGTCGCCCGTGACCTCGCAAGCAGCTGGTATTCCGACCGATCCGCCACGCCTGGCGCGTCGAGGTCGTCCACGGCCGGCTGGGACGCGCCCGCCGACTGGCGACCCGGCGTACAGGCCGACTCGTCTTCCGCCACCTGCGGCGACGATGGTCGGAGACTTGCCGCCCAGTTCCAGCGTGACGGGGACGAGGTTCTCGCTCGCCGCCTTCATCACGGCTCGTCCGACCTCGGTGCTGCCGGTGAAGACGGATCGCGTACTGCTTGTCGTTGATGATTGAGGTGTAGTCCTTGCTCGTCGGTCCGGGTCCTCGTCGGTGAGGGCGTTGTCGGCGCTCGACGCCCGCGTCGCCCTGACCCTCACCGGCCCCGACGGCGGGACCTGGTGGATCAACAAGGCAGGCGGCCTGGCTCCGTCCAACGGCGCGGTCGCCGCGAACGACACCGCCCCAGCGCTGACGTTCCCCCAGGCGCTACCCGCAGTCCTGGAGCATCGGCGCACCCGACCGACACGAACGCTCGAGCGTCACTTGAGCGTCAAGAATGCTCGCCGATGCCCGGTACTTCACCGATGCTGTTCTTGCTGTGCGGTGAACTCGCAGGTCAGACCGCCTCCGCAGCTACGCCGACCGCGCGACCCGTTGCTTGCCCGGAAACAGGTCGGGCAAGCCGACAGCATGCGAAGAACCGCAGGTCAGAGGCCCTTCTGAGCCGGCTCAAGAATCGCCACACACTCCACGTGCGAGGTCATCGGAAAGATGTCGGCCTGAACGGGGCGCGGAAAAGCCCAGGTCAGGCCCAGATTCTCGACCCGGCGCGCAGCGCCCAGCAGTCGATCCGTCGCACCCAACAGCTCGGCATTCGGCGGAACGAAGGCCGCCACACTGACCAGCCCCCCGTCGGGTCGCCGGTCGCACTGAACCCAGCCCAGCTGTTCCATCGTGGGCGGCACAAACCGGTCAAGATCCAAGGGTCCGATGTTGGCTTCGATGCCGATGGCCCGTACTCGCTCGACCGAGGAAACTTGGGCCTTACGCAGCCGCCAGGCCATCTCGTAGACCTGCCCGGCAAACCGCAACGTCTCCAGTTCAGCGTGTGGGCTTGTTCGTCGGCTGGTCTGAGGGGTCGGGCTTCGGGTCGGTGGCCGTCTTGGCGTTGGTGACGGTCGCGGTCACCGGGGCGCCGGGGCCCGACGTGAACGTCTTCGTCGGCTTGTAGAGGTCGTAGCCGGCGGGGGCCTTGATCTCCTTGACCCAGAACTTCGTGCTGCGGCTTGACACGGGCAGCTCGCCGGAGGCCGTGCCCTTCTCGCGGGGCTGCTGCCGTACGGGCTGCGCACGCCGCATGCCTGGGCAACCGCGACGGCGGACCTTCTGGGCGGACGCGAAGGCTTCCACGGCAGCCCCGGCGACTACCAGCACCTGGAGCCCTCGCTGCTGCACAGGGTGCTGCTCCGGCGCCGGGGCCTGCCGATCCTGCTCTCGGTGATCTGGACGGAGGTGGCCCGCAGGGCAGGCGGGCCGGTGTACGGGGTCGCTCTGCCCGGCCACTTCGTCGTGGGCTTCGGCGACCCGGAGGCCCAGGTCCTCGGCGCCCCGGACGCCCATGTGCTGGCGGACCCCTTCGCAGCGGGCCGGCTGCTGTCCCCCGAGGACACCGAACTGCTCGTTGCGAGCGCCACAGAGCCTTCTCTGAACCCGTCGATGCTGAGCCCGGCTGACCCGCTCGCCGTGATCTCGCGCATCCTCAACAACATCCGCGCCTGGGCCGCGCCGCGGCCCGAGCGCTCGGATGTCGCCCTGTGGGCACTGGACCTGCTGCTGCTCCTCCCCTCGCATCCGGCCCGGCTGCGCTATGAGCGGGCTCAACTGCTGGTACAGCGAGGCGAGTTCACGACGGGCGCTGCAGAATGGACGCCTACGCGGAGGTGGTCTCGGCGGTAGAACCGACCACGGCGGAGGCGATCAGGGGTCGGGCGCGGGCGGCGCGCGCGATGCTGAACTGAGCCGGCGGGCGGACATCTTCAAGATGCCCGGCCGACAGTTCGCCACCCTTCTTGTGCTCCAACGGCCAGCCCCCTGAATCCACTTGGTACCGACGGGACGTCACATGAAAGGGCGTTCTCCTGACTGACCGATTGCAGGTGGGAACGGGGGCTGTTGTCGTGGGGTACACGATTCCTGAGGGCGTCGACACGATGCTCGATGTCGTCGGTGTGGGCTGGCCGAATGTGGACGAGGACGCCTACCGCGACATGGCGGACTCGCTGCGGGAGTTCGCGGACGACGCCGACGACGACGCGGGGGCCGCGTACGGGCACATCCAGAAACTGCTCTCCACGGGGCGGAGCGAGTCGCTGACGGCGCTGGACAGGCACTGGTCGAAGGTGCAGGGCAAGCACAAGGACCTGGCGAAGGCGGCCCGGCTGGTGGCCGGCGCGCTGGACCGCGTGGCGGACATCATCGTGGCCCGGAAGATCGCCGCGGTGGGTGAACTGGCGGACCTGTGCGCCACGGTGGGCATCACGCTGGCGTTCGCACCGGTGACGGCCGGTCTGTCGACGCTGCTCGCCGGTGCCAAGATCGCGGCCACCCGGCAGGTCACATCAGCGCAATCGGCACAGCGCATGGTGCACCGCTACCGCATCGTCGGCGAAGCGGCCCACCTCATTTCACCATCACGGCACAAGGCCAGAAATGCGAATTCCTCGTCCTGCAAGAACAGGACCGGGTCGAGCACGTCCCCACACAGAAGGAACTCGCGGAGGCCGAGAAGCACTCCTGGGTCAGGATCCCTCGCTACGACTACTCCCCCGCTGACCGCTTGATGAATCCGTGTCAGCGGTGGGCGGCCACACCGGGCCGGCGAGTGGGCCGACACGGTCGCACGCCCTCTTGAGGACCAGCTCGCCGAGATCGTGCAAGAGGTCGGTCTCCGCGGAGAGGCGGCCGAACGCAAGCGCCAGGCCGACCTGGAGGAAGCACGGCAGCAGCGCCTGCGCTGGGAGGCCGCAAAGCGGCGGGCAACGACCGAATACGCAGAGGCATACCGTGTCCGGCACCTCGAAGCGCAAGAAGAAGCGTGGCGGCGCGCAGCGGGCTTGGCCGAGTACGTCAGTGCGCTACGCCTCCATGCAGAGAGCCTGCCGACCGGACCGGCCAGGGACGAAGCCGAGGCATGGATCACGTGGGCCGAGAGTCACGTGCAACGCCTGAACCCCCTCAACGGTTCACCGTTGCTGCCGGACATCCCCGAACCCCGCCCCGAAGATCTCAAGCCGTTCATGCGCGGCTGGAGCCCCTACGGGCCCACCTACTGAGCGCACGCTCCGCCAGACATTCGGCCCGCCGAAGTACGGCGGCAGCGCGTCTGCCGCCGCAATCAGGGGCGCCGGAACCCGACTGATTTTCTTCAAGTTCCCGCAAAGCCAGCCCTCGGGAAGTGCGCCTCCCACCCAGCATGACCTGCACGATCAGCCAGGTGACGCCCCGTCAGAACGAGCGTCATTTGAGCGTCACGAGCGTCGTTTCAGCGTCAAGATATCGCCCGTAACACCCACAGTGCACATAACGCACACCACCGGAACCTGCAGGTCAGGAGCCCTTCGCGGCAGGCTCCAGGATCGCCACGCACTCCACGTGATGCGTCATCGGAAACAGGTCGAACGCCCTCAGCGTCCGCGGCCCGTACCCGTTCTCGCGGAAGTACGCCAAGTCCCGTGCCAGTGCCGCCGGGTCGCAGGCCACGTACGCGATGCGGCGGGCGCCGAGGTTCGAGACGTACTCGACGGTGGAACGGCCGGCGCCCGCGCGGGGTGGGTCGAGGACGACGAGGTCGGCCTCGGTGATGCCGGTGCGCGGGAGGACGGATTCGACCTTGCCCTGCTCGATGCGGACGCGCGGGAGGTCCTGGAGGTTGTGGCGGGCGTCCTCGACGGCGCGCTTGCCGGACTCGATGCCGAGGACCGCGCCCTTCTCGCCCACGCGCTGGCCGATGGCGCCGGCGAACAGGCCAACGCCGCAGTAGAGATCGAGGGCCGTGTCGCCCTTACGGGGCAACAGGCCCTGCATCACGGCCTCGACGAGGGTCTGGGCGGCCTTCGGGTGGACCTGCCAGAAGCCGCCCATCCCGACGCGGTAGGTGCGGTCGTCGGCCCGTTCGCGGACGAAGGGTCGGCCGTGGACCCGGTGGACGCTCTCGTCCTTCTCGTGGATCCGGAGGACGGAGACCGGCTTGTCGAGCTCCACGATCGGCAGCCGCGCGCCGGGGCGCGGCGTGAGGATCACCTGGCGGTCGCCGGAGCCGGTGGCGGCGATGGCCTCGATCGACGCCATGCCCTCCCAGGTGCGCTTCTCGATGCCGAGTTCGGTGACTCCCGGCGCCGCGATCATGCAGTGGTCGACGGGCTCGACCTCGTGGGAGCGGTGGCGGCGCAGTCCCGCGCGGCCCTCGGCGTCGACGGCGTACTGGACGCGCGTGCGCCACGCGGGCACCTCGCCGGCGGGCAGCTTGTCGCCCTCCGCCGGCATGACCGTGCCGTCCCAGCCGGCCTCCTCGGGGGTGAGGCCCGCGAGCCGCTTCAGCTGCTCCGTGACGACCTCGCCCTTGAAGCGGCGCTGCGCGCCCGGCTTGGCGTGCTGCCAGTCGCAGCCGCCGCACCTGCCGGGTCCCGCGAACGGGCACGGCGCCTCGACGCGGTCCTTGGACGCCTCCAGGACGCGTACGGCGTCGGCGCGCAGATAGCGGGAGCCCTCCTCGCCCTCGGTGACGCGGGCGACGACCGTCTCGCCGGGCAGCGCGTGCCGGACGAAGAGGACCTGCCCGGCGTCGGTGCGGGCGATGCAGTGGCCGCCGTGCGCGACGGGCCCGATCTCGACCTCGTACTCCTGCCCGACGAGCGAGGCATCGGAAGCGTTCGGCATGACGGGGTGACTCCAGGGATACGAGAGGGGCTGTCGTCCGTGCGCGGACGACAGCCCCCCAGTCTACGTGGGTGCGAGGGCGCCTCAGCCCTTGCTGCTGGGCTCCTTGGGGCGCTCGTTCACCGGCCCGCGGCGGACCGAGCCCGGCGCGTTCCAGTCCTGGCGCTTCTTGGCCCGCTTCTTCGCGAGTTCGGAGGACTCCAGCTGGTACGGGACGGAGGTGACCATGATGCCGGGGGTGAACAGCAGCCGGCCCTTCAGGCGCAGCGCGCTCTGGTTGTGCAGCAGGTGCTCCCACCAGTGGCCGACCACGTACTCGGGGATGATCACGCTGACCGCGTCCCGCGGGCTCTCGCGCCGCAGGCCCTTCACGTAGTCGACGATCGGCCGGGTGATCTCGCGGTAGGGCGAGTGGAGGATCTTCAGCGGGACGTTGATGCCGCGCCGCTCCCACTCGTCCTTGAGCGCCTTCGTCTCGGCCGGGTCGACGTCGATGCTGAGCGCCTCCAGCCGGTCGGAGCGCATCAGCTTGGCGTAGGCGAGGGCACGCAGGGTGGGCCGGTGGACCTTGGACACCAGGACGATGGAGTGGACCCTGGAGGGCCGCACACTGTCGTCGCTGGGCTCGTCGGGTGCGGCGATCTCCTCCGCGACCCGGTCGTAGTGCCTGCGGATCGCGCTCATCGTCACGTAGAAGATCACCATGCCCAGCAGCGCCACCCAGGCACCGTGCGTGAACTTGGTGACGAGAACGACGACCAGCACCAGCCCGGTGAAGAAGGCACCGAAGGTGTTGATCGCCCGCGAGCGGATCATGTGGCGCCGCTTGGCCGGGTCGCGCTCGGTCTTCAGATGGCGGTTCCAGTGCCGGACCATGCCGGTCTGGCTGAGCGTGAAGGAGACGAAGACGCCGACGATGTACAGCTGGATCAGCTTGGTGGAGTCGGCTCCGTACACCCAGACCAGCAGGATGGCCGCGCCGGCCAGCAGCACGATGCCGTTGGAGAAGGCGAGCCGGTCGCCGCGGGTGTGCAGCTGGCGCGGCAGGTAGCGGTCCTGGGCGAGGATCGAGCCGAGCAGCGGGAAGCCGTTGTACGCGGTGTTCGCCGCCAGGAAGAGGACGAGCGCGGTGGCCGCGGCGAGGACGACGAAGAAGAACGTGTCGTCGCCGAAGACGGCGGCCGCGACCTGGGAGATCACCGGGTTCTGGACATAGCCCGAGCCGACCGGCTCCCCGTTGCGGAACAAATCGTGCGCGGGGTTCTCGGCCATCCTGACGTCGGTGGCCATGGCGAGGCCGATGATGCCGCAGAACATGGTGACGGCCAGTGCTCCCATGAGCAGCAGCGTGGTCGCGGCGTTCTTGCTCTTGGGCTTGCGGAAGGCGGGGACGCCGTTGCTGATGGCCTCGACGCCGGTGAGCGCGGCACAGCCGGAGGAGAAGGCACGCAGCAGCAGGAAGACCAGGGCGAAGCCGGCCAGGCCCTGGTGCTCCGGCTTGATCTCCAGGTCGGCGGTCGGGGCCCGCATGGTGTCGTCGAGGACGAAGCCGCGGTACGCGCCCCACATGATCATGATGAAGACGCCGCAGACGAAGACATACGTCGGGATCGCGAAGAGCTTGCCCGACTCCTTCACGCCGCGCAGGTTCATCAGGGTCAGCAGCACGATGATGACGATGGCGCAGAGCACCTTGTGCTCGACGACGAACGGGATCGCGGAACCGAGGTTCTCCACGCCGGAGGAGATCGACACGGCGACGGTGAGGACGTAGTCGACGAGGAGCGCGCTGGCGACGGTGAGACCGGCCTTGGGGCCGAGGTTGGTGTTCGCCACCTCGTAGTCGCCGCCGCCGCTCGGGTACGCGTGGACGTTCTGCCGGTACGACGCGACGACGGTGAACATCAGGACCACGACGGCCAGCGCGATCCAGGGGCTGAAGTGGTACGCCGACACACCCGCGATGGAGAGGACCAGCAGGACCTCTCCCGGGGCGTACGCCACCGAGGAAAGCGGGTCGGAGGCGAAGACCGGCAGTGCGATGCGCTTCGGCAGGAGCGTTTCTCCGAGCCTGTCGCTGCGCAGCGCCCGGCCGATCAGGATCCGTTTGGGCACGTCGGTCAGTTTGGACACGCTGAGGATCGTAAGGGTTTCTCTTGACAGCGCCCAGCCGAGGCTGGCACTGCCACCGAATCAGCCGTCCGCCGCGACGCTCCGCCGATGACGTGTGCACTCAGCGCTACGTCAGGGACGGCGCCCCCGCCTTCGGCACCGCGGATGAGGGCAACGTCGGTGCCGCGTCATAAGCTCGTCAAGGGCAACCACCGCACACTGATGCCCCGTCGTTGCCCGGCAGAGCCGAGAGAGAAGAGTGAACAGGGTGTTTGCGCAGGTCAGCGGGTTGACCGGGATGACCAGGACTGCGGGGTAGTCAGGTGCACATCGTCATCATGGGCTGTGGGCGCGTGGGAGCGGCGCTCGCGCAGACCCTGGAGCAACAGGGGCACACGGTCGCCGTCGTCGACCAGGACCCCACGGCCTTCCGCCGCCTCGGCGCCGGTTTCGGCGGCCGCCGTGTCACCGGTGTCGGCTTCGACCAGGACACGCTCCGCGAGGCGGGCATCGAGGAGGCCGGTGCCTTCGCCGCGGTGAGCAGCGGCGACAACTCGAACATCATCGCCGCGCGCGTCGCCCGCGAGATGTTCGGGATCGAGAACGTCGCGGCGCGGATCTACGACCCGCGTCGGGCCGAGGTGTACCAGCGCCTGGGCATCCCGACCGTGGCCACGGTCCGCTGGACGGCGGACCAGATGCTGCGCCGGCTGCTGCCGTCGGGCGCGGAGCCGCTGTGGCGCGACCCCAGCGGGGGCGTCCAGCTCGCCGAGGTGCACACGTCACCGGCCTGGATCGGGCACAAGGTGAGCCGGCTGCAGGAGGAGACGGGTGTGCGGGTCGCGTTCCTGACCCGGCTGGGCGAGGCGGTCCTGCCGACGTCCCAGACCGTGCTCCAGGAAGGCGATCTGGTCCATGTGATGATGCGGACGGACGAGGTCGAGAAGGTCGAGGCGGCGTTCGCCCAGGGTCCTGAGGAGGGCGGTCACTGATGCGGGTCGCGATTGCCGGGGCCGGCGCGGTGGGTCGTTCCATCGCGGGAGAGCTGCTGGAGAACGGGCACGAGGTGCTCCTGATCGACAAGGCGCCCACGGCCATCTCGGTGGAGCGGGTGCCGCAGGCGGAGTGGCTGCTGGCCGACGCCTGTGAGATCACGTCGCTGGACGAGGCGGCGCTGCAGCGCTGCAACGTCGTGATCGCGGCGACGGGTGACGACAAGGTGAACCTGGTCGTGTCGCTGCTGGCGAAGACCGAGTACGGCGTGCCGCGGGTCGTCGCCCGGGTGAACAACCCCAAGAACGAGTGGCTGTTCAACGAGTCGTGGGGCGTGGATGTCGCGGTGTCCACACCGCGCCTGATGTCGGCGCTGGTCGAGGAGGCGGTGAGCGTCGGCGACCTGGTGCGGCTGCTGCGCTTCAGCCACGGCGACGCCAACCTGGTCGAGCTGACCCTGCCGCCGGAGTCGGCGCTGGCCGGCACCCAGGTCGGCGATGTGGCCTGGCCCGAGGACACCTCGCTGGTGACGATCATCCGCGGCCCCCGGGTCCTCACCCCGCACAACGAGGAGACCCTGGAGCCGGGTGACGAGCTTCTCTTCGTGGCCGCCCAGGCGCGTGAGGAGCAGCTGGAGGACCTCCTCTCGGTCCGCCGCGAGAACCCGACGACGACGGGCTGACGCGGCAGGCCGGGACCGCCTCGGTCACGAACCGCGGACGAGGTGGCCGCAGGCAGGCAGAAGGGCCCGGGACCATGTGTCCCGGGCCCTTGCGCGTACGGGCCTGTGCCTCGTGCGCGTACTGCCTGAGCCTCGTGCGCGTACTGCCTATGCCTCGCCGTCGCGCGCGGCGGCCGCCTTACGGGCCTCCTCCTCGCGCTCCTGCGCCTCCATCTCGGCGAAGACGTCGATCGGCGGCGGGGCCTTGGCCAGGAAGACCCAGGTCAGATACACCGCCAGCAGGAACGGCGGGATCTTCAGGGTGACCAGCACCCAGCCGAGCTGTGTCGTGTCGGCCCACCAGTAGAGCGGGAAGAGGATCGCGCACTTGGCGAGCAGGATCAGACCCCAGGCCCAGCTGGCCTTGGCGTAGGCCTTCTTGCGGCCCGGGTTGCGGGTGCGCCAGGAGAGGTTCTCCTTGAAGACCGGGCCGAGGATCAGGCCGATCAGCGGCACTCCGGCCAGCGTCGTGATGATGTACGCGAGGGCCAGGCCCAGCGTGTACAGCATGCCCGGCAGATAGAAGTCCTTCGCGTTGCCGGTCATCATCGCGAAGACGACGCCGAAGGCCACCCCGAAGACCCCGCTGAACGCGTGCTTCACGGTGTCCCTGCGGATCAGCCGCACGGCGACGAGGAGCAGCGACAGTCCGAGGGCCGCGATCGCCGAGAGGTGCAGGTCCTTGTTGATCGTGAAGATCGTGACGAAGAGCAGCCCGGGCAGGACCGTCTCCACCGTGCCCCGGATCCCGCCGAAGGCCTCGAAGAGGGCCGCTTCGGTCACGGCCCTGGACTGGTGGCCGTGGCCGTCGTGGTCCTGCTCCTGCTTGGTCGGCTTGTCGAGGGACGTCACCGGCTACTCCTGTCCGAGCGGTCGGAGCTCGTATTTGGGATTGAACAGCACCCGCCGGCCGTGGCTCATGGCGATCCGGCCCGACGCGATCATCTTGCGGCCCGGTTCTATGCCCACGATGGAGCGCCGGCCCAGCCACACCACGTCCAGTGCGGCGGAGCCGTCGAACAGCTCCGCCTCCAGGGCCGGGACGCCGGCCCGCGGTCGCAGGGTGACCGTGCGCAAGGTACCAGTCACCTTCACGATCTGCCGGTCCCCGCAGTCACAGATGGGGGTGCAGCCCGATGCCTGCGCGTCCTCCTGAAGCTCCTCGGACTCGAGTTCCTCCTGGGAGCTGGACAGACGGTCGAGCATCCGGCGGAAGCGGCCGGCCGGCTTCTCCGCGTTACCGGATCGAGGTACAACACTCATACCGAAAGCCTACCGGGGTGGTCCCAGGACATCGTCAAGAGCCGATCGGTGCCGGTCTGCGGCCGGTCCTCCGCGCAGGACAGGCCGCGCAGGACGGGCCGCAGGGTCCGGTCTCCGGGGTGCCGGTCGCCGAGGTCCGGCCGCCGGGGCCCGCGGTGGATCAGCGCTCGAAGCGGTAGCCCATGCCCGGCTCGGTGACGAAGTGTCTCGGGTGCGAGGGGTCGACCTCCAGCTTGCGGCGCAGCTGGGCCATGTACACCCGGAGATAGTTGGTCTCCGTGCCGTACGAGGGTCCCCACACCTCCTGGAGCAGCTGCTTCTGGCTGACCAGCCGGCCGGTGTTGCGGACCAGGACCTCCAGCAGGTGCCACTCGGTCGGGGTGAGCCGGACGTCGCGGCCGTCCCGGTTGACCTTCTTCGCGGCGAGGTCGACGGTGAAGTCCTCGGTCTCGACGATGACGATCTCGTCGTCACCACCGGCCGGCTCGGCGCGGCGGACCGCCGCTCGCAGCCTGGCCAGCAGCTCGTCCATGCCGAAGGGCTTGGTGACGTAGTCGTCGGCACCGGCGTCGAGCGCCTCGACCTTCTCGTCGGAGGTGTGCCGGGCGGAGAGGACCAGGATCGGGACCCGGGTCCAGCCGCGGAGCCCCTTGATCACCTCGACGCCGTCCATGTCCGGCAGTCCGAGGTCGAGGACGACGACGTCGGGATGGCGTGCCGCGGCGAGCTGCAGCGCCGTCGCCCCGTCGGGGGCCGCGTCCACGTCGTACTTGCGCGCCTTCAGGTTGATCACGAGGGCGCGTACGATCTGCGGCTCGTCGTCGACCACGAGCACTCGGGTCATGAGTGCCTTCCTTCCGTCTTTCGTCCATGCGCCGGGGGTGGGTCCGTGCGTCGGGATGGTGGGTGCGCCGGGTCAGCCGATGACCTGGGCGGGGAGTTCGGAGCTGACCGGAGCGGTGCCGGACTCCGCCCGGAGGGTGAGGACCATCGTCAGACCGCCGCCGGGAGTGTCCTCGGCGGACAGTGTGCCGTCCATCGCCTCGGTGAAGCCGCGGGCCACGGCGAGGCCGAGCCCGACGCCGGAGCCGCGCGGGGCGTCGCCGTAGCGCTGGAAGGGCTCGAAGATTCGTTCCTTCGCGTCGTCCGGTACGCCTCGGCCGCGATCCACGACCCGTACCTCGACGCGGTTGCCGAGCGCGCTCGCGGACACCACGACGGGTGTCGCGTCGGGACTGTACTTGACGGCGTTCTCGACGATGTTGGCGACGGCCCGTTCCAGCAGCCCCTTGTCGACGCGCACCATCGGCAGTGTTTCGGGGATCTCCAGTTCGACACTTCCCTCGGGGACGCCGACGAGCGCCATGGGGACGACCTCGTCGAGGTCGATGTCGCGGATGAGCGCGGTGACGGTGCCGGTCTGCAGGCGGGACATGTCGAGCAGGTTGCCGACGAGGTGGTCGAGCCGGTCGGCGCCCGCCTCGATGCCTTCGAGGAGTTCGGCCTGGTCGTCCTCGGACCATTGGACGTCGTCGGAGCGGAGCGAGGAGACGGCGGCCTTGATCCCGGCGAGCGGGGTGCGCAGATCGTGGCTGACGGCGGCGAGGAGCGCGGTACGGATCTTGTTCCCCTCGGCGAGCTTGCGGGCCTCCTCCGCGGCGCCGACGAGGCGCTGGCGGTCCAGGACGACCGCGGCCTGCGCGGCGAAGGCGCCGAGGACCCGCCGGTCCTCTGCG
Source organism: Streptomyces sp. NBC_00259 (assembly GCF_036181745.1). Classification (NCBI taxonomy): domain Bacteria; kingdom Bacillati; phylum Actinomycetota; class Actinomycetes; order Kitasatosporales; family Streptomycetaceae; genus Streptomyces; species Streptomyces sp. NBC_00259. The sequence continues at coordinate 5,945,819 of NZ_CP108080.1, read as the reverse complement.
GGCAGGACCCGCCCGGACAGCGCCAGCGCCATGTCGTCGCCGACCGGCATGTCGACCTCGGCGTCCTCGGGGCGGCGGGCGGGGCTGGGTCCGACGCTGCCCGCACAGGTCCACGGCTCGACGTCGCTCTCCCGCTCCAGCAGCGCCACGGACTCCATGCCGAAGGTCTCGCGGACCCGCTCCAGCAGCGCCTCCAGGCTCGTCTCGCCGCGCAGCACGCTGCCGGCGAGGAACGACAGGATCTCGGACTCGGCGCGCAGCCGGGCGGCCTGGTGGGTGCGGCGGGCCGCGAGATCGACGACGGAGGCGACCGAGACGGCGACGGCCACGAAGACGACGATGGCGACGATGTTCTTCGGATCGGCGATCGTGAACCGGTGGAGCGGCGGGGTGAAGTAGTAGTTCAGCAGCAGCGATCCGACCGCGGCGGAGGCGAGGGCCGGGAGCAGCCCGCCGAGGAGCGCAGCGGCCACGGTCAGCGCCAGGAACAGCAGCATGTCGTTGGCGAGGCCGAGGTCCGCGTCGGCGTGCGTGAGCAGCAGCGCCAGCAGGACGGGCCCGGCCACGCCCACGAGCCAGCCCCAGATGATGCGGGACCGGCCGAGGCGGGCGCCCCGGGCGACGGGGAGCCCCCGGCCCTTGGCGACCGCTTCGTGGGTGACGATGTGGACGTCCAGGTCGGGCCCGGACTCACGGGCGACGGTCGCGCCGACGCCGGGTCCGAAGACGTACTGCCAGGTCTTGCGGCGCGAGGAGCCGAGCACGATCTGGGTGGCGTTGACTCCGCGCGCGAACTCCAGCAGCGCGGACGGGACGTCGTCCCCGATCACATGGTGGAACGTACCGCCGAGATCCTCGACCAGCGTGCGCTGGACCGCCAGCTCCTTCGGCGACGCCGCCGTCAGCCCGTCACTACGCGCGATGTAGACGGCCAGCACTTCACCGCCCGCGCCCTTCTCCGCCAGCCGCGCGGCACGGCGGATGAGCGTACGCCCCTCGGGACCACCGGTCAGACCGACCACGATCCGCTCCCGGGCCTGCCAGGTCGAGCGGATGTTGTGTTCGCCCCGGTACTGCTGGAGGTACTCATCCACGCGGTCGGCGACCCACAGCAGGGCCAGTTCCCGCAACGCGGTCAGGTTCCCCGGCCGGAAGTAGTTGGACAACGCCGCATCGACCTTGTCCGACTTGTAGATGTTGCCGTGCGCCATCCGCCGCCGCAGCGCCTGCGGCGACATGTCGACCAACTCGATCTGATCCGCACGGCGCACGACCTCGTCCGGCACCGTCTCCCGCTGCCGCACCCCGGTTATCGACTCGACCACGTCACCCAGCGACTCCAGATGCTGGATGTTCACCGTCGAGACGACATCGATGCCGGCCGCGAGCAGCTCCTCGACGTCCTGCCACCGCTTCGCGTTGCGCGAACCCGGCACGTTCGTGTGGGCCATCTCGTCCACCAGGGCGACCGCCGGACGCCGCTCCAGGACCGCGTCCACGTCCATCTCCGTGAACACCGTGTCCCGGTACTCGATCTCACGGCGCGGGACCTGCTCCAGCCCGTGCAGCATGACCTCGGTACGCGGCCGGTTGTGATGCTCGACGAAGCCCACGACGCAGTCCGTGCCCCGCTCGATGCGACGGTGTGCCTCGGAGAGCATCGCGTACGTCTTGCCGACGCCCGGCGCCGCTCCCAGGTAGATCCGTAGCTTGCCGCGTCCCATGGCCCTCATTGTCCTTCACCGGCAACCGCGCGTCGGCTGCTGCGCCCGTCACGGACGCTTTGTTGAAGTTACATCCATGAAATCGGGCAAATGGGACAGGTTGCGGTGCTCAGGGGCCTATTGACGCGATTCTGACGCGCCTGGTGGGAGCGCGGATTCGGTGGAACGACGGTGGGCCGCACCCCGGATTCCGGGGTGCGGCCCACCGCGACAGACCGGCCCGCCCTTCGGGCGGGCATCCGACTCAGCGCACCTCGGTGATCTCCGGGCCGCGCTGCAGTTGTCCCATGCCGCCGGAGAAACGGGACGTCTCCTGGTCCTCCTGCTGGACGCCCTCGGGCACCATCTGCGCATCATTCGGCAGCTTCAGGACGATCGGGTCGCGGGGCGCCATCGGGCCCTCGCCGCGGACCACGACCGTGTCCCGGAAGATCTGCTCCAGCAGGCCGGCGGCCTGCGGCTGCACCGCACCCTGCCCGGAGATCACTCCGCGCAGGAACCAGCGCGGCCCGTCGACGCCGACGAAGCGCACCAGCTGTACGCCACCGGTGCCGTCGGGCAGCTGGACGGGGACCTGGGCCCGCAGCTCCCAGCCGAGGGGACCCTCGACCTCGTCGATGATGCCGCCCTGCTGGGTGATGCCGGAGGCGATCTCCTCGCGGACCTCGCCCCAGATGCCCTCCTTCTTGGGCGCGGCGAACCCTTGCAGCTGGACCGCGCTGTCCCGCAGCACGACCGTCGCCGCCACGATCGCGTCGCCCGCGACCTCCACGCGCAGCTCCATGCCCTCGACACCGGGCACGAAGAGACCACCCAGGTCCACACGGCCCTCTTCGGGCTTGGAGACCTCGGAGACGTCCCAGGGCCCGTCGGGCCGGGGCTCGGGCGGAAGGTTCACCCGGCGCGGCGCGTCCTGCTCCGCCGCCTCGTCCGTGTCGAGCTCGTCGACGACCTGCTCGGCCTCGCCCGCCACATCCTCGGCGGCACCGCTCTTCTTGCGACGTCCGAACACGTCACTGTCCTTCCCGGTCGGATACGACCGAAGCGTATCGATTCCCACCCTGTGAGCCGCCCGAGCCGTCAACGGCGGCGTGACCGCCGGTGGACCCGAAGCCCCCCTCGGCCCGCGCCGAGCCGGGAAGCTCCGCCACCTCGTGGAAGCGCACCTTCTCGACCTGCTGGACGACCAGTTGGGCGATCCGGTCGAACCGCTCGAACCGCACGCTCTCACGCGGGTCCAGATTGACCACGATCACCTTGATCTCCCCACGGTACCCGGCATCCACCGTCCCTGGGGCATTCACGAGGGCCAGGCCGCACCGGGCCGCCAGCCCCGAACGCGGATGCACGAAGGCCGCGTACCCGTCCGGGAGCGCGACAGACACTCCCGTGGGCAGAACCGCGCGTTCGCCGGGTGCGAGCTCGGCGGCCTGGGTGGTCACCAGATCGACACCGGCATCGCCCGGGTGTCCGTATTGCGGAATCGGTACCTCCGGGTCCACGCGCCGGATCAGTACGTCGACGGGATCGCGCATCAGGGGTTCACCTCGAAGGCGCGGGTGCGCCTGACCTGGTCGGGGTCGGCCATCGCCGCCTGGATCTCCTCCGGGCGGCCGTTGTCGATGAAGTGGTCGACCTTGACTTCGATGAAGAGGGCCTCGGCGCGGACGGCCACGGGCCCGTCGGGGCCGCCGATCCGGCCGGTGGCCCGGGAGTAGATCTTGCGGCCGCTGACCGCGGTGACCTCGGCCTCCAGGAACAGCACCGTGTCCACGGGTACGGGACGCACGAAGTCGGTCTCCAGCCGTCCGGTCACCGCGATCACCCGCAGCAGCCAGTTCAGCGAGCCGAGCGTCTCGTCGAGCGCGGTGGTCAGGACGCCGCCGTGGGCGAGACCGGGCGCGCCCTGATGGGCGGGGGCCACGGTGAACTCGGCGGTGAGACTGACACCCTCGCCGGCCCGCGCCTCCAGGTGCAGCCCGTGGGGCTGCCCGCCGCCGCAGCCGAAGCAGTACTCGTAGTGCGCGCCGAGAAGCTCACCGGGAGCGGGCGCGTCGGGGTGCCGTACCGGCGCTATGGCGTCGGCCGGAGGGGTCAGTGCAGTGCTCACAGGCGCAGACCTTACCCGCGCGGCTACCCGCAGGTCGCGCCGTGCCAAGCTTGGTTTCATGCAGCCCTCCGCCACACCCGCCGGCTCCCCTGTCGCACCCCGTTACGACGAGCGCCTGACCGCCCCCCGCTCCTGGTGGCTGATCACCGTCATGGTGGCGCTCTCGGGCGGGCTCGTGCTGCTTCCGCTGGGTCCGGTGCCGATGCTGGGCGGGCTGATCGCGGCGGGCGCGCTGGCTGCGGCGGCGGTGAGTTCGTACGGCTCCGCCCGGATCCGGGTGGTGGCGGACTCGCTGGTCGCGGGCGACGCCCGGATTCCCGTGTCGGCGCTCGGCGAGGCCGAGGTGCTGGACGCGGAGGAGGCTCGTGCCTGGCGTTCGTACAAGGCGGATCCGCGTGCCTTCATGCTGCTGCGCAGCTATGTGCCGACGGCGGTGCGGGTGCCCGTCACGGACCCGCAGGACCCGACTCCCTACGTGTACGTCTCGACCCGGGATCCGCGGGGCCTGGTGGCCGCTCTGGACGCTGTACGGACCGACTGAGGAAACGGCGCCGAGGCGGGTGGTCGGGGCGGCGCCAGAGGCAGGTGCTCGGGACGATGCCCGAGCGGGTGGTCGGGCAGACGCCGGAGGCGGGTGGTCGGGGCGACGCGCCGAAGCCGGCGGGTCCGGCCGTCACCGAGGCGCGTCAGTTGCCGAGTTCCCTGCGCAGCTCGGGCGGGATGCCGTGCGGCAGCTCCTCCGGCTGTTCCAGCCGGGGCTGCGGGGGCAGGGCGTCCCAGGAGACCTGGCGCTTGCGCAGATCCTTCCTGATCCGCTCCGCGAGCTTCCTGGTGTCGCGCCGGTTCATCACGGCACCGACCGCGGCACCGATCATGAAGGGCATCAGGTTCGGCAGATTCCGGACCATGCGCTTCATGATCTGCTGGCGCAGTTCGCGCTTCATATGGCCGCCGAGGGCGGCGTTGATCGTCGACGGTTTGGTCACGTCGACGCCGCGCTCCTCCGACCAGCTGTTCAGATACGCGACGGAGCGCTCCTTGAGATTGCCGGGCGCACGCAGGCCGTAGACCTCGTGCAGCTCGGCGATGAGCTTCAGCTCGATCGCCGCGACGCCGATGATCTCCGTGGCCAGCTCGGCCGGCAGTGCGGGCGGCACCGGCATCATGGCCGCGGCGCCGATGCCGGCGCCCACGGTCGAGGTCCCGTTGGCCGCGCCCGCGATCAGCTTGTCGGCGAGCTGCTCCGGGCCGAGGCCCGGGAACTGTGCCCGCAGGGTGGCGAGATCGCGGACCGGGATGCGCGGCGCGGACTCGATGAGCCGGTCGGCGATGAAACCGAGCGTGGCCTTGGCGGCCTCGCCGCTCTTGCGAACGCCGGTCCTGGCGACCTCGCCGCTCCTGCGCACTCCGTGCCTGACCGCGTCCAGGCGCCGAGCCCTGGTCGAGGGCTCTGCCTGGGGCGCGGCCTCGAGCGAGGCCGATCGGCCTCGCTCGTCGTCACGCACACCGGGAGAGGGCAGGTCGACATCGCCGTCCTGCCCGTCAGACGGCTCAGCGCCGTCCCACGGGCCAGGACCGCCCGGATGTGCCTCCGGGGAGCCCTTCCGCCGGAATCGCCACTTCGCCGGCCGGTCCGCCGGTCCGTCGCCTGCCATGCCGACCGGACCTCAGTCGCAGTCGCGGCAGATCGGCTGACCGTTCTTCTCGCGGGCCAGCTGGCTGCGGTGGTGCACCAGGAAGCAGCTCATGCAGGTGAACTCGTCGGCCTGCTTGGGAAGTACCCGGACCGCGAGCTCCTCGTTCGAGAGGTCGGCTCCCGGCAGCTCGAGGCCTTCTGCGGCCTCGAACTCGTCGACGTCGACCGTGGAGGTCGTCTTGTCGTTCCGCCTGGCCTTCAGCTCTTCGAGGCTGTCGGAATCGATGTCGTCGTCGGTCTTGCGTGGGGTGTCGTAATCCGTAGCCATGTCGCTCTCCCCCTCTGGGTGTTTGCGGTGTCTCAGCGCACGTAACGCGTGAGAGGCCGGACTTGTGCCCGACCTGAGGCGGAGATTTTGCCTCACATCAAGGTCTGTTACTCAATCGACACCCAATCCGACCCCTCAAGAGTGATCAGCTTGGATGGCGATCAGGACCGTACACGGTCCTAATGTCGCACTTCACGGGCGCCACCCCGTGTACTTCCCGTCATTCGGACCCCCGGAAACCCGGACGTTCCCGGCGTTCTCAAGGATCTTTGATGACGGAGAGTACATGGCTGGAAAATCGTCCCTGTGATCGATCACACATCGAACCTTCGGGTACGGGTCCCGAAAATTCCGCGTAAAGCGAACAGGGGGCGATTCCGGAGACGGTCTCGGAAACACGTCTCAGACCGGCAGGGTGACACGCATGACGAGGCCGCCGCCCTCGCGCGGCTCCGCGATGATACGGCCACCGTGGGCACGCGCGACGGATCGCGCGATCGACAGGCCGAGGCCCACGCCCTTGTCGCTTCCGGTGCGCTCCTGTCGAAGCCGCCGGAAGGGCTCGAAGAGATTGTCGATCTCGTACGCCGGCACCACGGGGCCGGTGTTCGCCACCACCAGCACCGCCTGGCCGTGCTGGATTCCCGTGGTGACGTCCACCCAGCCGCCCTCCGCGATGTTGTACCGCACGGCGTTCTGCACGAGGTTCAGGGCGATCCGCTCCAGGAGCACACCGTTGCCCTGGACGACGGCGAGCGCGCGCTCTCCGCGGATCTCCACGCCCTTCGCGTCGGCCTCCGTCCTGGTCTGGTCGACGGCGCGGCCCGCGACCTCGGCGAGATCGACCGGTTTGCGTTCGACGATCTGGTTCTCGCTGCGGGCGAGCAGCAGCAGGCCCTCCACCAGCTGCTCGCTGCGCTCGTTGGTGGCGAGGAGGGTCTTGCCGAGTTGCTGGAGTTCGGGAGGGGCGTCCGGATCGGAGAGCTGCACCTCCAGCAGCGTGCGGTTGATCGCCAGGGGCGTGCGCAGCTCGTGCGAGGCGTTGGCGACGAACCGCTGCTGGGCGGAGAAGGCCCGCTCCAGGCGGTCCAGCATCTCGTCGAACGTGTCCGCCAGCTCTTTCAGCTCGTCGTCCGGCCCGTCCAGCTCGATCCGCCGCGTGAGGTCGGAGCCGACCACGCGACGCGCGGTGCGGGTGATCTTGCCGAGCGGGGAGAGGACGCGGCCCGCCATGGCGTAGCCGAAGGCGAACGCGATGACGCTGAGGCCGAGGAGCGCGAAGAGGGAACGCGTGAGGAGCTCGTCGAGAGCGTGCTGGCGCTGCTCGGCGAAGCACAGCTTCAGCGCCTCGTTCCGCTCCTCGTTGTCGACCAGGCCGTTCAGTCGCGGACAGGTGGGACTGGTGATCGCGACGTCCGCGCCGGGCGCGGTGCGGACCTGGATGGACTGCTGGATCCCGTCGTGCAGCGCTTGGGCCGCCAGCAGATAGATGATCGACAGCAGCAGGATGCCGGCGATCAGGAACATCCCGCCGTACAGCAGGGTGAGCCTTATGCGGATCGTCGGGCGCAGCAGGGGCCCGACGGGCTCGCGCGGGTCCCAGGTGGGTTTCGGGGGCGCCGTGGGGGGCGCGGGTGCCGTTGCCACGGGGTCAGATCCGGTAGCCGGAGCCCGGGACGGTGACGATCACCGGGGGCTCGCCGAGCTTGCGGCGCAGGGTCATGACGGTGACCCGCACGACGTTGGTGAACGGGTCCGTGTTCTCGTCCCAGGCCTTCTCCAGGAGCTGCTCGGCCGAGACGACCGCGCCCTCGCTGCGCATGAGGACCTCCAGCACGGCGAACTCCTTCGGGGCCAGCTGGATCTCCTTGCCGTCGCGGAACACCTCGCGACGGTTCGGGTCGAGCTTGATGCCGGCGCGCTCCAGGACCGGGGGCAGCGGCACGGTCGTACGCCGGCCCAGGGCCCGGACGCGGGCGGTGAGCTCGGTGAACGCGAACGGCTTGGGGAGGTAGTCGTCCGCGCCCAGCTCCAGGCCCTCGACGCGGTCGCTGACGTCGCCGGACGCGGTCAGCATCAGGACGCGGGTGGGCATGCCCAGTTCGACGATCTTGCGGCAGACGTCGTCGCCGTGGACGAAGGGGAGATCGCGGTCGAGGACGACCACGTCGTAGTCGTTGACCCCGATCCGTTCGAGAGCCGCGGCGCCGTCGTACACGACGTCGACCGCCATGGCCTCCCGGCGCAGTCCGGTGGCCACCGCATCGGCGAGCAGCTGCTCGTCCTCGACGACGAGTACGCGCACGTGGCTGGTCCTTCCTCTGGGGCTGCCCCGACTCCGTGATCAGGGCAGGTGAAAAGGTCAGTGGCGATTTCTGTGGCACTGACTGTGTGCCTCCATCCTGCCCCTTACGCGCGTAAACCGGCCGTAAGACGGAGAGCGGTCCCCGGGCGCATCAGGAATTCACGGGATTCACGGCCGAGTTGAGGTTTCTCTGAGGAGGGGCCTGGGGAGGACGACTGCACACCCGCGATCACGCCATGTATGTGGCTTGCCACACCCCGCTCTCTGTCCCCCAGAGGTCGGCGTGATCGACCCGCCACCGACCCACTGACGAGGGGGCGCAACCATGGACGCATTCACCGCAGGACTACTGCAGCGCATCAAGGCCACGGAGACCGACCTCACGCGGGCCCGCGAGACGGGCGACGACTTCCTGGTGGACGTCGAGCAGGAAGAGCTGGACGACCTGCATCGCCTCGCCGCGGAGCACGGCGTGGAGGTCGGCGCCGTCAGCGCCTGACCACCCCGGGAAGGGCCCGGCGCCATGGGACGGCGCCGGGCCCTTCCGCATGCCCGGGCCGTTCCTCCCGCCGACGACAGCGCGGGCCGAGCCCGCCCGGGGCCCCCGCGGGCATCAGTCGTGCCAGGCGCCCAGGTCGTCGAGGAGGCGCTGGAGAGGGGCGAAGACACCCGGTGAGGCGGCGACGGTCAGGTCACCCGAGGCGGGCTCGCCGGGGCGGGAGCCGGTGAGGGCTCCGGCCTCGCGGGCGATGAGGTCGCCGGCGGCGAGGTCCCAGGGATGGAGGCCGCGCTCGTAGTAGCCGTCCAGCCGGCCGGCGGCCACATCGCACAGGTCGACTGCGGCGGAGCCGCCGCGCCGGATGTCACGCAGGCGCGGGATGAGCCGCTGGGCGACGTCGGCCTGGTGGCTGCGTACCGACTGGACGTAGTTGAAGCCCGTCGACACCAGCGCCTGGTCCAGCGGCGGCGCGGGCCGGACCCGCAGCCGCCGGTCGCCGCAGTGGGCCCCGCGCCCGAGCACGGCCCGGTACGTCTCGCCCCGCATGGGCACCTCGACGACGCCGACGACCCTCTCGCCGTCCCGCTCGGCCGCGATGGACACGGCCCATGTCGGCAGGCCGTAGAGGTAGTTCACCGTGCCGTCGAGGGGGTCGATGACCCAGCGGACGCCGCTCGTGCCCTCCGCCGACGCGCCCTCCTCGCCGAGGAAGCCGTCGTCCGGCCGGGCGTCGGACAGAAAGCCGGTGATCAGCTTCTCCGCGGCGATGTCCATCTCGGTGACCACGTCGATCGGACTGGACTTGGTCGAGGCGACGGCGAGATCGTCGGGCCTGCCGTCACGCAGCAGCGCACCTGCCCTGTGTGCGGCTTCGAGGGCCAGGGACAGGAGTTCGTCGAGCAGGGGGTCGGTCACCGGGGCTCCCGTGTTCGGATCGGCGCGTAGGGATCTGTACCTGCGGAGCTACGCGTAGGGACTGTCCGCGCCGGCCGCCGCCGGACGCTCGGACCGTGCCGGGCAGCATCCGATCGGACAGAGGTCGTGAGAGGGCCCGAGTGCCCCGAGCGCACACCGCTCCACCACCTTCCCCCGCTCGGTCGCCGCACGCTCCAGCAGCAGATCACGGACGGCGGCCGCGAACCGCGGGTCCGCGCCGACGGTCGCCGAGCGCCGCACCTCAAGCCCCAGCTCCGCGGCTTTGGCGGTGGCCTCGGTGTCCAGGTCGTAGAGGACCTCCATATGGTCCGAGACGAAGCCGATCGGCACCATCACGACCGCGGGCACCCCGTCGCCGTGCAGCTCCTCCAGGTGGTCGCAGATGTCGGGCTCCAGCCACGGGATGTGCGGTGCGCCGCTGCGCGACTGGTAGACGAGCCGCCACGGGTACGAGACGCCCGTCTCCTCCCGTACGGCGTCGACGATCACCTGTGCCACGTCGAGGTGCTGCTTCACATACGCTCCGCCGCCGCCGTGCTCGGCGACCGGCCCCGAGGCGTCCGCCGCCGCGTCCGGGATGGAGTGGGTGGTGAAGGCCAGCCGCGCCCCCGCCCGCACGTCCTCCGGCAGGTCGGCGAGCGAGGCGAGCACACCGTCGACCATGGGGCCGACGAAGCCCGGGTGGTTGAAGTAGTGCCGCAGCTTGTCGACCCTCGGCAGCGGCAGTCGCTCGGCCTCCAGCGCGGAGAGCGCGTCCGCGAGGTTCTCGCGGTACTGCCGGCAGCCCGAGTACGAGGCGTAGGCACTGGTCGCGAGCACCGCCACCCGCCGCCGCCCGTCCATGACCATCTCCCGCAGGGTGTCGGTCAGATAGGGCGCCCAGTTCCGGTTGCCCCAGTAGACCGGCAGGTCGAGGCCGGCGCCCGCGAAGTCCTTGCGGAGCGCGTCGAGCAACGCCCGGTTCTGGTCGTTGATCGGGCTGATCCCGCCGAACCGGAAGTAGTGCTGACCGACTTCCTTGAGGCGCTCCTTGGGGATGCCCCGGCCGCGCGTCACGTTCTCCAGGAAGGGGACCACGTCGTCCGGGCCCTCGGGCCCGCCGAACGAGAGGAGCAGCAGGGCGTCATAGGGAGCGGGGTCGCGGGGAGCGGGGTCGTGCTGTTCGGCCATGGTGCGATCCTCCCACCAGCGTCCGACAACCGGGCAACCGCGTTGGAGTAAGGCTTACCTAACCCGTAAGCTGTTCCGGCCGATCACATTCCTTACGGAGCGCCCTCTTGCCCAGTCCCTACCGCGCGATATTCGCGGCCCCCGGCACCGTGGCGTTCTCCGCCGCCGGCTTCTTCGGCCGCATGCCGCTGTCCATGATGGGCGTCGGCATCGTGGCCATGGTGTCCCAGCTGACCGGGCGCTACAGCCTCGCCGGCTGGCTCTCCGCGACGCTCGCGCTCTCGGCGGCCGTCCTCGGCCCCCAGGTGTCCCGGCTGGTCGACCGGCACGGGCAGCGCCGGGTGCTCCGCCCCGCCCTGCTGGTCTCGGTGGCAGCGGTCACGGGACTGCTCGTGTGCGCCCAGCAGGGCGCACCCAGCTGGCTGCTCTTCGTGTTCACCGCCTGCGCCGGCTGTATCCCCGCCGTCGGCGCGATGACCCGGGCCCGCTGGGCGGAGATCTACCAGGGCTCGCGGCGCGAACTGCACACGGCGTACGCCTTCGAGTCGATCGCCGACGAGGTGTGCTTCATCGTCGGCCCGATCATCTCCATCGGGCTGTCCACGGTGTGGTTCCCGGAGGCGGGGCCGCTGCTGGCCACCGCGTTCCTCGTGATCGGCGTCCTGTGGCTGACGGCCCAGCGCGCCACCGAACCCGTGCCGCATCCGCGCGCACAGGACAGCGGCGGTTCCGCGCTCCGCTCCCCCGGTCTGCAGGTCCTCGTGGGCACCTTCGTCGCGACCGGCGCGATCTTCGGCTCGGTGGACGTGGTGACGGTGGCCTTCGCCGAGGAGCAGGGCAGCAAGGCGGCGGCGAGCCTGGTGCTCGCGGTGTACGCGCTGGGCTCCTGCCTGGCCGGAGCGGTCTTCGGGCTGCTCCACCTCAAGGGTGAGCCGGCCCGCAGGTGGGTAGTGGGTGTCTGCGCGATGGCCGTGAGTATGATCCCCCTCCAACTGGCCGGGAATCTCGTGGTCCTGGCCGTGGCGCTCTTTGTCGCGGGCCTGGCCATCGCGCCGACGATGGTGACGACGATGGCCCTCGTCGAGGCACACGTACCACGCACCAGACTGACCGAGGGCATGACCTGGACCGGTACCGGACTCGCGGTCGGCGTCTCGCTCGGCCTGTCGGCCTCAGGATGGATGGTGGACGAGTACGGGGCCGGTGCCGCGTACGCGGTGCCCGCGGTGGCGGGAGCGCTCGCGGTCGTGGTCGCGGTCCTGGGGTATCGCCGGCTGCGCGAGCCGGTGCCGACGCGGGAGGGGCGGGATGACGAGCACATCCAGGACCACGACGGAGAACGCGTGGCGTAACTGGGCGGGTACGGTGACGTCGCACCCGGTGCGGGAGGTCACCCCCGCCTCGGCGGCCGAACTGGCCGAGGCCGTGCGCCGGGCCGCCGAGGACGGTCTGCGGGTGAAGACGGTCGGTACGGGCCACTCGTTCACCGCGATCGCCGCGACCGACGGCGTACTGGTCAGGCCCGATCTGCTCACCGGCATACGGGAGATCGACCGTACGGCGATGACGGTGACCGTCGAGGCCGGTACGCCGCTGAAGCGGCTGAACACCGCGCTCGCCCGTGAGGACCTGTCGCTCACGAACATGGGCGACATCATGGAGCAGACCGTCGCGGGCGCGACGAGCACGGGGACGCACGGCACGGGCCGCGACTCGGCCTCGATCGCGGCGCAGATCAGGGGCCTCGAGCTGATCACGGCCGACGGTTCGGTGCTGACCTGCTCCGAGAAGGAGAATCCGGAGGTCTTCGCCGCGGCCCGGATCGGCCTCGGTGCGCTGGGGGTGGTCAGCGCGATCACCTTCGCCGTGGAGCCGCTGTTCCTGCTGGCGGCCCGCGAGGAGCCGATGACCTTCGACCGGGTCACGGCGGAGTTCGACGAGCTGCACGCGGAGAACGAGCACTTCGAGTTCTACTGGTTCCCGCACACCGGCAACTGCAACACCAAGCGCAACAACCGCAGCGCGGGACCCGCCGCCCCGCCCGGAGCGGTCAGTGGCTGGATCGAGGACGAGCTGCTCTCCAACGGGCTGTTCCAGGTGGTCAATTCGGTCGGCCGCGCGGTACCGGCGACGATCCCCGCGATCGCGAAGCTGTCCAGCCGTGCCCTGTCCGCCCGCACGTACACGGACATTCCCTACAAGGTCTTCACAAGTCCCCGCCGGGTGCGCTTCGTCGAGATGGAGTACGCGCTTCCACGGGAGGCGGCGGTCGGGGCACTGCGCGAGGTGAAGGCGATGATCGACCGCTCCCCGCTGCGGATCAGCTTCCCGGTGGAGGTGCGAACGGCGCCGGCCGACGACATCGCGCTCTCCACGGCCTCGGGCCGCGAGAGCGCGTACATCGCCGTGCACATGTACAAGGGCACCCCGTACCGCTCGTACTTCACCGCGGTGGAGCGCATCATGACCCAGCACGGCGGCCGTCCCCACTGGGGCAAGATCCACACGCGGGACGCGGAGTACTTCGAGAGCGTCTATCCGCGATTCGGCGAATTCACGGCGCTGCGTGACCGGTTGGACCCGGAGCGCGTGTTCGGCAACGACTATCTGCGGCGGGTGCTGGGCGCCTAAGGCGTGTCCGCTCCTGTGGGCGGGGAGGGCGTGGGCTTCGGGGCCGGGGGCTCCGAGGGAGTCCCGCCGTCGGTGGACGCGGAGGGGGTGGGGGTCGGGGTGGGTTCGTCCTCGCCCCCGTCGCCCCGGCCGCCCTCCGTGCCCGGGGCGGAACCGGAACCGCCACTGCTGCCGCCCGGGTCGGCACCACCGTCCGTACCCGCGCCCTGTTCGGTGCTGCTGCCGCCGCCGCTTCCGGTGCCGCTCCCGGAGCCGTTGCCGTTGCCGTCCGGGTCGCCGGAGCCACCGTCCGGGGTCGTACGCCTCTCCCCGCCCCCGCCCCCGTTCTCCTCGGGGCCGGCGGGCGAAGGGGACTCCTCCGGAGCGGAGTTGCCGCCTCCGCCACCGCGTACGGCCGTGCCGACGGTGGTGCCCCGGCCACCGCTCAGGTCCTGACCGGAGGCGAGTTCGTATCCGGTGATGCCGATCATCGCCACGGCGAAGACCACGGCGGCGGCGAGCAGGGACCTCTTCCAGCCGCGGACGCGGGTGCCGTGGGTGGCCGCCTCCCCGAACTCCCCGTGCGCGGAACCCTGCTCCTGCCAGGCGTTCGAACGGGGCGGCAGCTCACCGCCCTTGGGGCGCACCTGATGGGTGACTTCGCGGATCTGTTCGCCGGTTCGCCTGAACAGGTGCTGGAAGACGGAGCCGCCGCACGTGGCCACGACGCTCACCACCCCGGCGCCGAGGATCGTTCCGTAGACGCCGAGTTGGGAGGCGAGCACCGCCGCCGCGACCGCCGCGATCGCACTGCCCGCGACCTGCGGAACGTTCAGTTCGAGCCGCCGTTCCTTCTGTTGTGCCGTGCCGTTGTCCCGCTTCTGATGCATCTCCAGCCTCTGCTTACCCATCTACCCCACCGTGCAACAAGAAGGGACATATGGGCGAATCGAATAGTTCCGATTCGGGAAATTCTGTGAAGCTTGCCACCCTCGAATTCGGGGTAGGGCGACCCAACTTCCCTCCCCCACGACAAGTTCGGCGGCGCGCCGGTCCACCCCGATGGCCCGAATGGAGTACTGTGGCGAGCCCTGGGTCCGGTCTCTCTCACGGGTGCACGGCCTCAGGGAAGGGGGCCGAATGCGGCACTCGAACCGGCGACGCCGCGGCATCGCATGGTCGCCTGCTGCACAGCGTGACGAAGTCCGTCACACTGCGTTGCGAAATAGGTAACCGTGCCATAACGGCGATCCAGGGCCCATGCCCGACACGCCGGGTAACTCGGCAAGGTTGTGGCAGGCTGCACCCGGGCAGGCCACACTCGACTAGCGGAAGCAGCGACGCACGTGACGTCGGCAGGCACCACCCGGGAGGTCCCCATGCCCGAACTGCGTGTCGTGGCCGTCTCCAACGACGGCACACGACTGGTGCTGAAGGCTGCGGACAGCACGGAGTACACGCTTCCGATTGATGAGCGGCTGCGCGCCGCCGTCCGCAACGACCGCGCCCGCCTCGGCCAGATCGAGATCGAGGTGGAGAGCCATCTCCGCCCCCGCGACATCCAGGCGCGTATACGCGCGGGTGCCTCCGCGGAAGAGGTCGCCCAGCTCGCCGGCATTCCCGTCGAGCGGGTGCGCCGCTTCGAGGGCCCGGTGCTCGCGGAGCGCGCGTTCATGGCGGAGCGTGCGCGCAAGACACCCGTACGGCGTCCCGGCGAGAACACCGGCCCGCAGCTCGGCGAGGCGGTGCAGGAGCGCCTGCTGCTGCGCGGCGCCGAGAAGGACACCGTGCAGTGGGACTCCTGGCGCCGTGACGACGGCACCTGGGAAGTGCTGCTGGTCTACCGGGTCGCGGGCGAGCCGCACTCGGCGAGCTGGACGTACGACCCGCCGCGGCGGCTCGTCCAGGCCGTCGACGACGAGGCGCGGGCGCTGATCGGTGAGACCGACGACGCGATCGCCGTCTCGCAGGAGCCGAGCTTCCCGTTCGTGCCGCGCATCGCCCGGCTGCCCCGTGACCGGCCGCTGGACCGCGCGCTCGATCGTGCACTGGACCGTCCGGCGCCCCTGCCGGCCGCCCCGGCACCGGAGCCGGAGGAGAGCGAGCGGGACTCGCTGACCAGCCTGCTGGAGGCGGTGCCGAGCTTCCGCGGGGACCTGGTCGTTCCCGACCGGCCCGCCACGGAGGCGCCCGCCGGCGAGCCCGTCCAGGAGCCCGGGACCGAGGAGCCGCCCGCCCCTGCGGCATCGGCGGGTGCCGGCTCGGCGTACGCGGACGTCCTGATGCCCCGCTCGGTCACCGGCCACCGCGACCGCCTCACCGGCACCACGGACCGGCAGGCCGAGGCGGACGGCGTCCGCCCGGGGCGGCGGGCCGCGGTGCCGAGCTGGGACGAGATCGTGTTCGGTACGCGGCGGAAGAAGCAGGAGTAGGGAGTACGGGGCTCCGCCCCGACCTCCTCGTCGGTCGCCGGCCGGGCTCCTCGGGAGCCCGGCCGGCGATCCGGCTATTGCGGGTCAGGACCCGTGGCCACCGGGCGGGCCGGGTCGGAGGACCATTCCGACCACGAGCCCGCGTACAGAGCGGCGGGGATGCCGGCAACGGCGAGGGCGAGGACCTCGTGGGCGCCGGAGACGCCCGAGCCGCAGTAGACGCCGACCTCGGGGGCGTCCATGGCGCCGAGACGCTTGAAGCGGTCCGCCAGGTCCTCCGCCGACAGGAAGGTGGCGGCGCCGGCCATGACGTTCTCGGTCGTCGGGGCCGAGACCGCGCCGGGGATGTGCCCGCCGACGCGGTCGATCGGCTCGACGTCGCCCCGGTAGCGCTCGGCGGCCCGTGCGTCCAGCAGCAGCCCGGAACGGGCCAGCGCCGCCGCACCGTCCGCGTCGAGCAGCGGGAGGGCACCCGGCACCGGTGTGAAGTCACCGGGCTCCGGAGCGGAGTCCTCCGTCGTCAGGGGGCCGTCCCACGCCTCGAGGCCGCCGTCCAGGACCCGTACGTCGGCGTGCCCGGTCCACCGCAGCAGCCACCACGCCCGCGCCGCGGCCCAGCCCTGGCCGCCGTCGTAGACGACGACCGGCACGCCGTTCGACACGCCCGCGCGGCGCATCGCCGCGCCGAAGGCCGCCGCGTCCGGCAGCGGATGCCGGCCACCCGCCCCGGGCGGGCCCGCCAGCTCGGAGTCGAGGTCGACGTACACGGCGCCGGGGATGTGCCCGGCCTCGTACGCGGCCCGTCCGTCGAAGGGAGGGGCACCGGCCGCCTTGGCCGTGCTCAGCTGCCAGCGGACGTCGAGCAGCACCGGAGGCCGTGGACCAGCCGACTCGCTCGCGAGTTCGGTTGCGGTGAGGATGGGGTTCATCACGCCATCTTCGCGCAGACGCGGCCGGCCCGTGACAGCGGCGGACGAGGAAGGGTGGGGCATGCCAGAACGGGCATCCTCCCCGTGGGATCCCGGGGAGAGGGCGGCGCGGCCGTGGCGCGCCGCGTGCCCGGTGGTGCAAGCATCGGCACGGGGTGTACGACCGTCCCGTACGGCTTCCCCGTACGGCTTCTCGTACGGGGTCCGTACCGCGGCCCCGTCCGGTCCCCCGCACGGCCACGACGACGATGGTCCGAGGAGAGAGTGACGATGACGACCGAGGCGACTCGGCGCAGACCCGGCACACCCTGCTGGGTGAGCCTCATGGTGCACGGACTTGACGCGACTCAGGATTTCTACGGGTCACTGTTCGGCTGGGAGTTCGTCCCCGGTCCGCAGCAGCTCGGTCCGTACGTCCGCGCGCTGATCGACGGCAAGGAGGTGGCGGGCATCGGGCAGCTTCCGCCGGACCGCCATCTGCCGATCGCCTGGACGACGTACATGGCTTCGGAGGACGTCGACGAGAGCGCCGAGCAGATCAGGATGTGCGGCGGCACGATCGGCGTCGGGCCGCTCGACGCGGCCGACGCGGGACGCCTCGTCATCGCATCCGACCCGGAGGGCGCGGTCTTCGGCGTCTGGCAGGCCGCCGCCCACACCGGCACCGCCCTTTTCGGCACCCATGGCACGCCGGTCTGGAACGAGCTGGTGACCAGGGAGACTTCGGCGGTCGCCAAGTTCTACCAGTCGGTGTTCGGCTACGACCTGGAGCCGGTGGTCTCCGCCGACTTCGACTATCTGACCCTGCATCTGGAGGCCCGGCCGGTGGCCTCGATCCACGGTGTGGGGCATGCGCTGCCCCGTGACAAGGGCTCGCACTGGATGACGTACTTCGAGGTCGAGGACACCGACGAGAGCACGGCCCGGGTGGTGGACCTCGGCGGCCATGTGCTCCGCGCGCCGCGCGAGGGCACCAGCGGACGGCTGGCGACGGTCGCGGACCCGGAGGGCGCGGTCTTCACGATCGTGCGCACCGCGTCACCCGGCTGACGGGAGCCCGTGCGGCCGTCGGAGCGCGTGACCCTCAGCCAGACGGGACGCAGCGCGCCCGGCGTCAGGACGGCAGTCAGCGCGCCCGGCGTCAGGACGGCGGTCACGGCTTGACCAGCTCGCGGGTGATCTCCTGGGCCAGCTTCACGATGACGGGCATCGCGGCGGTGATGAACAAGGACCCGAAGGTCACGTCGCCGAGCGCGTAGAAGCACTCCTGTGTCCTGCCGTCGACGACGAACTGGCTGGTCTCGCGTGCCACGTGAAGGCCGCCGTGCGGATGCACCGAGGCCGCGGACGCCGTGACCAAGGACTGCACGAGGGGCGCCGCGGCCGTGGGCACCCGGTGCGGAGCGACGGAGGTGGCGTTGACCACCACGTCGGCGTGGAGCCGTCGGTCCTGCGTGGCGACGCCGAATCCCTGGCGTGTACGGCCGACCTCCTGCAGCCCGTCCATGATGCGCAGTTGGCCCGCTTCGCTCATGGCCAGCAGCCGGGCGGCGCTGGAGGGCGGCATCGGGCAGCACAGGGAATGGAGGGCGCGGTAGTGGTCGCGCAGGAGTCCGGCGCGGTCCCGGTCCGGCATCAGCGGCCAGACGTCGACGGCGACGGGCAGGGTGTGTTGCAGGATGCGCAGTCCGAGGGTCTGCGCGTCGTACAGGTCCAGTTGACGTCGTAGCCGGCGGGTGGGGTCCTCGCGCAGCAGGGCGAACTCGGTCTCGAGCTCGGCCGGGTGCTGTCCTGCGGCGGCGAGTTCGTCGTGCAGTACCTGAACGACCTGGGTGAGGCCGACCTGCCCGCGACGGCTCAGGGTGTGGAAGCGGTCGGGAGTGAAGTGCCGCATGGTGTGGGCGACCGGCCGCTGGCGCACCGCGGGCAGCACCCCGTTGCGGGAGAGCAGGAAGACCGGTCCTTCATGTCCGCCGGCCCGCAGGGCGAGACTCACGTCCACGGCGGTCAGCCCCGTGCCGAGGACGGCGACGGTGGCCTGCGGGTCGATGCCGGCCAGGGCCTTGGACACCGGGTACGGGTCGGGGACGAATCCGGGTTCCGGTCCGTCCAGACGGAATCCGTCGTACGGCGTGCCCGCTCCCAGACAGAGGACGACGCGGTCGGCCCGGTGCTCCGTGCCGCGCTCCGTGGTCAGCGTGGCGCCTGCGGCCGACGGGGCGGCGTGGACCACCCGTTCGCGTACGACGTGGACGCTCCAGCCACGGTCCCTGAGCCGGTCCACGCCGTCGTGCGCCACCGACTCCAGGTAGTCGCCGAAGAGTGTTCGAGGGGGGAAGGCCGCGGCGTTGAAGGGATCGGCGTCCTCCGTTGCTTCGGGCTGCCACCGGTGGCCACGGGAGAGCCAGCGGTCGAAGTGATCGCGGTCCCCGGAGCGGACCGACATGGCGCGCGAGGGGAGGTTCACCAGAATGCAGTCGGCGTCCCGCTGGTAGGGGCGGCCGCGCCACAGGCGGTCGGACGGCTCGAAGACGGTGACGGCGGCCGGCGGCGCGGACGTCCGGGACAGTGCGTCGAGCAGACACACCGCTCCCCCGCCGCCCCCGACCACTGCGATCCTGCGCATGCGGCCCATGCCGTGCACCTTCCGTCGGCGCCTTTCCTCGGCCCGCGGTCACGCGTGCGAGTTCCGCGGAGGCTGCCGGAGACATTTCCTATTGTGCTCCGGCGTGCACGGTCGGCCACCTGGGGCGGGCCGGCCGCACTCCCGGAGCGCGTCCCGGAGTGCGGCCGGCGTGACCGAGGGTGATGGGTGTGCCGCGGCGCCGTTCAGAAGGGCAGCTTCCACTGCTCGTTCGGGGAGGTGGGCACGCAGTCGTAGAGGGCGAGTTGCGTACCGTCGGCGGAGTTACCGCCCGGCACGTCCAGGCAGCGGCCGGACTGCGGATTGCGCAGCGTGCTGTTGGTGTGGACCTCCCACTTCTGTGCACCGCTGCCGTTGCAGGTGTGGAGCTGCACCGGAGACCGGTTGGCGGTGGCGCCGCCCGCGATGTCCAGGCACTTGCCGAACGCGCGGATGGTCTGGCCCACCCGGCTCCACTTCTGGGCGTCGGTCCCGTTGCACGTGTAGAGCTGGACGGGGGTCCCGTCGGCGGTGGCCGCGGCACGGACGTCCACGCACTTGCCCGCCAGGCCGGTGATCCTGCCGCTCAGGCCTTTGATCCGCACGTTGCGGAAGCGGACGTCGTCACCGGTGCCGTGGTTCTGCAGACCGATGTGGCCCTGCTGGAGGGAGCGCGCCGGATCGGTGTTGGTGAAGTCGTTGATCTTCACCCCGTTCAGGAACACCTGGAGGTGCTCGCCCTCCACGAGCAGTTCGTAGGTGTTCCACTCGCCCGGCGGGTTCAGCGCCCCGTCCCTGGCGGCGATGTCCGCCGACGCGAATCCGTAGACCGCGCCGGTGGTCCTGTCGGCCGTGTCGGTCGCGTCGATCTGGATCTCGTAGCCGTTGTCCACCGCCGACCAGGGGTCGGAGCTGGGCGGGAAGCCGATGAAGACGCCGGAGTTGTCGTCCCCGGGCATCATCCAGTCCAGCTTCAGCGAGTACGAGGTGTACTCCTGGGCGCTGTACCAGAGGAGGCCGAGCCCGCCGGTCGTGGTGAGCGTGGCGTCGGAGTTGGTGAAGGAGCCGGGCCCGGCCTGCGACCAGCCGGTCGTGGAGCCGTTGAAGAGCGTGGTGTAGCCGCTCTCGGGGCGGCAGTCGGCGGCGGCCTGCCCGGCGGCGTACCGGATCCCGCCGAGCAGCTGGGCGCGGAACGCGCCGTCGGCGTACGACTCCTGGGTGTGTCCGCCGCCGGTGTAGAAGGACCGGCCGCCCTCGTACGTCTTGCACCAGGTGTGCGGATGGTCCGCGCCCATGGTGCCGCCGTTGTACGAGGTCTCGTCGAGCGTGGCGAGGACATGGGCCGTGGAGCGGGGATTGGTGCGGTAGTTGTACCACTCGTCGGTGCGCGCCCAGCTCTGGCCGAGGTGTGAGGTGGCCGGGTGTGCCCGGTCCTCGACCCTGGCGGTGGCCTGCTGGATCGCCGGGTGGGAGTCGAACCAGGCGCCCATGAGCTGCCCGTAGAACGGCCAGGAGTACTCGGTGTCGGCCGCGGCGTGCACACCCACGAAGCCGCCACCGCCCCGGACGTACGACTCGAACGCGCCCTGCTGGTTGTCGTTGAGCACGTCACCGGTGGTGTTGAGGAACACGACCGCCTCGTAGCCCGCGAGGTTCGAGGCGGTGAAGGCGGCCGGGTCCTCGGTGGCGTTGACGGTGAAGTCGTTGCCCGCGCCCAGGTCCTTGACGGCCTGGACGCCGGCGGGGATGGAGTCGTGCCGGAAGCCGGCCGTCCTGGTGAAGACCAGCACGTCGTAGGCGGTGTCGGCGGCATCCGCCTCGGTCGCCGCGGGCGGGGCGAGGGCCGTCAGCGCGGCCGCGGCGACCGCGAGCGCGGTCCGTACGGACCGTCCGGGGATTCTCATGACATCACCCACTGCTCGTTGGGGGAGGTGGGGACGCAGTCGTAGAGGGCCAGTTGCGTACCGTCGGCGGAGTTGCCG
Organism: Streptomyces sp. NBC_00259; assembly: GCF_036181745.1. NCBI lineage: Bacteria > Bacillati > Actinomycetota > Actinomycetes > Kitasatosporales > Streptomycetaceae > Streptomyces > Streptomyces sp. NBC_00259. The sequence continues at coordinate 5,924,535 of NZ_CP108080.1, read as the reverse complement.
CCCGGCACATCGAGGCAGCGGCCCGACTGCGGGTTGCGCAGCGTCCCGTTGGTGTGGGTGTCCCACCGCTGGGCGCCCGTCCCGTTGCAGCCGTACAACTGGACCGGCGTCCCGTTCGCCGTGGCACCGCCGGCCACGTCCATGCACTTGCCCAGGGCCTGGAAGGTCTGGCCGACCCGGCTCCACTTCTGCGCGTCGGTGCCGTTGCAGCCGTAGAGCTGCACAGGAGTGCCGTCCGCCGTGGCCGCCCCACGGACGTCCGCGCACTTCCCGGCGAGACCGGTGATCCGGCCCGGCTGCCCGAGGTCGAAGCTGTCCACGTCGTACAGGGCCCCCGAGCCGGCGCCCTTGAAGACCAGGTACAGCGTGGTCGTGCCGGCCGGCGCGCCGCTCAGCGTGGCGTTGACCGTGGTGAACGTGTCCCAGCCTCCCGTCACCGGAACGGCGACCGAGCCCAGCAGTGTGCCGGTGGCGGAACCCGCCCGTACCTCCAGGGTGCCGCCGGAGCCCGCGGAGGAGACCCGTGCGCTGAGTCTCCTCGCGTCGCCCAGAGCGTAGGGAGTGAAGGCGATCCAGTCGCCGTTGTGGATGTCACCGACGGTCTTGCCGCCCTGGGCCGCCGGTTTGTTCATGACGGTGACTCCGGTGGAGGTGGAGAAGTGCTCCGCCTGGCGGTGGCGGGGCTGGGTGATGCTCTGCGCGTGCGTGGTGAGCGGGGGCCGGCCGCCCGCGCCCGCGTCGGTGTACTCGGCGTCCCACACCCCGAAGATGTTCGCCGCGTCGTCGTGCTCGCCGTCGACCGGCACGGTGATGGAGCCGGTGCAGCCGTTCTTCGAAGTGACGGCGTGGCCGTGGTTGTCGTGCCCCAGTACGTAGGTCATCTTGACCTTCGCGCAGTCGATCGTTCCGTCCTCGGGGTCGGTGACGGTGATCTCGTACGGCACGCTGTCGCCGAAGGAGAAGAGCGTCCCGTCGACGGGCAGCTTCACGGTGACCGTGGGGGCGGTGTTGCCGACCGTGATCGGCAGGCTCGCGGTGCCGGTGTCTCCGTCGGGGTCGCGGACGGTGAGGACCGCGGTGTACTGGCCGTTGGCGGTGTAGGTGTGGCTGGGGGCGGCGGAGGTCGAGGTGGAGCCGTCGCCGAAGTTCCAGGAGTAGCTGAGGGCCCCGCCTTCGGGGTCGCTGGAACCCGTCGACGAGAACGCCACGGTGAGGGGGGCCTGGCCGGAGGTCCGGTCGGCCGCGGCCTTGGCGACGGGCGAGCGGTTGCCGCCGCCGACGTACTCGATGCGGTAGAGCGCCGAGTTGGCGTCGCCGCTGAAGTAGCCCGTGCCGTAGTCGAGCACGTAGAGCGCGCCGTTGGGCCCGAAGGCCATGTCCATCACCTGGGTGCCGGACCAGGGGAAGGCTCCGATGGTGCCGGGCGTGCCGTTCGCGTTGACGTCGATCGTCTTGATCCAGCGGCGGCCGAACTCTCCGGCGAAGAAGTGGCCGTCGAGGTCCTCCGGGAACTTGACGTCCGAGGTGCTGGCGGCGTCGTACCGGTAGACCGGGCCGCCCATCGGGGACTCCGAACCCGACCCGAACTCCGGCGGACTGCCCGCCTCACCGCCGTAGCGGATCCACGAGGCCTTGGCGGCGGGCAGTGTGGTCAGGCCGGTGTTGCGGGGCGAGTTGTTCGCGGGCCCGCCGGCGCAGTTGTACTTCGCGCCCGCCGGGCCGGACGGGAAGGTGTACTCGGTGTACGTCTCGGCCGTCGTGTTGGTGCCGGTGCAGTAGGGCCAGCCGTAGTTGCCGGGAGCGGTGATCCGGTTGAACTCGACCTGGCCGCCGGGGCCGCGGGTGGCCGAGGCGCCGCCGGCGTCGGGGCCGTAGTCGCCGACGTAGACGGTGCCGTTGCCCTTGTCCACGCTCATCCGGAACGGATTGCGGAAGCCCATCGCGTAGATCTCGGGCTTCGTACCGGCGGTGCCGGGCGCGAAGAGGTTGCCCGAGGGTGTGGAGTACGTGCCGTCCGCGTTCACCTTGATCCGCAGGATCTTGCCGCGCAGGTCATTGGTGTTCGCCGAGGTGCGCTGCGCGTCGAAGGCCGGGTTGCGGCCCGTGCGTTCGTCCAGGGGCGCGAACCCGTCGGACTGGAACGGGTTGGAGTCGTCGCCGGTGGAGAGGTACAGGTTGCCCGCCGCGTCGAAGTCGATGTCCCCGCCCACGTGGCAGCAGATGCCGCGGTCGGCCGGGACCCTCAGCACGATCTTCTCGCCGGCGGTGTTGAGCGTCCAGTCGGCGTTGAGAGTGAACCGGGAGAGCCGGCTCTCGCCCTGCCAGGCCGACCAGTTGGTGCCGTCGGAGGGCGCGTCGCCCGCCGGGGTGGAGAGCGGCGGGGCGTAGTAGAGGTAGACCGCCCGGTTCGTGGCGAAGCCCGGGTCGACGCCTACGCCCTGCAAGCCCTCCTCGTCGTGGGAGTACACGGGCAGCGTGCCGATCACCGTGGTGGTGCCCGAGGGGTCGGTGCGGCGCAGTCTGCCGTCACGCGAGGTGTGCAGCACCGAGTTGTCGGGCAGCACCGCGAGCGACATGGGCTCGCCCATGGACGCCTCGCCGCGGGCCATCTGTATCTGCTGGAAGTCGGCGGGGCCGACGGGCTCGTGGGCCTGTGCGGTGCTCTGCGGCAGGACGGTCACGACTGCGGCCGCCAGGAGCACCAGGGCCGGCCAGAGGGCCCTGAGGCGGTGCGCGCGCATGCGGGGGCTACGGGATGCGGACATGGGTTGTCCCCTATCTCCTGACTGTGGGGAAGCCAGGCAGGGCGCGCGCCGTCGCGCCTGATGCCATGGGTGAGCGGGACGTACGGCCGTGCCGATGGGGCCTGTTCTGCCGCAAAAGTAGAGGCGTTGCGCTGCCGCGCCAAGACCTTCGGCAGCAAAGGTGCAGACTTTTTCCCCACTCGAACGAAAGTCTCAACTACCGCGCATAAAGCATGAGTTGAGGATCATCCCGGATCATCCAGAGCCGCTCTGCCGTCGCCCCGGGACCGGGTCGCCCGGGGCGACGGCTCTTGCTGCGGGTGGTGGACCCGGCGGGCCGTGCGCCGCGCCCCGGCGGACCGGCCGTCAGCGGGCGGATCCGCCGTTCCCGGCCGGCGGTACGTCGCGGCGCAGCAGGTCCTCGTAGGACTCCCTGCGGACCACCGCGCGGGCCTCGCCGTCGCGGCAGAAGACCACCGGAGGGCGGCGGGCGCCGTTGTAGTTGTTCGAGAGCGAGTAGCAGTAGGCACCCGTCACCGGGACGGCCACGACGTCACCGACGCGCGGGTCGCGCAGGGGCACGTCGCGGATGAGGGTGTCGCCGCTCTCGCAGTGGCGGCCCACGAGGTCGCAGGGCTCCCAGCCGCCGATCCGGGACGCGAGCGTCGCCTCGAACCGCTGGCCGTACAGCATGGGTTCGAGGTTGTCCGCCATGCCGCCGTCGACGGCCACGAGGGTGCGCGGACCGGGCTTGACCGTGACCACGCGGTACAGGGTCGCTGCCGCCCCGGCCACCAGCGACCGGCCGGGCTCCAGGATCAGCCGGGCCCCGGCGGGAAGGTGCTCGCGGGCCGCGTCGGTGAGGGTACGTACGTACGCGTCGATCGTCGGCGGGCGGTCCTCGTAGGTGTAGCGGACGCCGAGGCCGCCCCCGAGGTCGTACACGGCGTGCTCTCCGAGTTCCGCGATGCCGCCCACCGCCTCCACCGACCGCCGGAACGGCTCGGTGGCGAGGAGTTGGGAGCCCACGTGGACATGGAGTCCCTCCAGCCGCAGCCTGCTGCTCGTCCTCAGCCGCGCCACGGCCTCGACGGCCTGCGGGATGGCGAGGCCGAACTTGGAGTCGCGCCGGCCCGTGACCATCGCCTCGTGCGTGTCGGCGTCGACCTCCGGGATCACCCGCAGCAGGACGCGCTGGTGCCCCGTGGTGACGATCCGTTCCAGTCGGTCGATGTCGTCGAAGTTGTCCACGACGATCGTGCCGGCCCCGGCCTTCACGGCCATCGCCAGTTCCTCGTCGGTCTTGGCGTTCCCATGGACCACGATCTTCGCGGGGTCGGCTCCGGCGGCCAGCGCGGTGACCAGTTCGCCGCCGCCGGCCACGTCCACTCCGAGTCCCTCCTCGACCATGACGCGGACGACAGCGGTGCAGGGGAAGGACTTCGAGGCGAAGACCGCTTGGCTGTTCGGCCAATAGCGGGCGAGGGCCTGCGTGTACGCCCGGGCCTGACGGCGCAGGGCGTTCTCGTCCACCACGACCGCCGGGGTGCCGAAGCGGTCGGCCAGCTCGGTGACACGGCATCCGCCGATCGTGAGTTCACCGTCTTCCGCCTGGCAGGAGCCAGGTGGGAAGAGTCCGACGAGGTCGTCGGCGGTGGCTACGGCGTGGGCGAGCACACATGCCCCCCGGCATTGGCCGATCGGACATGGACAGCGCCCACGGCCCGACCCGCAGCGGGTCGGGCGCCCGGTGCGACACGGGGTAACGAGCGCCCGCTGCGGCACCGGCGTAGAAAGGGAAGGGACGCCGCTACGACCCAGGGAGTGAACGGCCATGCAGATCGTTGTGGACCTCACGCGCTGCCAGGGCTATGCGCAGTGCGTCTTCCTCGCGCCGGACGTGTTCGAGCTGCACGGTGAAGAGGGGCTGCTGTACGCGCCGGCGGTCCCGGACGGCGAGGCCGATCACGTGCGCCAGGCCGCGGCGGCGTGCCCCGTCCAGGCCATCCTCGTCGGCGAGGCGGTGAGCGCCGGTGGCCGGTGATCTGCTGGACGGACGCATCGTCGTCGTCGGCGCGTCCCTGGCCGGGCTGAGGGCCGCGGAGACGCTGCGCGAGAAGGGCTTCAGGGGGTCGCTGACCGTGGTGGGCGACGAGCCCTACCCGCCCTACGACCGGCCGCCGCTGTCCAAGCAGGTGCTGCTCGGCAAGGCGCCGGCGGACACCACGGCGCTTCCGATGCGCCGGGACCCGGACGCCGACTGGCGGCTGGGAGTACGCGCCACCGGCGTGGACCCGCTCGAGAAGCGGGTGATGCTGGCCGACGGCGAGTCGCTGCCGTACGACCGGCTGCTGATCACCACCGGGACCCGGGCACGGTCCTGGCCCAACCAGGAGGAGGCCGCCCTGGACGGGGTGTTCACCCTGCGCACCCGCGACGAGGCCGGGGGGCTGGCCGAGCGGCTGGCCGCCGGTCCGAAACGGGTGCTGGTGATCGGCGCCGGCTTCACCGGCTCGGAGATCGCCTCGGCCTGCCGGGAACGAGGACTGGACGTCACGGTCGCCGAACGCGGCCCCGCACCCCTGGTGGGCGCCCTCGGCGGGACGCTGTCGAAGCTGGCGGCCGTCATGCAGCGCAACCACGGCGTGGATCTGCGCTGCGGGGTGACGGTCACCGCACTGCGCGGGGACGGGAGCGGCCGGTTCACCGGTGCGGACCTGTCCGACGGCAGCCGGGTCGACGCGGACGTGTGCGTCGTGGCGCTCGGGGCGGTCCGCAACGTCGAGTGGCTGGCGGAGTCCGGGCTGGCGGCCGGCCCCCGCGGGATCACGTGCGACGCCGGGTGCCGGGCCTTCGACATGTACGGGATCGTCACCGACGACGTGTTCGTGGCCGGTGACGTCTCCCGGTTCCCGCACCCGCTGTTCGGGTACCAGCTGCTCTCCCTGGAGCACTGGGGCAACGCCGTCGCGCAGGCCGAGGTGGCGGCCCACAACATGGTCAGTCCGGGGCCGCTGCGGCGCCCGCATCTCGCCCTCCCCACGTTCTGGTCGACCCAGTTCGGGCTCAACCTCAAGTCGGTGGGCGTGCCCACCTTCTCCGACCAGGTGGTCATCGCCCAGGGATCCCTGGAGGCACGCCGGCTGGCGATGGTCTACGGATACCAGGGGCGGGTCACGGCAGCGGTCACCGTCGACATGGCCAAGTCGCTCGACTACTACAAGCATCTGATCGAGACGGCCGCTCCGTTCCCGCCCCCGCCCGGCGCGGCGGACCGTGCGATCGCGGCCGACATCCCGATCCCGTCCGACGTGCCGGATCCGAAGGGGCTCTCCCACGGCCCCACCGTGGCGCTCACCGGCCATCTGCCCGATCGCCGGCTGACGCTGGTGCAGCCCTACGGCTGAGGCTGGTGCAGCCCGACGGCTGACCCCCGACCCGCCCGACCACGAGGAGCCACCATGGACTCCGACACCTTGCTGGCACGGATCACCGACTACGCGAACCGCCCGGACCCCTTCCCGCTGTACGCGGAACTGCGCGAGGCCGGTCCCGTGGTGCGGCAGGCGGACGGCAGCTGTCTGATCGGCACGTACCACGAGATCGCGGCTCTGCTCCACGACCCCCGGATGAGTGCCGATCCGCGCTCCGGCACCGCCTCGCCCCCTTCCGAGGAGCCGGCCCATCTGCCCTTCCTGCGGCTCGACGACCCCGAGCACCACAGGCTGCGCAACTCGGCCATGCGGCCGTTCGGCCCGCCGCACAGCCCGGGCCGGGTCAACGCCATGCGCGGCGAGATCGTCGAGATCACCAAGCACCTGGCGGAGAGCTTCCAGCCGGGCCGGCAGATCGACGTCGTCGACGATTTCGCCTACCCGCTGCCCGTCACCGTGATCTGCCGTCTGCTCGGCGTCCCGCAAGAGGACGAGCAGCTGTTCCAGGCGTGGACCGAGGTACTCGTCGCGTCCGCGGACATCGGGCCCGAAGGAGACACCGCCGAACAGGACCGGGCGGCTCGCCAGGCCCGGCAGGAGATGGGCCTGTACCTGATCAACCTCGCCGAACAGCGCCGCGGAAGTCCCACCGGCGACATGCTCTCCGACTTCATCAACGAACCGGACCCCGCCCTGCGGCTCACCGGCGAGGAACTGGCCGAAACCACCATGCTGTTGTTCATCGCCGGGCACGAGACCACGGTCAACCTGATCACCAACGGCGTCCTCACCCTGCTCCGTCAGCCCGAGCAGTTGGACCAGCTGCGCCGCGAACCCGGCCTGCTGCCGCAGGCGGTGGAGGAACTGCTGCGCTACGAACCCCCGGTCCACATGCGCGAGAGGATCCCCCTCGCCGACATCGACGTGGCCGGCACCACGATCGCCGCAGGCACGTCCGTCATCCTGGCGCTGGCCTCGGGCAGCCGCGACCCCAAGCGGTTCCGCGAACCCGACCGATTCGACCCCACCCGCCCGGACAACCAGCACTTCGGCTTCGGCAGCGGTATCCACCTGTGCTACGGCGCGCCACTCGCCCGTATCGAGGCCGAGGCCGCACTCGGCGCCCTGCTCCCCCACCTGAGCACGGCACGCCTGATCCAGGACCCGCCCCCCTACCGCCAGAACGCCATGCTCCGCGGCCCCCGCCACCTGCCCGTCCAACTGTGACCCGGCTCCGCGACGCCACCGGGAAAGCCCGCGGCTCGTCCCCGTCGTGGGGAGCGGAGTCGGCCCGCAAGAACACGGTCAGGCAGGGGTGACGGGCAGCACGTCGGGCGAGAGCACTCCCGCTTGGGCCACGCTGCTCGTCATGCGGCGGCGGTGGTGGCGGCGGCACAGGACTTCGTAACCGACCTTCTCGGCCGGGCGGTTGACGTCGCCGACGACGACCTGTTCGCCCTCGACGACCATGTGCCCGTCGACGGTGCGTGCGTTGTGCGTGGCGCGGGCGCCGCACCAGCACAGGGCCTCCACCTGGAGCTGTTCGATCCGGTCGGCGAGCTCCATCAGCCGCTGCGACCCCGGGAACAGCTTGGTACGGAAGTCCGTTGTGATCCCGAAGGAGAACACGTCCAGGCCCAGGTCGTCCACGATCCGGGCGAGCTGATCGATCTGTACGGGGGCGAGGAACTGCGCCTCGTCCACGATCACGTAGTCGGCCCTGCCGCCCTTGGACAGCTGATCCACGAGGTAGGCGTACAGGTCCATTCCCTCGGTGGCCTCGACCGCCTCGGTGACCAGGCCCAGCCGCGAGGACAGCTTCCCCTCACCGGCCCGGTCGTCGCGTGTGAAGATCACGCCCTGGAGCCCTCGGGCCGAACGGTTGTGGCCGATCTGGAGCGCCAGGGTGCTCTTTCCGCAGTCCATCGTTCCGGAGAAGAACACCAGCTCGGGCATGAGGACGTGACTGCCTTTCAGTTGTCGCTGCGATCGGGGACGGTTCGGGCGAAGGTCAGGAGCGCACTTCGAGGAGCGGGACGAGCTGTTCGACGGGGGTCATCGAGCCGTGCATGCCGACCATCGCGGACTCGTTCGGCTCGTTCACGGACGCGGTGATCACGACGTCGTCGTGGGCCGCGGCGACGACGTCGCCGATGCGCCGGTAGACCCGCTCGTCGGTCCCCGGGCCGAACCAGCCCGCCGCGATCGCCTCGTCCCGGCTCGCCACCCAGAACCGGTCGCCGAGCACCTCGCGCCAGACGGCCAGCACATCGGCCTCGGCTCCCGGGACCGCGTAGACGTGGCGGGCGCGGCCCTCGCCGCCGAGCAGGGCGACACCGGCCCGCAGCTCCCAGTCCTCGTCGAAGTCGATCCGCGACTCCTCGTCGAACGGGATGTCGATCATGCCGTGGTCGGCGGTGACGTACAGCGCGCTGCGCGGCGGCAGCTGCTCCGCGAGCCGCTGGACGAGGCGGTCGACGTACATCAGCTGGCCGCGCCAGGCGTCGGAGTCGACGCCGAAGCGGTGCCCCTTGCCGTCGAGCTCGCTGTAGTAGGTGTAGACGAGGGACCGGTCCCCGGCGGCGAGCTGCTGCGCGGCGAAGTCCATCCGCTCCTCGCCGGTGAGCCGGCCGTGAAACGTTCCGCCACTCAGCGCGATCTTGGTGAGCGGGGTGTCCTGGAAGGCCGGGGAGGACACCTGGGCGGTGTGCACTCCGGCCTCGTCGGCGAGCTGGAACACGGTCGGGTACGGCTGCCAGACGCGCGGCGAGGTCCACGGCTTCCAGCGCAGCTGGTTCATCAGCTCACCGGTCTCCGGGTTGCGCGCGGTGTATCCGGGCAGGCCGTGCGCGCCGGGCGGCAGACCGGTGCCGAAGGAGGCCAGTGAGGTGGCGGTGGTGGCGGGGAAGCCGACGGTCAGAGGACGGCCGGTGCCGCCGAGCGAACCGGCGAGGAGCGAGGTGAGGTACGGGGCGTCCTCGGGATGGGCCCTGAGCTGCTCCCAGCCGAGGCCGTCGATCAGGAAGACGCAGACCCGGTCGGCGGGGCCGAGCTCCGCGATGGTGGGGTGCAGCCCCGGGACGCCCTGTCCGGAGGCGATCGTCGGCAGCAGATCGGCGAGCGAGGCCGAGCCGTACGCGGGGACGGGCGCGGTGTCGAGGGCGAGCGGGACGAGGTCCTCGGGCCAGTCGGGCTGGACCATCAGCGCGTGGCCGCCGTGGCGGCCGTGGCCTCGGAGAGCGCCTGGGCGAAGGCGAGCGTCTGCCGGACCGTCTCCGGTCCGTCCCCCGCCTCGCTGACCCGCAGGCTGAGGTCGTCCGCGGTGGAGCTTCCGGTGTAGCCGTGGTCGGCGTCGCAGTTGGGGTCGCCGCAGGCGGCGGGCTCCAGGTCGATACGGGAGACCGCGCCCCAGCCGATGGTGAGGACGACCTCGCGGGGCAGTGTGCCCGGGGTGTACGACTCGGGGTTGGCGACGACGCGGCTGACGACGACGGACGAGATCCTGGGGAGCTTCACCGACTCGGTGGAGGTGGTCGCGTACGGCGTCGGGGAGCTGCTGTCCGCGGTCTGCTCGTCGGTGTGGCTGACGATGAAACGCGCGCCGGTCAGGACGAGGACGGTGACATGGCGGCGGACCTCGTTGGCGTCGAACGTGGTCTCCTGGTGCACCAGGTACGACGCGATCGGCTCACCGCCGACAGCGGCCTCCACCGCTTCGGCCACGAGAGCCGGGTAGTAGCCGCTGCGCTCGATCGCCGCGCGCAGCCCCTGGGTCGTCGTACCGGTCTTCGCCATGGGCTCCATCCTACGGGGCCGCGGGACCCCGGAGTGCGCTCGGTGACGGCCGCTTCAGTAACTGGGGAGGGTGCGCGGCCCCAGGTCGGTGCGGGGCGGCGGCGGGGCGAGCCGTACGGCGGCCCCGAGCACGCAGAGGCCGTGCTGGGCGACGACGACCGGTTCGAGGCTGATCGCGACGACCTCCGGGTGGTCGTCGACCAGCCGGGAGACGCGCAGGAGGAGTTCTTCCAGGGCGGCCGTGTCGACGGGCGCGGAGCCCCGCCAGCCGAAGAGGAGCGGTGCGGTCCGGACGGACCGGAGGAGCTCGGCGGCGTCACGGTCGGTGGCCGGGACGAGACGGTGGGCCGTGTCGCCGAGCAGCTCCGTGGCGGGGCCGGCGAGCCCGAAGGACAGCACGGCACCGACGGCCGGATCGATGGCGGCGCGCACGACGGTGTCCACGCCGCGCGGGACCATCGCCTGCACGACGGGCTGCAGCTCCGCCGGCTTGCCGAGCGTGTCCGTCAACTCGGTGTAGGCCTGGCGCACTTGGTGCTCGTCGGCGAGGTCGAGTCGCACACCGCCGAGATCGGGGCGGTGACGCAGGTGCGGGGCGGTGGTCTTGAGGGCGACCGGGTAGCCGAGGCGGGCCGCGGCGAGGACGGCTGCGTCGGCGTCCGGGGCCGGGAGGGTGGGACGTACGGGAATGCCGTACCGCTGGAGCAGCCGCCGCGCGTCGTCCTCGCGCAGGGTGACGCCCCGCTCCCCGGGTGCCGTGTCGAGCAGCCCCTCGATGAACGCGGCGGCCCCGCTCTCGTCGATGTCCTCGTACTGGGGCACCTTGCCCGGCTCCGCTGCCGCCCGCCGCCACTGCGCGTACCGCACGGCCTCCGCCAGCGCCCGTACGGCCCGCTCGGCGGCGGGGTAGGCGGGGATCCGCCCGGCGGTGGCGGGGATCTCCGCCGGGGTGGCGGGCGGGTCCTGCCCCGCGCCCGCCACGAGCGGGCCCGCCGTACCCGGCCCGGTGGGGGGAACGTCCCGCCGGGCACCGGCCGCGGGCCGGCCGGCCCGGTCCTGCCCGGTAGCCTGCGGGGCCGAGCTCGTCGCCGCGGCGAGGGCGTCGGCGAGGCCCCCGAGTTCGACGTGCACGACGAGCACGGGCTTGGCCGGGGCGGACGCCGTGGCCGCGCGGAGGGCCGCGGCGAGGACCTCGCCGTCGCCGGACTCGGTGACACCGTTCTCGCCGACCCAGGGGATCGCGTTGACGATCACCGCGTCGCACGCGTCGTCCCGCAGCGCCCCCGCGAGCGCGTCGCAGAAGTCCTGCGGCGTCGCCGCCGTCGTCAGGTCGCGCGGCCGCTGCGGCCGCAGTCCCTCCGTGAGGCAGGCGTCGTACGTCAGCAGCCCGAGCGACTCGGAGTTGCCCAGGATCGCCACGCGTGGCCCGGCCGGCAGCGGCTGGCCCGCCAGCAGCAGTCCCGCGTCGACGAGTTCGGTGACCGTGTCGACCCGGATCACGCCGGCCTGCCGCAGCAGCTCCGAGACGGTCGCGTACGGCACGCGCGTCGTCGGCACCGCGTGCCCGGGCGGTGCGCTCCCGCTGTGCCGGGCGCCCCGCACCACCACCACGGGCTTGACCGCCGCCGTACGCCGCGCGAGCCGGGTGAACTTCCGCGGGTTGCCGATGGATTCGAGGTAGAGCAGGACGACGTCGGTGTCCGGGTCGTCGTACCAGTACTGCAGGAAGTCGTTGCCGGAGACGTCCGCCCGGTTGCCCGAGGAGATGAAGGACGACAGCCCGGCGCCCCGTCGGTGCAGGCCGCTCAGCAGCGCTATGCCGATGGCGCCGGACTGGGTGAAGAGCCCGATGCGCCCGGGCGCCGGCGCCTGTGGCGCGAGGGACGCGTTCAGCCGGACCCCGTCCGCGGTGTTGATGATCCCGAACGCGTTCGGCCCGATGATCCGCATCCCGTACGAACGCGCCTGCCGCACCAGTTCACGCTGCCGCTCCCGCCCCTCCCCGCCGCTCTCCGCGTAGCCGGCGGCCAGCACGACCAGCCCTTGGACCCCGTGCTCGCCGCAGTCCGCGACGACGTCCGGCACCCGCTCCGCCGGTACGGCGACGATCGCGAGGTCGACCGGCTCGCCCGTCTCCGCCACGATCTCCGCGACCGAGCGGTAAGCGGGCACCCCGTCCAGCTCGTGCATGTCCAGGACGAGGGCGCGGTTCACCGCGTACGTCCGCCCGGTGTACCCGGCGTCGAGGAGGTTGCGCAGCACCGTGCGCCCGACTCCGCCGGGCGCGCGCCCGGCGCCGATGACGGCCACGGACCGGGGCGCGAGCAGCCGCTGGACCGAGCGCGCCTCGGCCCGCTGCTCCCGGGCGCGCTGGACCGCCAGCGACTCGGCGGTCGGTTCGAGGTCGAGCGTGAGATGGACGGAGCCGTCCTCGAAGCTGCGCTTCTGGGTGTAGCCGGCGTCCCTGAAGACCTTGATCATCTTGTTGTTGGCGGGCAGCACCTCCGCCGCGAACCGCCTGATGCCTCTCTCCCGCGCGACCGCCGCGATGTGCTCCAGCAGGGTGGAGGCGACACCCCGCCCCTGGTGCGCGTCCTGTACGAGAAACGCGACCTCGGCCTCGTCGGCGGGCGCGGACGCCGGCCTTCCGTCGGCGTTGATGCGGTCGTAGCGGACGGTCGCGATGAACTCCCCGCCGATCGTCACCGCCAGCCCCACCCGGTCCACGTAGTCGTGGTGCGTGAACCGGTGCACGTCCTTGGCGGAGAGCCGCGGGTACGGCGCGAAGAAGCGGTAGTACTTGGACTCGTCCGACACCTGCTCGTAGAAGCTGACGAGCCGCTCGGCGTCCTCGGTGGTGATGGGCCTGATGCGCGCGGTGCCACCGTCACGCAGCACCACGTCGGCTTCCCAGTGGTCGGGGTACGCGTGGTCCGACGGGGTCTGCATGGGGCAAGAGTACGGCTCGGACACCGGTAGCGGAGCCCGGTCGGCGGGGGCAGGCTGAGAGGGCCGATCGACGCCCGCGCCCGGGCCGGAGGCCGGTAGGAGTGCACTCCGCGACACATGAGAGACTGGTCTAGACAACCGCTAAGACTTGAAGGGCACCACCATGGCTGAGCGCCGCGTCAATGTCGGCTGGGCCGAGGGCCTGCACGCCCGCCCCGCGTCCATCTTCGTTCGTGCCGCCACGGCCTCCGGCGTTCCCGTGACGATCGCCAAGGCCGACGGTACCCCGGTCAACGCCGCCTCCATGCTCGCGGTGCTCGGCCTGGGCGCCCAGGGTGGCGAGGAGATCGTGCTCGCGTCGGACGCCGAGGGTGCGGACGTCGCCCTCGACCGTCTGGCGAAGCTCGTCGCCGAGGGTCTCGAGGAGCTTCCCGAGACCGTCTGAGCCCACTGAATTCACGGCGGAGCCGCGGCACCTGAAATTCCGGGTGCCGCGGCTCCGCCGTTTATACGCGCGCCTTACGCGCGCCTTTTCGGGGGCAGCACGAAACCAGCCCCTGGAATTGCTCTCGCTCTTTGTATACGGCGTCATCGTTAAAGGCGGCCGCCCGCCGTGTTTACGGAATGTTGCGAGGACCTCACACCGGCGGGAATCCGCAGCCGGTGCGCACCGGTCGTCCGTTCGGCGTGCAGGGCGGTGAGGGCCCGCGCCCGCTCCGCGTCACCGCGCGCCACCGCGTCGACGATCGCGCCGTGCTCGGCCCAGGCCTCCACGGGCCGGGCGGGCAGCTCGACCGCGTACATCCAGGCGATCTTGTGGCGGAGCTGCGTGAGCAGGGCGGTGAGCCCCGGGCTTCCGCAGGCCTGCGCGAGCGTCTCGTGGAACCATGCGCCGAGCGAGCGGAGATCATCGCCCTGCCCCCGCCGCGCCCGGTCCTGGCCGAGCCTGACCAGGCCACGCAGCACCTTGAGATGGGCCTCCGAACGCCGCTGGGCGGCCCGCGCGGCGCCGAGCGGCTCCAGCAGCAGCCTGATCTCCAGCAGATCGGCGGCCTCCTGCTCGGTGGGCTCGGCGACACACGCGCCGGCGTGCCTGCGGGTGACGACGAAGCCCTCCGACTCCAGGGTGCGCAGTGCCTCGCGGACCGGGACGCGCGAGACGCCGTAGCGGCGCGCCAACTGCTCCTCGGTGAGCCGGCTGCCGCGCTCGAAGGCACCGGAGACGATGTCGTCGCGGATCGCCGTGCACACCGAGCGGGCGGGAATGCGCATACCGAACCTCCGCTTTAATCGCCGCGAAACCCAGTCGAGCGACGCCTGTTCCGTGACTCTATTCCAGGTGGCGTGATTTTCCGAAGGCCCGGAGGAATCCGCGGATATCTTTTGGCCGGAATACGCCGAAGGCCCCGGCTCGGAGGAACCGAACCGGGGCCTTGACGGAAGCGGAAGGTCAGACCGCGACGCCGTGCGCACGCAGATAGGCGATCGGGTCGATGTCCGAGCCGTAGTCGGCGCCGGTCCTGGCCTCGAAGTGGAGGTGCGGGCCGGACGAGTTGCCGGTCGACCCGGAGCGGCCGATCTGCTGACCCGGGGTGACGCTCTGGCCGACCGAGACGCTGATCGAGGAGAGGTGACCGTACTGGGTGTACGTGCCGTCGTGCATCCGGATGACGACGTTGTTGCCGTACGCGCCACCCCAGCCGGCCTCGACGACCGTGCCCATGCCGACGGCGACGACCTTGGTGCCGGAGGCGGCGTGGAAGTCGATCCCGGTGTGGCTGCCGGAGGACCACTGTCCGCCGCCGGCGTGGTAGCTGGTGCTGACGTAGGAGCCGGCGACCGGGAGCGTGTAGGTCAGCAGGCGCTTGCGCTCGGCCTCGCGGGCGGCGCGCTCACGGGCCTCGCGGGCCTCCTTGACGCGGACCTCCGCCTTGCGCTTGGCCTCGGCCTCGGCCCGCGCCTGCTCGGCGGCCAGGGCGGCCTCCTGCTGCTGGGCGTCGGCCTGGGCGCCGATCTGGTCGGCGAGCGAGTCACTGGCGACGATGGCCTGGGTCAGGCCGGTGTCCTCCACGGGGCGGATGTCCGCCTCGGCGGCGAGCGCCGGGGAGGCGAGGGTGCCGATGACGCCGGTGGTCGCGATGGCGGCGACGGAGGCGACGCCCGCGCTCCTGCGCGACAGACGGCTCGGACCACGATGCTTCCCGGTGGCACGGGTGAACGCCATGTAGTGGCTGATCCTTTCCTTCCTTCTCGCCTACCGGGTTAGCTGACGGGTTCGGAGCAGGAAGGTCTCCTACGGGCCCCTCCGCACGGGTGCGAAGGCGTCCGATTCACCCCAGGGGGACATGTGGGTCCCCGGCTCCCCAGGCTCACGCCCGACGGGGACTCGGCGATGGCTGTCCGATGCCGCGGGTGCGGCGAGTGCAACTTGCGGACAGCGCAGAAGACGCTAAGCCGATCTTCGCGCAATCACCAAACAGACACCGGTATTTGTAGTGCACGCCACAGGGCAGACACATCTCCTCCCCAACAAAACGGACATACGAGAAGGCCCCGTTGGCGGGGCCAACGGGGCCTTCTGCGGTCCAACCCGGCGTCCGGGGGATGTCCGGCCGGACGCCGGGCGAGGCCCGGTGGATGTCCGGTCGGCGTCCGGAACGGTCAATCAGCCAGTGACAACGGTCACTTCACCGATGCCGAGGGCCCGGACGGGCTCCTCGATCAGCGCGGCGTCCCCGACGAGGACGGTGACGAGCCGGTCCACCGGGAAGGCGTTGACGGCCGCGGCGGTCGCCTCGACCGTGCCGGTCTCGGCCAGCCGCGCGTACATCTGGGCCTGGAAGTCGTCCGGGAGGTCCTGCTCGACCTGGTCGGCCAGCGTGCCCGCCACGGACGCCGCCGTCTCGTACTTCAGCGGGGCCACACCCACCAGGTTCTGCACGGCCACATCGCGCTCCGCGTCGGTCAGACCCTCCGCGGCGAGGGTGCGCAGCACCTTCCAGAGGTCGTCGAGCGCGGGGCCGGTGTTCGGGGTGTCGACCGAGCCGCTGATCGCGAGCATCGACGCACCGGTGGCCCCGCCCGGGGACGAGGGCGCGGCGGAGCGCAGCACCTGCCCGAAGGCCCGCACACCGTACGTGTAGCCCTTCTCCTCGCGCAGGACGCGGTCCAGACGGGAGGTGAGCGTGCCGCCGAGGCAGTACGTGCCGAGGACCTGGGCCGCCCAGACCCGGTCGTGCCGGTCGGGGCCGATCCGGCCGATCAGCAGTTGCGTCTGGACCGCGCCGGGGCGGTCGACGATGACGACCCGGCCCCTGTCGTCGGCGGTGATCGGCGGCATCGGACGGCTCTCGGCCGTGTCACCGGTCCAGCCGCCGAGCGTGTCGGCCAGCACGGCGTCCACATCGACACCCGCGAGGTCGCCGACGATCACGGCGGTGGCCGTGGCGGGCCGGACGTGCGCCTCGTAGAAGGCCCGTACGGCCGCGGAGTCGATGCGCTCCACGGTCTCCTCCGAGCCCTGGCGGGGCCGGGACATCCGGGAGGAGGCGGGGAACAGCTGCCTGGAGAGTTCCTTGGCGGCGCGGCGGGCCGGATTGGCCGTCTCGTGCGGGATCTCGTCCAGCCGGTTCCGTACGAGCCGCTCGACCTCGCTGTCGGCGAACAGCGGGGCGCGCAGCGCCTCGGCGAGCAGACCGAGGGCCTTCGTGAGCCGGGAGACCGGCACCTCCAGGGAGATCCGGACGCCCGGGTGGTCGGCGTGCGCGTCGAGCGTGGCGCCGCAGCGCTCCAGCTCGGCCGCGAACTCCTCCGCCGTGTGCTTGTCGGTGCCCTCGGACAGCGCCCGCGCCATGATCGTGGCGACGCCGTCCAGGCCCTCGGGCTCGGCGTCCAGCGGGGCGTCGAGGAAGATCTCGACGGCCACGACCTGCTGGCCGGGGCGGTGGCAGCGCAGCACGGTCAGCCCGTTGTCGAGCGTGCCGCGCTCGGGGGCGGGGAAGGCCCACGGCTTGGCCTCGCCGGCCTGCGGCTGCGGATGGAAGTCCATGGTCACGGCAGCGTCGGTCACTGGTCCGCCCCCTCTGCGTCGTCGTTGTCCTCGGCGTCCTCGGCGTCCTCGGCCGCGACGGGCTCGTAGACCAGCACCGCCCTGTTGTCCGGGCGCAGCCGGGCCTTGGCGACCGCCTGCACCTCCTCGGCGGTGATGTCGAGCACCCGCCCGACGGCGCTGAGCGCCAGCTGGGGGTCGCCGAACAGCACGGCGTACCGGCACAGTTCGTCGGCGCGGCCCGCGACCGTGCCGAGCCGGTCCAGCCATTCGCGCTCCAGCTGAGCCTGCGCCCGCTCCATCTCCTCGGCCGTGGGACCCTCGGCGGCGAACCGGGCCAGCTCGTCGTCGACGGCGGCCTCGATGTCCGGCACCTCGACACCCGCGGACGTCTTCACGTCCAGCCAGCCGAGCGAGGGCGCGCCGGCGAGGCGCAGCAATCCGAAGCCCGCGGCGACGGCCGTACGGTCGTGGCGCACCAGACGGTTGTGCAGCCGGGACGACTCGCCGCCGCCGAGGACGGTCAGCGCCAGGTCGGCCGCGTCGCATTCGCGGCTTCCGTCGTGCGGCAGCCGGTAGGCGGCCATCAGCGCGCGGGCCGGGACCTCCTCCTCCACGACCTCGCGCAGCTGCTCCCCGATGACGTCGGGCAGGGACCCGTCGCGCGGGGGCTGCTTGCCGTCGTGCATGGGGATGGATCCGAAATACTTCTCGATCCAGGCGAGGGTCTGCTGCGGGTCGATGTCGCCGACGACCGACAGCACCGCGTTGTTCGGCGCGTAGTACGTGCGGAAGAAGTTCCGCGCGTCCTCCAGGGTCGCCGCGTCCAGATCGGACATCGAGCCGATCGGGGTGTGGTGGTAGGGGTGGCCCTCCGGGTAGGCGAGGGCGGTCAGCTTCTCGAAGGCCGTGCCGTAGGGAACGTTGTCGTAGCGCTGGCGGCGCTCGTTCTTGACGACGTCCCGCTGGTTCTCCATGGACTCGTCGTCCAGCGCGGTCAGCAGCGAGCCCATGCGGTCGGCCTCCAGCCAGAGCGCGAGCTCCAGCTGGTGCGCGGGCATGGTCTCGAAGTAGTTGGTGCGCTCGAAACTGGTGGTGCCGTTGAGCGAGCCGCCCGCGCCCTGCACCAGCTCGAAATGGCCGTTGCCCGGTACCTGCGCGGAGCCCTGGAACATGAGGTGCTCGAAAAGGTGAGCCAGGCCGGTACGGCCCTTGACCTCGTGGCGTGAGCCGACGTCGTACCAGAGGCAGACCGCGGCGACCGGGGTCAGGTGGTCCTCGGACAGCACCACACGGAGGCCGTTGGCCAGCCGGTGCTCGGTCGCTGTCAGGCCGCCGGAGCCGGCCTGGGCTGTGGCCGTGTGACCCATGGGCATGTAGTCCCTTCGATCGCGTTGCAGGATGTCCTGCCACTGTATGCAAAGCGTGCGGGGACCCGGCGAGGTTCCCGGCGGTTCCACCCGCTGTTCCGGGTCGCGGTCGGTCTTGTCAGTGGGACGGTCCACAATGGTCGGCGTCAGATCCCGTTCATGGTTCATGTTGGTGAAGGAGCCGCAGCAGCGATGGCCCGCCGCAGCACGAAGACGCCGCCGCCCGACGACTTCGAGGAGAAGATCCTCGACATCGACGTCGTGGACGAAATGCAGGGCTCCTTCCTCGAGTACGCGTACTCGGTGATCTACTCCCGGGCCCTGCCGGACGCCCGGGACGGCATGAAGCCGGTGCACCGCCGGATCGTGTACCAGATGAACGAGATGGGGCTGCGCCCCGACCGCGGCTATGTGAAGTGCGCCCGGGTCGTCGGCGAGGTCATGGGCAAGCTCCACCCGCACGGCGACGCGTCGATCTACGACGCGCTGGTGCGCATGGCCCAGCCCTTCTCCATGCGGCTGCCGCTGGTCGACGGCCATGGCAACTTCGGTTCGCTCGGCAATGACGACCCTCCGGCCGCGATGCGTTACACCGAGTGCCGGATGGCCGACGCGACGAGCCTGATGACCGAGTCCATCGACGAGGACACGGTCGACTTCTCGCCGAACTACGACGGTCAGGAGCGGGAGCCCGTCGCGCTGCCCGCGGCCTTCCCGAATCTGCTCGTCAACGGCGCCTCGGGGATCGCCGTCGGCATGGCGACCAACATGCCGCCGCACAACCTGGGCGAGGTCGTCGCCGCAGCCCGCCATCTGATCAAGCACCCGGGTGCCGATCTCGAGACGCTGATGCGCTTCGTTCCCGGTCCCGATCTGCCGACCGGCGGCCGGATCGTCGGCCTCGCCGGGATCAAGGACGCCTACGAGACCGGCCGCGGCACGTTCAAGATCCGCGCGACGGTGACGGTGGAGGACGTGACGGCCCGCCGCAAGGGCCTCGTCGTCACCGAACTGCCCTTCACCGTCGGCCCGGAGAAGGTGATCGCGAAGATCAAGGACCTGGTCGGCCAGAAGAAGCTCCAGGGCATCGCCGACGTCAAGGACCTCACCGACCGTGCGCACGGTCTGCGCCTGGTCATCGAGATCAAGAACGGCTTCATCCCCGAGGCCGTGCTGGAGCAGCTCTACAAGCTGACGCCGATGGAGGAGTCCTTCGGCATCAACAACGTGGCGCTGGTCGACGGCCAGCCCCTGACGCTGGGCCTCAAGGAGCTGCTGGAGGTCTATCTCGACCACCGCTTCGAGGTCGTGCGGCGCCGCAGCGAGTTCCGGCGCGGGAAGAAGCGCGACCGGCTGCATCTGGTCGAGGGCCTGCTCGTCGCGCTGCTCGACATCGACGAGGTCATCCGCCTCATCCGCTCCAGCGAGAATTCGGCGCAGGCCAAGGAGCGCCTCATCGCGCACTTCTCGCTCAGCGAGGTCCAGACGCAGTACATCCTGGACACCCCGCTGCGCCGGCTCACCAAGTTCGACCGGATCGAGCTGGAGAGCGAGCGGGACAGGCTGACCGCCGAGATCGCGGAGCTGACCCGGATCCTGGAGTCCGACACGGAGCTGCGCAAGCTCGTCTCCGCCGAACTGGCCGCGGTGGCCAAGAAGTTCGGCACCGAGCGGCGCACGGTCCTGCTGGAGTCCGCGGGCACCCCGGCACCCGCCGCGTCCCTGCAGGTGGCGGACGACCCGTGCCGGGTGCTGCTGTCCTCCACGGGGCTGCTGGCCCGTACGGTCACCGGTGAGCCGCTGCCGGACGACGGCGACCGGCGCGCCAAGCACGATGTGATCGTGTCCGCCGTGCCGGCGACGGCGCGTGGCGACGTGGGTGTGGTCACCTCGGCCGGCCGGCTGCTGCGGCTGGCGGTGATCGACCTTCCGCAGCTTCCGGAGAGTGCCCACGCGCCGAGTCTGTCGGGCGGGGCGCAGGTCTCCGAGTTCCTGTCGCTGGAGGGCGAGGAGACGGTCGTCTGTCTCACCACGCTCGACGAGGCCTCCCCCGGGCTCGCGCTCGGCACGCTCCAGGGCGTGGTCAAGCGGGTCGTGCCGGACTATCCGGCCAACAAGGAGGAGCTGGAGGTCATCGCGCTCCGCGAGGGCGACAGGATCGTCGGCGGCGCCGAGCTGCGCACGGGCGAGGAGGACCTGGTCTTCATCTCCTCCGACGCCCAGCTGCTGCGCTTCCAGGCCTCCCAGGTCAGGCCGCAGGGCCGGGCGGCCGGCGGCATGGCGGGCATCAAGCTCGCGGAGGGCGTCGAGGTGGTCGCGTTCTCGGCGGTGGACCCGGCGGCGGACGCGGTGGTCTTCACGGCCGCGGGCTCGACCGGTGCCCTCGACGACTCGGTGACGACGGCGAAGCTGACGCCGTTCGACCAGTACCCGCGCAAGGGCCGGGCGACCGGCGGCGTGCGCTGCCAGCGGTTCCTCAAGGGCGAGGACGTGCTGGTGCTGGCCTGGGCCGGTGCGGCTCCGGCGCGTGCGGCGCAGAAGAACGGCTCACCGACCGAGCTGCCGGAGATCGATCCCCGACGGGACGGTTCCGGCGCGCCGCTGACGAAGCCGGTCGCGGCGCTGGCGGGCCCGGCGTCGTAGGGACGGCGAGTGCCGTGACGCCGCGGGGCGGCCCGGGTTCACTCCCAGGGCTGCTCCGTCGGGGCGTCCGGCCGCTCGGGTACGAACCGCAGGATGCCCCACATGCTGTGCTCTTCCGGGGCGTCCTGCGGGCCGGTGACCCTTGCGGCGTCCAGTTGCTTCAGCAGGGCTCCGGAGTCGGTGCCCGAGCCGATCAGCACGAGTTGGGACTGCCGCTCGGTGCTGTCCGCCGGCCACGGTTCCGGGTAGAAGCGCAGGAACCGGCCGACGGCGTGCACCGCATAGCGATGGACGGGGTCGGCGTCCCCGAAGTCGGCGAACCCCTTGATCCGGTAGAGCCCTTCGGGCCGTGAGTCGAGGAAGTCGAGCAGCCTGCGCGGGTGGAGGGGCTCGGCGGCCGTGAACGAGACGGTCTCGTAGGCGGCGTGCAGATGATCGTGGTGACCGCCCCCGCAGTCGTCACCGCTTCCGCAGTCCTCGCCGGCCTCGCAGTCCTCGCCGTCCTCCTCGTGGAGGTCCTCGAAGGACAGCTGGCCCACGCGCTCGCCGCGCGGACGGCATTCGAAGAGCACCTCGGGATCGATACGCCCGTACGCCGCCGGGATCACGGCGGCGCCGTCGGCGAGGCCCGTGATCCGCTCCCTGAGCCGCTCCCGCGCCGGATCGCCGACGCGGTCCGTCTTGTTGAGCACGATCAGATCGGCGATGCCGAGGTGCCGCTCGATCTCGGGGTGCCGTTCCCGTGTCGCGTCGAACTCGGCCGCGTCGACGACCTCGACGAGCCCGCCGTACACGATCCGCTCGTTCTCGCTGGCCAGGAGCATCCGGACGAGTTCCTGCGGCTCGGCGAGACCGCTCGCCTCGATGACGATCACATCGAGGCGGGCGGCGGGCCGGGTGAGCTTGTCCAGGAAGACGTCCAGCTCGCTCGCGTCGACGGCACAGCACAGACAGCCGTTGCCGAGGGACACCGTGGAGTCGCCGAGCTGGCCGGCCACGGTCATGGCGTCGATCTCGATGGACCCGAAGTCATTGACGATCGCGCCGATCCTGGTCCCGCGGCTCGCGCGCAGCAGATGGTTGAGCAAGGTCGTCTTGCCGGATCCCAGAAAGCCCGCGAGGACGATGACGGGGATCTGCGGACTGCTCAAGACGGCTCCTGCGGTGCTGGGGGTAGGCGTCGGACCTCCAGGATAGGGCGGGTCAGGAGGCCATCGGGAGCGGCTGCGGCGGGGGCGGTCCCACGTACCGGGCGGCCGGTCGGATGATCTTGGAGTCTTCGGCCTGCTCCAGGATGTTGGCGCTCCAGCCGACGACCCGGGCCGCGCAGAACGTCGGGGTGAACATCTCGCGCGGCAGCCCGCACAGCTCCATGACGACGCCGGCGTAGAACTCCACGTTGGTGTGCAGCTCCCGGCCCGGCTTGAGCTCCGCGAGGATCGCCTCGACGCGCGTCTCCACCTCGACCGCGAGGTCCACGAGCGGGCCGCCGAAGCTCTCGGCGAGGGAACGCAGCATGCGTGAGCGCGGGTCCTCGGTGCGGTAGACGGGGTGGCCGAAGCCCATGATGCGTTCGCCCGCGAGGACCCGTTGCCTGATCCACGGGTCGATACGGTCCGGCGTGCCGATCGCATCGAGCGTGTCCAGGGCCCGGCTCGGGGCTCCGCCGTGCAGCGGTCCGGACAGCGCGCCGATCGCGCCTACCAGGCAGGCCGCGACATCGGCGCCGGTGGAGGCGATCACCCGGGCGGTGAAGGTGGAGGCGTTGAAACCGTGGTCGACGGTCGAGACGAGGTATTGCTCGACCGCCCTCGCACGGGCGGGGTCCGGCTGCGAACCGGTCAGCATGTAAAGGTAGTTGGCGGCGTACGACAGGTCCTCGCGCGGTTCGACGGGCTCCAGGCCCTGGCCGAGCCGGTACAGCGCGGTGAGCAGCGTCGGCACGGCGGCACAGGCCGCGAGCGCGTCCGTGCGCCGGTGCTCGGCATCGAGGTCATATACGGGCCGCAGACCGGCGGACGCCCCCAGGAGCGAGAGCGCGGTGCGCAGTCCGGCGAGCGGGCCGGAGGGCCCGCCGGCGCGGGCGATCGCCGGCAGGGCCGCGCGTACGTCATCGGGCAGCCGGCGCAGTGACACGGTCCGCGCCAGGAAGTCGGCGCGCGCTTCCGGGTCCGGCAGCCGGCCGTGGAACATCAGGTGCCAGACGTCCTCGAATCCGCTGCTCTCCGCGAGTTCCACGGCCGAGTACTGGCGGTAGTGGTAGAAGCCCTCGCGTCCCCGTACGTCCCCGAGCGCGGTGTCGGTGACGACGACGCCCGCGAGTCCGCGCGGTACGTCGAGAGGTGCGGCGGCCCCGTTGGTGCTGTGCATGGTGTGGTC
Source organism: Streptomyces sp. NBC_00259 (assembly GCF_036181745.1). Lineage (NCBI taxonomy): Bacteria > Bacillati > Actinomycetota > Actinomycetes > Kitasatosporales > Streptomycetaceae > Streptomyces > Streptomyces sp. NBC_00259. The sequence continues at coordinate 5,901,173 of NZ_CP108080.1, read as the reverse complement.
CTCCCTCGGATTGATTCGACTGTCCATGCTTGACTAGATCACTGTCAATATTGATTGAATCAATACATGTACGGTGTCCTCATGACGGATCAACCGGCGGACCGGGAGCGGCTCACCACCCGCGAGGCGGCCGAACGGCTCGGTGTGAAGCCCGAGACGGTGTACGCGTACGTCAGCCGCGGGCAGCTCACCAGTCGCCGCGACCCCGGCGGGCGCGGCAGCACGTTCGACGCCAAGGAGGTCGACGCGCTCGTCCGCAGGGGGCGCCGTGAGCCCGCCGCGGGCGGCGATGTCACCCAGCGCATCCGTACCGGCATCACGCTGATCGACAAGGACCGGTACTACTACCGCGGGGTGGACGCGACCGAGCTGGCCCGTCGGTACCACTACGAGGAGATCGCCGACTGGCTCTGGACCGGCACCCTGCGGGCGGGCGTCCGGTTCACCGCACCGCCCGAGCCGCTCGCCGCCGCCCGGAGTGCGGTGGCGGCGCTGCCCGGGCACAGCGGCTCGACCGACCGGCTCCGCGTTGCCGCGATCGCCGCGGCGGCCGCGGATCCGCTGCGTTTCGACCTCGGCCGGGAAGCGGTGCTCGGCTGCGCCCGCTCGCTGATCCCCACCCTCGTCGACGCGTTGCCCGTGGCCGGCCGGGAGCATCGCGGCGAGGGCCGCCTCGCCTGGCGCCTGTGGGCACGGCTCACCGCAGAACGGCCCGACGAGACAGCGCTGCACGCCCTCGACATGGCCCTCTCGCTGCTGATCGACCACGACCTCGCCGCCTCGACCCTCGCGGTGCGGGTCGCGGCCTCGGCCCGCGCCCATCCGTACGCCGTCGTGTCGGCGGGGCTCGGCGCGCTCGACGGCCCGCTGCACGGTGCCGCCAGCGGGCTGGCCCACCGGATGCTCGCCGAGGTCCTGGAGCGCGGGAGCGCGGCCCCCGTCGTCGCCGATCATCTGCGCGCGGGCCGCCGGGTGCCGGGCCTCGGCCACCGGCTCTACCCGGCCCAGGACCCGCGCGCCGAGGCCCTGTTCGACGTGCTCGCCACGCTCCCCGCGGCCCGTCCCGCGCTGGCCGCCGCCCGCGAGGTCGAGGCGACGACCGCCCGCCAGATGGAACTGCACGCCAATGTGGACCTGGCGCTCGCGGTCCTGTCGGTGTCGTCCGGCATGCCCGCCGAGGCGGGCGAGACCGTCTTCGCCGTGGCACGCACGGCGGGCTGGATCGCCCACGCACTGGAGGAGTACGAGGAGCGTCCCCTGCGCATGCGTCCCAGCGGCCAGTACACCGGACCACGGCCCCCGAGGCCCCTGCCCTGAGCGGGCGGGACGCCGGGGCCCGGCCGCACCGATGAGCCGTCAGGCCGACGGGCTACCGGCCCGTCAGGCGACGGCTACCGGACCGACGGACGGGCAGGACGCACGGGCCAGGGCCGTCAGGCCGTCACGCCGACGGGCGACGGGCCGACCGCCGTAGCGACCGCCCTCCCGCCGGCCCGCCGCAGCACCCGTAGCGGCCCCCGGCCCCGGGCATCGGCCCCGCGCCGCCCGGCGCCGTCTCAGGCCCGTAGCCACGCGGCGGTGTCCCGGGGAAGCCCTCCCCCCTCCAACGGACCGCTCGTCAGCAGAACGGAGTCGTGCGCCGGCAGGGCGACCTGGTCCGCGCCCAGGTTCACCACGCACACCAGCCCGTCCTGCCGGGCGAAGGCCAGCACTCCGGACGGGTGGGGCAGCCATGTCAACGGGCCGTCGCCGAAGCCCGGTTCGGTGCGGCGCAGCCGCAGGGCGCGCCGGTAGAACGTGAGCATCGAGTCCGGGTCCGCGGCCTGGCGGTCGGCGGCGTACGCGTCCCAGTCCGCCGGCGGCGGCAGCCACGGCTCGGCGGCCGGGGGCGCGCCGGTCCACGGCAGCGGCACCCGGCAGCCGTCGCGGCCGGGGTCCGTGCCGCCGGAGCGGAAGTGCATCGGGTCCTGGATGCGGTCCCTCGGGATCTCCGCCTCCGGGAGGCCGAGCTCCTCGCCCTGGTACACGTAGACGGACCCGGGCAGCGCCAGCGACAGCAGCGCGGCGGCGCGCGCCCGCCGGGTGCCGAGGCCGAGGTCCGTCGGGGTGCCGAAGGCCTTGGTCGCGAAGTCGAAGCCGGTGTCCTCGCGTCCGTAGCGCGTGACCGTGCGCGTCACGTCGTGGTTGCACAGCACCCAGGTGGCCGGGGCTCCGACGGGCGCGTGCTCGGCGAGGGTCTCGTCGATGGTGCGGCGCAGCCGCTCCGCGTCCCAGGGGCAGGCCAGGAAGCTCAGGTTGAACGCGGTGTGCAGCTCGTCGGGCCGCAGATAGCGGGCAAAGCGCTCGGAGTCCGGCAGCCAGACCTCCCCGACGAAGATGCCGTCGTACTCGTCGGCCACCGCGCGCCACGAGCGGTAGATGTCGTGCAGCTCGTCCCGGTCGACGTAGGGGTGCGGGTCGCGGCCCGGGGCGAAGTCGGGCATGTACGCGTCCTTGGCGAGCAGCGCCGCCGAGTCGATCCGTACGCCCGCGACGCCGCGCTCGAACCAGAAGCGCAGGATCTCCTCGTGCTCACGCCGCACCGCCGGATGCGCCCAGTTCAGGTCGGGCTGCTCGGGAGCGAAGAGATGCAGGTACCACTCGCCGTCGGGCACCCGGGTCCAGGCCGGGCCGCCGAACTCCGACTCCCAGTCGTTGGGCGGACGTTCGCCGTCCGTGCCCCGCCCGCGGCGGAAGTGGAACAGCGCGCGCTCGGGACCGCCTGGACGGGCCGCCAGGGCCGCCCGGAACCACACGTGCTGGTCCGAGACGTGGTTGGGGACGATGTCGACGATCGTGCGGATGCCCAGCTGCCGGGCTTCGGCGATGAGCTTCTCGGCCTCACTGAGGGTGCCGAAGGCCGGGTCGATGGCGCGGTAGTCGGCGACGTCGTACCCGCCGTCCGCGAGCGGGGACACGTACCAGGGGGTGAACCAGAGCGCGTCGACGCCCAGTTCGGCGAGGTAGGGCAGTCTGGTCCGGACTCCGGAGAGGTCACCCGTGCCGTCCCCGTCTCCGTCGGCGAAGCTGCGTACGTACACCTGGTAGATGGCGGCGGAGCGCCACCAGTCCGGTTCCGATGCGGACACGTTGATCCTTTCGGGGTGCGAGGGGCGTCAGCCCTTGAGTCCGCCTGCCGTCAGTCCGCTCATGATGTTCCGCTGGAAGACCAGGAAGATCAGCAGCGTGGGCACGGACGCGATGGTGAGGGCCGCGATGAGGACGTTCTCCGGTACTCCGCTGGCGAGGGAGTAGATCCCGACGTTGAGGGTCTGCTTCGTCGGGTCGGGGAGGGTGAGCATCGGCCAGAGGAAGTCCTTCCAGACGCCGACGACCGCGAAGATGGAGACGACGCCGAGGACGGGCCGGGAGATGGGCAGCACCACGGACCACAGGGTGCGCACCCGCGATGCCCCGTCGATGGAAGCGGCGTCGAGCAGCTCTCGCGGGATCGAGTCGAAGAACCGTTTGAGCAGGAAGATGTTGAAGGCGTTGGTCACGGACGGAAGCCAGATCGCCCAGGGGGAGTTCAGCAGGTTCCGCTCCACGATCGGCACGTCCAGCACGGTCAGGTACTGCGGGACGACGAGGACGGTCGCCGGGATCATCAGGGTGGCGAGCATCATCCCGAGGATCGCCCTGCCGAACACGGGCCGGAGCCTGGAGAGCGAGTACGCGGCCGCGACATCGAGCACGAGCTGGAACGCGAGTGCCCCGAAGGCGTAGTACAGCGTGTTGAACAGCAGCCTGGCCAGGTCCATCACCTCCCATGCCCTGCTGTACGTCTCCGGGTGCAGCGAGCCGGGGACCAGGGTCGGCGGCGACTGCACCACCTCCTGGGTGGACTTCAGCCCGCCGGTGACCATCCAGTACAGCGGCCCGAGGAAGACGACCGTGAAGAGGACGAGGACCAGCGCGAGGACGGTCCAGTAGACGTACCGCGCGTGCGGCCGGCCCAGTTGTGCGGGTGAGATGAGCGTCCGGGTGGTCATGTGCGTCGCGCTCCCCCGTTCATGCGTCGTCGGCGGTGCGGCTCAGCCGTACGTAGGCCGCCGAGAAGCCGGCGAGCAGGACGAGCAGCACCAGGCCGAGCGCCGCCGCGGCCCCGTAGTCGTTGAAGTTGAAGGCGTACTGGTAGATGAGATAGACGACGGTCGTCGTGGACCCCTCGGGGCCCGCGCCGTTCGTCAGCAGGAACGGCTCCGTGAAGACCTGCATGGTCGCGATGATCTGCATCAGCAGCATCAGCGAGAGGATGAGCCGCGTCTGCGGGACGGTGACGTGCCAGATCTTGCGCAGCAGTCCCGCACCGTCCAGTTCGGCCGCTTCGTAGAGCTCGCCCGGGACGGCCTGGAGGGCGGCCAGGTAGATGAGCGTCGCACCGCCCATGTTCATCCAGGTGGCGGCGATGACGACGGAGAGCATCGCGGTGTCCGGGTCCTGGAGCCACTGCTGCTGCGGCAGGTGGAGGGTGTCGAGGATGCTGTTGAACAGGCCGTACCCGGGGTCGTAGAGGTACTTGAAGAGCAGGACGGACGCGACCGGCGGCAGCATCACCGGCAGATAGACCAGCAGCCGCAGATACGCCTGGGCGTGCCGGAACTCGTTGATGACGAGCGCGACGACGAACGGGACGGCGAAGCCGAGGACGAGGGCGAGGCCGGTGAAGAGGAGAGTGCCCCGCCACGCCTGCCAGAAGGCGGGGTCGGCGAAGACCGTCCGGAGATTGTCCCAGCCGGCCCAGGTGGTGCGTCCGTCCTCGGTCTTCTGGAAGGCCAGCAGGAACTCCCTGACCATCGGGTACCAGGAGAAGAAGGAGAAGCAGAGGACGGCGCCGATCAGGAAGGAGTGCGCGGAGAGGTGGTGGCGCAGGGCTCGCAGGAACGCCTCACGGGACGTCGCACGCGGGCGGGAGCCGGAGGCACGGCGGATGCGCGCCTCCGGCTGCTCGCTCGTGGAGAGGGTGGGGGCCGACATGGGCTACTGGTTCGCCAGGATCTGGTTCACCTGCTGCTCGGCGGTGGAGAGCAGCTTGTCGATGTCGGCGTCCTTGTTGGTCAGGATGCCGGACATCACGTTGTCGAGGACCTTGTAGATCTCCTGGGCCTTGGGCGGTTCGGCCTTGCCCTTGACCGGGTTGTCCATGAACGCCTTGAAGTTGGCGACCGGCATGGTGGCGTGCTGGGCACGCTGGGCGTCGTCCTTGGTCTTGCTGTCGTTCAGCCAGAAGTTCGGCTGCGGGAGTCCGACGGGCAGGCCGTCGGCCTTGGTGCGTGACCACGCGAACTGGCCCTTGCCGACGGTGAGGTTCTTGAAGTTCAGCCAGGCGATCGCGGCCTTGATCTTGTCCGGAGAACTCCCCTTCTTGATCATGTAGTTGTTGCCGCCGAAGAGCGTGCTCTTCTCACCGGGGATCGGGCCCATGCCGAAGTTCTCGTACTTCGCGCCGAGTTGCTGGACCATGTACGTGATGTCGTCGGGCGCGGCCAGGAACATGCCGAGCTTGTCGGAGGCGATCTGCTTCTGCAGGTCACCCCACTTGAGCAGCTGGGTCTGGCCCATGCTGTCGTCGTCCCAGCGCATCGCGTGGAGGTTCTGGGCGATCTGCCTGCCCAGCTCGTTGTTGAACGCGGCCTTCGCGCCGCTCGTGTCGACGATGTCACCGCCGAGGCCGTAGGTGGTGGCGGTGAAGTGCCAGCCGCCGGTGTTCCCGGCGCTGTACTCGCCGAAACCGGCGACGCCCTTGCCGAGGCCGGCGATGGCCTTGGCGGCGGTGCGGACCTCGGCCCAGGTGCGGGGCGGGTTGTCCGGATCGAGGCCGGCCTGCTCGAAGAGGCTCCGGTTGATCAGCAGACCCATGGTGTAGTTGCTGGTCGGGAGGCCGTAGAGCTTGCCCTCCTTGGTGAGCGAGCTCATGACGTCCGGGTCGATGTCCCCCAGCGCCGGGACCGTCCTGTCGGTGACATACGCGGAGATGTCGGCGGCGCCGTCGTTGTCGAGCACCTGCTCCAGGTCCGTGAAGTAGGTGTAGAACACGTCCGGCTGTGACTTGGCCTTGAGCATCGCGGTGAAGCGGGGCGGCTCCAGGCACTGCCCGGGCGTCGACTTCCCCTCGATCCTGACGTTCGGGTACGTCTTGTTGAACGTCCTGACGTCCTCGTTCCACTCCTTGAGTTCGGCGGCCTTGGCGGGCGGCGGCATGCAGTCGATGGTCAGCGTCACCTTGGCCTTGGGGTCCAGGGGCGCCGACGGATCGGAGGAGCCGCCTCCCTCCGAGTCCCCGCCGCCGTTGTCGCTGCTGCTCGTGCCGCAGGCGGCGAGCGACGCGGTCAGCGCGAGGGCGGTCAGGAGGGCGGCCGCGGAGGTGCGGCGGGTACGACACGTGCTACGCGAACGACGGAACCGGGCACTTCTCATCGGTGGTCCCCTTCGGGCATGAGCGTGGAAGGCCTTCAGCAGACGCACTGCTGGAGGCGTCGCTCACTCAACCACCGACAACAGATGGCCGCAATATGTCGCGCAGGCTTTGTAAAACATCGACAGGGATACGCAGATCAGCGAGGCACCTGTGCCGTGGAGCCGCGTACCACCAGTTCCGGCTCGAAAAGCAGCTCGTCGGGGGGTACGACGCCGCCCTGGATCTGGGCGCAGAGCAGCTCGACGGCGGCACGGCCCATGGCCTCGATGGGCTGGCGGACGGTGGTCAGCGGCGGCTCGGTGCAGCTCATGAAGGCGGAGTCGTCGTAGCCGACGACCGACACGTCACCGGGGACGGTGAGTCCGCGCCGGCGGGTGGCCCGCACGGCGCCCAGCGCCAGCGGGTCGCTCGCGCAGATGATGCCGGTGACCCCACGGTCGATGAGGCGCGTGGCCGCGGCCTGACCGCCCTCCAGGGAGAACATCGAGCACTCCAGGAACTCCTCGGGCAGCTCCCGCCCGGCGGCCCGTGCGGCCGCCTGCGCGGCGGCACGCTTGCGCCGGGACGGCATATGGTCGGGCGGGCCGAGGACGAGACCGATCCGCTCGTGCCCGAGCGACGACAGGTGGCGCCAGGCCTGCTCGACGGCGACGGCGTCGTCACAGGCGATGCAGGGGAAGTGGAGGTTGTCGATGGACGCGTTGACGAGGACGACCGGGATCTTCCGGTCGGCGAGCCTGCGGTAGTGGTCGTGCGGGGCGTCCGCCTGGGCGAACAGCCCGCCGGCGAAGACCACCCCGGACACCTGCTGCTGCAGCAGCAGGTCGACGTAGTCCTCCTCGGAGACGCCGCCCTTGGTCTGGGTGCAGAGCACCGGGGTGAGCCCCTGCTGAGCCAGCGCACCACCGATGACCTCGGCGAACGCGGGGAAGATGGGGTTCTGCAGCTCCGGCAGCACCAGCCCGACGAGCCGGGCGCGCTCGCCGCGCAGCTGGGTGGGCCGCTCGTAGCCGAGGACGTCCAGCGCGGTCAGCACGGCCTGGCGGGTGGCGTCCGAGACACCCGGCTTGCCGTTGAGGACCCGGCTGACCGTGGCCTCGCTGACTCCCACCTTGTTCGCCACCTGAGCAAGTCGTCGCGTCATGAACGCAAGACTAGCGCAAGTCATGCAAACGGCTTGCGTCCCTCGTCATGCTCAGCGGCAAGCGGTTTGCCCATCGCGCAAACCCGGTGGTGCGTGACCTGCGTCTCGGGAGCAGCGAGGGATTTTCCGAAGGGTGTCCGGGCCCTTTACCGTGCATCTGTATGAGCCCCGCACCGACCGGCCCCCCAGGCGCACCCCCGAGACGGTGGCGGTTCGGCTGGCCGCGGCGGGTCTTCGCGCAGGTCCTGCTGATGCAGCTGGCCATCGCCACCGGTGTCACCGTCCTCGCCACCGGTCTCTTCCTGGCGCCGCTCAGCGCCCAGCTGGACGACGAGGCGATGCGCCGTGCGCTCGCCATCGCCGAGACCACGGCGTCACCGAAGGTCGCCGAGGGGCTCCTCACCTCGCAACCGTCCGTACGCGGCCCGGTCCAGCGCGAGGCGGAGCGCATCCGGCACAGCACCGGCGCCGAGTACGTCGTGATCATGGACGCACGCGGGGTGCGCTGGTCGCACACCGACCCGGAAGAGATCGGCGAGGTCGTCTCGACCGACCCCAGCCGGCCGCTCGCGGGCGGACATGTGATGGAGATCGACAGCGGTACGCTCGGCCGCTCCGCCCGCGGCAAGGTCCCGCTCCGTGACGACGAAGGCCGGATCATCGGCGCCGTCTCGGTCGGCATCGAGTACGACAGCGTCCGCGACCGGCTGCTCGCCGCGATCCCGGGGCTGCTCGCCTACGCGGGCGGCGCACTGGCCGTCGGCGCCCTCGCCGCGTACATGATCTCCCGACGGCTCCAGCGGCAGACCCACGACCTCGCCTTCTCCGACATCTCGGCGCTGCTCGCCGAGCGGGAGGCGATGCTGCACGGCATCCGCGAGGGCGTGGTCGCCCTCGACCGGTCGGGCCGTATCCGGCTCATGAACGACGAGGCACAGCGTCTCCTCGGTCTCGGCCCCGAGGACACCGGCCGGCCGCTGGACGAGGTCCTCGGTGAGGGCCGCACGACGGATGTGCTGGCCGGCCGGGTCACCGGCGAGGACCTGGTGACCGTGAGGGGCCATCGGGTGCTCATCGCCAACCGGATGCCGACGGACGACGGAGGCGCGGTCGCCACGCTCCGCGACCGCACCGAACTGGAGCAGCTCGGCCGTGAGCTGGACTCCACCCGCGGTCTGATCGACGCGCTCCGCGCCCAGGACCATGAGCACGCGAACCGTATGCACACGCTGCTCGGGCTGCTGGAGCTGGAGATGCACGAGGAGGCCGTGGAGTTCGTGACCGAGGTCGTGGGCGTGCACCGCGCCACCGCGGAGCAGGTCACCGAGAAGGTCCACGATCCCCTGCTGGCCTCGCTGCTGGTCGGCAAGGCGACGGTGGCGGCCGAGCGGGGCGTCTCGCTGCGGATCGCGCCCGCGACGATGCTGCCCGACCGTCTGGTGGACCCGCGCGGGCTGGTGACCGTCGTCGGCAATCTCGTCGACAACGCGCTGGACGCGGCGGCCGGGTCCGAGGACCCGCGCATCGAGATCGAGCTGCTCGGCGAGGGCCGCACGGTCGTCCTGCGGGTCTCCGACAGCGGGCCGGGGGTGCCTGCGGAGCAGCGCGATCTGATCTTCACCGAGGGCTGGTCCACCAAGGAACTGCCGGCTCACGGCAAGAGAGGGCTCGGGCTGGCCCTGGTCCGGCGCTTCGCGGAACGGCAGGGCGGCAGCGCCCGGGTCACCGGGGCGGGCCCGGACCTGGGCGGCGGCGCGGAGTTCACCGTCGTACTGCCCGAAGCCCTGGCGGAACCGGGGCTGGAGCCGGGACTCGCGACGGTGGGAGAGACACGATGACCGCGGTGCCCGATGCGCCGATCAACGTCCTGGTCGTGGACGACGACGTCCGGGTCGCAAAGATCAACGCGGCGTACGTGGCCAAGGTGCCCGGCTTCCGGGTCGCGGCCCTTGCCCACTCGGCCGCCGAGGCGCTCGCCCGTATCGCCGAGGTGCCCGTGGACCTGATCCTGCTGGACCACTACCTCCCGGACGAGAACGGGCTCGCGGTCGTCCGGGAACTGCGCCGCCTCGGACTGCAGACGGACGTGATCATGGTGACGGCGGCCCGTGATGTGGCCACCGTCCAGGCGGCCATGCGGCACGGCGCCCTCCAGTATCTGGTGAAGCCGTTCACCTTCGCCGGCCTGCGCACCAAGCTGGAGGCGTATGCGGCCCTGCGCCGCACCCTGGAGGGCGGCGGGGAGGCCGAACAGGCGGAGGTGGACCGCATCTTCGGCGCCCTCTCCGCCACGGCCTCCCCGGACCTCCCCAAGGGCCACTCCCCCACCACCGCAGGGCTCGTCCGCAAAGTGCTCCTGGCCGCCGATGACCCTCTCTCGGCCCAGGAGATCGCCGAAAGCGCCGGCGTCAGCCGCCAGACGGCCCAGCGCTATCTCAAGCTCCTGGAACGCTCGGGCCGTGTCCGGCTCTCCCTGCGCTACGGCGAAACGGGCCGCCCCGAGCACCGCTACGCCTGGACGGCGAGCGGCCGGAACCAGTCATGACCTCGGAACCAGTCCTGACCTCGGAGCCCGTTCTCGGCCGGGGCTCTGGTCCGGTCACACCGCGCCCGCCCCCGTGAGCGCCCGTACCTCCGTCTCGGCGTGCTTCGCCTCGTCCGGCTCGTCCGCCGAGGTGATGGTGCCGATCCAGCCGGCCAGGAAGCCCAGGGGGATGGAGACCAGTCCGGGGTTCTGCAGGGGGAAGAGATGGAAGTCCAGCCCCGGGAACAGCGCCTCCGGGGTGCCGGAGACCACGGGTGAGAGCAGCACCAGCAGTACCGCCGGGATCAGTCCGCCGTACACCGACCACACCGCGCCGCGGGTGGTGAAGTTCCGCCAGAACAGCGAGTAGAGCAGCACCGGCAGATTGGCCGAGGCGGCGACCGCGAAGGCGAGACCCACCAGGAAGGCCACATTCAGGTCGCGGGCGAGCAGGCCGAGCGCGATCGCGGCCGCGCCGATGCCGGCCGCGGCGAACCTCGCCACCGCGACCTCGCTGTGCTGCTTCGCGTGGCGGCGCTTCAGGGACGCGTACAGATCGTGCGCGACCGACGCCGAGGACGCGAGCGTGATCCCCGCGACGACCGCGAGGATCGTCGCGAAGGCGACCGCGGCGACGACGGCGAACAGCACCGTGCCGCCGGTGGAGCCCGCGCCTCCGCCGAGATCGAGGGCGAGCAGCGGAACCGCCGTGTTCCCCGCGGCGTTCGACGCGCGCACGTCGTCCGTGCCGAGGATGGCCGCCGCGCCGAAACCGAGCACGATCGTCATCAGGTAGAAGCTGCCGATGAGAGCGATGGACCAGACGACCGAGCGGCGGGCGGCCCGCGCGGTCGGGACGGTGTAGAAGCGGGACAGGATGTGCGGCAGTCCGGCGGTGCCGAGCACGAGTGCGAGCCCGAGGCTGATGAAGTCCAGGCGCGCGGTCCAGTCTCCGCCGTACCGCAGTCCCGGCGAGAGGAAGTCCTTGCCGTGACCGCTCTGTTCGGCGGCGGTGTTGAGCAGCTGGTTGAAGTCGCCGTGGAAGCGCGTCAGTACGAGCACGGTGAGCACGATCGCGCCCGCCATCAGCAGCACGGCCTTCACGATCTGGATCCACGTGGTGGCCCGCATCCCTCCCAACGACACATAGACGACCATCAGGGCGCCGACACCGATGACGGTCCATGAGCGTGCGGCCTCGCTCGTCCCGCCGAGGAGCAGAGCCACCAGACTTCCCGCCCCCACCATCTGCGCCAGCAGATAGAGAACGGAGACGGTGACCGAGGAAGTTCCCGCCGCGATACGGACCGGTCGCTCGCTCATCCGGGCGGCGACGACATCGGCGAGCGTGAACCGCCCGCAGTTGCGCACGAGTTCGGCGACGAGCAGCAGAACGACCAGCCAGGCGACGAGGAAGCCCACGGAGTAGAGCATTCCGTCGTAGCCGTAGAGCGCGATGAGTCCGGAGATCCCGAGGAAGGAGGCGGCCGACATGTAGTCGCCGGCGATGGCGAACCCGTTCTCCATGGGCGAGAACAACCGCCCGCCCGCGTAGAACTCCTCAGCCGAGCCACGACGGTTGCGGCTCACCCAGGTGGTGATCGCCAGGGTCACCACGATGAAGGCGCTGAACAGCAGCAGCGCCAGGGTCTGGTGGTCGCCGGTCAACGCTCGCTCTCCCACGTCGCCTCGGTCCCACGTGCCGGCCCTGCGTCACGTTCCGTCATGGCACCGTGAGCCGGCTCCGCGCCGTGGGCCGGCTCCGCGCCGTGGGCCGGCTCCGCGTCGTAGGCCGAGCCCGTACCCCGTGCCGGTTCCGTGTCCCGTGTCCGGTCGAAGACCGTCCACCGCAGATCCAGTGCCGCACGGTCCCGGCGCAGCCGGGCGTGCCGGGCGTACGCCCAGGTCAGCAGGAAGGTGCTGAGGAACTGCCCGAGCCCTGCCACCAGGGCCACGTTCACCGCCCCGGCGACCGGCCTCGCCATCAGCCCCGGTGCGGCGGTGGCCGCGACGACGTACGCCACGTACCAGGCGAAGAAGGCGAGAGTGGCCGGGACGACGAACCGCCGATAGCGGCTGCGCACCTCCTGGAAGGCCGCACTGCGGTGCACTTCCAGGTAGATGTCGCTCGCCCGATGGCGGTGCTCCCCGGCTCCGGTGGCTTGGGGCACGGCCGGCCCGCCCGCTCCGTCCAGTTCACCCCAGCCGGAGGCCAGCGCGTCGTACCACGGGTCGTCGATGCGCACCGCCTCGGCGCCCCGGCCTTGCTGCTTCTCCACGCTCTGCTCTTCTCCTTGTCAGCGAACCATTTCGGCCGCGTGCCCAAGGATGGACAGAACGGGGAGATCCCGGACTCTTCTCTCCTTCTCTTCACCCCATCAGGTGACGGACGTTGTCACTCCGCCCCTGAACGTGCTGTCAGGCGTCGATGCGTGAGCGGTCCAGCGTGGCCGCGGAGCTGGTGATGAACTCCTTGCGCGGCGCGACCTCGTTGCCCATCAGCAGGTCGAAGACGTGCTCCGCCGACTCCAGATCGCCGATGTTGATCCGGCGCAGCGTGCGGTGACGCGGATCCATCGTGGTCTCCGCGAGCTGGTCGGCGTCCATCTCGCCGAGGCCCTTGTAGCGCTGGATGGAGTCCTTGAAGCGGATGCCCTTGCGCTGGAACTCCAGCAGCGTGGAGCGCAGTTCGTTGTCCGAGTAGGTGTACACGTACTTGTCCTGGCCCCGCTTGGGCTGGATCAGCTCGATCCGGTGCAGCGGCGGCACGGCGGCGAAGACCCGGCCCGCCTCGACCATCGGCCGCATGTACCGCTGGAAGAGCGTGAGCAGCAGACAGCGGATGTGCGCGCCGTCGACGTCGGCGTCGACCAGCAGGACGATCTTGCCGTACCGGGCTGCGTCGATGTCGAAGGTCCGGCCGGAGCCCGCCCCTATGACCTGGATGATCGCTCCGCACTCGGTGTTCTTGAGCATGTCGGAGACGGACGACTTCTGGACGTTGAGGATCTTGCCGCGGATCGGGAGCAGGGCCTGGAACTCGGAGTTCCGGGCGAGCTTGGCCGTACCGAGCGCCGAGTCGCCCTCGACGATGAAGAGTTCGCTCCGCTCGACGTCGTCGCTGCGGCAGTCGGCGAGCTTGGCCGGCAGCGAGGACGACTCCAGGGCCGTCTTCCGGCGCTGCGCCTCCTTGTGCTGGCGTGCCGCGATACGCGTACGCGCGGCGGCGACGGCCTTCTCCAGGACCGCGCGGGCCTGCGCCTTCGCATCGCGCTTGGTGGAGGTCAGGAACGCCTTGAGCTCCTTGGCCACGACATTGGCGACGATGCGGTTGGCCGCGGAGGTGCCGAGGACCTCCTTGGTCTGGCCCTCGAACTGCGGCTCGGCGAGCCGCACGGTCACGACGGCGGTCATGCCTTCGAGTGCGTCGTCCTTGACGATGTCGTCCTCGGCGACGCGCAGCAGCTTCGCGGAGCGCAGCACCTCGTTGACCGTCTTGGTGACGGAGCGCTCGAAGCCGGTGACGTGGGTGCCGCCCTTGGGGGTGGCGATGATGTTGACGAACGACTTGACCGCGGTGTCGTAACCGGTGCCCCAGCGCAGGGCGATGTCGACGGTGAGGTCCCGGGTGACCTCAGTGGGTGTCATGTGGCCGCGGTCGTCGAGGACCGGCACGGTCTCCTTGAACGTACCGTTACCGGTCAGCCGCAGAACGTCACATACGCCCTTGTCCTGGGCGAGGTACTCGCAGAACTCGCTGATGCCGCCGTCGAAACGGAAGATCTCCTGCGACTTGCCCTCGCCCTCCAGGTCGCGCTCGTCACGGACGACGATGGTGAGACCCGGCACGAGGAAGGCGGTCTGACGGGCACGCTGGTGGAGCGTGTCCAGGGAGAGCTTGGCGTCCTTGAGGAAGATCTGCCGATCCGCCCAGTAGCGGACGCGCGTGCCGGTACGGGTCTTGGGCACCCGCTTGCCCTTGATCAGCCCGTTGGCCGGATCGAAGGGCGCGTCGGGGCCCGACTCGGTGAACATGCCGGGCACACCGCGGCGGAAGCTGATCGAGTGCGTCGCACTGCCGCGGTCCACCTCGACGTCGAGGCGGGCGGAGAGGGCGTTGACGACGGAGGCGCCCACGCCGTGCAGACCGCCGGAGGCCGCGTACGAGCCGCCGCCGAACTTTCCGCCGGCGTGCAGCTTGGTCATGACGACCTCGACGCCGGACAGACCGGTCTTGGGCTCCACGTCGACGGGAATGCCCCGGCCGTTGTCCCGGACCTCCACCGAGCCGTCCTCGTGGAGGATCACCTCGATGTGGTCGCAGTACCCCCCGAGGGCCTCGTCCACCGAGTTGTCGATGATCTCCCACAGGCAGTGCATGAGGCCACGGCTGTCGGTGGATCCGATGTACATACCCGGTCGCTTGCGAACCGCCTCGAGCCCCTCGAGGACGAGCAGATGCCGCGCGGTGTAGTTGGAACCGTCACGGTCTGCGGTCAGCAGCGCACTCGACGGCACGGACGTTTCGGCGGTCACGCGGTTCGCTCCTCGCTGAATTTGAATCTGGCCCTGTGGGGGTAAGGGCCCGGCATCGGTCGCCGGTCAGAGGGTACCGAGGCCTGGTAGAGCCGATGTAACGCCACCCTCATGATTCAACATGCTAGTGCAGAGTCGCATACACGTTCGATCCCTCGATGGAGTGACGCGCACATCACGTTCCCTTCCGGGCATGAACCATTTAGGCTCCGGGCACGTCCTCATGAACAACCGGCAACCCCGCCGGGAGGACTGAACGACCGAGACAAGCAAGCGAAACCGTAGTGCGAAGCAATACGGCACATTCGCCGCCAACCGGCAGCAGACAGCCACCTTGAGAAGAAGTTTCAAGGAAAAGGCACGAGCGGGAACGTTTTCGGCCTGGTTGGATGTTGACCCTGGTACGACAGCTCGTCGAGCTAGAGAAGAGGCGACGTGACTACTGTTCTGACCCCCGCGAGCCCCCTGACGGCCGCTGACCGCTGCGACCGCTGCGGTGCCCAGGCGTACCTGCGAGTCGTCCTGACAAGCGGCGGTGAGCTGCTCTTCTGTGCCCACCACGGGCGCAAGTTCGAGCCGGAACTCAAGAAGATCGCCGCTGAGATACAGGACGAGACGGACCGACTGACGGCCGTACCGGCCGGCGCCGGAGAAGACGAGCGCTGACCCCGCCCCTCCCACCGACGAGCCAAAGGGCCGGTCCGGGACCGGCCAATGGGCGGCCACCTCCTCGCAGAGGTGGCCGCCCATTCTCGTAACTCTGAGCCGCACAGCGCTTTACGGTGCGCCACCGCACGTGGGCCATGCATCGTCGGGCATATCCGGGAACCCGTCATTTCCCCCTTGAGCCCGGTCACCGTAAGCGTTCGATATGTGACCAACTGCTCCTGGCCTCACAGCTTGTCGGCCACCGTGGGCAGCACCTCGGAGACCCGGGTGTAGACCCCAGGACTGTCCGCGCGGCCACATCCGCTGCCCCAGGACACGATCCCGATCAGCCGCCCCTGCGCCACCAACGGGCCACCGCTGTCCCCCTGGCAGGCATCGTGCCCGCCCTTCGCGTCCCCGGCGCACAGCATCGTGGCGGGCGTGTAGCGGCCTCCCAGTGCGGTGCCGGGATACGCCCGCGCGCACACCGTGTCCGGCTGTACCTGTACGGGCGCGGCGCGTAGCGCGGAGGCGTACGTACCGGCCCCTGTCGTGTCACCCCAGCCGTAGACCGCCGCGGCGGTACCCGGCGTGTTCGCGGCATCACCACGAGCCGCCGTCTTGATGACGTGGCCGACGGGCAGCGCGCTCGCCAGGGTGAGCACGGCCAGGTCCGACGAGCTCGTCCGCGGGTCGTACGCGGGCGCGATGAGCACATGCTGTACCGGGACCTCCTGGCCGCCCGGCGCCCGCAGATCCTCGCGCCCGGCGATCACCCGCAGATCCCGCACCTCGCTCACGGCCGTCCCGAGCACCTCCCTGCCGAGACAGTGGGCCGCCGTGAGCACCTTCGTCGGCGCCACCACGACACCGCCGCAGAACTGACCGGCCCGGATACCCCCGAACCGGTCACGGCTTGACAGGGCGACGACCCAAGGCGTGTCGGCGGACCGCACCGGAGCACCTCCGATGATCACGCTGTCGGCAGCCGCCGGAGCCGGGGAGGCGAGCGGCGCCAAGGCGGCCGCGGAGGCCAGGGCCAAGGCGCCCGTCAGGGCTCGGGTGATGGGGCGTCGCATGGGCGGTCTCCTGACTCTCCGGTGATCTGCGTCCACTCAGGGTCGATCAGACCGCCACGGTCCGCACCCGCGCGACATCGGTGAGCAACCGGTCCTGGCCGCGACGCGGTCGCCGCCCCTCGCCGAAAAGGCCGAGGGCCCGGTTCCCTCGCGGGAGCCGGGCCCTCGTACGGGCGATGCCGCCCTCGTTCTTCCTAGTCCAGGTAGTCGCGCAGCACCTGGGACCGCGACGGGTGGCGCAGCTTCGACATCGTCTTGGACTCGATCTGACGGATGCGCTCACGCGTCACGCCGTAGACCTTGCCGATCTCATCGAGAGTCTTCGGCTGACCGTCGGTGAGACCGAAGCGCATGGAGACGACACCCGCCTCGCGCTCCGACAGGGTGTCGAGCACCGAGTGCAGCTGCTCCTGGAGGAGCGTGAAGCTGACCGCGTCGGCCGGGACGACCGCTTCGGAGTCCTCGATCAGGTCACCGAACTCGCTGTCTCCGTCCTCACCCAGCGGGGTGTGCAGGGAGATCGGCTCACGACCGTACTTCTGGACCTCGATGACCTTCTCCGGGGTCATGTCGAGCTCCTTGGCCAGCTCCTCCGGGGTGGGCTCGCGGCCCAGGTCCTGGAGCATCTGGCGCTGCACACGCGCGAGCTTGTTGATGACCTCGACCATGTGCACCGGGATACGGATGGTGCGGGCCTGGTCGGCCATGGCGCGGGTGATCGCCTGACGGATCCACCAGGTGGCGTACGTGGAGAACTTGTAGCCCTTGGTGTAGTCGAACTTCTCGACGGCGCGGATCAGACCGAGGTTGCCCTCCTGGATCAGGTCCAGGAAGAGCATGCCGCGACCGGTGTAGCGCTTGGCGAGCGAGACGACCAGCCGGAGGTTGGCCTCCAGCAGGTGGTTCTTGGCGCGGCGCCCGTCCTCGGCGATGATCTCCAGCTCGCGCTTGAGCTTCGGGGCGAGCTTGTCGGAGTTCGCCAGCTTGTCCTCGGCGAACAGGCCCGCCTCGATGCGCTTGGCCAGCTCGACCTCCTGCTCGGCGTTGAGCAGGGGGACCTTGCCGATCTGCTTGAGGTAGTCCTTCACCGGGTCGGCGGTGGCACCGGCCGCCGCGACCTGCTGCGCGGGGGCGTCGTCCTCGTCCTCGTCGGAGAGGACGAAGCCGGCGCTCTCGGTGCCCTCGGGCTCGTCGGCGCCCGCCTTGCCGGGCTGCGCCTCCTCGAGTGCTTCCTCGCCCTCGGCCAGCTCGTCGGTGTCCTTCTTGGCGGCGGTCGTCTTCTTCGCGGCCGTCGTCTTCTTGGCGGCGGTCTTCTTGGCCGCCGTCGTCTTCTTCGCCGCGGTCTTCTTCGCCGCGGCCTTCTTCGCGGGCGTAGCGGTCTCGTCGACCGTGTCACCGACGGTCTCGTCGGCCGTGGCCGCCGGTGCGGCGGTGGCCGCGACGGTCTTGGCCGTGGCCGTCTTGGCCGCGACGGTCTTGGTGGCGGTGCGCTTCGCCGGGCTCTTCGCTGCGACGCTCTTGCGGGTGCGCTTGGGCGACTCCGCGGCACTGACCATCAGCGTCACACCCTCTTCCTCGAGGATCTGGTTGAGGCTGCGCAGAACATTCTTCCACTGGGTTGGCGGAATCTGGTCAGCCTCGAAGGCCCGACGCACGTCATCGCCGGCGATCTGCCCATCAGCCTTTCCCCGCTCGATGAGCGCCATCACAGACTCGGACTCGGCGATCTCCGGCGGGAGCGTACGGGATGTGCTGGCCGACACGAACAACCTCTCGGAACGATGGAAAACGGCTTCCGGCCCCGCCCATGATCGGGCCGGAGCCGACGACCGCCGGTTGGGGATGTACCGACGGCGCGGGCTGGACCTCAGAGCTGAACAGCGTCGTGAACGACGTCTGTATTCCCTCCTCGGCTGTCACCTCTTAGGTCATCGCACTGTTTCGAGGAGTGTTACGCCCAATCCGCGTGGCCCGAGTCACACCTCATTTGCGACTAAAC
Organism: Streptomyces sp. NBC_00259; assembly: GCF_036181745.1. NCBI lineage: Bacteria > Bacillati > Actinomycetota > Actinomycetes > Kitasatosporales > Streptomycetaceae > Streptomyces > Streptomyces sp. NBC_00259. The sequence continues at coordinate 5,882,786 of NZ_CP108080.1, read as the reverse complement.
GACCAAATGGGGAGTTCGCTCCATATTCGCCTCCACAATCGTGTCGCCGGACCCGAGGGTCCGGCGACACACGATGGGTACGCCTCGGAACGCCCCGGCCGCGGCCGCGGTTCAGTGCTCGCGCGGGGCGGGCACGACGCGCTCCACCTCCGGGTGGACGGTGAGCAGTTGGCGCATGGCCGACTCGGCGCCGTGCGCGTCGCCGGCGGCGAGGGCGTCGACGATCCTGGCGTGGTGCGCCAGGGACGCCTCGTAAGGGCGGTCACAGCCGGCGACCGGCCCTCCGGAGACCTGGAGAGCGGCGGCGACGATGCCGGACAGGTGCTCCAGCATGCGGTTGCCCGCGACCTGGATGAGGAGGGAGTGGAACTCGGCGTCGGCGCGCGTGAAGGTGATTCCGTCACCCTGCGTGAGCGAGTGGCTCATGATCTCGACCATGTCGCCGAGCCGCTGCTGCACATCCTCCCGGCCGTGGCCCGCGGCGAGCCGGGCCGCGAGCGGCTCGATCGTCCAGCGGAGCTCGCTCAGCTCACGGCGCTGGTCGTCACGCTGCGGGCCGAAGGCGCGCCATTCGATGATGTCGGCGTCGAGCAGGTTCCAGTCGCTGACCGGGCGGACCCGGGTGCCGACGTTCGGGCGGGCACTGACCAGACCCTTGGCCTCGAGGACGCGCAGCGACTCCCGGACCACGGTGCGGGAGACCTCGAAGCGCTGGCCGATCTCCTCCGGTACGAGCGGACGGTCGGCCCCGAGGTCGCCGGAGACGATCATCTGGCCCAGCTGCTGGACGAGTTGACCGTGCAGCCCGCGCCCCCGGCTGCCCGCCGTACGGCGTCCGGCCCGGCCCAACTCGGTTTCCGTGGCGTCCCAGGCCGGGGGTCCGACGCGGTCGACGCCGGGCACCTCCGGGTAGGGGTAGCGGTCGAGATCGCCCGGGCCGGCGAGGCCGGACTCGGCGGGGCGGGCGGCGGTCATCATGGTGTGCGCAAGGGTACTCACGCATCCTTTGTCGGCGCGCCCCCTGCCACCCTTGAGGTCTTTGGTGAAAAGCACACGAAAGGGTGATCGGCGCCCGCCTCTCAATTGACGCCTTATAGGGAAGAAACGGTCATTCCCCTGGGAGTTACGGGCAGCTCATCGCACTGCGAACCGAAGTGGTCACCAACGCGCCCTGCCGCGAAGGCCGATGAACAGATACGTGCAGAGCAGAACCGAGAACGACAATGCCAGGGCCGTGCCCACGGGTTGGACGAGCATGCGCAGCCCCGCCAGCAGCCAGCGGTCCACCTCGTAGGGCCACTGCACCCACATCAGCTCACGCAGACGGATCGGGAGTCCGGCGACCGAACGCCCGGACGCATCCGCGAACGCCTTCTGTACCAGCGGAACCACGACCATCGGTACGGCCAGCACGGCCGCCACTCCCGCGTCGGTGCGCCGGAAGATCCCCGCGGCGAGCAGCCCGGACCAGGCGCAACCGATCAGAAGGCCCGTCCAACTCGTCGACAACGAGACCCAGTTCTCCGGCAGAGGCAAGGGCTCGGCACCGTAGAGAAGCCACAGCACCTGCGCGTCGAGCACGACGACGGCGCAGCCGATCAGCAGCGCGGTGACGGCCGACACCATGAGCTTGGCGAGCAGCAGACCGAGGCGGCGGGGGACCGTTCCACCGGCGGCCGCCAGCGCCGGATAGCGGAACTCCTCTCCGAAGGAGAGCGCACCCAGCAGACCCGCGGCCAGCGCGGCGGGCGGCAGCGGCAGCGGTCCTGGCCATGCGGCCAGAAGGTTCGGCAGCGGCGTGCGGCCGGTCTGCGCGAGGAGCGCGGAGAGCGTGGCGGAGACGACGAGCACCGCCGCCACGATCACATGGGTCGTCCGGACACCGAGCAGGCGCCGCAGTTCGTACCTCAGCGGCTGAAGCGGCTGCAGGGGCGCACGCCGGGGGCGGGAGGGGAGGCTTGGCCCCGGTGCCCCTCGCGTCGCACGGGAAGGCTCCCCTGGGCCGCGCAGGCCGGTATCGGCGGGGGCGGGTGGTGCGGACGCGGTGGCGGGAACGCCCGGTACGGGCGTGGTTGGTGTGCGGGGGGTCGGCGTGCGCGTGGTCGGCGTGCGCGTGGTCGCTGTGGCGTGCGGAGTGGCGGCGGGGCCTGCGTCGCCGATCTCCTGGGCGAGTTGGTGGACGAGGATGCCGTGCCGGAAGGCGGTCTCGCCGATCTCGGCGCAGCTGCTGCCGTACACGGAGAGCCGGCCGCCGCCCTCGGTGACGACTTCGACGGAGCGGCGTGCGGCCCGGGCCTCGCGGCCGACCACCGTGGCGAGCCGCGCAGCGTGCGGGGTGCGGACCGCGACACGTGGCCGCAGCCGGGTGCGGGCGAACTCGGCCACGTCCTGGTCGGCGACGAGCCGGCCCCCGTCGATGGTGACGACGCGATCGGCGGTCCGGGCGGCCTCCTTGGGGTCCGCGGTCGTGTAGAGAACGGTCCCGCCATGCGCGGCATGAGCACGCAGCAGTCCGAACAGCCAGCTGTTCTCACGCGGTGAGAGGCCGCGGGCGGGGTCGTCGAGCAGCAGGGTGTGAGGGTCCCCCAACAGGGCGGCGGCGAGGCCCAGTCTGCGGTCCATGCCGAGCGAGAGCGTGCCGAGACGCGTGTCGCGCAGAGCGGCGATGCCCACGACGTCGAGCATGTCGTCGGCGCGTGAGACGGGCACTCCGGCGGCGGCACAGAGCATCCGGAGCTGACCGCGTGCCGTGCGGGCAGGATGGCCGGGAACCACACCCAGCAGCGCACCCACTTCCCGGGCGGGACCCGCGATGGTGTGCAGCGGGCGGCCGCGGAAGTACGTGACGCCACGCCCCGTCTCGAGTTCGAGCATCAGACGCAGGGCCGTCGTCTTGCCCGAACCCGGAGCCCCGAGCAGCGCGGTGACGTCGCCGGGCCGTGCCTCGAAGGTCAGATCGTCCACCATGGGCGGGAGGTGTCGGCGGGGCGTGCTGGTGAGTCCGATGGCCTGGAGCATCGCTTCCCTCGCGGAGGTGTGACCGCTCGGCGGCAGGGCGGTACGCGGCAAGTGCGGATACCGCAGCACGATAACGCGACATTTCAGACTTTGGACGCAGCGTCGGAGGCGGGGTGGGTGTCAGATCGTCGGAACGCGCTGACGAGCGCGGGACGGAGGGGGCCTAGGGGAGACGGAGTCGCAGGGCGTCGCGAGCCCAGTAAGACCCGCCGGACACCCCCTAGACCTCGGGGCGCAGCATGGGCGGATTCAGGAGGGTCGCGCCCCCGGCCCTGAACAACTGTGCAGGGCGCCCGCCCTGGCGAGTCGTGGTGCCTCCCGACGGTACGAGGAAGCCCGGCGTGCCGGTCACCTTGCGATGGAAGTTCCGGGGATCCAGCGCGACGCCCCACACCGCCTCGTACACCCGCCGCAACTCGCCGACGGTGAACTCCGGCGGGCAGAACGCCGTGGCCAGCGACGAGTACTCGATCTTGGAGCGGGCCCGCTCCACGCCGTCGGCCAGGATCCGGGCATGGTCGAAGGCGAGCGGCGCGGCCTGCTCGTCGTCCCGGGCGCCGTTCTCCTGGTTCAGCAAGCTCTCGACGGGTGCCCAGCGCGCGCTGTTCGCGTCACCGCCGGCGCGCGGCGCCGGCAGATCCGGGGAGAGAGCGAGATGCGCGACGCTCACCACCCGCATGCGTGGGTCCCGCTTCGGGTCGCCGTAGGTGGCGAGCTGTTCCAGATGGGCCCCGTTGTCGGGCGCGGGCGAACCGGGGTCGTGCACGCACAGCCCCGTCTCCTCGACGAGCTCGCGCGCCGCCGCGCCCGCAAGGTCCTCGTCGGCCCTGACGAACCCCCCGGGCAGTGCCCAGCGCCCCTGGTACGGCGGCTCTCCGCGACGGACGACCAGGGCACACAGCGCATGGCGCCGCACGGTGAGCACGACCAGGTCGACGGTGACAGCAAAGGGCGGAAAGGCCGACGGGTCGTAGGGCATGCCGCGATCATAGTCGTCTCCCTGACGATAAACACTCCCTTCGTGATCGGGAATGACGACTTCTTCATGCGCCGGCCCCATCCGGTCACACGCCCAACTGGAGTCCGTCGGCAGCTTCCTCGACCATCCCGAGTCCGAGCCTGCTGACGCGCACCGCGAACGGCTCCCCGGCGACCCGGAGCCCGGACAACCGCACGGCCCCGAGGGGCGCAGAGCGCAGCGGACGCAGAGCGACCGTGCCCGCCGGGGCGTCCGGCCCGATACCCGCGAGCGCGCCGAGGAGGTGGATGCCGGCTGCGGCGGACACGGCCGCCGGGCGGCACGCGGCAGGGTGCGGAAGCGGCACGGCGCCTGTCGTGCGCTGCTCCCCCGCGTACATGTCCGGGAGCCGATGGCCGAAGGCCTGCGCGGCATCGAGCACCCCGCGGAGCAGGGAACTCGCTTCCTTCTCGTATCCGGCCGCTGCCAGGCCGGCGACCGCCACGGCCGTCTCGTGCACCCGCACCGCCCCGGACCGGTGCCCGTACGGATTGTGGCCGGGCTCCTTGGCGCCGAGGCTGCGCAGTCCCCATCCGGTGTCGAGGTCGGGGGCGCCGAGGAGTCGTGCCAGCTGTTCCGTCTGCACCTTGTCGAGCAGCCCGGGTGCGGGACGGCCGCCGCTGGTGAGCCCCGTGTCCAGGAGGTGCGCCGCGCCGCCGCCGAGATGAGGCACCGGCCGGCCGTCGCGGGCGCGCGCGGCCGCGGGCCTGCCACCCGTGCGGTCGTCGATCCAGAACCCCTCCCGGAACGCACGGCGCATGGCACCGGCCCGCTCCCGCCACCAGCCCGCCCCCGGCCGTCCGGACGCCTCCAGCAGATCGGCGCCCAGCACGGCGGCCCGGTGCGCATGGGCCTGTGTCTCGGCACGCTGCGCCCCGGCGGAGCCCGGCTCGGACAGCAGCCCGTCCTCACCCGCGGCTGTACGCAGCCAGCGCAGGCAACGCTCGGCCGCGGGCAGCAGCTCGTGCAGCTCCTGCTCGGGGAGCCCCCAGCGCCATGCTTCGGCGAGAACGGCTGGAAACGCGAGCGTCGCTTCGACTCCGGTGCAGTTGGGCGGGAGATGCGGGCCCGCGTCCCGGAGCGGTCCGGGGATCCGGCCGGCGTCCCGGCCCGTTCCACCGAGCTGGGTCCTGGCGAGCGTGCGCAGCGTGCCCGTGGCCAGACGCGTGCCGACCGGGAGCGCCATGCGCACCGCCCAGAGGGCTTCGGCGGGCGCGAGACCGCAGCGCCACGGCACACCCGCCGCGGGATACACGTCAAGGGGATGGTCCTGGTCGCGCAGGAGCAGCGCCTCCAGGTCGGCCAGGCATGTCCGGAGCAGGCTCCGGACACGCGGATCGTCGCCCTCCACCTCCGCGTCCGCCGGTGGACCGGCTCCGTGGCACCGGGGACGCCGCACCATCGCCTCCGAGCGGACGCGGACTTCGATGGTGTGCGTCCCACCGGGTGCCAGCTCGAGCTCCCATCGCAACAGTCCCGCCGAGGCGAGCGCGTCCCTGGGAGGCGGGTACGCGGTGACGGCGACGCGACAGCCGTTCGCGGTCCAGCGCAGTCCTCCGTCATGGACGCTGGCGGGCAGCTCGGGCCCGGCACGGCCCGTCGCCACCGCGGCCAGCTCCGCGAGATCGGTGCCGAGTGCGAGCTCGACCGGGAGCCTGACGGTCCGGGCGGACCAGCTGCGCAGGACGATGCGTTCGCTGCCGTCGGCATCCCGCGATCGCTCCACACCGATCTCGGGATCGGGCCCTGCGTCGCCATGGGTGCGTGCCACGCCGAAGAACGTTGCCCGGTCCGCGGAGACGAGTCGTCCCTGGACCACGACCGGTTCACGTCCGGCGATCCGCAGCCGGCTGCGCGACAGCAGCCTCCGGCCCGCGCGATAGACCCCTTCCAGACCTGCTCCGGTGAGCTGGCCGTGCTCCGCGGACACCGCCAGGCTCGGCAGCGCGACGCACATGAGGGTGTGGTGCAGCGGTGGCGGGTCTCCCGCCGGCCGTCCCGGGCCGCCGGTCGAAGCAGCACCGGGGTGGGTGCTTCGGCCCGGGCTCGACCGTGCGCTGCCGGCGGGCGCCGCACGGGCCGGCGGAACCGTTGACGGGGCGGTGAGCCAGGCCGTGCCGAGATGCGGGCCCGGTACCGAGGCCTGAGGTGGGTCGCTGAGAGCCATGTGGGGTCTGCTGTGCCTTCTGTGGGCTCCGGGCAGCCGCGTCGGGGGCGGCGGCACGGGGCGTAGGACATCGCCACCCAGGTGAACGGCCCCGCATACTGCGGGGTCACGCCGGTCATCACCGGGAGCCCGCATCGCGCTCGCCGGATCGCCTGGTGGAGCGCGCCCTGCTCCGTGCCCGCGGGACACCGGGATCCGACGCAGGGCTCTTCCTGCCGTCGGCCGGACGCGCTGTCCGGGGGCGTGACCGGGGCCGCCGACTCCCGGCGCGGGTCGCCGTGCATTCCGGTGGCCCCGCCGCTCCGGAAGCCCCGGACCCCGCAGGCGTCTGTGCCGGCGCCTCCGGCGTGGCCGCCCGGGGTCCGCCGGCGTCCGCGGCGCCGTCCACGTTCTGCGTGCGCAGACAGCGGCGCAGGTCCTCGGGGTCCAGCCCTTCGTTGCACGCCTGGTGGAGCAGTCGCGCGAAGACGTACTCGGGGTCGACGCGCAGGGCGAGGCTGAGCGCGACCCGCGCACCTGGTTCGTCCCCGGTCGACCAGGACACCCAGCCTGCCAGCGAGAGCGGGGCCGCCGCGTGCTCCCCGTAGGGACCGACGCAGCGGCGGGCCAGCGCCCGCCACAGCCTCAGCGCGCGGTGCGCCTGCGGCCCTTCCATCCAGGCCGCGGCCAGATCCCGGGTCTCCCGGTCCTGGAGGCCGAGGATCACGGCGGCCGCCTCGTCGTGGGAGATGAGCTTGTCGTCGCCAGCGTCCGCCGTCGACGGGCCGACCCCCAACGTCGCCCTGTCTCCCAGACGTTTCATCAGCCTGCGAGCGAGCCGCAGTGTCTCCGCCCCGACCTCCTCCTTGCTCCCACCGTGCAGGATTCTCGGCACGAGGCTGGCGCCGGCGGAGTCGAGGGCCCGCTCCTGATCGGCCGCGGCCGGGGTCCGCAGGGGCTCCAGGCGCGCCTCCATCTCCCGGAGCGATCCCCGGACCTGGATGCCTGCATAGGCCGCGGCGGCGGCCATCACCGATGTGCCCGGCATCGCCATGGCCGTCCCCTCCGCCGGACAGCAACGGGAGTCCGGGCACGAGTAGCTCCAGAATCGGCCGCCGGAGATGCAGAGCGCCTCTTGGACGGGAACGTCCAAGGCGCCGCAGGACGTCCGCAGCCACTGCGCGAGGGGCCGCAACCGCTCCATCACCGCCCGGCCCGTCTCCCCATCCGCCGGGTCCCGGCAGAGGAAGACGACGATGCCGTCGGGCCGGGTACCGCGGCGCTCGCTCCCTTCGATGAGACATTCGGCGAGGTGCTGAGCGACGGGCAGCCACTCGTGCGGTGAGTCGGGAATACCCAGCCTCAGACGGCCGCCGAAGCGGCCGCGGTCGCCGTGGAGCGCGACGAGCACGATCGAGTCGGTCGGATGGAAGCCCAGCATGTACGGCAGGGCATCGGCCAGTTCGGCAGGTCCGCGCAGGGTGATCTGCTGCTGGTCGTCGTCGGCCGGCCCAGTGGGTTCGTGGTGCTTGTTCATGGCACGACGGTCCCGCGACCGCCACGACTCCGCGACCCCTGTGGATAACGTTATCCACAGGTCGGCCGCCTCGTTCGCGCTTTGTCCGTGCCATCGGGTTGCATGCTCACGGGCGGAAGGAACTTCGGAACCACGACAGCTGGGGACAACGCCACACGGGCACCGCCCCGACCACCACGAAAACAGCCACCGCAGTCTGTCGGGTGTCGCCCCGCAGCCCGCATTCGAGCGCTACGTGCGAGCTTGACCGGCCCGACGACGCCTCACAAACCGATGCCGCCGCCGGGCGGAGTAGAGCCGATGGCGGTGGGCTGCTCCCGCAGATCCGCCGGGGGTGCAGCCAAGCATGAACACCGTCGGCCGCCCGCTGGATCTCGAAGAGAACCTCTTCCTGTCGCGGGATCGGAGGGGCCAGGACGGGAGACGTCCACCACGCTCGATCCAGGTCCGGCTGGCTTCGTTCAGGATCGGTTGGCTTCATCCCAGGCTTCCCTGACTTCCAGGGGAATCCGTCCGCGCGATGGTACGTCGTAGCCATGCGCCCGGGCCCATGTGCGGATCGCTGCGGTGTCGACCGGCCCCTGTGAGGTGATCGGTTCGGGCTTCCACAGAGTGGGGTGCGAGGGGATGAAGTCGCGAGGCTCGTCGAGGAGGTCGTCTGGGAACTGGGGGACCTGGGTCTGCCCGCTGAGGACGGAGACGAGGAATGCGGTCAGGTTCCCGTCGTAGGTGAACCAGCGGGGTCCGCGGGCCTCGTTGACGGCGATGCGCCATCCGTCGGGGTCGTCGGCTGGGGTGGTGATCCAGAAGATGTACTCGCCGTTGTCAGTGGAGCCGATGGCGAAGAGCTGGTCGGGGTCGCAGGGGACGGGGAAGGTGCCCTCGTCGTAGTCCTTGCGCAGGTGTGCCCGGACACGGCTGGGAACGGGGCCGGTGAGGTGGACGAACTCGGTCACGCCGTGCGGATGGAAGACGCTGAGGTAGTCGTAGAACCTCCCCGGTCCGTAGCGTTCGGCGAGTTCCTTGTAGTCCCGTGGCAGTGCCATGCCCAGCTCGGCTTCGACCAAGTCCCAGCGGATGGTCATGGTCGGGCTGGGAGGCGGACAGAGCCGGGTCAGTGACGCGAGGTCGGTCATTGGACTCCTCTGCGGCGCCGTGATTGCTGCGCCGCGTGGTCGGGGTTGTCGAGGTGCGTGTCCATGAAGAAGCCGTTCGACCCGTCGGCCTGCATGAGTCGCGGCGGACCCGGGCGGGGGTGAGCTTGCCGGCCGGGGTCGGTTTCTCCCACGGCCGGCGCAGGTCAGCCACGAGCGGGCGGGCGAGCCGGAGTTGGGTGAAGACCGCGAGGATCAGCCACGTCCAGCGGTCGGCGGCCTCGGGAGTGCGGATCTTCGGGCGGGTCCAGCCCAGGGTCTGTTTGAACCAACGGAAGGGTGTGCTCGATGTCGAGCCTCCATCGGGCGAGATCCTGGATTGGCCGCCGTACTAATTCGACAGCGAGTCCATGAACGATGGAGGTCACTCTCAACGAGGCTGTCCGGGAGCCCGGGCCCGCCCCTACCCTGTAGGCCGGGACAGGCCCCCAGACCGCTCTTGGAAGGTATGGCCGGCACGATGGGGCGTTGTCGGACCTGGTCGCGGTCGTTGCCACGGTGGGATACGCAGTCGGCATAGTGAGTCCGGATGCCGTCGTGGGTGTGCTACCCCGCCTTTGACCGGTGGGATGGCGTCAATATGCGCCCTACAACGGTCGGTTGAGAACCTCGAACGCCCCTGTTTGAACAGTCCGAGAGCCACGTACGACACGTTCGGTCAACGAGGCTCCCTACCCGGCCAGCGCGAGGACGAGCGGTAGCACCTGGGCGGCGTCGGCCTGGCGCAGCAGGCGTGCACCCACCGCGAGGGTCCAACCGGAGTCGGTGTAGTCGTCGACGAGCAGGACCGGACCGGAGGTGTCGGCCAAGGCGGCGGCGAGCTCGTCGGGCACGGTGAACGAGTCGGCCAAGGCGCGCAGCCGCTGGGCGGAGTTACTGCGGTGCGCGGCGTAATCGTCGGCGTGCGAGGTGTAGGCCAGGCTGCCCAGCAGCGGGAGCCGGCCGACCCTGGCCACGCCCTCGGCCAGCGAGGTGACCAGATGGGGGCGGGTGCGGGACGGCATGGCCACGATCCCCACGGGCCGCGCCAGCGCGTCAGGAGAGCCGCTGGCCCAGCCTCCCGGCGAGCGGGCCCAGTCCGCCAACACCGTCACGACGGCGTTCAGCACGTCGTCCGGGACCTGCCCATCTGCCGCCTGCGCCGAAAGGATCGGCCGCAGACGGTTGCCCCAGCCAATGTCCGACAGCCTCCCCAGCGCACGTCCGGTAACCGCCTGCTGCCCCGCGGGGATTCGGCCCTTGAGGTCCATGCCGACCGCGGCAAGGCCGGTCGGCCACATCTTGCGGGGCTCGACCTCGACCCCCGGCCGGTCCAGCTCGCCCGTCGCCGCCGCAAGGGCCTCGGAAGAGACAGCGGGATCGAGCCAGGGGCCGGCGCAGGTGTCGCAGCGACCGCAAGGGACCGCCTTCTCGTCATCGAGCTGCCGCTGCAAGAACTCCATCCGGCAACCCGTGGTTGCCACGTAGTCCCGCATGGCCTGCTGTTCCGCCTCCCGCTGCTTCGCGACCCACGCATACCGCTCCGCGTCGTACGCCCACGGCTGCCCAGTAGCAGTCCAGCCGCCCTTCACACGCTGGACCGCCCCGTCCACATCCAAAACCTTCAGCATCGTCTCCAGACGCGAGCGCCGAAGATCCACCAACGGCTCCAAAGCCGGCAGCGACAACGGACGGCCCGCCTCCTCCAGCACCGACAGCGTGCGCCGCACCTGCTCCTCGGGCGGGAAACCCACCGAAGCGAAATACGCCCAGATCGCCTCGTCCTCCTTACCCGGCAGCAGCAGCACATCCGCATGATCCACACCACGCCCCGCGCGCCCCACCTGCTGGTAATAGGCAATCGGAGACGAGGGCGACCCCAGGTGCACCACAAACCCGAGGTCCGGCTTGTCGAAACCCATCCCGAGCGCAGAGGTCGCCACGAGGGCCTTTACCCGGTTCGCCAGCAGATCCTCCTCCGCCTGCAACCGATCCGCGTTCTCCGTCTTCCCCGTATAGGAAGCCACCGGATATCCGCGCTGCCGCAAAAACGCCGCGACCTCCTCCGCCGCCGCCACCGTCAGCGTGTAGATGATCCCCGACCCCCGCAGATCCCCCAGCCGCTCCCCCAACCACGCCAGCCGATGCGCCGCATTCGGCAACTCCAGCACCCCCAGCCGAAGGCTCTCCCGGTCCAGCGGGCCCCGCAAAACAAGGGCGTCCCCGCTCCCCGTGCCCAGTTGCTCCGCCACGTCCGCGGTCACCCGCGCGTTCGCGGTCGCCGTCGTGGCCAGCACTGGCACTCCCGCAGGCAACTCCGCCAGCATCGTGCGCAACCGACGGTAGTCAGGCCGGAAGTCGTGTCCCCAGTCGGAAATACAGTGCGCCTCATCGACCACCAGCAGACCAGTCGTCGCCGCGAGCTTCGGCAGCACCTGATCACGAAAGTCCACGGAATTGAGACGTTCCGGGCTCACGAGGAGAACGTCGGTCTCGCCGCGCTCCACCTCCCCGTAGATCGTCTCCCACTCCTCCGGATTGGCAGAGTTAATGGTGCGCGCCTGAATACCCGCCCGCGCCGCCGCCTCCACCTGGTTACGCATCAATGCCAACAGCGGCGAAATGATCACCGTCGGGCCGGCCCCACGCCGACGCAGCAGAGCAGTGGCCACGAAATACACAGCCGACTTCCCCCACCCGGTCCGCTGCACCACCAGCGCACGACGACGCGCCTCCACCAGAGCCGCCACCGCCTGCCACTGATCCTCCCGCAGCCGCGCCGAACCCCCAGGGGCGCCGACGAGCTCGGCAAGGATGGCATCGGCTTCAGCACGGAGCTCCAGGTTGTCCATGCCCCCATGCAACCCGATGGCACTGACAATCGGCGAATCCACCCAGCGCGACAAGGGGCTCACGAAGGGTGCGCCTTGTCACGCGTGATCGAGGAAGGCGAGGGCAGAGCGCTCGGCCACGACCATCCTCGATCCACGCGTCTACGCAGGTCAGGGTTCCAGTACCACCTGGAACTTGAATGCCCTCCCGGTTCTGTAGCCCCCGAGCGGCTCAACAATCCCGATTTCCGGGACCAGGTGCTGCCGAAGCTCGCCGCCGCCACGGGGCTTCTCGTGGTGGACGAGGCCCATTACATCTCGGACTGGGGACATAACTTCCGGTCGAACCGCGAAAGATGTGGCCGACCGGGCTCCCGGCCGTCGGCGTCGACCTCAAGGGACGCATCCCGGCCGGCGAACAGGCCTTCGCGGGCCGGGCGCTGGGGCGGCTCTCCGACATCGGATGGGGCCAACCGGCTGCGCCCCATGCTCGCCCCTCATGCCCCCGACGGGCCGGTTCCGGACGACGTGGCCCATGCCGTCGTGAGTGTGCTGGCCGACTGGGCCAAGGGGCCGGGTGGCTGGTCGTCGGGAGCCGCCGACGCGCCCGCCCGCCCCGCCGGGGTGGTCACCGTCGCCTCGCGCGCCAAGCCCACACTCGTCGGGTCCCTCGGGTCCCGGATCGCCGAGGTCGGCCGGATGCCGTTCCTCGGCACCGTCGAGTACGTGCCCGGGGCGGAGGACGCACACATCTCGCGGACGAACAGCGCCCAGCGGGTGCGGGGGCTGCACGAAGCCCTGGTCGTTCCGCCCGCTCTGGCCCGGGCAGTGGCCGCGGCACAGGGTCCCGTACTGCTCATCGATGATCTTTCGGACAGCGGCTGGACCATCGCGGTCGCGGCACGGCTGCTGCGCCGGGCCGGAGCGGAGGGGGTGTTTCCGCTGGTCCTGGCGGTTCAAGCGTGAATGACGCGTGACAAGGAGTCCCGATGGGCAGGGATATGACCACCATTTCTGCCCATTCCAGTCAGCGGTCTCAATTGCTCGTTGCCGCTTGCCCCTGGGCCCGCAAGAATTGGAGGCACCGCCCCCGCACGGTGCCATCGCGGACCGGAAGTGCTGTGCCGCGGTGCGCCCTCACCCGACTCTGCCCGCACTGTGGGCGCGAATGCGAAGGGAGGACCGTGACCTTCGGATTCGCTTCGTCCGCAGCCACCACACTCGGTGGATCCGCCGATTCCGCCAGCCGTCTGGCCAGGATGCTGGAGCCCGCCGAGTGGGCGGAAGCCGGGATCCCTCTCCTGCGCAACCCACGCGAGGTAGTGAGCGGCCTGCACATCCGTCATCAGCCGATACCGTCGACCGCCGTCGTCGCCGTGCTCGACCATGAGGAACGGCTCATCGCCAGCGCCTCGTTCGCCCGTCGCTCCGTCCTGGCGGACGGCTGGGAGCTGCGTAACGCACTGCTCGCACAGCTGCGTCGGGTCATCCCGCACGACCTGCGCCGCCGGGCTCCGGTGCGTACGGCCGTGCTCCTCTACTGCCGTGACGGCGACGAGCGATGGACGGAGGAGGACGGTGCCTGGATGTGGGGGCTACGGGACGCGTGCACGTTGCACGGCCTGCGCTGTGGTGCGTACATCACGCTGACGAGCGGCGGTTGGCAGGTGCTGGGTGAAGGGCGCGGCGGACGCCGGCCCAACTCCGAGTCCCCGCCGAGTGGTTTCGCGGACATCGTGGCCGGTCCCGGTCCGGTGCCGTTGCGTACCGCGAGCGGCGCAGCCGAAGCGCTCCGCCGTACGGCGGCACGCTGAGACCACCCCTGGGGCAGCCCCTGACGGAGCTGCGGCGCATGCGCGCGACACCGGTCGGCAGCTCTGGGACTGCGGGTACGCCGCACCGGCCTCCGTGCAAGGTGGCGCGGCAACGGCACGGCTGCTGCCACACCACGCGCCGGGGACGGCGCCTCGCGGCAGGGCAGGCGTAGCACCGGACGTGCCCGGTGCCGGGCCGGCCCCAGCCGGGTCGGCGCGCTGTGCCTGTCGGCTCAGACGCCCGCGCCGAGTGCCGCGTTGATCCGCTGCGGGTCGCCGCACACGATGAGCAGCGCGCCGGCGCGGCCCCTGGCGACGGGCAGCATCCCTGCGGTGCCGTCGTCGCTGCCGCCGTTGACGGCCACGACGACCACGGGACGGGCCGACGCACGCTGCGCCGAGGCGACGTCCGCGTAGAAGACGTCGTCACCGGCGTCGTGCTGGGCCCAGTAGGCGCTCTCACCGAAGGACAGTTCATGCGCCGCCCAGGGATGCTGCTCCCCCGTGGTCAGCACGAGGATGTCGCCCGGAGCACGTCCGGTGTCGAGCAGCAGGTCGACGGCCTCACCGGCGGCGTCGAGCGCGCCCTCGGCGGACGCGGGGATGATCTGGATCTGCGGCATGGAAGGACTCTCCGGCCGTGGCGACTGGGTCGACGCGGCGGAGGTGTGTATGCGCTGCGCGGACTGCATGGACCTCGCCGGCCCGGGGCCTGGGCGACCGGGACGGGGAGCGGCCGCGCTGCGCGGACCGGGTACGGGACGAGGGGTCGGCGCGGTGCGGCCTGCGGCCGGAGTGGCGCGGGGACCCTGGGCACTCTCGTGAATCTGAGGCTCCTCGGGGATGAGAGGCATGGGTGGATATCTATCAAACGCCGGTGCGAGCGGCATCGGCGGGTGGGCACATAAGTGCGACCGGACCCTTCGGTCCATTCGCACAGCGGTCAGGCGCCGCCCGGTTCAGAAGTCGAAGCCGAGTTGTCCTCCGCTTTCCAGGGCGGCCGCCTCCACGGAGATCCGGATCTTCTTGAGATGCCGCCACCGGGGCATCGCGTCGAGATAGGCCCAGGAGAGGCGGTGGTACGGCGTGGGTCCGAGCTCCTCCAGTGCCGCCTTGTGCACGGGCGAGGGGTAGCCGGCGTTGTCGGCGAACGCGAACCGTTCGTACGCCCCCGACTCCAGCCCCAGCTCGGCCATCATCGTGTCCCTGCGCACCTTGGCGATGACGGACGCGGCCGCGACCGCGACACACGACTGGTCACCTTTGATGACCGTCCGCACCCGCCATGGCGTGCCAAGGTAGTCGTGCTTGCCGTCGAGGATCACCGCGTCGGGGCGTACCGGCAGGGCGTCCAGGGCGCGCACGGCGGCCAGCCGTAGAGCCGCGGTCATTCCCAGCTCGTCGATCTCCTCCGGAGAGGCGTGCCCGAGGGCGTGCGAGGTGACCCACTTCTCCAGCTCGGCCGCCAGTTCCGTACGGCGCTTGGGGCTGATCAGTTTGGAGTCGGTGAGTCCCTGGGGCGGTCTGCGCAGCCCGGTGACGGCGGCGCACACCGTGACCGGCCCGGCCCACGCCCCTCGCCCGACCTCATCGACTCCGGCGATGATCCTGGCACCGGTGGTGGCCCGGAGCGAGCGCTCAACGGTGTGGGTGGGTGGTTCGTACGGCATGGCGCCAGACAGGTTACGCCGCCGCGCCCGGCCGCAAAACCCCGGGATCCCGTCTCCGGCGCCTTCCCTCCGTCAGCCCTTGCGCGGGCACAGCAGAGGGACCATGACCCGATCGATCATCTCGGCGATGTCCGCATCTCCCCATTCGCTCCCACACACCTTGGAGCGGTACATCATCATCGCGGGGATGACGTCGAAGACCATGTCGTCCAGGGCGTCGGGACGCACGTCACCCCTTTCGACACCGCGGTCCACAACCTGCCGGAAGAGACGGACCGAGGGCTCGATCACACCGCTGACGATCAGCGCGTGGAAGCGCTCGGCCGTGGACGCGTCGCATTCGTGAAGGACTGCGCGCAGCGCGAACCCGGGCTTCGAGTACATCGCCGTCCGCATCCGCCGGCAGAGCTGATAGAGGTCCTCCCGGACGCTCCCGTGATCGGGTGCGTCCTCGAGCGAGGGAAGCCCCGCCCGCAGGGCGTCCTCGACCAGGTCCTCTTTGGAGGGCCAGCGACGGTAGACGGCGGCCTTGCCGGTCTGGGCACCGGCGGCTACGCCCTCCATGGTGAGGCCGCCCCAGCCGACCGTACTCAGCTGCTCGAGCGCGGCGTCGAGGATCGCCCGCTCAAGGACGGGCCCACGGCGGCGCAACGACACCGACTGCGGCCGAGCGGCGGCCGCAGATCGCGAAGTAACCATCAACAACTCTCCATCGCAGTGCGGTAATGCGGCAGTGCAGTGAACGCTTGCGTTCACTGTTGGGGACTCACTACCGTGAACAACGCAGTGAACGGACCCGTTCACTAACTCATGTGTGGGGGGACCATAGTGACCACCTCTCAGCTCGAAGCACTGCGCAAGCCGGGCTCCGCCCGCCGGGAGGGGCGACCCGGAATCGCCCTCACCGTAATCGCCGCCTGCCAACTCATGGTGGTACTCGACGCGACGATTGTGAACATCGCGCTTCCGCATATCCAGGACGCGCTCAGTTTCTCGACCACCGATCTCTCCTGGGTGCTCAGCGCCTACACACTGACGTTCGGCGGGTTGCTGCTCCTCGGCGGCCGGGCCGGCGACATACTCGGCCGCCGGCGCGTGTTCATGACCGGCATCCTCGTCTTCACCCTCGCCTCGCTGCTCGGCGGACTCGCCCAGGAGCCGTGGCAGCTGCTGGCGGCCCGCGCGCTCCAGGGCGTCGGCGGCGCGATCGCGTCACCTACGTCACTGGCACTGATCACGACGACCTTCCCCGAAGGGCCCGAGCGGAACCGGGCGTTCGGCGTCTTCGCCGCCGTCTCGGCCGGAGGAGGCGCCATCGGACTGCTGACCGGCGGCATGCTCACGGAGTGGCTCGACTGGCGCTGGGTCCTCTTCGTCAACGTCCCGATCGGCATCCTGATCGCCTTCCTCGCGCCGCTGTACATCAACGAGTCGGAGCGGCACCCCGGACGCTTCGACGTGGCGGGGGCGCTGACCTCCACCGCCGGCATGGCCTCGCTGGTCTACGGATTCATCCGGGCCTCCGAGGAGGGCTGGCGGGACGCGCTCACCCTGGGGTCGTTCGGTGCGGCGGTCGTCCTGCTCGGCGCCTTCGCGGTCGTCGAGTCACGAGCGCGGGAGCCGATCACACCGCTGAGGATGTTCGCCGACCGGAACCGGTCGGGTACGTACCTGATCATGCTGAGTCTGGCCGCGGCGATGTTCGGCATGTTCTTCTTCATCGTGCTGTTCGTGCAGAACGTGCTCGGCTACAGCCCGATCCAGGCCGGTCTGGCCTTCCTCCCGGTCACGGTCGCGATCATCACCGGCGCGGGCCTCTCGCAGCGGCTGCTTCCCGTGCTCGGCCCCAAGCCCTTCATGGTCACCGGTTCCGCCATCACCGGAGTGGGTCTCTTCTGGCTGACTCTCATCGGCCCGGACGGCTCGTATCCGAGCGGGGTCCTCGGTCCGATGGTGCTCTTCGGCTTCGGCATGGGCCTCAACTTCGTGACGCTGACGCTGACCGCCGTCTCGGGCGTCGCGCAGCACGAGGCGGGCGCGGCCTCCGGGCTGCTCAACGCGACACAGCAGGTCGGTGGTTCGCTCGGGCTGTCCATCCTGGTCACCGTGTTCGGCACGGCGAGCCGCGACGAAGCGGAGAAGCAGATTCCGTCGTTCATGGCACAGGCGACGCCGGAGCAGCAGGCGGAGTTCGCCAGGACGCAGGAACTGCCGGCCCCCTGGGGCCATGAAGTGCTCACCGAGGGCATATCGAGCTCGTTCGTCGCCGCGGTGGCCATGGTGCTCCTGGCACTGGCCACGGCGGTGCTGGTGATCCGGGTCCGCAAGAGCGACCTGGACGCGCTCAGCGGCAACGCGGGAGCCGGCGGGCCGGTCGCCTAGCGACAGCCGCCGAAAGTCCGGGAGTTCCGGAGTCGGGGAGTGAGCGAGGTGCGGTCCGTTCACGGGGGTACGGACCGCACCTCGAGGCACGCTCAGTCCATGCCGGTGCCCGGATCGAAGTCGCCGTAGTCGTCGAACTCGGCGTCCCCGTCGTACTCCTCACGGCCGTCGCCGAACTCGCCGTACCTGTCGCCCTCCGCGCACGACGACTCGCGGATCACGACAGGCCGCTTCTCCAGAAGGTCCCTGGCCCGTGTCTCGCCCCAACTGGTCGCGTACCAGGGCTGCTCCGTCTCCCGGAGATCGCGGTCGATCTCCTTCAGCGCACAGGAGCGCAGCGGCTCGGGCAGTGCGTCGAGGGCGGGAACGGCGTCCGCCGACAGATCCTGGAGATAGCTGATGTCGATCTTGTCCGTTCGCTCGTAGCGCTGAACGTTGCGCTCGGCCACCAGGGCGTCGGGCGATACGAGACCGAAGGCGAGGACGGCGGCCGCGGCGCTGCCCACGACGGTACGCGGCAGCCAGCGGCTCCCGAAGAGCCCCGCCGCGATGATCAGGACGAGCACCACCCCGAGCCACAGTTCCATCGCGGCCACGGATATCCGCAGCCGGGTCAGACCGTACGCGTCGACGTACAGGTCCAACCTGCGCAGGGCGGAGGCCACCACGACCAGCGTGAGCACGCAGAGCGTGCCGAGCACCGCACGGACGAGGGTGCGGTCGTTCGCGCCTTCGCGCGGGGCCCAGCGCAGGGCGAGGCCGATGACGAGGAGCGTGAGCAGCGTGGCCCAGAGGAGCTGCCAGAACCCCTGCCGTGCGTACTCGGCGTAGGTCAGTCCCGTCTCGCTCAGCACCTTGTCGTAACCGCCGAAGAGGACGGCGAGCTGGACGGCGATGAAGGCGGCGAAGAGCAGATCGAGGACGATCAGGGGAAGCGCCCACTCCACACGCCCCCGTGCCGTGCCGGGGCGCATGGCCAGTCGGTCCCAGCGCAGCGGAGCCGCGGCGGTGTGGGCGGCGGCGAGTGTCCCCGCGAGCCCGACGAGGAACAGGAGGGTACGCCAGGGCGCGTCGGTGCCGGAGACATCGGGCATCAGGTCGCCCAGCAGATCGGCGAAGGCCGCGTCGGCGCCCGCGAACAGCGCGCCGAACACGAATAGCAGGACCGCTGCCACCACGGTCGCGCGGACCGCGGGCCCCCACCGGCCGCGTGAACCCGCGGCGCGCTCACGTACTCCGAGCCAGCCCCAGACCAGGCCGGTGACCAGTGAATCGAGCACGCCGACCGAACCGAGGACGGCACCCGGCCAGGTACGCCCGCCGTGGAGGGCGAGCGAGCCGAGAGCCAGCGCCGAGACGACGGCGAGGAACGTGGGCCAGCCCGCGTCACGGACGGCCGGAACGACGAGCAGCGCGAGAACGCCCACCGCCCAGACCGCGGTCCAGGGACGGAGCCGCCGGCCGGCCGTGCGAGCGGCGAAGAAGGCGGCGAGCGCGGCGGGCACGGCCACGATCAGCAGATTCACGCCGAGGCCGTCGCCGAGCAGCAGGGCGCTGAGCAGCGCGGTGGCGAGAGCGCACCAGAGGGTGCCGACACCGACGGGGTGCCGTCGGGTCGGCCGGATGGAGGCGAGCCAGGGCTCGGGTGGTGGAGTCGGCTTCCACGGTTGCGAGTGCTGCGGAATCTGCGCGTACTGCGGGTGCTGTGCTCGCGCCCGCCCGGGGCCGTGCCCGGCCCGCTGGCCCTGACCGGGCACCGAATGAGGCGCACCCCACGCCCCATGGCCGGGTGCGTCGTGCGACCGCGCTCCACCGTCGGTCCGGCCCTGGCGCGGTGTCCCCGCCACGGCCTCGCTCGGGCGCTGCTCCTGACCGGGAACGCCGGCCTGGCCGGGACTTTCGTCCTGGCTCAGGCCCTTCTGCTCGTCCTGGCCCTGGTCCTTGGCCTGACTCAGGCTGTCGTCCTGACTCAGGCTCTCGCCCTGGCCCTGGACCTCGTCCAGAACCGGGCCCGAGGACGGATGCGGACCGGCGGCCCGGTCCTGGGCGTGCGGTTCGGCACCGGACTGCTCCTCCGGGGGCGGCCCGGTGTCCTGCGGTTGCGGTGCGGACGGTACGTCTGACACGGGACCCCCTCCCGGCCGGGTCCCGTCGCGTTACCACATGGCCACGCGCACGTCCCGGCGTCTCCTCGGCCGCGCCCTTCATGATCAACGCTGCGGCGTGGCCGAAAGGCTAACCCCGTACACACCGGCCGGCACAGTCGGAGTGGGGTTGTGGCAGGACCGTGACAGTCCGGCCTTCTGTCCCTCGGCCCGTCACGTCCCGCCTCGTCCCGTCCCGCTTCGTCCCGCCCTGTCCCGTCGGGACGGACTCGGCCGTGCCTCAGCCGACCCGGGCCGGCAACCAGCCGGGCAGGTCCTCGGTCCGCTCCAGCCAGTGCGCGGGAGGAGCCCCGGCCTCGGCCGCCGCGACCACTCCACCGGCGATCGCGCAGGTCGTGTCGACGTCCCCGCCGACCTGCGCGGTCGTCCAGAACGTCCGCTCGAAGTCGCCGAGGGCCCGCGCAGCGGACCAGAGCGCGAACGGCACGGTGTCGTGCGCGCTCGTACGGCGCCCGCTGCCGAGCACCGCGGCCACCGTGCCGGCGTCGCCGTAGTCGAGCATGTCGCGCGCCCGTCGGAGCCCGGCCCCCACCGCACTGCGCGGTACGAGCGCGACCACGCCGTCCAGCAGCTCGGTGGGCGAGGGCGGCCCGTCCGGGGAGGCCACGAGCGCCGCGGCCGCCGCGACGGCCATGGTGCCCACCACGGCCTCACGGTGCTGGTGGGTGACGTACGAGGAGATCTCCGCCTGGTGCGTGGCCTGCTCGGGGTCGTCGGCGTACCAGGCCCCGAGCGGGGCGATGCGCATCGCCGCGCCGTTGCCCCACGAGCCCTGTCCGTTGAACAACGAAGAGGCGAGCTCGCGCCAGTCACCGCCTTCACGGATCAGCCGCAGCATCCGGTTCACCGCGGGCCCGTAGCCCCGGTCGAAGTCATGGTGATCGGCGAAGGAACCGGCCAGCACATCCTGGTCGACCCGGCCGTGAGCGGCCAGCACGGCCACCACCGAAGAGGCCATCTCGGTGTCGTCGGTCCACTGCCAGGGTCCTGGCGGCAGCTCGCGCCGCTTCAGCAGCGGATAGTTCGAAGGTACGAAGAACTGGGAGCCCAGAGCGTCTCCCACGGACAGCCCACGCAGGCTGGCCAGGGCGCGGTCGAAGCGCCGGTCGAGAGAGGAATCAGCGGTCATCGCACGGGCCACTCTATCCGGTGATCCCATAAGGCTCAGGTGTGCACCAGCGCTCGAAGGGCCTGTCCAGCGTGTACCGCCCGTCCTTGCCCAGCTGCAGCACCCGCGTCTCGCCGTTGTCCGGATTCGACAGGGACTCGAATTCGGCCACCGACCAGTGGAACCAGCGCATGCAGAACAGGCGCATGGTCAGTCCGTGGGTGACGAGCAGAACGTTGGGCGGATGGTCGGGGGCCTCGAAGCTCCGGTAGAGACTCTCCAGGAACGCGCCCACCCGGTCGTACACGTCGGCTCCCGACTCGCCCTGTGCGAAGCGGTAGAAGAAGTGACCGTAGGCATCGCGATAGGTCTTCTGCAGACGAACGTCGTCCCTCTCCTGCCAGTTCCCCCAGTCCTGCTCGCGCAGCCGGGGCTCCTCTCTGATCCTGACGAGCCGGGGATCGAGGCGGAAGGCCCGGAGGGTCTCGTGCGTGCGTCGATAAGGCGACACATAGACACTCACCTGCTCATCGCCGAACAGCTCACGCAGCCGCCCGCCGGTTTCCCCGGCCTGACGCCGGCCGCGCTCGGTGAGTCTCAGCGCATGATCGGGCTCGCGCTCGTACACGGAGTCGTCGGCGTTCCCTTCGGACTCTCCGTGCCGGACAAGGACGATGCGCCGTGGTCGTGCCATAGGACAAACCCTAGATCGGGCCGGGGCCGGCCGAGGAGCGCCCCGGGGGCTACGCGCGGCGTGTCCGGGTCCGCCGGGCCGGTCACACGGTCCAGGAGGCTTCCAGCTCCACCACGTCCCCGGCGAGGGCGGCGACGTCCGCGTCCGTCTGTGCGCGAAGCGACAGCCGTTCCACCCGCTCCACTCGGTACTTTCCGTGCTCGGCGGCGGACTGCCACATCGACAGCACCAGGAACTCGTTCCCCTGTGCCTCGCCGAAGAGCCCCCGCACCATGCCGGGCGAACCCGCCATCGCCGGGTTCCACACCTTCTCCTGCATCAGGGAGAAGTGCTCCACCCGGTGCTCGTGCACCCTGCAGTGCGCGACCCGTACGACATCGGCGTCGGTGAAGCGCGGTTCGAAGCCGGTCTTCACGTCGAAGCGATGGTCGAAGAGTTTCGCCTGGGCGTCCTTGTACGTGCCGGACTGCGCGGTCGCCAGGCGGTCGTACGAGCGCGCCATGAACGAGTCGTAGAACGCGCGGGTCTCCCAGAACGCGAACACATGCGCGACATCGGGCCGCCCTCTGCTCCACCCGCCGCCCTGTCCCCGGAATCCCGGCTCACCCAGCAGCCCCGCCCATTTCCGCTGCCCGCGCTCGAACCCTCGACGGTCCACGACGGTGCAGCGAATCCACTTGACCAGCACCGCGCCATCGTACGGCCCAGGACGTGGCCCTGGTCACTCTCCGGCAGAAGGGGATACCGCCCGTCACCCCACCGTGGGGGTTCGAGCACACAACCGTGCGGTTCGAGCCGTCCGTCCACAGCCCACCCCGGGCCGCAACTGCCACGTGACACCATGGCAGTTCGCACATGGCACGGGGAGTTGACGTCCGCAGCTGCCCACAAGGCCGTTCACAAGGAGGGGAAGTCGGGTGAGCAGTCTCAGCAAGGGGCTCCGGAAGGTCCAGGTGACGCTGAAGTGGGACCCAAGCCCCATCGGAACACCCGCCCATGATCTCGACATCGTCGCCGCGACGTACACGGCGGACGCCCCGCACGGGAAGCCCGCGTATCTGGTGCACTTCGGCAGCCGGTCGCCCGACGGGACCATCACCCTCAACAGGGACAGCCGGACCGGCCAGGGGTTCGGCGCCGACGAGGTGATGACCCTGGAGCTCGACCGCCTGGCCGCGGAATGCACGAGGGTCGTCGTCGGCGTCGTCATTCAGCAGCGGACCGGCGAGAAGTCCTTCTCCGACATCAAGAACACCGGCGTCCGGATACTCGAAGGCCCCGTCGAGCTGGCGAACGACGACCTCTCGCGCCTCCCGGACGCCAGTGCCGCGACGATCGGCGAGTTCACCCGGGACGACGCGGGCGAATGGCAACTGCGCACGATCGTCCGCGGTTTCGACGCCGGTCCTGCGGAGTTCGCCGACCTGATGGGCCTCGAATCCCCCTGAACAGGCGCCCGAGGCACTGAGCACCGGGCCCCCGTGCCGGACCTGGAGACTGCCCACCAACGCGGAAGGGAGGGCGCCGGCCCATCGGCCGATGCCCTCCCTTCCTACGATCACGCGGCGGATTCAGCCACGCCGGATGCGATCAGCTGCAACCGCTCGTCGAGCCGCAGCCCTCGCAGATGTAGCAGGAGCCCGCGCGCTGCATCTTCGTCCCGCAGGAGAAGCAGAGCGGCGCGTCCGCGCTGATGCCGAGCTGCATCTCGACGAGCTCGGCGGAGGTGTGCGCCTGCTTCGGGGCCGGGACCTCGGCCTGCTGCGGGGCGACCGCCTTCAGGGTCTCCTGATGGCGCGGGGCGGACTGGGCCAGGCCCTCGACGTCCATGTCGACATCGTCGACGGACTGCTCGTACGAACCCGTCTCCAGGTGACGCTGGCGCTCCTCCGCGGAGTGGATACCGAGCGCCGAGCGGGTCTCGAAAGGCAGGAAGTCCAGCGCCAGGCGGCGGAAGATGTAGTCGACGATCGACTGCGCCATCCGCACGTCCGGGTCGTCCGTCATACCGGCCGGCTCGAAGCGCATGTTCGTGAACTTCGAGACGTAGGTCTCCAGCGGCACGCCGTACTGCAGACCGACCGAGACGGCGATCGAGAAGGCGTCCATCATGCCCGCGAGGGTCGAGCCCTGCTTGGACATCTTCAGGAAGACCTCGCCCAGACCGTCGTCCGGGTAGGAGTTGGCGGTCATGTAGCCCTCGGCGCCGCCGACCGTGAAGGAGGTGGTGATGCCGGGACGACCCTTCGGAAGGCGCTTGCGGACCGGGCGGTACTCGACGACCTTCTCGACCGCGGTACGGATGGTCTCCTCGGCCTTCTCGGTGATCTCGGCCTTCTCCTCCTCCTTCTTCTTGGCGGAGAGGGGCTGGCCGACCTTGCAGTTGTCGCGGTAGATCGCGAGCGCCTTGACGCCCATCTTCCACGCCTCGAAGTAGACCTCTTCGACGTCCTCGACGGTGGCCGTCTCGGGGAGGTTGACGGTCTTGGAGAGCGCGCCGGAGATCCACGGCTGGATGGCCGCCATCATCCGGACGTGGCCCATCGCGGAGATGGAGCGCTCGCCCATGGCGCAGTCGAAGACCTCGTAGTGCTCGCTCTTCAGGCCCGGGGCGTCGATCACGTTGCCGTGCTCGGAGATGTGGGCGACGATCGCCTCGATCTGCTCCTGCTGGTAGCCGAGGCGGCGCAGCGCCTGGGGCACGGTGCCGTTGACGATCTGCATCGAGCCGCCGCCGACCAGCTTCTTGAACTTGACCAGCGCGAGGTCGGGCTCCAGGCCGGTGGTGTCGCAGGACATCGCGAGTCCGATGGTGCCGGTCGGGGCGATGACGGAGGCCTGGGAGTTGCGGAAACCGTTCTTCTCGCCGAGGCGGATCACGTCCTGCCAGGCCTCGGTCGCCGCGGCCCAGATCGGGGTGTCCAGGTCGTCGACGCGGACGGCCGCGGTGTTGGCGTCGGCGTGCTGCTTCATGACGCGCTTGTGCGGCGCGGCGTTGCGGGCGTAGCCGTCGTACGGGCCGACGACCGCGGCGAGCTCGGCGGAGCGGCGGTACGACGTGCCGGTCATCAGCGAGGTGATGGAGCCGGCCAGGGCACGGCCGCCGTCGGAGTCGTACGCGTGGCCGGTCGCCATCAGCAGGGCGCCGAGGTTGGCGTAGCCGATGCCGAGCTGACGGAAGGCGCGGGTGTTCTCGCCGATCTTCTGCGTCGGGAAGTCGGCGAAGCAGATGGAGATGTCCATCGCGGTGATGACCAGCTCGACGACCTTGGCGAAGCGCTCGGACTCGAAGGACTGGTTGCCCTTGCCGTCGTCCTTGAGGAACTTCATCAGGTTCAGCGAGGCCAGGTTGCACGACGTGTTGTCCAGGTGCATGTACTCGCTGCACGGGTTCGAGCCGTTGATCCGGCCGGACTCGGGGCAGGTGTGCCACTGGTTGATCGTGTCGTCGTACTGGATGCCCGGGTCGGCGCAGGCCCAGGCGGCCTCGGCCATCTTGCGGAAGAGGGACTTGGCCTCGACCTCTTCGATGACGTCACCGGTCATCCGGGCGCGCAGCCCGAACTTGCCGCCGGACTCCACGGCCTTCATGAACTCGTCGTTCACACGGACCGAGTTGTTGGCGTTCTGGTACTGGACGGACGTGATGTCGTCGCCGCCCAGGTCCATGTCGAAGCCCGCGTCGCGAAGGGCGCGGATCTTCTCCTCTTCCTTGACCTTGGTCTCGATGAAGTCCTCGATGTCGGGGTGGTCGACGTCGAGGATGACCATCTTGGCGGCGCGACGGGTGGCACCACCGGACTTGATCGTTCCCGCGGAGGCGTCGGCGCCGCGCATGAAGGAGACCGGGCCCGACGCGTTGCCGCCGGAGGACAGCAGCTCCTTGGAGGAGCGGATACGGGAGAGGTTCAGGCCGGCGCCGGAGCCGCCCTTGAAGATCATGCCCTCTTCCTTGTACCAGTCGAGGATCGACTCCATGGAGTCGTCGACGGACAGGATGAAGCAGGCGGAGACCTGCTGCGGCTGGGGCGTGCCGACGTTGAACCACACCGGAGAGTTGAAGCTGAAGATCTGGTGCAGGAGGGCGTACGCCAGCTCGTGCTCGAAGATCTCCGCGTCCGCGGGCGAGGCGAAGTAGTTGTAGTCCTCACCGGCCTTGCGGTACGTCTTCACGATCCGGTCGATGAGCTGCTTGAGACCGGTCTCGCGCTGCGGGGTGCCGACCGCCCCGCGGAAGTACTTGCTGGTGACGATGTTGACCGCGTTCACCGACCAGAAGTCGGGGAACTCGACGCCACGCTGCTCGAAGTTGACCGAGCCGTCGCGCCAGTTGGTCATGACGACGTCACGGCGCTCCCAGATCACCTCGTCGTACGGATGCACGCCGGGGGTGGTGTGGACGCGCTCGATGCGCAGACCCTGCCGGGCCGCTGCAGCCTTGGATCCCTTGGCTCGGGACCCTCGTGCCGGGCCGCTCGTCGTCTCTGTCATGCCGCCTCCCATATACGGGCGAAAACGCCCTGAAGTGCCCAGATCTTCCCGTGGCACGTTTTGTCTGTTGCCCGGAAGCCGCGCCGCGTCGCGCAGCACCCGTGACAGGTCTCCTGCCGCTCCGAAGTCGATCCCCCGGCCCGCTCGCGCGGGCCGGTCGATCAGTCGACGGCTTTGACGGGCTCGGGGACCTCGCTGGTCACACCGGGCCCGCCGTCCTCTGCGGGTGGCCGCCGCACGCGGAGCTCCGCGATGGCGGCCTCGAAGTCTTCGAGCGAGTCGAACGCTCGGTACACGGACGCGAAACGCAGGTACGCGACGAGGTCGAGCTCCTGCAAGGGGCCGAGTATGGCCAGCCCCACGTCGTGGGTGGTCAGCTCGGCGCTGCCGGTGGCGCGCACCGCTTCCTCGACCCGCTGGCCGAGCTGAGCGAGAGCGTCCTCCGTGACGGGCCGCCCCTGGCACGCCTTCCGCACGCCGGAGATGACCTTGGTGCGACTGAAGGGTTCCGTCACCCCACTGCGCTTGATCACCATCAGCGACGCGGTCTCGACCGTCGTGAATCGACGGGAGCAGTCGGGGCACTGGCGGCGACGGCGGATCGACGTGCCGTCGTCGGTGGTCCGGCTGTCGACGACACGACTGTCAGGGTGCCTGCAGAAGGGGCAGTGCATGGTTCCCAACCCTCCTTCACAGCACGACTGAATAGCCTCGCAGGGGCGGTTCAGCCCCCCTCGAAGCAGCCACAAGCATAGGCGATCGCCACGGTCTTGATGGACCGGGGACCACAACTTCTAGGCGGCCAGGACAATCCAACCACTAGATCTGGGGTTTTGCCGCCAATCCCCGCACCAGCGCGTGTCGCGCGGCGGGCGCGTACCCCGCACGACCGGCCGGGGCCCGCAGGGCCGGCCATGAGCCTACGGGAGGCGCGCGGCGCGCCCGGTTCCGGGGCCACGCTCGCCGGATTCCTGAGCCGCGCTCGCCCGATTCACGGGCCGCGGATGACACACTGGGCTTACATCCCACGGCTCCACGCTCCGGCCGTGAGGGCTACCGTGGTGGCCTCGATCGCCGGTGCGATCACAGCCCGCCTATACACCCAGTGACCAATCGATGTCAGCGGATCTGCGCTTTTTCACTCGAACGTGTGTTTGGCGCAACCTTTCGAAAGCAACTACCGTTGTCCAGCTAGGGAGACCATCTCGAGAGGGGCCGACGTGACCACCACCGCAGACAGTGCCACCATCACTGCCCAGGACCGCTCCCAGAACCGATTCGAGCCGGTGCATGCCATGAATGACGCAGTCACGACCCCGGAGGGCGCCGAGCCCTCGCGACCTGGGCGTTCGCTGCCCGGCCGACCTCCAGGGATCCGCGCCGACAGCTCCGGTCTCACGGACCGGCAGCGAAGGGTCATCGAAGTCATCCGCGATTCCGTGCAGCGGCGGGGATACCCGCCGTCGATGCGGGAGATCGGCCAGGCGGTGGGTCTCTCCAGCACCTCGTCGGTCGCCCATCAGCTCATGGCGCTGGAGCGCAAGGGCTTCCTCCGCCGCGACCCGCATCGCCCGCGGGCGTATGAGGTGCGCGGCTCGGACCAGCCCGCCACACAGGCGACGGACACGACGGGCAAGCCCGCGGCGTCGTATGTGCCCCTGGTCGGCCGTATCGCCGCCGGTGGCCCCATCCTCGCCGAGGAGTCGGTCGAGGACGTCTTCCCCCTCCCCCGGCAGCTCGTCGGCGACGGCGAGCTGTTCGTGCTCAAGGTCGTCGGCGACTCGATGATCGAGGCCGCCATCTGCGACGGCGACTGGGTCACGGTCCGCCGTCAGCCGGTTGCGGAGAATGGTGACATCGTCGCGGCGATGCTGGACGGAGAGGCCACGGTCAAGCGCTTCAAGCGCGAGGACGGCCACGTTTGGCTGCTCCCGCACAACGCTGCCTATCAGCCGATCCCCGGTGACGAGGCAACGATCCTCGGCAAGGTGGTGGCAGTGCTTCGGCGGGTGTGAGCACACACCGTCGGCTCTGACCGGGCCCCGGGACCCACTGCGCCGGTCCCGGGGACCCTTTTTGCCCTCTGCCCTGCGCCTTTGCCCTACGTCTCGTCCTTCTTCGCCACGGCATCGATCGCGGCCAGAGAGCGGCGCACCTGGTTACGGTCCGTGGTGTACCAGAAGTCGGGCAGTGAGGCCTTCAGATAGCTTCCGTAGCGGGCCGTGGCCAGCCGCTGATCGAGTACGGCGACCACGCCCCGGTCCCCCGTCGCCCGTACGAGACGGCCGGCACCCTGCGCCATCAGCAGTGCCGCATGCGTCGCCGCGACTGCCATGAAGCCGTTGCCCCCTGCCTCCTCGACCGCCTTCTGGCGGGCGCTCATCAGCGGGTCGTCAGGTCGCGGGAAGGGAATCTTGTCCATCACCACCAGCTGGCAGCTGGAGCCTGGAACGTCGACGCCCTGCCACAGCGAGAGGGTGCCGAACAGACAGGTCCGGGGGTCCGCCGAGAAGTTCTTGATCAGCTCGCCGAGGGTCTCTTCGCCCTGGAGCAGGATGGGGAACTCCGGGATGCGGGTGCGAAGCTCCTCGGCCGCGAGCTGAGCAGCCCGCATGGAGGAGAACAGGCCGAGCGTGCGGCCGCCCGCCGCCTGGATCAGCTCGGTGAGTTCGTCGAGCATGTCATCACGATCGCCGTCCCGAGCCGGGCGGGCCAGATGCTTCGCCACGTACAGGATGCCCTGCTTCGGGTAGTCGAAGGGCGAGCCGACGTCGAGGCCCTTCCATACGGGCAGCTCGTCCCCCACCGTGCCCTCCGGGGCCAGCCCGAGCGACGCGCCGACACCGTTGAAGTCGCCTCCGAGCTTGAGCGTCGCGGAGGTGAGGACCACCGAGCGGTCGGCGAAGAGCTTCTCGCGGAGCAGGCCGGACACGGAGAGCGGAGCGACCCGCAGGGATGCCCCGAAGCGGTCGTGGCGCTCGTACCAGACGACGTCGTACTCGGATCCGTTGGTGATGCGCTCGGCGACGTCATGGACGGACTCGACCGAGGCGAGGGCCTGCTTGCGGACGGCGTCCTCGTCCTGGACGGACTTGTCGCGGGTGGAGCCGAGCGCCGAGATGACCGTACGGGCGGCGTCGCGCAGCGCCATCAGCGCATAGCCGAGGTCCTCCGGGATCTCTTCCAGACGGCCGGGGAGCGCCAGCTCCATCAGCCGCTCGAAGCCCTCGGCCGCGGTCTGGAGCTGGTCGGCCGCCTTCTCGTTGACCAGCTTCGCGGCACGCCGCACCGCGCGGTTGACCTGGCCGGGGGTGAGCTCGCCCGTGGCGACCCCGGTGACCCGGGAGACCAGCTCATGGGCCTCGTCCACGATCAGCACCTCGTGCTGCGGCAGCACGGGAGCGCCTTCGATGGCGTCGATGGCGAGCAGGGCATGGTTCGTGACCACGACCTCGGAGAGCTTGGCGCGCTCCCGTGCCATCTCGGCGAAGCACTCCGCTCCATAGGCGCACTTACTGGCGCCCAGACATTCCCGCGAGGACACCGAGACCTGGGACCACGCACGGTCGGAGACGCCAGGGGTGAGGTCGTCGCGGTCGCCCGTCTCCGTCTCGTCCGCCCAGTCCCGCATCCGGAGCAGGTCCTGGCCCAGCTTGCTGGTGGGCGCGGCCGCCTCGAAGGGGTCGAAGAGCCCTTCCTCTTCTTCCTGCGGAACGCCCTCATGGAGGCGGTGCAGGCACAGATAGTTCGACCGGCCCTTGAGCATGGCGAACTCCGGCCGGCGGCGCAGCAGCGGATGCAGTGCGTCCACCGTGCGTGGAAGGTCGCGCTCGACGAGCTGCCGCTGCAGCGCGAGCGTCGCCGTGGCGACCACCACGCGCTCCCCGTGGGCCAGAGCGGGCACCAGATAGCCGAGGGACTTTCCGGTACCGGTGCCGGCCTGGATGAGCAGATGGGACCCGTCGTCGATGGCCGCGGCGACGGACTCGGCCATGGTGACCTGGCCGGGCCGCTCGACCCCGCCGACGGCGTCGACCGCGGCGTGGAGGAGCTCGGGGAGGGATGGCTTCGTCATAGACCGTCCACCCTAAGGGGCGCCACTGACAGCGCGATCACATTCCGGACGGCCAAGACCTTCAGCCCGTGCTCAGCGGGTTGCGGACCGTGCCGTGGACGGCGGCGTGCGGGCGCTCGGAGCGGTCCCGGTAGCCGTCGAGGTGGAGCCTGTTCCGGTTCAGGCAGAGGCGCTCGATGCGCGCAGTGAGGAGATCGAACAGCTCGTACCGGTCCTTCTGCTCCGGGAAGCGCGCGTGGTACCGCAGGATCTCCGCCCGTACGAGGGACCAGAACTCGTCCTCCGTCACCTCTAGTTGGTCCTCGCAGAGCGGGGCGAGATAGCGGAAGACGCCGACGAAGAGTCCGGAGTGGATGAACTGCGTGAGGAAGGCGGGCTCCTCGGTGAGGAGGACCTCGCGTACGTCCTCGGGCATGGTGTCGTGCTCCGGCAGGGGCTGGGCACTGACGTTCACATCGTCTACGAAGTCCTTGATCGCGAGCCGCACGGGCACGTCGTGGTCGTCGAAGACGACGATGGCGTTCTCCCCGTGAGGGGAGAACACCGTGCCGTAGCGGTAGAGGAAGTGCATCAGGGGCGGCAGCAGTGCGGCGAAGAGGTGCCGCAGCCATACGGTGGCGGACAGCCCGGATCGCTCGACCAGCTCGGCGGTGAAGGCGCGCCCCTCGGGGTCGGTGTGCGTGAGCGAGGCGAGGGTACGGGCCCGCTCCCCCGGCGGCAGCCGCAGGGGTTCGCGCCAGATCGCTCCCAGGAGTTCCTTGTACTGGTACGGGACCTCGGGGAGCCGGTCGTAGTGCGGGTGCTCGACCGTGACGGAGGCGACCTCGCCGAGCAGGATCACCTCGCATTCGTCCCGCAGGAAAGGGTCCGCGTCGCGCAGCCCGTGGACCCAGGCGGTGACGGCCGGCGCGGCGAGGGTGCGCTCGGTGGGCAGCCCGCGCCAGACGAGGGTGTTGAGGACGGAGAGGGGGAGCTTGACGGTGTGCCGGTCGGGGCGGCTGGTGTTGAGGAAGGTGCGGATGGACTGCTGGGGCAGCCGGAGGTCGCCGTCCGTGGTGAGCGGGATGATCTCGCCGCGGGCGATGGAGGGGGCGTAGAGGGGCAGGAGCACCTGGTCCCATTGCCATGGGTGCACGGGCAGGAAGAGGTAGCCGGCGGGGTCGGCGCCGCGGGAGCGGAGTGCGGCGCTGAAGGCGTCGCGTACGGCGGGGTCGAGCTCCGTGACGTAGAGGCGGTCGGGGGTCGCGAGTCCGGGGACTCCGCGATAGGCGGCGAGGCGGGTGCTGACCGCGATCCAGGGCAGCCGGGCCGGCGTGCGCGCCTCGGGGGTCCAGCGGGCGGCGTCACGGGCGGAGAAGCCGAGACGGCCCTTGTTGAGGACGAGCCAGGGGTGGCCCGTCTGGTGGCCTTCCAGCGCGGCGTAGTCGAGTTCGGCGAGCCGAGCGGCGGGGAGGGCGGTGTGGTCCAGCCTGCAGTCGGCCGCGAGTGTGGTGTTCAGTTCGCGTACCAGGTGACCGAGCGTGGCGCCGTCGAGGGAGAGGAGCCGCCGGGCTCCGACGAGGAACCGCAGGGGGTCGGTGAGGGGGGCTCCGTCGCATTCTACGGAGTCGGGGACGACCTGCCAGCTTCCGTACGCGCCGCGCCGGGCACGGAAGGAGAGGGTTTCGCCGTCGTCGAGGCGGAGGGCGTAGCGGTCGTCGCCGCCCTGGGGCAGGGGCTCGATGATCTCCTCGTAGGCGAACTCGCTGATCATCTTGGCGAGGAGACGGTGGGCGGCCCGTTGCCAGGTGCCCGGGTTCAGTTCCGGGGGCGCGAGCAGAGCGGGCGGCTCCTCGGAGTCGGAAGAGGCTGGGGGCTTCGGCACGGGGACTCCTCGAATGGGACCGATGCGGTCGAGTGGAACCGATGCGGGGCGAGCGGTGTATCTAGAGCAGCGGGTCGTTCACAGCACTTTGCTCAGGGTTCGGTCGCGGACCATGAGCGCGGCCCGCTTGTCGGGGAGGTCGACCTCCGCGGAGAAGCGGAAGCCGGCGCTCAGGAAGGCGGATACGGAGGGGGTGTTGCGCAGGTCGGGTTCCGCGATGACGCGTGCGCAGTGGGGACGGTGGTCGAGCACGTGATCGGCCGCGGCTCTGAGCAGCGTGGTGCCGACGCCGCGGCCGCGGTCGGCGACGCCTCCGATGAGGAGGTGGATGCCGGTGTCGTGTGGGCGGGCCGGGTAGTGGCGGGCGAGCGGGTCGAGGTCGGCGCGATAGATCTCGAAGTAGCTCATCGCCACTCCGTCGAGGAGGCCGAGACAGGGGATGCTGCGCCCGTCGCCGGTGAGCTGGGATCCGAGGTGGGCCTCGGTGACCGACTCGGGCCCGGCGAGTTCCCAGAAGGCCGCGACGGCCGGATCGTTCATCCAGCGGCTGATCAGCGACAAGTCCCGCTCGATACGGACGGGTACGAGCTGGAAGGAGCCGATGGGGGTGGCGACCGCACCCCAGTCGGCGAGAGTGTCGAGGAGATCCTCGCCGGTGAAGGCCCCATGGTCAGGACCGTTGGCCACGAGGCCTCCGCCCGGTGGTGAGACATGGGGCTCGATGGCCGTCGGGGTGGGGCTCTCGAGTGGCTGGTCCTGTCCGAAGAGCGCGACGAGTTCATCGGGCAGCCGCAGTTCCAGGGTGTCCTCCACGCTCCCGTCGGCGGAGGGGGCGGAGGGAGTTCCGCTGTCGGCGCTCGGGTCGGCGGGAGGCATGGGTGGCGCTCTCCTCTCAGCAGTTCGGACGGTTGGTCTCGGGGTGCCGGGCCGGAGTGGTGGTGTGCTTCAGGAATGGAGGGGGTTGGCGATGGTGACGTAGACGGACTGGGTGTCCACCGGGCCGACCAGTTCGTCGAGGCCATGGAGTCGGGTGAGGAGATTGGCCTTGCAGCGCAGGGTCGGCTTCTCCAGCAGTTGTGCCGGCAGGGGTGAACCCAGGGCACTGACCGAGGCGAGGAAGCGGCGGAAGGCGGCGAGGAGTAGGCGCTCGTCGGCGAGGCGCTGGGCTCCGAAGGCGCCGATGAGACCGAGGACGTTGTTGATGCCGAGGTAGTAGGCGAAGCGCTCGTCCGTGACGGCGTCCGGGACGAAGGTGTCGCTGGCGCTGCCGATCCCGGGGAGCCGGCGTTCGAGCGCGGAACGGTGCGACTCACGGAAGTAGTAGCCCTGGTTGTCGCGGTAGCGGCCGCCGACCGGCCAGCCTGCGGGGTCGAGGATCACCAGGGTGTTCTGCTGGTGGGCCTCCAGGGCAACTCCGGCTGTGGCGTCCAGCCAGAGCACGGGGCGTACGACCTGGTCGAGGTAGCGCAGGAACCACTCGGCGGCGACGGCGCCGGTGGGCCGGCCGGTGCTGGTGGCCAGGTGGTTCACGATCGCGGCGAGGCGTGAGTGCGTGTGGGAACGGCCGGGCCATGGACGGGGGGCGGTGAGGCCCGCGATGCAGACGGCGTCGTCCCCGGCGCCGAACGGGTTGTGGCGGATCATGACGTCCAGTCCCGGCAGCGCTGCCCCGTCGGCGGTGTCGACGGCGAGCCATGCGGGGTCGCGGACGATGTCGAAGCGGGGGTGGGCCGCCCTCCACTGCTCGGCCAGGCCGGTTCGGAGGAGGCGGTGGACCTCCACGCCGCGGTGGAGTTCCTTGCGGAGGTTCTCACGACGTGAGTTGGTGATGCGTACGCCGAGGGAGAGCTTGAGCATGGCGGGAGCACCGGGCTGGTGCACGGTGCGGACGGATGAGGTGGGGTGCCACGGTTCGCCGCCGGGGCCGAGATCGTGGAGGAGACCGGCGTCGAGCAGGGCGGCGACCGCGGGGCGGTGCCCCAGTTCGCGGGCCTGCCAGGGGTGCAGCGGCAACAGCACGGTGTTCGCGGGCAGTTGGAGATCACCGGACAGTCGGCGGGTGAGCTGCTCGGCCGGGACGAGGCGCCCCTCTTCCGTCCAGGCCGACTCGCAGGCCAGGACGGTCCGGTCGACGGCCATCCAGTGGAGCGGGAAGGAGCCGTACAACTCGGGTGAGTACAGCCGGGCTTCGGCGTCGGAGAGCCCTTCGCGGCTCTTGGGAGTGGGGTGGAGCGGATGACCGAGGATCAGTGACTGCTCGGCGGTCAGGAACAGGTCCGTGCCGGGTTGCGGGGCAGGACGTCGGCGGCGGTCGTCGATGAAGTCGGCCGTGCGGCGGACCGAGTCGGCGACCCGCCCGGTCAGATCGACTCCTTCCGACCGGCCCCGGTGCGCCTGACCGTCTGCCTGCGCGACGGCGTGTGTGTCGCCGGCGTCGTGGCCGTCGGCCGCTGCGGACCCGCCGCCGGCCCCGCCCGGCTCTCGGCTGACGAGGGCCGCGACGGTGACGGCGTCGGCCGGTGGTGCGTCGGCCGGGGCGCCTTCGAGCACCGGCGCCCCGAAGCGGTGCCAGCCTGTGATGGACCAGTAACGGACGGGGACGAGCAGGGCGGTGCCGCTGGCGTCGAGCGGGATACGCAGGGTGTTCCCCGCCGGCCTGGCGAGGTCGACCTCCCGCACCCAGCAGCGCAACAGGCTCTCGACGGCGGCTGCGTCGGCGGCAACGAGCGGGTCCGGATGGTCCAGCAGGTCGTGGTGGTCCACCGGGCCGGCTGCCTCGGCGGCCGGGGCCGCGGCGCGGACGGTGGCTGTTGCCAGGGAGGGAGCGGGGTGGGGGGCGACTGCCGTTGCACTCGGGGACCCCGACAGTTGTCGCGGTACCGTCGCCGGCTCGACCGTGCGGGGGACGGCCGTCCCGTTCTGCCCTGTGTACTGGTCGGCGGTGGGGCTGCCGTCGGGCTCGGGTGCGTCGGGAGCGGGAATGCGGTTCACGGGGGACTTCCTTGTGATGTCGTCCGGGGTCAGCTGGACGGTCCGGTTTCGTGGCGGCGCCGCGGTGAGTTCTCGGCCGCTTCCAGGGCGTCGGCGAAGCGGTCGAGCACCGCGTTGGCCTGTTCGTCGGTGAGCGTGAGGGGAGGCAGCAGGCGGACGACACCCGCGTGGCGACCACCGAGTTCGACGATCAACCCGCGGCGCAGGCATTCCTGCTGCACTGCGGCGGCGAGGGAGGGGTCGGCCGGTGGGGCGGCGGCGTTCGGGTCGTCGCTGTCGGGGTCGACGAGTTCGACGCCGATCATCAGTCCGCGCCCGCGTACGTCCCCGATGCACCGGTGGGTCGCGGCGAGGCCCTGGAGCCGGCCGAGCATGCGGGCGCCGAGGGTGGCCGCCCGTTCGGCGAGGCGGTTCTCACGGACGAAGGCCAGTGTGGCCGCGCCGGCCGCCATGGCGAGCTGGTTGCCGCGGAACGTACCGGCGTGGGCGCCGGGCTGCCAGGTGTCCAGGTCGGAGCGGTAGACGATCACGGCAAGAGGAAGGGAGCCGCCGATGGCCTTGGACAGGACCATCACATCGGGGACGATCCCACTGTGCTCGACCGCCCAGAAGGCGCCGGTGCGGCCCACGCCGGTCTGCACCTCGTCGGCGATGAGCGGGATGGAGCGTGCGGCGGTGATCTCACGCATCCGGCGCAGCCAGGCGTCGGGTGCTGGGATGACTCCGCCCTCGCCCTGCACCGGTTCGAGGATCATGCCGGCCGGGGCCGGGACGCCTCCCTTGGGGTCGTCCAGGAGGTTCTCGGTCCAGCGGGCGGCGAGTTCCGCGCCCCGCTCCCCGCCGATCCCGAAGGGGCAGCGGTAGTTCTGCGGATACGGCAGCCGTGTCACGCGGACGTCGGTGGCGCCACCGGAGGCGCCGAGGGCTCCCGCCGTCATGCCGTGGTAGGCGCCCGTGAAGGCGAGCAGTCCGGTACGGCCCGTCGCGGTGCGGACGAGTTTGAGAGCGGCCTCGACGGCATCCGTACCGGCCGGTCCGCAGAACTGGATGCGGGCGCTGTCGGCGAGCGGGCGCGGCAGTGTGGCGAACAGTTCGGTGGTGAAGGCGTCCTTGACCGGAGTGGCGAGGTCGAGAACGTGCAGCGGAGCACCCGAGGCGAGGACCTTCTTGATCGCTTCCAGGACGACGGGGTGGTTGTGGCCCAGGGCCAGCGTCCCGGCACCCGAGAGACAGTCGAGGTACCTGCGGCCGTCGGCCCCCTCGATCGTCAGTCCCCTGGCCCGTACGGGAACGATGGGCAGCGAGCGGGCATAGGTCCGGGCCGCCGATTCGCGCAGGGACTGGCGCCGCAGGATCCCTTCATGGGCGACGGGCTGTGCCAGCGGGGCAGGTTCGATCACGGGCACGGCTCTTTGTCCTCCGGCTGTCACAGTTGTGTCGCGCGTCGGTACAGCGGTCGACCGCCGCACCACGTGGGTGAACGCTGATCCTGCGTCCCCCGTACGTACCAACGACGCCGGAAGCGGGGGATCACGGTCATTCCGGAAGATCCTTGCGGCGAGGAACCACCGCCCTGCCGCACACCGTCCCCAACGTCACCGGCATAGTGAGGGGCCGCAATTGCGCACCGGCAGCGTCGCCGGGGTGCGCGGAAGCGGTCCGTTCGTACACGTCACTCATGAAGTCCCAGGGGGATCACCACATGCGACTCAATCGCCCGACCTTCGCTGCGCGCAGTGGGAGGAGCGCCCGTCGCAAGAGCTCTCCGGTGTTCGCGGCGGCCGCTGTCGCCGCGGCGCTCACGCTGACCGCTACGGCCTGCGGTCCGAGCGAGGACAACGCGGGCAACAAGCCCACCGCGTCGGCCACCGGGCAGTCCACCGACGGAAAGATCACGATTCCGGACGATCTCAAGGACCGGCTCAAGGAGCACGGGATCGACGTGGACAAGTGGCGGAACGGCGAGTGGAAGAACTGGGACAAGGACAAGTGGCTGCGTGAGGCCCAGGACTACGTCAACCCGATCATCGAGGACCTCTGGGACCCGGACCGGATGCGGGACGCCGAGCAGCCCAACAAGCCGGTCGAGGAGGAGGACATCTCCGGGGACAAGGGTGTCACCGACCCGACTCCGCGGCCGGTCGACGCCCAGGGCGTGAGCGCGCCGTACCACGACAACGCCCCCGAGGCCGGGAAGGTGTTCTTCGACGGCCCCAAGGGTTCGATGGTGTGTTCCGCGACCGTCGTGAAGGACCCCGCGAACCCCGGTAAGTCCAACATGGTGTGGACCGCGGGCCATTGTGTGCACGCGGGCAAGGAGGGCGGCTGGTACCGCAACATCGCCTTCGTCCCGTCGTACAACGACAAGGCCAAGCCCTCCACCAAGGGCGACGCCAAGGAGGAGATAGCTCCTTACGGCGTGTGGTGGGGTGACTGGGCGCAGACGTCGGAGCAGTGGATCTCCCAGGGCGCCGCTACCGGCGGCCAGGGCGCGCCGTGGGACTTCGCGGTGCTCCATGTGACCCCGGAGAAGGGCGGCAACGGCAAGTCCCTGGAGGAGACGGTCGGTTCGGCCCTCCCGGTGGACTTCAACGCGCCGGCCGTGCCGAAGATCGGCGGCATGACGGCGACCGGCTTCCCGGCGGCGCCGCCGTTCGACGGTGAGCGGATGTTCCAGTGCCAGGACAAGCCCGGCCGGCTGTCGCTCAGGGCGAACGAGCCCACGATGTACCGCATCGGCTGCACCATGACCGGCGGTTCCTCCGGCGGCGGCTGGGTCGCGGCGGGCAAGGACGGCAAGCCGGCGCTGGTCTCCAACACCTCCATCGGTCCGGTGACGGCGGGCTGGCTGGCCGGACCGCGCCTCGGCGACGAGGCCAAGAGCATCTACGACGCGGTCAGCAAGAAGTACGCAGGCCGGTAACCGCGACAACCGCCACCCGTCGCTGGGGCCTTCGGAGCGATCCGGAGGCCCCAGCGGCGTCGGTCTGCCGTGTCCCGCTGCCCCGTCCATCGCCACATCCAGCTGTGGCGTCTTGCCCGCGGCGTCGCGTCCGCGCCGTCCAGCGCCGGTGCGCGTGGAGACTCCGTGCAGGTGGGGGCAGGGCGCCGACTCGGTCGGACCGGGCGGCTCTAAAGTGGGGCCCGGCACGGGCGGTCCTCCGGATGACCGCCCTTTCGCGTGCCCGCACACGTGACACGTTCATGGCAAACGCACTTCAGGGGGAATCGTTTCTATGCGATCCGTACGTCCGCTGCTGGCCGCCACCGGCCTCGTCGCGGCCCTCGCACTCTCGGCCACCGCATGCGGTCCGGGCGAGGACGACGCCGCCGGCAAGCCCTCCGCGTCCGCCGCCGCCGGGGACAACGGCAACGCCGGCATACCCGCGGACCTGGCCGACAAGCTCAAGGAGCACGGTGTCGACCCGGACAAGTGGAAGAACGGCGAGTGGAAGAACTGGGACAAGGACACCTGGCTCCGTGAGGCCAAGGACTTCGTCAACCCGGTGATCGAAGGCCTGTGGAAGCCGGAGCGGATGATGGAGGCCAAGTCTCCGCAGAAGACGATGGCCGCCGGTGACTTCTCGGGCGACCAGGGCGTCACCGACCCGGAACCGCGGCCCGTGCGGGCCCAGCCCGAGGACAGGCCGTACCACAAGAACGCGGCGCCGGTCGGCAAGGTGTTCTTCGACGCGCCCGAAGGCACGATGGTCTGCTCGGCCACCATCGTGAAGGACCCGAAGAACCCGGGCAGGTCCAACCTCGTGTGGACCGCGGGCCATTGTGTGCACGCGGGTCAGGGCGGCGGCTGGTACCGCAACATCGCCTTCGTCCCGGCGTACAACGACCTCGGCAAGTCCCCGGCGCAGCTGGAGAAGGCACAGCCGCAGGAGATCGCCCCGTACGGCGTCTACTGGGCGGACTGGGTCTCGACGTCCGGTGAGTGGATCTCCGAGGGCGGTCCGACGGGCGGCGGCGGAGCCCCGTACGACTACGCCGTGATGCATGTGAAGCCGGAGCGGGGCGGCAAGTCCCTCGAGGAGACGGTCGGAGTCGCGCTCGATGTCGACTTCGACGCTCCCGCGGCGAAGGACATCTCCGCCATGGGCGCCTGGGGTTACCCGGCGGCGCCGCCCTTCGACGGCCTGATCATGCACAAGTGCGTGGACCGTCCCGGCCGGCTGTCCATCAGCCCCGGGACGCCGACGATGTGGCGCATCGGCTGCACCATGACGGGCGGCTCCTCCGGCGGCGGCTGGTTCATCACGCAGTCGAACGGAAAGCCGGCGCTGGTCTCCAACACCTCCATCGGCCCGGTGACTTCGGGCTGGCTGGCCGGACCCCGCCTCGGCGACGGTGCGAAGGAGATCTACACGTCGATGGGCGAGAAGTTCGCGAGCCGGTAGCCCTCGGACCTGTGCGAAGGCCCGCCCCCTCAAGGAGGGGGCGGGCCTTCGTCCGTCATACGTGCGGGCTCAGAGTGCTCAGTGCGTCACGGGGACATACGGCCCGAGCGCTGCCGCCAGCTCCTCGTGGACGCGTGCCTTGAGCAGCGTGCCCTCGGAGGTGTGCTCCTCGGAGAGCACCTCACCGTCGGCGTGCACCCGCGAGACGAGCGCTCCCTGCGTGTAGGGCAGCAGGGCCTCGATCTCGACCTGCGGCCGCGGGAGTTCGGCGTCGATGAGCGCGAGCAGTTCGTCCATGCCCGCGCCCGTACGGGCCGACACGGCGATCGCGTGCCGCTCGATGCGCAGCAGGCGCTGCAGCACCAGTGGATCGGCGGCGTCCGCCTTGTTGATCACGACGATCTCGGGCACGTCCACGGCACCGACATCACGGATCACCTCACGCACGGCGGCGAGCTGCTCCTCCGGAGCCGGATGCGAGCCGTCGACCACATGCAGGATGAGATCGGATTCGCCGACCTCCTCCATGGTGGAGCGGAACGCCTCGACCAGGTGGTGCGGCAGATGCCGGACGAATCCGACGGTGTCCGCCAGCGTGTACAGCCTGCCGCTCGTTGTCTCGGCCCGGCGCACGGTCGGGTCCAGCGTGGCGAACAGCGCGTTCTCCACCAGGACGCCGGCGCCGGTGAGGCGGTTGAGCAGCGAGGACTTGCCCGCGTTGGTGTATCCCGCGATCGCGACCGACGGGACCTTGTGCCGCTTGCGTTCCTGTCGCTTGATCTCGCGGCCGGTCTTCATCTCCGCGATCTCCCGGCGCATCTTCGCCATCTTCTCGCGGATCCGGCGCCGGTCCGTCTCGATCTTGGTCTCACCGGGGCCTCGGGTGGCCATGCCACCACTGCCGCCGCCACCCATCTGCCGGGACAGCGACTGACCCCAGCCCCGCAGCCGGGGCAACATGTACTGCATCTGTGCCAGCGCCACCTGCGCCTTGCCCTCTCGGGACTTGGCGTGCTGCGCGAAGATGTCGAGGATCAGGGCGGTGCGGTCGACCACCTTGACCTTGACGACGTCCTCGAGGTGGATCAGCTGGCCCGGGCTGAGCTCTCCGTCGCACACGACGGTGTCGGCTCCGGTCTCGAGCACGATGTCGCGCAGCTCGTTGGCCTTGCCCGAGCCGATGTAGGTGGCCGGATCCGGCTTGTCACGGCGCTGGATGACACCGTCGAGCACGAGCGCACCAGCGGTCTCGGCGAGCGCCGCCAGTTCAGCGAGGGAATTCTCCGCGTCCCGGACGGTCCCGGAGGTCCATACGCCGACCAGCACCACGCGCTCCAGACGCAGCTGCCGGTACTCGACCTCGGTGACGTCCTCGAGCTCGGTGGAGAGGCCCGCCACACGCCGCAGGGCGGCGCGCTCGGAGCGGTCGAACTGATCGCCGTCCCGCTCTCCGTCGATCTCGTGGCTCCAGGCGACGTCCTCTTCCATCAGGGCATCGGCCCGAAGGCTCTCGGTGCGGGTGGTGTCCGCGAAGCTCTGCGCGTCCTGGGAAGGGGATGAAGAGGAGGTCATTGGATCCTTACGTCGATGGAAAGCTGGTACGGAACGCACCATACGCTGGTTACAACGCGTCACGGTCCTGGAAGATTCCCGGTGCCCGCGTCCGGAGGGCGATGCTCGGAGGGCAGGGCCCGGCGGCGTCGCCGACGTGTCGATGGTCGCACGGCGCCGCCATGGCCGTCACCCTGGTTTTACCGCTTCCGCGGCTGCTTCACGCCTGGCGCCTGGGTCCGCTTCGACGCCGGAGCTTCACTGCGCCACTGCGGGTGTCCGGGCATCTTCGGCGTCTTCTCGCCGTACAGCCACGCCTTGAGGAACGCGGAGAGATCGCGGCCCGAGATGCGTGAGGCCAGGGCGGTGAAGTCCGCCGTCGTCGCCGTGCCGTCCCGGTGTTCGGCGACCCAGGCCCGCTCCAGGGCCTCGAACTTGTCCTTCCCGATCTCCTGTCGCAGTGCGTACAGGACGAGGGCGCTGCCGTCGTAGACGATGGGCCGGAACAGGCCGAGCTGCTGGCCGGGGGCGGCGGGCTTCGGGGCTGCCGGGGGTCCTCCCGCCGCCCGCCAGCCGTCCGACTGTGCGTAGGCCTCGCGCATGTGCTTCTCCAGGGACCGCTTCGCGTGCTCCTCCGCGTACAGCGACCCGTACCAGGTGGCGTGTCCCTCGTTCAGCCAGAGATCCGCCCAGCCGCGGGGCGAGACGCTGTTCCCGAACCACTGGTGGGCCAGCTCGTGCACCATGACCGAGTCGACGTACCACTGCGGGAACTCGCCGCGGGTGAAGACCGACTTCTCGAACAGCGAGAGGGTCTGGGTCTCCAGCTCGAAACCGGTGTCGGCCTGCGCCACCAGCAGTCCGTAGGTCTCGAACGGATAGGGCCCGACCTTGCTCTCCATCCAGGCCATCTGCGCCGGGGTCTTCTTCAGCCAGGGTTCGAGCAGCGCACGGTCGGCGGTCGGCACGACGTCACGCAGCGGCAGCCCGTGCGGCCCCTCACGGTGGACGACGGTCGACTTGCCGATGCTGACCTGGGCGAGCTCGGTCGCCATGGGGTGCCGGGTGCGGTACAGCCAGGTCGTGGTCCCGCCGGTACGGGCGGTCGCCACCGGAAGACCGTTGGCCACCGCCGTCAGTCCCGCCGGAGCCGTGATCCGGAAGGTGAAGAGGGCCTTGTCGGCCGGGTGGTCGTTGCAGGGGAAGACACGGTGGGCGGCGTCGGCCTGGTTGGCCATCGCCAGACCGTCGGTGGTGCGCACCCAGCCGCCGGCTTCGCCGTTCGGGTCGCTGGTGTGGGTGACGGTGATGGTCAGCGGCTCACCCGTGTCGACGGCTTGCCGGGGGGTGATCACCAGGTCCTCGCCGGCGGCGGCGAACTCGGCACTGCTGCCGTTCACCTCGACCGTCCGTACGGTGCCGTCGGTGAAGTCGAGGTTGATCCGTTCCAGGCGTTCGGTCGCCCGCGCGTCGATCTTCGTGACGGCGTCCAGCGGCTTGGTGTTCGGGCCGCGATAGGTGAACGCGATGTCGTACGTGAGGACGTCGTACCCGGGATTGCCGAGGTGAGGGAAGAGCGGGTCTCCGATGCCGAGCGGTTCGGGAGCGGGGAGTACGGCCGCGACGAGGGTGGCCGAGGCGGCGACGAGCAGTGCGGCCCGGAGGCGTCGAGAGGTGAGCAGCATGCATCACCGCTATCAGCGCGACGATCGCA
The DNA here is from genome assembly GCF_036181745.1 of Streptomyces sp. NBC_00259. NCBI lineage: Bacteria > Bacillati > Actinomycetota > Actinomycetes > Kitasatosporales > Streptomycetaceae > Streptomyces > Streptomyces sp. NBC_00259. The sequence continues at coordinate 5,840,178 of NZ_CP108080.1, read as the reverse complement.
GAGCGTGACGGCTCGCTCCGCGCACACCCGAACGGCGTCAGAGGGGATCGGGCAAAGCCGGACGCGGGGCCCGGGTCGGAGCGACCGGGCCGGGACGCAGGGGCCGGATCAGGCGCAGGGGCCGGATCGGTCGGGCGGTCCGGGATGCCGCGCTCGGTCGAGACGGTCGGGCCAGGCGCGGCCGCGGAGGCCGTGTCCGGGTCGCGGATCAGATGGTGCCGGCCGGGTGCTGGGCCCGGCTCACGTCGTACACCCCTGCCACATCGCGCATCGCCCGCATCAGCGCGGGAAGTCCGGCGGCGTCCGGGAGCTGCAGCGTGTACGTGTGCCGTACGCGCTGCTCGCTCGGTGGTTCCACGGTGGCGGAGACGATCGCCGCGCCGGCCGTCGCGATGGTCTCGGTGAGATCGGCGAGGAGACGGGTCCTGCCGAACGACTCGGCGACCAGGGTGACCCGGCAGGCGGCCGCCCGGCCCCAGCGCACCTCGACCGGCTCCCGTCCCATGGCGCGCATGCGGGACACGGCGGGGCACTCCTCGCGGTGCACGGTGACGACTCCCCCGCGCACGGCGAATCCGGTGATCGCGTCCGGCGGCACGGGGGTGCAACAGCCGGCGAGGCGGGCGGTCGCCCCGGGGAGGCCGGGCAGCTCGGCCACCGCGTTCGCCGCGGCGCGGCGGCCCGCGGTCGAGGCGACGGGTGCGCGCGGCGCGGCGGCCGGCGGCTTGACCCCTTCGGGATGCTCGGCGAGCCAGCTGGTGATCGCGATCCGCGCGGCGGGGGTACGGGCGTGGTCGAGCCACTCGGGCGACGGCCCCGAGGCGGCGTCCTGGGCGAGCAGCAGTTGCACCGTGTCGCCGTCGCCGAGCCGGGTGCCGAGCGCGGCGAGCCGACCGTTGACCCGCGCGCCGATGCAGGCGTGCGCCTCGTCCCCGTACTGGGCGTAGGCGGCGTCCACACAGCTCGCTCCCGCCGGGAGTCCGAGCGCGGTGCCGTCGGCGCGGAAGACGGTGATCTCACGGTCCGCGGCGAGATCGGCGCGCAGCGACGTCCAGAAGGTGTCGGGGTCGGGGGCGGACTCCTGCCATTCGAGCAGCCGGGAGAGCCAGCCGGGCCGGGTCGGGTCGGCCCGTTCGCCGTCACGGTGACGCTCGCCGTCCGCCGCTTCCGGGACCGGGGCCGCGCCGGATCCGTCCGGTGCGTCCACCGCCGTGTAGGGATTACCGAGGGCGATGACGCCGGCTTCGGCGACGTTGTGCATCTGGTGCGTACGGATCAGGATCTCGGCCACGGCCCCGTCGGCGCCGGCCACCGCCGTGTGCAGTGACTGGTACAGGTTGAACTTGGGGGCGGCGATGAAGTCCTTGAACTCGGAGATCAACGGGGTGAAGCAGGTGTGCAGTTCACCGAGTACGGCGTAGCAGTCGGCGTCCTCGCCGACGAGGACGAGGAGACGCCCGAAGTCCGTTCCGGACAGCTCGCCCCGCTTGATCCGGACGCGGTGGACGGAGACGAAGTGCCGTGGCCGGATGAGGACTTCGGCCTGGATCCCCGCCTCCCGCAGCACCGCTCTGACCCTGTCGGCGACGGCGGCGAGTGCGTCCACGGCGTCGGCGTTGTCCGCGATGAGCGCACGGGTGCGCTCGTACTCCTCGGGGTGGAGGATCGCGAAGACCAGGTCCTCCAGCTCGGTCTTGAGCGCCTGGACGCCGAGCCGCTCGGCGAGCGGGATCAGCACGTCGCGGGTGACCTTGGCGATCCGGACCTGCTTCTCGGGGCGCATCACGCCGAGCGTGCGCATGTTGTGCAGCCGGTCGGCGAGTTTGATCGACATGACCCGGACGTCGTTGCCGGTGGCGACGAGCATCTTGCGGAAGGTCTCGGGCTCTGCGGCCGCGCCGTAGTCGACCTTCTCCAGTTTGGTGACGCCGTCGACGAGGTAGCAGACTTCCTCGCCGAACTCCGCCCGCACCTGATCGAGCGTCACCTCGGTGTCCTCGACGGTGTCGTGGAGCAGGGCGGCGGTCAAGGTCGTGGTCTCCGCGCCGAGTTCGGCGAGGATCAGCGTCACGGCGAGCGGATGGGTGATGTACGGCTCACCGCTCTTGCGGAACTGTCCGCGGTGCGAGCACTCGGCCAGGACGTACGCCCTGCGCAGGATGGCGAGATCGGCATCCGGGTGGTGGGCGCGGTGTGCTTCCGAGACATGGCCGATCGCGTCGGGGACCCGGTCCCGTGCGGTGGGACCGAGAAGCGCGACCCTGCCCAGCCGACGGAGGTCGATCCTGGCGCGGGCGCGTCGGCGGCTGGGAGCACCAGGGTTGGTGGCCTCTGCACTCATGGGGCACCTCCGGCAGCGTCGACCGGCGGTGGGAAGAGCAGGCGTGCCCTCCCGGCCGGTGCTTGATGCTACCGAGCCCACCACGTGGCGGAGTTCACCTCTCGCTCAGCGTGAATCGGATCACCCATTCGAGCGATGGTTCAGGCGATGCCTGTTCCCCTCGGCCGTCCGGAACCCCTCCGGACGAGTCCGGGGGAGGAGTGGGAGCGGGTGGGCGACGCGTCCGGGCTAGGACGGGACCGTCGCGAGCAAGGCGGGGTCGAGGTGTCCCTCGGCGACGATCACGGCCGGGCCGGTCATCTCGATCTCGCCGTCGGGGTGTTCGGTGATCACCAGCCGACCTCCCGGGAGGTCCACCGTGTACGTCACCGGAGCGCCGGTGACGGTCGGGTCGGCGCCGTCCCTGCGCGCCGCGGCGACGGCGACGGCACAGGCGCCGGTGCCGCACGAGCGGGTCTCGCCCGAGCCGCGCTCGTGCACCCGCATGGCGACATGGCGCGGCCCGCGGTCGACGACGAACTCGACATTCACGCCGTCGGGGTACACGGAGGAGGGGGAGTAGGGCGGGACGGACAGCAGATCGCCCGCGTGGTCCAGGTCCTCGACGAACGCGACCGCGTGCGGGTTCCCCATGTTCACATTGCGGGCGGGCCAGCTGCGGCCGCCCACGGTGACGGTGACGCCGTCCTCGGGGAGCACGGCGCGGCCCATGGCGACCGTGATGTCGCCCTCCTTGTCGATGTGGACCCGCTTGACGCCGCCTCGGGTCGCGACCGCGACATCGCCCGTGTCGACCAGGCCGGCGCGCTGCAGGTAGTGGGCGAAGACCCGCACCCCGTTGCCGCACATCTCGGCGATCGAGCCGTCCGCGTTGCGGTAGTCCATGAACCACTCGGCCTCGCCGGCCCGGGAGCGCGCCTCGGGGTGCGCGGCGGAGCGCACGACGTGCAGCAGCCCGTCACCACCGATGCCCGCGCGGCGGTCGCAGAGCGTCGCGACGACGGAGGCGGGCAGCTCGATCGTGTTGTCCGGGTCGGGGATGATCACGAAGTCGTTCTGCGTCCCGTGGCCCTTGAGGAAAGCGATCGGCGAGGTTGCGGAGATGGTCACGCGACCATCGTACGGGGCCGTTCGGACACCCACCCGGGCCGTCGGCTGAGCCGCACCACCGTCAGGTCAGCGGAGCCGCGCCACCCGCCACACGGCGAGGGCGACCAGGGCCGCGGCCACGGCGACGTAGAGGGCGATCACGCGCCAGTCGGGGCGCTCGCCAGAGCTGCGCTCGGGCAGTCCCGGCCAGGTGTGGCCGACGCGACGGGCGGCCATCATGCCCCAGCCGGCGGCGCAGCAGCTGATCAGCAGCCCGAGCATGGCGACCACCGCGCCGCCGTCCCCGGAGCCGAAGGCGAGAGGGAACGCGAACATCAGCGAGCCGACCGCGGCGAGCCCCACGATGGGGGCGAGCTGCCAGATCCTGAGCCGCCGCTGCGGGCGCAGCTCGACCTCGACCTCGGCCGCTCCGCCCGACTCGTCCGCGAGCAGGTCGGGGGTCTCGTCAGGGCCGTCGGGGCTCAGACGGGGCAGGTCGTTCCCTGCCTGCTGTTCTCTGTCACGAGGGCCGGCCTCCATCGCCACGCGCCCTCCCAACTCGGACTCCGCTTGTCGATCGATGCTCGATGATGGCACGGTCCCGGGCACCGGGATGACGGGCAGGGCGTCCCGATGCCATCACGTGATCAGGCTGTAACCGGTCGTTCGACCAACGTGAGGGCACGCCGCGGCAGTTCCGCGCGGTCGGCGAGGGCGCCGCTCAGCCAGTGGACACGCGGGTCGCGGCGAAACCACGAGTCCTGGCGGCGCGCGAAGCGTTTGGTGGCGCGTACGGTCTCGGCGCGCGCCTCCTCCTGCGTGCACTCCCCCGCGAGCGCCGAGAGCACCTGCTGGTAGCCGAGTGCGCGGGAGGCCGTGCGCCCCTCGCGCAGTCCCTGTTCCTCCAGGGCGCGCACCTCGTCGACGAGGCCCGCTTCCCACATGCGGTCGACGCGGAGCGCGATGCGCTCGTCGAGTTCGGGGCGTGCGACGTCGACGCCGATCTGAACGGTGTCGTACACGGCGTCGTGACCGGGCAGGTTCGCGGTGAAGGGCTTGCCGGTGATCTCGATGACCTCCAGCGCACGGACGATGCGGCGGCCGTTGCTGGGCAGGATCGCGCGGGCGGCGTCGGGGTCGGCGGCGGCCAGCCGGGCGTGCAGTACGCCGGAGCCGCGCTCCTCCAGCTCGGCCTCCAGCCGGGCGCGTACGCCGGGGTCGGTGCCGGGGAACTCCAGGGCGTCGATCGCGCCGCGCACGTACAGTCCCGATCCGCCGACGAGGACGGGCGTACGGCCCTGGGCGAGGAGCCTGTCGATCTCCGCGCGGGCCAGCTTCTGGTACTCGGCCACACTCGCCGTCTCGGTGACGTCCCAGATGTCGAGGAGATGGTGCGGGACACCGCCGCGCTCCTCGGCCGTCAGCTTGGCGGTACCGATGTCCATCCCTCGGTAGAGCTGCATCGAGTCGGCGTTGACGACCTCGCCGCCGAGCTGCTGGGCCAGGTGGACGCCCAGATCGGACTTTCCGGCCGCGGTGGGACCGACGACGGCGATGACCCGCGGTGCGGGGGATGCGCTTCTCACCGACCCAGTCTCCCAAACGTCACGGGTGGTCCCCGAACGAGCTACGTGACGGCACCTCGGCGGGGTCGTTGCCTGTTGCGAGGTTCCGGCCGCCGGTTTTTGAACCGGCGCCCCCGGGCGGCGCAATGGGACGCCCCGGGCGGCGCGGAATTTCGCCCACACGAGTACGCTATGGAGTAGATATGGGCGTTTTTGCAAGGTTTCGCCGGAAGGCCAAGGGAACTGCCGAGGCGTCTGCCGAGGAGGGCACGGCCGGCACCACCAAGGCCGCATCCGCCGAGGAAGGCGTTACGGAGGGCGTTACGGAGGGCGTTGCTGAGGGACCTGCGGAGGGCGCCGTGAAGGGGCCTGTGGAGGTGTCTGCGGACGGTTCCACCGGCCCTACGGAGTTCCTGGAGCCCGGCGCGGACGACGGTGAGGCCACGGTTGACGCCGGGGCCGAGCCGGGTTCCGGATCCGGACCCGAGTTGCCGGAGGCTCCCGCTGCTGCCGCATCCACGGCGTCCGGTCCGTCGGACGAATCCGGACCTTCGGATTCCTCGGACTCCTCGGACTCCTCGGATTCCCCGGTCGCATCGGCCACGGAGTCCGTGGAGATCCCCAAGCAGCAGTCCGCCGAGGAGGCCGCGGACAGCGAGGCCGGTGAGGGCGCCCGTAAGTAGATCCGCACGAGCGAAGGTGGCCCATGAGCATCCTGGAGACTCTGAAGGCAAAGCTCGCCCCTGCCAGGGAGAAGGTCTCTGACCTCGCGCATCAGCACGGGCACAAGATCGAACACGGTCTGGACAAGGCCGCACGGACGGTCGACGAGAAGACCAAGGGCAAGTACAGCGACAAGATCGAGTCGGGAACCGGCAAGGCCAAGGGCGCCCTGGATCGCCTCGCCCACAAGGACGACGGCACACCGAAGGGCGAGGCCGCCCCGAAGGACGAGGGCACCCCTCCTACGGCCTCCTGAGACTCAAACGGCGGACGGCCGCGGAGCAGACGCTCCGCGGCCGTCCGCCGTGTCAGGACCAGGCGGCGACGAAGTAGCCGACACCGTACGGAGCGTCCTCGTAGAGCAGCTGCCCGCCCAGGTCGGCGCCCTCGGCGGCGCCGGCGAGGACCTGCCAGGGCGCGCGGCCGGCCACCTTCAGCTCCTCCGCCAGGGGCACGTCGAGCGCGGCGAGGGCCGCAAGGTCCGCCGCGCCGAGGGCCCGGGCGGCTTCGGCGTCGAACGGCGCGGCACGCTCGTCCAGGTAGCCGGGTGCCTTCAGGGTGCGGCAGGCGCTGCCGTCGCCCATCACCAGCATCGCGACCCGCCCCGCGCGGGCGGCGAGCTGTCTGCCGCTCTCCGCGCAGCGCTCGGCGGACTGGGCCGTGTCGACGCCGAGGCCTTCGACCGGGGCGTCGGCCCAGCGCGCGCGGTCGAGCAGCCAGGCGGCGACGGCGAGCGACACGGGCAGGGCCCGCCCCGACGCGGGGCCTTCGGATGCCCCCAGGCGTACGCCGATGCCCACGCCGAAGCCCGCGAACGAGCCGGGCGTCCCCTGGGCGTAGGGACCGGGCAGTTCATCGGCCCCGGCCGGGCCCACCACGATCAGCAGGTCGGGGCGGGACGCGGCGAGCAGGCCGAGCGCGTCCGCGCAGGCGGTCCGTGCGGCGTCGAGCTCGGGGGCGGCGCCGGCCGCCACGTCGGGCACGAGAAGCGGAGGGCTGGGACAGACAGCGGCGGCGACAAGCATGATCGCAGCCTAATGCGTGGGCCGTCGGCGCAGAGGTCCCGCTCGCACGCCGACGGCTTCGCGGCTCAGCCGACCGCCGAGCAGCCGCCCGTCGGGGCCGGCAGCGGGGCGGGCACGCCCACGGAGGGGAGGCCGAGCATGACACCGGCCGGCTGCTGGGGGGCGGCGTTGCGCTTCTCCCAGGCGTCGCCGGCACGGGTGCGGCGCACGGAGGTCGTCTCGCCCTCGGCGAGGAGGTGGTGCGGCGCGGCGTAGGTGATCTCGACGGTCACCACGTCGCCCGGCCGAACGTCCCCGCTGGGCTTGGTGAAGTGGACCAGACGGTTGTCCGGTGCCCGCCCCGACAGCCGGTGCGTCGCGCCGTCCTTGCGGCCCTCGCCCTCGGCGACCATGACCTCCAGAACCCGGCCGACCTGCTTCTTGTTCTCCTCCCAGGAGATCTCCTCCTGGAGGGCCACCAGTCGCTCGTACCGCGCCTGGACGACCTCCTTGGGGATCTGCCCGTCCATCTCCGCGGCCGGAGTGCCGGGCCGCTTCGAGTACTGGAAGGTGAAGGCGTTCGCGAAGCGGGCCTCGCGAACCGCGTGCATCGTCTGCTCGAAGTCCTCCTCGGTCTCGCCGGGGAAGCCCACGATGATGTCGGTGGAGATGGCGGCGTGCGGGATCGCGGCGCGGACCTTCTCGATGATCCCGAGGAAGCGCTCCTGCCGGTACGAGCGGCGCATCGCCTTCAGCACCGTGTCGGAGCCGGACTGCAGCGGCATGTGGAGCTGCGGCATCACGTTCGGCGTCTCGGCCATGGCGGCGATCACGTCGTCCGTGAAGTCGCGCGGGTGCGGCGAGGTGAACCGGACACGCTCCAGCCCCTCGACCGACCCGCAGGCGCGCAGCAGCTTCGAGAACGCCTCACCGTCGCCGATGTCGGACCCGTAGGCGTTGACGTTCTGGCCGAGCAGGGTGATCTCGGAGACGCCCTCCGCGACCAGGGCCTCGACCTCGGCGAGGATGTCACCGGGCCGGCGGTCCTTCTCCTTGCCGCGCAGCGCGGGCACGATGCAGAACGTGCAGGTGTTGTTGCACCCGACGGAGATGGAGACCCAGGCCGCGTAGGCGCTCTCGCGGCGGGTCGGCAGCGTGGAGGGGAAGGCCTCCAGCGACTCGGCGATCTCGACCTGCGCCTCTTCCTGGATGCGGGCGCGCTCCAGGAGCACCGGCAGCTTGCCGATGTTGTGCGTTCCGAAGACCACGTCGACCCACGGCGCCCTCTTGACGATGGTGTCGCGGTCCTTCTGCGCCAGGCAGCCGCCGACGGCGATCTGCATCCCCGGCCGCTGGGCCTTCATGGGGGCGAGCCGGCCGAGATTGCCGTACAGCCTGTTGTCGGCGTTCTCCCGCACCGCGCAGGTGTTGAAGACGACGACATCGGCCTCGCCCTCGCCCGTGCCCTCGGGCGCGCGGACGTACCCCGCGTCCTCCAGCAGTCCGGAAAGCCGCTCGGAGTCATGGACGTTCATCTGGCACCCGTAGGTGCGCACCTCGTAAGTCTTCGCGCTCATCTCGCACACCAGGGTACGGGGTGGTGACCCCTGGCCGCCCCGGTGTTCCCGGCCGGGCCTGGCCATCACCGGGAGTGAACTGGCAGGATCGCGCCATGCTGTCCGCCCTGTCCCGAATCAGTCGTCGCCGTGCCCTCCAGGGAGCCACGGCGCTGGCTGTCGTGTGCGGGCTGCTGCTGTGGTGGCTGCTGCCGCTCGGCGAGAGCGCCCCGAGCGGGCGGCTCACGTTCAGTACGGGCGTGAACTCCGGCGTGTACCAGCGGTACGGCGAACTCCTGAAGGGTGCGCTCGCCCGTGATCTGCCGAAGGTCTCGATAGACCTCAGGACCAGCGAGGGGTCGCAGCAGAACCTCGCCCGGGTGGCGAGCGGCGAGGCCGACTTCACCGTCGCCACCGCCGACGCGGTGGCGAAGTACCAGCGGGACGCGAGGCCGGGCGCGGACCGGCTGCGGGGCTGTGCGCGGTTGTACGACGACTACGTGCAGCTGGTCGTGCCGCGGGGCTCCCCCGTGCGTACCCCGGCCGATCTGCGCGGCAAGAGGGTGGGCGTCGGTCAGCAGGGCTCGGGCGTACGGCTCATCGCCGACCGGGTGCTCACGGCGGCGGGCCTGGACTCGGTGCGGGACATCGACCCCGTCTCCGCGGGCATCGACACGATGCCCGGCCTGCTGGAGCGGGACGAGCTGGACGCCTTCTTCTGGTCGGGGGGTCTCCCCACCGGTGCGGTCCAGAATCTGTCGGACCGCTTTCCGGTCCGGCTGGTGCCGGTCGACGACGAGCTGATCCGCCGGGTCCACGCCACGGGTGAGGCGACGCGCTACTACCACTCGGCGGTGATCCCCTCGGACGCCTATCCGAAGACGAGCGCCAGGGCACCGGTGCAGACCGTAGCCGTGGCGAATCTCCTCGTCACCACCGATCGCGCGGACCCGGAGCTGACCGAGCAGTTCACCCGCACCGTGATCAACAGCCGGGACCGGATCGGACGCGAGGTGCATCCGGCACAGCTGGTGGATCTGCGGACGGCGATCTACACCGACCCGCTGCCGCTGCACGAGGGGGCGCGGCGCTACTACGCGTCGGTCAAGCCCTAGGGTCGAAGGCGGGCCGGGCCGCCGGGGGTGTGCGCGGCAGTGTGACCGTCACCCGCAGGCCGTGCGGCTCGTGGTGCGCGTACGCGATCGAGCCGCCGCCCGCGAAGAGCAGCGCACGGGTGATGGAGAGGCCGAGTCCCGAACCCTTCACGTTCTGATGGCGCCCGCTGCGCCAGAAGCGGTCGCCGATGCGGGTGAGCTCCTCCTCGGTGAGCCCGGGGCCACCGTCGGTGATCTCGATCGTGGAGGTCTCCCCGCCCGCGGAGGCGGTGACGGTGACCGCCTCTCCCCGCGGCGTGAACTTCAGGGCGTTGTCGATCACGGCGTCCAGTGCGCTGGACAGCGCGATCGGGTCGGCCCAGGCGGTGACCGCGGGGCCGTCCCCGGTGAGCCGGACCCCCTTCTCCTCCGCGAGGGGGCGCCAGGCGGCCACCCGCTCCGCCGCCAGCTCGCCGATGTCGGTGAGCCGGATGTCGGCCGAGGCATGCTCGGCCAGCGCCAGGTCCAGCAGGTCGTCGAGGACCTGGGCGAGGCGCATGCCCTCGGTGCGGACGGAGGCGATCTCCTCGTTTCCCTCGGGCAGTTCGAGGGCGAGGAGCTCGATCCGCAGCAGCAGGGCGGCGAGTGGGTTGCGGAGCTGGTGCGAGGCGTCCGCGACGAAGGCGCGCTGCTGCTCCAGCACTTCCTCGACGTTGTCGGCCATCTCGTTGAACGAACGGGCCAGGCGCCTGAGTTCCGGAGGCCCGCCGGCCGGCGCGACCCGGGAGTTGAGCCGGCCGGTCGCGATGTCGTGGGTGGCGGCGTCGAGGACGCGTACGGGCCTCAGCACCCAGCCGGTGAGCCGGACCGCCGCGCCGACGGCGAGCAGCATCGCCGCGGACTCGCCGGCCGCTATCAGCAGCCAGCCCTGCAGGATGCGGGATCGCAGCTGTCCCGTGGGCGAGTCGGTGACGACGACGGCGACGACGTCGCCGTCGCGTACCACCGGTGAGGCGACGACGATCCGGCCGTCCTGCTGCCAGGGCCACACCTGCTGCGGATCGTGACTGCGACGCCCCAGCAGCGCCTCGGCGAACGCCTGCCGGCCCTGACCGGCCGGCGGGACCTCCCAGTACCAGGGTGCTTGGGCCATGGGAACGTCACCGCGGTAGAAGACGCCTGCGTGGATCCCGTACACGTCGTTGTAGCGGGTCAGTTCCTCTTCGAGGGCGGCGCGGCGCTCGTCCTGACCGGGGACGCCGTCGGTGACGAACTGCGCCTGGGCCGCGAACCGCGCGGCGTCGTCCAGCCGGTCGACCACGACACTCTGCTGCTCCGCGGCCGCCAGACTCACCGCGAGGGGGAAGCCCAGGGCGAGCAGCACGCCCGCCATGAGGACGATGAGGAGCGGGAGGAGACGGGTACTCAACGGGAACGGCGACCTTTACGCGGCGGACGCGACCAGGCGGTAGCCGACGCCGCGCACGGTCTCGATGAGGTCGGGCATACGGAGCTTGGAACGCAGCGAGGCGACATGCACTTCGAGCGTCCGTCCCGTGCCCTCCCAGCTCGTGCGCCACACCTCGCTGATGATCTGCTCGCGGCGGAAGACGACACCGGGGCGCTGTGCGAGCAGCGCCAGCAGGTCGAACTCCTTGCGGGTCAGCTGGACGTCCGCGCCGTCGACGCTGACGCGGCGCGTGGGAAGTTCGATGGTGACCGCGCCGATCCTGAGTGCGCTGCCCGCTGCCTGGGCCGACTCCTCACCGGGCGCGGTGCGGCGGCTGACGGCGTGGATACGGGCGAGCAGCTCGCCGGTGTCGTACGGCTTCACGACGTAGTCGTCGGCGCCGAGGTTCAGCCCGTGGATCCGGGAGCGTACGTCGCTCCGCGCCGTGACCATGATCACCGGCGTGGCGGTCAGCTTCCGGATCTTTCCGCACACCTGGTAGCCGTCCTGGTCGGGCAGACCCAGATCGAGCAGGATCACACCGAAGGGTGGTTTTCCCTCGGTGGCCGCGGGGAGCACGGCGTGGAGCGCCTCCTCGCCGCTGCGGGCGTGGGTCACCTGGAAGCCGTGCCGGGTGAGCACCGCGGACAGGGCCGCGGCGACGTGGTCGTCGTCCTCGACGAGCAGTAGTCTCATGGCCCCCCTCCGGGCGTAGCTCTCGCGTTGTTACCTGGGCATAAAGACCGATCTTCGCAGTGCGCGTCAAGAGGGTTCCCGTTAACCCGGGGTTTCCGTTACCCACCCGGTACGGCGACGACCACCCCGTTCACCCTGAGTGTCCGGTTGAAGCCGGATCGTTATGCTCAAATTCGGCTCAGATGTAATGACGCTGGTCGCACTCCGTCATTAAGGTCCTCCCAACCGAGGAGGACGGAGCAAGAAGCCGATGAGCGGAGTTTCAGTGACCAAGGGTGCCGAGGACGCCGTACCGGCCGCGACGGACCTGGTCGTACTGAGCAACGTCAACAAGCACTTCGGCGCGCTGCATGTGCTCCAGGACATCGACCTGACGATCGCGCGCGGCGAGGTCGTGGTCGTCATCGGGCCCTCCGGGTCCGGTAAGTCCACGTTGTGCCGCACGATCAACCGGCTGGAGACGATCGACTCCGGCTCGATCACGATCGACGGGAAGGCGCTGCCCGAGGAGGGCAGGGAGCTGGCACGGCTGCGCGCCGACGTCGGCATGGTCTTCCAGTCGTTCAACCTCTTCGCACACAAGACGGTGCTGGAGAACGTCATGCTGGGCCAGCTCAAGGTCCGCAGGACGGACAAGAAGGCCGCGGAGGAGAAGGCGCGCAAGCTGCTCGACCGGGTGGGCGTCGGCTCACAGGCCGACAAGTACCCGGCGCAGCTCTCCGGCGGTCAGCAGCAGCGCGTCGCGATCGCGCGGGCCCTGGCGATGGACCCCAAGGTCATGCTGTTCGACGAGCCGACCTCCGCGCTCGACCCCGAGATGATCAACGAGGTGCTGGAGGTCATGCAGCAGCTCGCGCGGGACGGCATGACGATGGTCGTCGTCACCCACGAGATGGGCTTCGCCCGCTCGGCCGCCAACCGCGTCGTGTTCATGGCGGACGGCAAGATCGTCGAAGAGGCGACGCCCGAGGAGTTCTTCAGCAATCCGCGCAGCGACCGGGCCAAGGACTTCCTTTCGAAGATCCTGCACCACTGAACCCATTCACACCTGGGCATCGTTGGCCCGGGGCAGGGTTCTGCTGATCGCCCACATCACGTCTAACCAAGGGAAGTTCACCATGAAGCTCCGTAAGGCCTCCGCCGCCGCAGCCGCTGCCGTCGCGCTCGCCCTCACCGTCTCCGCCTGTGGTTCCGGCAAGAAGGACGACGCGGCCGGCGGTGGTTCCGCGGGCGGCGGCGACAAGATCACGATCGGTATCAAGATCGACCAGCCGGGCATCGGCCTGAAGACGCCGGACGGCAAGTACCAGGGCTTCGACGTCGACGTGGCCCGCTACGTGGCCAAGGAGCTCGGTTACGAAGAGGGCGACATCGTCTTCAAGGAGACCAAGAGCGCCGACCGCGAGACCGCGATCGAGCGCGGCGACGTCAAGTTCATCGTCGCCTCCTACTCGATCAACGACAAGCGTCTGGCCAAGGTGGACTTCGCCGGCCCGTACCTGCTCGCCCACCAGGACATCCTGGTCCGCGCCGACGACGACTCGATCAAGTCCCCGGAGGACCTGAACAACAAGAAGCTCTGCTCTGTCGTCGGTTCGACCTCGGCGCAGAACGTCAAGGAGAAGCTCGCCCCCAAGGCGCAGCTCCAGACGTACGGCGGCTACTCCGAGTGCCTCACCGGCCTGGAGAACAAGGTCATCGACGCGCTCACCACCGACGACTCGATCCTCGCCGGCTACGCCGCGCAGGAGTCGTTCAAGGGCAAGTTCAAGCTCGCCGGCTTCAAGATGAGCAACGAGAACTACGGCATCGGCCTGAAGAAGGGCGACGCCGAGCTCAAGGGCAAGATCGACAAGGCGCTGGAGAAGATGGTCCAGGACAAGTCCTGGGACAAGGCCGTCGAGGCTCACTTCGGCCCGGCCGGCTACAAGAACGAGCCCGCGCCGAAGATCGGCAACATCGTCAAGTGACGCTTGGCTGACCGGGCGCGCCGCCGCTGACGGCGGCGGCGCGCCGAGTCCTTCCCACACGCAGACGCGGAAGCGCGGGAGATCGTGTTCGACTTTCTGAATATGGACGCCCTGCTGGGCGCCTTCTGGGTGACGGTGAAGCTCACCGTCTACTCGGCCATCGGCTCCCTGATATGGGGAACGCTGCTGGCCGGCATGCGGGTCAGCCCGGTGCCGCTGATGCGGGCCGTCGGCACCGCGTACGTGAACGTCGTGCGTAACATCCCGCTCACCGTCGTCATCCTCTTCACCTCGCTGGGGCTGTTCCAGACGCTGGGCGTCACCCTGGGCGGGGATGTCTTCGAGGTGATCAACTTCCGGCTGGCGGTGCTGGGACTGATCGCCTACACCGCGTCCTTCGTGTGCGAGGCGCTGAGGTCCGGCATCAACACCGTGCCCGTCGGGCAGGCGGAGGCCGCGCGGGCCCTGGGGCTGAGCTTCACCCAGGTGCTGACTCTCATCGTCCTTCCGCAGGCCTTCCGGTCGGTCGTCAACCCGCTGGCCAACGTACTGATCGCGCTGACCAAGAACACCACCGTCGCCTCGGTGATCGGTGTCGCGGAGGCCTCGCTCCTCATGAAGTCCTGGATCGAGACGTACGCCGCCCTGATCCCGATCGTCGCGGTCTTCGCGTTCGGCTTCATCTGCCTCACGCTGCCGACCGGACTGGTGCTCGGATGGGTGAGCAAGAAGGTGGCGGTGAAGCGATGACCTCCGTTCTCTACGACGCCCCGGGCACCCGTGCCAAGCGGCGCAACATCGGGTACACCATCCTGTTCACGGCCGTGCTCGCCCTGGTCGTGTGGTGGGTGTACGACGGTCTCAGCTCCAAGGGCCAGCTCGACTGGATCAAGTGGGAGCCGTTCTTCACGAGTTCCCAGCCGTACACGACCTACATCTGGCCCGGGCTGCAGAACACCCTGATCGCCGCGTCTCTCGCCCTCGTCATCGCGCTGCCGCTCGGCGCGGTCTTCGGTATCGCCCGGCTCTCCGACCACGGGTGGGTCCGCGGTGCCGCCGGCACGGTCGTGGAGTTCTTCCGCGCCATCCCCGTGCTGATCCTGATGCTGTTCGCCAACCAGGCGTACGCCGACTTCACGAACATCAGCAGCGACGTGCGCCCGCTGTACGCGGTCGTCACCGGTCTGGTGCTCTACAACGCCTCGGTGCTCGCGGAGATCGTCCGGGCCGGCATCCAGTCCCTGCCGAGCGGCCAGACGGACGCCGCGAAGGCGATCGGCATGCGCAAGGGCCAGACGATGCGGCACGTGCTGCTTCCGCAGTCCGTGACGGCCATGCTCCCCGCGATCGTCAGCCAGATGGTGGTCATCGTGAAGGACACCGCGCTCGGGGGCGCGATGCTCTCCTTCTCCGAGTTGCTGGCCTCGGTCCGCCCGATGAGCGCCAACTACGGTGCGAACACGATCGCCAGCTTCACGGTCGTCGCCGTCATCTTCGTCGCCCTGAACTTCGCCCTCACCACGATGGCGGGCTGGCTGGAGCGCAAGCTGCGGCGCGGCAAGAAGAGCACGGGCGCGGTGGTGCACGCCGGGCCCGGCGGCGGTCTGGAGACCGTTGGCCCTCCCGTCCTGAAGGTCGACGACGGCAACGCGAGCTGACGGACCGAAGGACACCCGGTCGGTGAGGGGCGACGGCGCGAGAGCGCCGTCGCCCCTTCGTCGCTTGACGGGGGCACCGGCAGTGGGTTGCATACGTTCTGTGATCGCGCACCGGGCCCCAACCGGCCCAACCCCACTGTTCGCTCTGTCCCTGCGGGTCTCGGGAGCAACGCCGTGGACCCGGTGATCGTCGTCGGCGCGGGCCCCGTGGGGCTCGCGCTCTCGCTGGCCCTGGCCGCGCAGGGCGTTCCCTCCGTCGTCCTCGACGAGGGCGCGGGGAAGGACGAGCCGCGCACCGCACGTACGGTCGTCCTGCGAGCCGACACGGCCGCCCTGATGGAACGGCTCGGCTGCGCCACGATCCGTGACGAGGGTGCCCGCTGGGTCGGCTGGCGGTCACTGAGGCGCAAGCAGGAGTTGCGCACGCTGCGGCTCGGCGGAAACGATCTGCCTGCCCCGGTGCACATTCCGCAGCACGCTCTGATGCGGGGGCTGCGGGACGCCGTCGCCGCCGTCGATCTGGTGCAGACCACCACGCACAGCCGGCTCGACGCACTGGAGCAGGACGCCGGCGGGGTCACCGCGCACACCCGCGGACCGGGGGCGACCTGGTGGCGCGGGAGCTATCTGGTCGGCTGCGACGGGGCACGGTCGACCGTGCGGAAGCTGCTCGGCATCCGCTTCGCCGGCCGTACCGCGGTGGAGCGCCATGCCGTCGCCGCCCTGCGTACCGAACTGCCCTGGCCGGGCGAGGCCGTGCTGCACCGGATGCCGCCGTGGCGCGCGGTCGGCGAGGAGGTGACCGCCAGGGCGCTGCCGGACGGCGCCTGGCGGTTGGACTGGCTGCTGCCGGCCCGCGGCGAACTGGTGACACCCGACGCGCTGGTGTCCCGCGTACGGGACACGCTGTCCGGCTGGTGCGACGGGCCACCGCAGTACGACCTCATCGACACCGGCGTCTACACCCTGCACCACCGCCTTGCCCGGCGGTGGCGCGTGGACCGCGCGTTCCTCGCCGGGGACGCCGCCCATCTCCTCGGTGCCGTCGGCACCCAAGGGCTGGACGAGGGGCTGCGTGACGCCGAGAACCTGGCGTGGAAGCTGGCCCAGGCCTGGCACCACGGAGCCTCGGACACCCTGCTCGACAGCTACCAGGCCGAGCGGCGCACAGCGGTGGCCGCACGGCTGCGCGCCGCCGACCAGTCGCTGCCGATACTGCGCGGAAGCGGAGGGCTGCGGGCCTGTCTGCCGGGTGCGGCACGCGGCCACGACACCCTCCTGACCGACGGGCACCTGGGGCTCGGCGCGCTGGGTGCGCCCCCCGCGTACCGGCACTCCCCCCTCGCGCCTCCACACGCCGAGGCGCACGCGGCTGTCGGGACCCCGATCGGCGCACCGGTCGCCGATGTGCTCGTCATGGCGCCGGACGGCACGACCGTACGGCTCTGGGACCGGCTGGGGCGGGGCCGGATGCTGGTGGTCCTGGTCGCTCCGGGCACGGGGGTGTGGGACCGACGGCACTGGATGACGGCGGGTGTGATGCCCCGGCTCGCCTCCGCCGTGTCGGCGCTGCCCGCTCCGGCGGAGCTGCTCGTCGCCGAGTCCTATCCGGGGGCCTCGGCACACACGGTGCTGCTGGTACGGCCGGACGGGCACCTGGTCACGGCTTTCGGGGGCGTGCGCCCCGCCGAGCTGTACGCGGCGGCGGACGCGGTACGGGGCGGTGCGCCAGGATCCTCGCCGCGGCGCGAGGACCACGCCTCTGGCCTGTCGGGGCGAGCCTTCGACCGTACTGCGGACATCAATTGACCGACGCGGGCGCACATGGTGTACTCCGGGCATGACCGACACCGATGTGCGCCTGTGGCGGAGGGTCCATATGGATCTGCTCCGCTATGCGGGCTGCGTGTGTCGCCCGTCCTGCTGACTTCGCCTTCCTTCTCCTCCTCGCGGCCACGTCCGTGCGCGATGCGTACACGCATACGTACACACGCACTCACGTCGGCGCATCCACGCCTACGTGCCTGCGTACGCCGGGGCCGCGCGCACCACTGCGAACTCCCAGGACGGTTCTCGTGCCCCAGTCTGTTCCTGTACGTACGGAAGAGGCCGCGCCCACCGCGGCCGAGCTGCTCGACTTCGTTCGGCACACCGCCGCCGACACCGAACTGATCGCCTCGCTTCCCCTCGACCCCGAGGGCCGCACATGGGTGCGGCTGACCGGGCCGGGCGGCAGTGAGGCGTGGCTGATCGCCTGGCCGCCGGGCACCGGCACCGGCTGGCACGACCACGCGGAATCGGTCGGTGCCTTCGCCACGGCGTCGGGCGAACTCAAGGAGAACTCCCTCGCTGTACGGCTCCCGGCGAGCGGCTGGAGGACCCTGGAGCTGGCCGAGGACGTGGACCGCGAGCGGCGGCTCGGCCCGGGGCAGGGGCGGGCGTTCGGCCGGCACCATGTGCACGAGGTGCTCAACGAGTCCACGGCCGAGCACGCGGTCTCGGTCCACGCGTACTATCCGCCGCTGCCGCTGATCCGCCGTTTCAGCAGGACCGGCGCGGTGCTGCGTCTTGAGCAGGTCGAGCGTCCGGAGGACTGGCAGTGAGTGAACGATCCCTGGGCATCGACGACTTGCTGGAGCGGGTGCGTGAGGGACTGGACCGTGTCGGGCCGCGCGAGGCGTTCGAGGCGGCGGCGGACGGGGCGCTGCTGGTGGACATCCGCTATGCGGCGCTGCGCGACCGGGACGGGCTGATCCCCGGGGCGCTCGTCGTCGAGCGCAATGAGCTGGAGTGGCGGCTGGACCCGCTGGGCAGCCATCGCGCACCGGAAGCCACCAGCCACGATCTGCGGGTCGTGGTCGTCTGCAACGAGGGGTACGCCTCGTCGCTCGCAGCGGCTTCGCTCAAGCAGCTCGGGCTGCACCGCGCGACCGATCTCGCGGGCGGCTTCCAGGCATGGCGGGCGGAAGGGCTGCCGGTCCGGGTGCCGGGCGCAGGGGCGTAGGCGGGCCCCGCACCGCGGGCCCGTGCACCGGACGGGCCTCGGCCGAGGCCCCTCAGCCGGGCAGGCCTCGGCGATCGGACCTCAGCAGCGGTACAGGGCGGCCTGCGGAGCACGGAAGCGGACCGGTGTCCCGGGGCGCGGTCTCCCTCGCCCCGTCCCCTCCGGGGACACCGGTCCGCTCCTGTGGGTCTTTTCGATCGGCCCCCACGTCGGGCCGGGCGGGCCGGGCACTCCTGGGCTGTGTCTGACGCATCCCGCCGACGCGCTGCGGGCGGACGGCGCCATTCCGTCAGTTGGGCTCAGGACAGACCGTCTTCCAGGCCGTCCAGGCCTTCGGTGTCCTCGCCCTCTTCCTCGAGGGCCCGGCGGACCACCCGCAGGGCCATGCCCTCCGGGTATCCCTTGCGGGCGAGCATGCCCGCAAGACGGCGGAGCCGGCGGTCCCGGTCGAGGCCGCGGGTGGAGCGGAGCTTGCGGGCGACCAGCTCGCGGGCCGTCTCCTCCTCCTGATCGGAGTCGAGCTGCCCGACCGCCTCGTCGATCAGCGCCGAGTCGACGCCCTTGGTGCGCAACTCGCGGGCGAGGGCGCGGCGGGCCAGGCCCCGCCCATGGTGCCGGGACTCCACCCAGGCGTCCGCGAACGCGGCGTCGTCGATGAGGCCGACGTCCTCGAATCGGGACAGGACCTCCTCGGCGATCTCCTCCGGGATCTCACGCTTGCGCAGCGCGTCGGCAAGCTGCTTGCGGGTGCGCGGGGTGCCGGTGAGCAAGCGCAGACAGATCGCCCGCGCCCGCTCGCCGGGATCCTGGGGCGGCAGCTCGTTGTCGGCCCTCGACGATGCGGAACTGCCGCCCGGCCTGTCCGCGGTACGCCGCGTGCTGGGGTCGGGCACGGTACCGGTCAGCTCTTGGTCGCCGTAGCCGCCTTGGTGGCCTTGGTCGCCTTGGCGGCGGGCGCGGGCACCGACTTCGCGGGCGCGTCGGTCGGGCTCGCCGCCGCGTCCGCAGCCGGCTCGGCCGCCGGGGCTTCGGGGCTCACTCCGACGCCCAGCTTCTCCTTGATCTTCTTCTCGATCTCATCGGCGAGATCGGGGTTGTCCTTCAGGAAGTTGCGCGCGTTCTCCTTGCCCTGGCCGAGCTGGTCGCCCTCGTACGTGTACCAGGCGCCGGCCTTGCGGACGAAGCCGTGCTCCACGCCCATGTCGATCAGGCCGCCCTCGCGGCTGATGCCCTGGCCGTAGAGGATGTCGAACTCGGCCTGCTTGAAGGGCGGCGCCACCTTGTTCTTGACGACCTTGCAGCGGGTGCGGTTGCCGACGGCTTCCGTGCCGTCCTTCAGGGTCTCGATGCGGCGGATGTCGATACGCACCGAGGCGTAGAACTTCAGCGCGCGGCCACCGGTCGTGGTCTCCGGCGAGCCGAACATCACGCCGATCTTCTCGCGGAGCTGGTTGATGAAGATCGCCGTGGTCTTGGACTGGTTGAGCGCGCTGGTGATCTTCCGCAGCGCCTGGCTCATCAGCCGGGCCTGGAGACCGACGTGGGAGTCACCCATCTCGCCCTCGATCTCCGCACGCGGCACGAGCGCGGCGACGGAGTCGATGACGATCAGGTCGAGCGCGCCGGAGCGGACGAGCATGTCGACGATCTCGAGCGCCTGCTCGCCGTTGTCCGGCTGGGACAGGATCAGATTGTCGATGTCGACACCGAGCTTCTTCGCGTACTCGGGGTCGAGGGCGTGCTCGGCGTCGATGAAGGCGACCTGGCCGCCGGCCTTCTGCGCGTTGGCGACGGCGTGCAGCGTCAGGGTCGTCTTACCGGAGGACTCCGGTCCGTACACCTCCACCACACGGCCACGCGGCAGGCCGCCGACGCCGAGCGCGACGTCGAGTGCGGTCGACCCGGTGGGGATGACCTCGATGGGCTCGTTCGGCCGCTCGCCCAGGCGCATCACGGCGCCCTTGCCGAATTGTCGTTCAATCTGTGCGAGCGCGGCGTCGAGCGCCTTCTCGCGGTCGGTTCCTGCCATGGGTTCCACCCGATTTGCTTGAGTCGATCGCTTCACGTCAAAGACGCTATCCCGTGCCACTGACAATGCGCCCCGGCGTCCCTCCAGCCTGTGGAAAACCCGGCGAAAACCCCGGGATTCCAAGGCCGGACTCCCATGAGAATGGATGTTCGATTTTGGTGTCAAGCGCACCACCCGCACCGGGGACGGAGGTGCTGTGACCGAGCGTCGTGGTCGGCCAGTGAGCGTGATGGCTGGCCGCCCGCACCATGGAGGACGCAGCTTCGACCCTGTCCCCGACGCGCCGAACAGGCATCTCCGCAGGTCAGACGGTGCGACCAGCCAGCTCAGGTAGGCGATCAAAGCCAGGCAAGCGAGCAGGACGCAGGCGACCAGGGTGAGGATCACCTCGGCGACGGCTTCCCCCAACCCTCTCCATCACGAACTCGCTGATACCCCTCGCTGCCCGTCGGGCCCACACGGCGTTCCCCCACCCTCACGCACCACATGGCCCACCCGGGACCCCGATACGGAGGACCCATACGGGGCCGGAACGGTTGCGGGGGCACTGTGGGTCAGACCGTAACAACGCTTGTCGGCAGGCTCTGAAGACGTGAGCGTGGTAGGCCGGTGGCGACTACCTGGACGACGTGCGAGCCGGACGCCCGGACGCGACACCTCGCCGAGCGACACCGGCGCGCTCGTCAGCCCTTGTCAGTAGTGGATCTCTTTGGCCTCGTACCCTTCCAGCCCGGCCGTGACGAGGGCGGGGACGAGGGCGTGCAGGTACAGGCGAGGTCGGTGAACTCCGGCGCCGCCGGGATGCGCCGACGGTCCCGACTACCCCGTCTGAGACCGCAGGTGATCGCTCGATGGGAGAATCGGGTCCGTGACGATCGCATCTGGGGACTTTGAACTGACGATGGACGAACTGCGTGTCGTCGCACACTACGTTCTGGAGAGCGCTGAGGAAGTTCTTCCTGTCTTCGAGGACGCCAACCCCGGCGATCCTCGGCCTCGTGCAGCCATCAACGCCGCACAGCAGTTCGTGAACGGCGCGAGAAGGACCAAACTTCAGCGAATCACCTCCTTGGATGCCCATCGGGCGGCAAAGGAAGCGACCACGGAGGCCGCACGGCTCGCTGCACGCGCCGCAGGAGATGCCGCCGCTGCGGCCTACCTCCATCCGATCGCGAAAGCCACCCAGGTGGGTCATATCCTCAGAGCCGCTGCAAGCGCCGCGCGCGTTGGAGAATTGAACGCGGACGATGACTTCGCCGTCGGGCTCCGGCTGGTCGAGGAGGCTCGACAACGCGCCACACCCGTCCTGATCGATGTTCTGAACAGATACCCGCTGGCGCCGACTGGCAAGAGCCGTGATGCACAGCTCATGACCATTCTGGACGCATCTCTGCGCATGCCCCGCCAAGCTGAGGGTTAGTCACGGCGCCGCAGCAGGAGCTCTGTCGGCGCGTGCTCGGTGGGGAGCTGATGATCGACCTCGGGTCAACCATATGGACGCCGCGTACGCCGCTTCTTCGCCCGCGACCCCCGACGTGGTGCGGTTCCGGACCGGCACGGACGGGCTGCACTGGGTAGTCGGGAGGATCAGCGCCTCCGGCAGCTGCACGATTCGCGTTGTCCCTGTTCTCAGCGGACCGCTGGGAAGCAGTTGTCCTGTGACAGGGAACCTTGACCGACTGCCATCGAGTCTGACGACCGGGCATCCGTGCCATCGACGCTTGACCGGAAGGACTTCCGCAGCTCAATCCGTGACCAGGTGCCTGCGGGAGCCGGAGGCGACGGCCCTACTGGGAGCGTGTTGGCTCGCCTTGTTCGTCACGGCGTGTTCGTGAAGGAGCGGCGGTAGGTGCGCGGCGGCACTCCCCGGCGGCGCACGAACTGTTCGCGCAGGACGGCCGCGCTTCCGTATCCGACACGATGGGCGATCTCCTCGACCGGCAGGTCCGTGGTCTCGAGGAGCTCCTCGGCACTGCTCAGACGCAGGCTCCGCAGCCAGGCGTGGGGAGTGGTGCCGGTCGCGGCGGTGAAGCGGCGGGCGAAGGAGCGTTTGCTCATCACGGCACGCCGGGCCAGTTCCGCGACGGGAAGCGGCTGGTGGAGGTTCTCGCAGGCCCACGCGAGCACCTCGGCGAGGCGCTCGTCGCGGCAGTCTTCGGGGACGGGGGCGGCCAGATACTGTGCCTGCCCGCCGTCGCGGTGGGAGGGCAGCACCACGTCCCGGGCAACAGCGTTGGCCATCGCGGCTCCGTACTCCCGTCTCAGCAGGTGCAGGCAGAGATCGAAGCCCGCGGCGGCTCCCGCGCCGGTGATGAGGCGTCCTTCGTCGACGTAGAGGGCATCGGGTTCGACGGTCACTTCGGGGTGGCGGCGGGCGAGCAGTTCGGCGAACCGCCAGTGAGTGGTGGCCCGCCGGCCGTCGAGCAGTCCGGCGGCGGCGAGCGCGAAGGCGCCGACGCAGTGGGCCGCGACCGTTGAGCCGCGCTCGTGTGCGGCCGACAGCGCCTCGAGCACGGCGGGAGCCAGTGGTGTGCGAAAGCCGGCCCACGGCAGGGCGATCACCAGATCGGCCGAGGCGAGCCGGTCCAGGCCGTGCGTGATGGTGAGCGGCACGCCGAGGTCGGTGGGGACCGGCCCGGGCCGGTCGGTGCACAGGGCGAAGTCGAAACCGGGCAGTGTCTCGCCGTGCGGGCCGAAGACCTCGGTGACGATGCCGACGGCGAGCATGCCGACTTCGGGCGGGGTGTACGCGGCGACGGTCACGAAGGGAGGCACACGTGCCAGTGTGGCACTGATCCTGCGGTCAGCGGCAGCTGTGCCACTCGTGAACGATCGTCCTGCCCTGAAGGATTGGGGCCATGACAGACGCACCGCTCGGCCGCAGCGCCGTGTACACGATCCTGACCACCGGATACGTCGGCTCCACCGGTCCCGGAGTCGCCGCCACCGTCTCCTACGTCTCCGACGCCGGCCGGCATGTGATCTTCGACCCGGGCATGGTGGCGAGTCGCGACCGTATCCTCGCCCCGCTCCATGAGTTGGGGCTCGGTCCCGACGACATCACCGACGTGGTGCTCAGCCACCACCACCCGGACAACACCATGAACGTGGGCTTGTTCGGACGGGCCCGGGTGCACGACCACAAGGTGGAGTACCTCGGCGATCAGTGGAGGAACCGGGATGCGGAGGGTTACGAACTCACCCCGTCGCTACGGCTGATCCGCACCCCGGGCCACAGCGCCGAGGACATCACGCTGCTGGCGGGCACGGACTCGGGCGTGGTGGCCTTCGCCGGTGACCTGTGGTGGCACGCGGACGGCCCGGCGGACGACCCGGTAGCCCCCGACCGAGAGGTGTTGCGCGCCTCCCGGCTCCGTGTGCTGACCGCCGCGGACCTGATCGTGCCCGGCCACGGCGGTCCGTTCAGGGCCGACGACACCACGCCGCGCTAGCTTCGGCGACATGAACTGCCCGCCGTCACAGGACAGGACGGCCGGCGCGCCGCGGACGGGAAGCCTCAGGCGCCGCTCTCCTCCGGAGGAGGCGTCTCGTCCCTCTTGGTGCGCAGCGCGCGCTGGAGGCGGGCGAGGACCGCCTCGCCGTGGCGCCGGTGGCCGTGGACGCGTGGGTCCTCCGTCACGGCGTACCGCTTCACATACGCGCCGAGGAAGGCCTGCAGCGTGGCGACCGCGGGAATCGCGATCAGCGCGCCGACGGCGCCCAGCAGCGCCGTGCCGGCGATGACCGAGCCGAACGCGACCGCAGGATGGATGTCCACCGTCTTGGAGGTGAGCTTGGGCTGCAGCACATAGTTCTCGAACTGCTGGTAGATCAGGACGAAGCCCAGCACCCACAGCGCGTACCAGGGCTCGATGGTGAACGCGATCAGCATCGGCAGGGCGCCCGCGAGATACGTGCCGATCGTGGGGATGAACTGCGACACCAGCCCCACCCACACGGCCAGCGCCGGGGCGTACGGCACGCCCAGGAGCGCCAGCAGGATGTAGTGGGCGACGCCGGAGATCAGCGCCATGAGCCCGCGCGAGTAGATGTAGCCGCCGGTCTTGTCGACCGCGATCTCCCAGGCCCGCAGCACCTCGGCCTGCTTGGACGGCGGCAGCACCGAGCAGAGCGCGCGCCGCAGGCGGGGTCCGTCGGCCGCGAAGTAGAAGGAGAACAGGAAGATCGTCAGCAGCTTGAACAGTCCGCCGAGCACGGTCGCCGAGACGTCGAGCACCCCGCTCGCGCTGTTCTGCACGTACTTCTGCAGCCAGTCGGAGCGCAGCAGACTGTCCTGGATCGCGACCCGGGACAGTTCGCTGTGGAACGTCTTGTTGATCCAGTTGATCACTTGGTCGAGGTACTGGGGGAATTCCTCGACCATCTCGACGATCTGGCCGGCCAGCATCGAGCCGAGCAGCACGACGAAGCCGACGCCGGCGATCAGCACGGCGATGAAGACGAGGAAGGTGGCGACGCCGCGGCGCATACCGTGGGCCGCCATCCGGCCCACGGCGGGCTCGATCGCCAGCGCGAGGAAGAACGCGATCAGAACGTTGATCAGCAGGCCGATGAGCTGGTGGAAGGCCCAGTTCCCGAGCTGGAAGCAGCCGTAGAGCGCCAGCGCCAGCACCATGGCGCGGGGCAGCCAGCGCGGCATCCGTCCCGGCCCGCCTGCCGTGACGGCACGCCCGCCGGTCCCGGCCCCGCCGTCCGGAGCGGTGGCGGGCGCGGGGACCCTCGCCGGTGCCTCGGGCCCGGCAGCCGGGCGGCCTGCGTCGTCGTCGAGCCGCCCGGCCTCCGCGTACTGGGTGGTCGGGCGGTTCTCGTCCTGGGCGGTTTCGTCAGTCGGTGCCACGGAGCCAGTCTCGCCTACCGCGGCGGCAACCGGCGCGGGCCTGTGGACAACTTCTGGATACGGGCGCTCAACGCTTGTCCGCGGGGATGCCGACCGCGGCGCAGACCCCGCGCCAGACATCCTTCGTCTCCCAGCCGGCGGCCAGCGCCTGGTGGACCGTGCGGCCCCCGAGTTCGGCCATCACATGGTCACGCGCGAAGGAGTCGGCGTACGCCACGCCGAAGTGCTCTTCCATCCGTTCCCAGAAAATCGTCAACCGCATGACACCAGTATCCGCCTCCTGAGAGTGCAGCCTTGCCCGTACGCCTTGCCGAAACCCGTTTCCGCCCTACCGTCGGAGCATGGCTGGAACACCTCTGGCGCGGGCCGAGCACTTCGTCTGGCTGACGGCCCGCGTGCTGGAACAGCGGCGGTTCGCGTACCACTTCCTGGGTGCGGCGGCGGACCCGGTCGAGGCGGCGCTGACGGCGTACCTCAACGAGGACGGCGGCTACGGCCACGCCCTCGAGCCCGATCTGCGCGGCCCCGTGAGCCAGCCGCTGCACACGGCGCAGGCCCTGCGCGTCCTGGACTCCGTAGGGCGCTGCGGCGGGCTGCGCGTGGAGCGGATGTGCCGCTACTTCACGGACGTGGCCACCCGGGACGGGGCACTGCCCGTGATCCATCCCTCGCAGCGGGGCTACCCGACGGCTCCGTTCATCCCGATCGTCTCGGAGCCGCCGAGCGAGCTGCTGGCCACCGGGCCGGTGGTCGGCCTGCTGCACCGCAACCAGGTGTGGCACGCGTGGCTGTTCCGCGCGACGGACTTCTGCTGGGCCGCGGTGGAGGGGCTGAAGAAGTCGCATCCGTACGAGATCCAGGCGGCGATCGCGTTCCTGGACGGTGTCCCGGACCGGTCGCGTGCCGAGGCGGCGGCGGACCGGCTCGGGCGGCTCGTCCGCGAGCAGCGGCTCGTGGTGCTGGACCCGCGCCGGTCGGACGACTACCCGGTGGCGGCCGGGTACGCGCCGGGCGAGTACCACTTCGCGTACGACTACGCGCGTGTGCCGGATTCGCTGGCGCGCCGCTGGTTCACGGACGAGGAGATGGAGCGGTCCCTGGACCATCTCGCCCGTGAGCAGCAGGAGGACGGCGGCTGGCCGGTCCGGTGGCGCCAGTGGGCGCCGAGCACGGCCCTGGAGTGGCGTCCCATCGTGACGATCGAGGCGCTGCGGACGTTGCGGGCGCACGGACGCGTGCTGCGCTGAGGCACGGGCGGTGCGGCGCCTCAGCCTCCGAGCGCCCGTACCCCGGCCGTGACGAGCACGGCCGCCGCGACGACGAGGAGGAAGGGCGCTCGCAGGACCAGCGCGATCGCGGCTGCGCCCAGACCCGCGGCCCTGGCGTCGAGCACCAGCGCGTTCCCGGCGCTGAAGGTCTGCTGCGCGGTGAGCGCTGCCAGCAGGGCCACCGGCAGCAGGGCGGCGAGCCGCTGGACGAGCGGGCGCTCCAGTGCCCCCGCGGGGACCAGTAGCCCGACCAGTTTGACCAGGTAGCAGGCGACCGCGGTCACGCCGATCGCGATCCAGACGTTCAACGGTCCGCTCCCTTCCGCTTGTTCATGATCGTGCGGCCCTGCCACCACAGCACGGCCGGTGCGGCGAGTGCCGCGACGAGCACCGGAACTCCGGCGGGGAGCACCGGCAGCAGTCCGATGCCCAGGACGACGGCGATGCCCGCGACCGCCCGCTCGGTCGTCGTGCGCAGCATGGGGGCCAGCAGGGCGAGGAACACGGCGGGCCCGGCCGCGTCCAGACCCCAGGCGTTCGTGTCGCCGATCGCCTCGGCGCCGAGCGCCCCGAGCAGCGTGGTGAGGTTCCACAGCACATAGAGCGTGAGGCCGGTGGCGGTGAATCCGAGGCGTGCGGCCCGGCGGGTGGGCTGGGCCAGGGCGACGGCGGTGGTCTCGTCGATGACCCAGTGGGCGGCGAAGGGACGTACGGACCGGGGCAGGGCGAGGAGCTGGGACAGCCTGAGGCCGTAGAAGGCGTTGCGGGTGCCGAGGAAGAAGGCGCCGGCAGCGGCGGTGAACGGGTTGCCGCCCGCCGCGAGCGCGCCGACCAGCGCGAACTGTGAGGCGCCGGTGAACACGAGCAGGCTGAGGGCGCAGATCTGCAGGACGTCGAGACCGGCGCCCGCGCCCGTCACCCCGAAGGCGAAGCCGGACAGGCCGACGGCGACGCCGACGCCCAGGGCGTCCCGTACGACGGCGGAGTCCGCTTTCTCCGGTGCGCCGAGGGCCGTGTCCCGGCCGGGCTCACCGGCCGCTGCACGGGGTTCGCCCTCTCTGGGTATCTCTGCTGATGCTGTCTGTTCTGCCACGCCGTGGACGTTACGGGGGCGGTGCGTCCCGGGTCTTGTACGTTCTTGCACCCAGGCGGGGTCGAGGCACAGGCGAGGTCGAGGCCCAGGCGGCGTCGCGATCCTGGGGGCTCGGCTCGTTTCAGCGGGCCCTGCCGACTCCACGCCCCCGCTGGTACGCGCCGGGCGGCACACCCACGATGCGCGTGAAGTGCCGGTTGAGATGAGGCTGATCGGCGAATCCCACGGCGACGGCGGTCTGCGCCGGGGCCGTGCCCAGGTCCAGCAGCCGACGGGCGCGGCGGACCCGCGCGTCGGTGAGCCAGGCGTGCGGAGGCATGCCGTAGCTGTTGCGGAAGGCCCGCAGCAGGGCGAACGGACTGGTCCCCAGCTCCGCGGCCAGGACCTGGAGCGTGGGCGGATCGTCCATCCGCTCCTCCAGCAGCGCACGGGCGCGCGCCGCGTTGCGCGCGCCCGACGTGCGCGGTTCGCGCGGCGGCAGGGTGCTTCCGTAGTGGCGCAGCATGCGGGCGACCATGATCCGCAGCACGCTGTCGGCGGCCAGCGCGTTACCCTCCTCGGCCGCGCGGTGGACCTCCCGGATCAGCCGGGCCGCCTGGTGGTCGACCACATCCGTCTCGGCGAAGCCCGCGGTACCACGGATCGTCGTGGTCTCCTCGGCGATCTCGGCGACCACCTGCGCCGACGGATAGAGGGTCGAGTACACCCAGCCCTCGGGGGTCCCGGCCCTGGCGCTGTGCGGGACCTCCGGATTGATCATGACGACGGTGCCGGGTCCGGCGTTCACGACACCGCCGGGCAGCCCGACCTCCTCGATACCGCCGGTGATGGTGGCGAAGACGTAGCCCTCGTGGCTGTGA
Source organism: Streptomyces sp. NBC_00259 (assembly GCF_036181745.1). Lineage (NCBI taxonomy): Bacteria > Bacillati > Actinomycetota > Actinomycetes > Kitasatosporales > Streptomycetaceae > Streptomyces > Streptomyces sp. NBC_00259. The sequence goes on along the minus strand of NZ_CP108080.1, from coordinate 5,811,920 downwards.
CGGGGGAAGGTGTGCCGGACGTAGCGGGCCCGGAGCAGATCGATGCCCGGCAGCCGTTCGGGCTGCCAGTACCGTGCCCACTCACCCTCTGCCATGAGGTCATTCTCGCAGGTCCGGGCGATTGTCAGTGGGGCGGTGCACGATGGGGGCATGTCCAGGACGGCACTCGATTCCTTCTCGCCCGCGACCCGTGGCTGGTTCACGGGGGCGTTCAGCGCGCCCACCGCGGCCCAGGAAGGCGCCTGGCAGGCGATCGGGCGAGGGTCGGACGTGCTGGTCGTGGCGCCGACCGGTTCCGGCAAGACCCTGGCAGCGTTCCTCGCGGCGCTCGACCGTCTCGCGTCCGCTCCACCGCCCGCGGACGCGAAGCAGCGCTGCCGCGTGCTGTACGTGTCGCCGCTCAAGGCGCTGGCGGTCGACGTCGAGCGGAATCTGCGCAGCCCGCTGACCGGAATCCGGCAGGAGTCCGTCCGGCTCGGGCTGCCGGAGCCCGAGGTGCGGGTCGGGATCCGGTCCGGTGACACCCCGGCCGCCGAGCGGCGGGCTCTGGCGACCCGCCCGCCGGACATTCTGATCACCACTCCCGAGTCGCTGTTCCTGATGCTGACGTCGTCCACCCGCGAGGCGCTGACCGGTGTCGAGACGGTGATCCTGGACGAGGTGCACGCGGTGGCGGGCACCAAGCGGGGTGCGCATCTCGCCCTTTCGCTGGAGCGGCTGGACGAGCTGCTCCCCCGCCCCGCGCGCCGCATCGGGCTGTCCGCGACCGTCCGGCCGGTGGACGAGGTGGCGCGCTATCTGTCGCCGCAGCGCAAGGTGGAGATCGTCCAGCCGCCGTCCGGCAAGGAGTTCGACCTCTCCGTCGTCGTCCCGGTCGAGGACCTGGGCGAGCTCGGAGGTTCGCCTGCCTCCGAGGCGGACGGTCCCGGTGAGAAGCCGTCGATCTGGCCGCATGTGGAGGAGCGGATCGCCGATCTGGTGCAGGCCCACCGATCGACGATCGTCTTCGCCAACTCCCGTCGGCTGGCCGAGCGGTTGTGCAACCGGCTCAACGAGATCGCGTACGAACGGGCAGTCGGCGAGCCGCTTCCCGAAGGCGCTCCGCCCGCCGAGATCATGGCGCAGTCGGGCGCCGCGCAGGGCGCACCGGCGCTGCTCGCCCGCGCGCACCACGGCTCGGTCTCCAAGGAGCAGCGCGCGCTCGTCGAGGAGGATCTGAAGGCGGGCCGGCTGCCCGCGGTCGTCGCGACGTCGAGCCTGGAGCTGGGCATCGACATGGGCGCGGTGGACCTGGTCGTCCAGGTCGAGTCGCCACCGTCGGTCGCCTCCGGTCTTCAGCGCGTCGGCCGCGCGGGACACCAGGTGGGCGCCGTGTCCACAGGCGTGGTCTTCCCCAAGTACCGGGGCGATCTCGTCCAGGCCGCCGTGGTCACCGAGCGGATGCGCACCGGTTCGATCGAGTCGCTCCGTATCCCGGCCAATCCGCTGGACGTGCTGGCCCAGCAGCTCGTCGCCATGGTCGCCCTCGACACCTGGCAGGTCGACGATCTGCTCACCGTGGTGCGGCGCGCCGCTCCTTTCGCCTCGCTCCCCGAGTCGGCCTTCACGGCCGTGCTGGACATGCTGGCGGGCCGCTATCCCTCCGACGCCTTCGCGGAACTGCGTCCGCGGGTGGTGTGGGACCGGGTCGCCGGGACGGTCACGGGGCGTCCCGGCGCCCAGCGGCTCGCCGTCACCTCGGGCGGCACGATCCCGGACCGGGGTCTCTTCGGTGTCTTTCTCGCCGGGGCCGACCCGAAGAAGGGAGGCGGCCGGGTCGGCGAGCTCGACGAGGAGATGGTCTACGAGTCCCGCGTCGGAGATGTCTTCACCCTGGGCACCACCTCCTGGCGGATCGAGGACATCACTCGCGATCGGGTGCTGGTCTCCCCCGCGCCCGGCGTGCCCGGCCGGCTGCCGTTCTGGAAGGGCGACCAGCTCGGCCGGCCGCTCGAACTGGGCCGTGCGGTCGGCGCGTTCCTCCGCGAGGTCGGTTCGCTGCCCGAGGAGGACGCCCGGCTGCGGCTGATGACCGCCGGTCTCGACGCGTGGGCGGCCGGCAATGTGCTCTCGTATCTCGACGAGCAGCGCCGCGCCTGCGGACATGTGCCCGACGACCGCACGATCCTCGTCGAGCGGTTCCGTGACGAGCTGGGCGACTGGCGGGTCGTGGTGCACTCACCGTTCGGCGCCCAGGTGCACGCCCCGTGGGCGCTCGCACTGGGCGCGCGTCTCGCCGAGCGGTACGGCATGGACGCGCAGGTCATGCACGCGGACGACGGAATCGTGCTGCGGCTGCCCGACGCCGATCTGATGGGCCTGGACCTGCTCGACCAGGACCCGGTGCACCTGGACACGGCGTACGACAGCGACCAGGCCCCGATCGGCGCCTCCGACACCCTCTTCGACAAGGGCGAGATCCGTCAGATCGTCACCGACCAGGTCGGCGGCTCCGCGCTGTTCGCGTCCCGCTTCCGCGAGTGCGCGGCGCGCGCTCTGCTGCTGCCGCGCCGCAGCCCCGGCAAGCGCACCCCGCTCTGGCAGCAGCGTCAACGCGCGGCCCAGCTGCTCCAGGTGGCAAGCGAGTTCGGCTCGTTCCCGATCGTCCTGGAGGCCGTGCGGGAGTGCCTTCAGGACGTCTTCGACGTCCCCGGGCTCGAAGAGCTGATGGGCGACATCGAGTCCCGCCGGGTCCGGCTGGTGGAGGTCACCACCCCGGAGCCGTCCCCGTTCGCCCGCTCCCTCCTCTTCGGCTATGTGGCGCAGTTCCTGTACGAGGGCGACTCACCGCTGGCCGAGCGCCGCGCCGCCGCGCTGTCCCTGGACTCCCGACTGCTGGCCGAGCTGCTCGGCCAGGCGGAGCTGCGGGAGTTGCTCGACGCGGATGTCCTCGCGGAGCTGGAGCAGGAGCTCCAGTGGCTCACGGAGGACCGGGGGCTCAAGGACACGGAAGGCGTCGCCGACGCATTGCGTGTCCTCGGGCCGCTCACCACGGCCGAGCTGACCGAGCGTGGCGCGGACCCCCGCTGGCCGGAAGAGCTCGCCGGGGCCCGCCGTGCCATCCGGGTACGTATCGCGGGCGCCGACCACTGGGCGGCGATCGAGGACGCCGGACGGCTGCGGGACGCGCTGGGCACGGCGCTCCCCGTCGGCGTCCCCGAGGCGTTCATGGAGCCCGTGAAGGACCCGTTGGGCGATCTGCTGGCCCGCTTCGCCCGTACGCACGGCCCGTTCACCTCGTCCCGGGCCGCCGCACGGTTCGGGCTCGGCGCGGCCGTCACGGACGGGGCGTTGCAGCGCCTCGCGGCAGGCGGGCGCGTGGTGCAGGGCGAGTTCCACCCGTCGGGCATCGGCCAGGAGTGGTGCGACGCGGCCGTGCTGCGGCGGCTGCGCCGCCGCTCCCTCGCCGCGCTCCGCCAGGAGCTGGAGCCGGTCCCGCCCGCCGCGCTCGCGACCTTCCTCCCTCAATGGCAGCATCTGGGGAACAACAGCCTGCGCGGCGTCGACGGACTGGCCCGCGCCGTCGAGCAGTTGCAGGGCGCCCCCGTCCCCGCCTCCGCGCTGGAGAAGCTGATCCTCCCGTCCCGGGTCAGCGGCTACGCACCGGGCCTGCTCGACGAGCTGACGACGGCCGGCGAGGTGGTGTGGGCAGGAGCGGGCGCGCTGCCCGGCAAGGACGGCTGGATCTCCCTCTATCTCGCCGACGCGGTGCCGCTGCTTCTCCCGCAGCCGCACCCACTGGAGCCGACGGCCCTCCACGAGTCGGTCCTCACGGCTCTCTCCGGTGGATACGGCCTGTTCTTCCGCCAGATCGCCGACCAGGTCCGTGCCACCACCCATCCCGACGTCACCGATCCCCAACTGGCCGACGCGCTCTGGGACCTGGCGTGGTCGGGGCGGCTGACCAACGACACCCTGGGGCCGCTGCGCTCGCTCCTCGGCTCGGGCCGTACCGCCGGCTCCACGGCGCACCGCGCCAAACGCACGGTCCCGCGCGGGCGTTACGGCTCGCTGAGGGCAGCCGCGCGCCCCGCGTCCCGGAGCGGCCCGCCCACCGTCTCCGGTCGCTGGTCCCTGCTGCCCGCTCCGGAGCCCGACCCCACGCACCGCGCGCATGCCCTGGCCCGCACGCTGCTGGACCGTCACGGCGTGGTCACCCGGGGCGCGGTCGCCGCCGAAGGGGTCGAGGGCGGGTTCTCGGCGACGTACCGCATCCTGTCCGCCTTCGAGGACAGCGGGCAGGCCCGTCGGGGCTATGTCGTCGAGGGCCTGGGTGCCGCGCAGTTCGCCATGGACGGTGCGGTGGACCGGCTCCGAGCAGCGTCGACCGCCCGTGACCGTGCCGACGCGCACACCGCACCCCGCGCCGTGGTCCTCGCGGCCGCCGATCCGGCGAACGCGTACGGGGCGGCGCTGCCCTGGCCGGAGCCACCGACCGGCGCAGGCCACAAGCCCGGACGCAAGGCCGGCTCCCTGGTCGTCCTCGTCGACGGCGAGCTCACGCTCTACATGGAGCGCGGCGGGAAGACCTTGCTGTCCTGGCCGACCGAGCCGGATGCCCCGCCGCTGCGGGCGGCGGCCGAGTCGCTCGCCGCGGCGGCCCGGGCGGGCACCCTCGGCACGGTCACGGTCGAGCGGATCAACGGCACCGCGGCCCTGACCTCACCACTCGCCCGCCCGCTGGAGGAGTCCGGCTTCCACGCCACCCCTCGGGGCCTGCGCATCCGGGCCTGACGGACCGGACCCACGCCACCCCGTCCCGAAGCGCCGCCCGTCGCGCATCATGGATGCATGCCCGAAGGAGACACCGTCTGGCTGACCGCCCGGAAGCTGCACACCGCCCTGGCCGGACGGACCCTCACGCTCTCCGACCTGCGGGTTCCGCGGTTCGCCACCGCCGATCTCACCGGCCGGGAGGTTCTCGACGTCACGGCGCGGGGCAAGCACCTCCTCACCCGCGTCGAGGGCGGGCTCACCCTCCACTCCCATCTCCGGATGGATGGCGCCTGGCGGGTGTACGCGGCCGGCGAGCGATGGCGCGGCGGCCCTGACCACCAGATCCGGGCGGTCCTCGGCAACAGCGAGCACACGGCCGTCGGCTACCGCCTCCCGGTCCTCGAACTGCTCCGCAGCAAGGACGAGGACAAGGCCGTGGGGCACCTCGGGCCCGATCTGCTGGGCCCGGACTGGGATGTGGGCACCGCCGTGCGCAACCTCCTGGCCGACCCCGCGCGCCCTCTCGGCGAAGCCCTGCTCGACCAGCGCAATCTGGCCGGCATCGGCAATGTCTACAAATCGGAGTTGGCCTTCATGGCCCGGGTCACGCCCTGGCTGCCGATCGGCGAGCTGCCCTCCGGTGTCCCCGAGCGCCTGGTGGCCACGGCGCATCGCCTCCTGGAGGCGAACAAGAACCGCTTCGACCGCCGCACCACCCCCGCCGCCCGCGGCGGGGACCAGCGCCGGGCCGGGCAGCGCCCGGGCGAGCAGCATCTGTTCGTGTACGGACGCGAGGGCCGCCCCTGTCTGCGCTGCGGCACCCCGGTCCGCAAAGCGGGCCAGGACGACCGTGTCACCTACTGGTGCCCGGGCTGCCAGTCCGGCCCGACGCCGTAGGAACCCGACTGGTTGACGACCCGTCAGATACGGTCGTACGGTCACCGGCATGCCCCTCACCGCGTACGACCTGACCGGCCGCGCCGCGTTCGTCACCGGCGCGGCGAGCGGCATAGGCCGCGCGACCGCCGTACTGCTCGCCGAGGCGGGCGCCACCGTCCACTGCGCGGATGTGTCCGAGAAGCTCCTCGATGAGACCCGGACGCTGATCGACGACGCCGGTGGCACCGCGCACACCCACGTCGTCGACGTGAGCGACCGCGAGCGCCTCCACGCCGTGGTCGCGGCGGCCGTATCCGCCTCCGGCCCGCTGCACATCATGGCGGCGATCGCCGGAATCATGCACTCCAGTCCGGTTCTGGAGACACGCGACGAGGACCTCGACCGCGTCCTCGCGGTCAACTTCAAGGGTGTGCTGTACGCCTGTCAGGCCGCGGCCCGCTCGATGATCGACGCGGGCGTCCGGGGCTCGATCATCACCATGGCGTCCGGGGCGGTCGACGCCGCGAATCCCGGCCTGCTCTGCTACGGCGCGGCCAAGGCGGCCGTCGTCCAGCTCACCAAGACGCTGGCCGCCGAACTCGGCCCGTACGCGATCCGCGTCAACGCGGTCGCCCCGGGCTGGATCCGTACACCCATGACCGACCGTCATGACGCGGGGCTGCAGCAGAAGGCGGAGGCCGCCATGGTCAGGCTGTCACCGCTCGGCCGGGTCGGCGAGCCCGGGGACATCGCTCACGCGGTCCTCCATCTCGCCTCCGACGCGTCGTCGTTCACGACGGGTCAGATCCTCCGGCCGAACGGGGGCGTCGCGATGCCCTGGTAGCCGTGGTCGTTCCCCCGGCCGTACCGGCATCCCCGGCACGCGACGCAACGTGCACCGGCAGCAGACTGAGCCCCCACCCACCTGCCGCCACTGCCCCCTCGACGAGCCCCGCATGCTCCGGCACCAGCGCCAGCCGCAGAACGGCCCACCACCACACCGCGCCCAGTGCGAGCGCCGGCAGCAGGACCCATCGCCTCACCATGGCCGCCTCCTCCGGTCGACGCTAGACCGGACCGATCACTCGGCGGCAGGGCGCACCGGATGCACACCCGGCGCGCCCGCAGCGTATGCGCCAGGCGCCCCAGAGGTTCATGCTCCGGGCCATGCGCCCGCGCGCGGCACCGGCCGCGAGGCCTCGTGCCCCGGGCGGCTCCCCGGCGGAGAGGGCCACTAGACGCTCTCGGCCTGGAACATCCACGCGTGCTTCTCGAGGTCGGCCGTGAGCCCGATCAGGATGTCCTGGCTCACCGGGTCCGGCTCGGCCGTGACCTCGATGCGCTCCCGCATCCCCTTGATCACCGCGCGCAGCGCCTTCACCATCGTGTTCACGACGTCGGAGTCCTGGATCCAGCCGTCCGGCACCTTCCCGATGGCGCTCGCCGCGGCGACCGTCGAGGCCCGTCCGTCAGGCGTCACACCGATCGCCGAAGCCCGTTCGGCCACGATGTCGGAGTGCGTCCGAGCCGTCGTGACGACTTCGTCCAGCTGGAGGTGCACCGAGCGGAAGCGCGGCCCGACCACGTTCCAATGGACCTGCTTGGCCACCAGTGCCAGATCGATCAGATCCACCAGCGCGCCCTGGAGGGCCTCACCGGTGACTTTGCGCGCCTGTTCGGGCAGCGGGCTCTTCACCACGGACATTGTGACCTCCGTTCAAACGACACCGTTCTCCACCATGGCATAAATGGCACAAAACGGTTATTCGAGGGAAAAGCAAAGCCCCGGTCGGGTACCCACCCGGCCGGGGCTCATACGTCGAGATCACGCAGCGACGACGTCCACCGCTTCCGCAGGCGTCTTGATCGTCACCCGTTCCGTCGGCACGCCCGCGACCGATGTCACGGACACGGAATTGAGCGGGCGCACCGGCGCGGACACCGGATCGCTCGCCGCTGCCGACGCGGCCAGCTCGGCCAGCGACAGCTCGTCGCTCACTTCCCGCATGAGCTCGGACATCCGTACGTCAAGCGCGTCGCAGATCGCGGAGAGCAACTCGGAGGAAGCCTCCTTCTGCCCCCGCTCCACCTCGGAGAGATAGCCGAGAGAGACTCGGGCGGACGAGGAGACTTCGCGCAGAGTACGGCCCTGGCGCTGGCGCTGCCGACGCAGCACGTCACCCAGCAGGCGACGGAGCAGAATCATCGGTGGCTCCCTCCTCGGACCGCGTAGCCGCATCCTTCACGCCCCACCGTACCGCCTCGCGCTGCGGCCGTGCGGGGAGCGATGTCGTGTTCACTCAGGGCTGCAAACATCAATTCCCCCCGTTCTGTTCCGTATCCTGTGCTCGCTCATTCGCCGAGAGTTCGCCGGCGAGCAGTTCCAGCACGCTCCGTACGCTCTCTCTACGGATTTCCGCGCGGTCGCCGTTCAATCTCAGCGCGGCCACTTTCCGCGTGCCGTCCGGCGCCGCGACCGCGACGAAGACCGTTCCGACGGGCTGTCCGTCCTGGGGCTCGGGCCCCGCGACACCGGTGGTGGCGATGCCCCAGCCGGCCGCCATCCGGGCCCTCGCACCGGCCGCCATCTGCGCCGCGACCTCCGGGTGAACCGCTCCGCGCTCGGCCAGAAGGGCCTCGTCGACCCCCAGGAGATCGCGCTTGAGCGCCGTTGCGTAGGCCGTCACGGAGCCGCGGAAGGATTTCGAGGCGCCGGGAACGGAGGTCAGCTCCGCGGCCACGAGACCGCCCGTGAGAGATTCCGCGACGGCCAGGGTCTCGCCACGCTCCGCGAGAAGCGCGAGGACCCCGGCCGCGTCACTCATCGTGAGGACTCCGCCGCGTCCCGGGCGGCCCGGCGCTCGGCGGCGAGCCCCCTGCGGCGCAGGACGACCGCCTGCCGTACGTAGTCGAGCCCGGTGACCACCGTCAGCACGACGGCCACGGCCATGACCCACCAGCGCAGCGTGGCCAGCGGGCCGGTCAGCGCCAGCACGTACATACCGACCGCCGTGCCCTGCGCCAGCGTCTTCATCTTGCCGCCGCGGCTGGCCGGGATCACCCCGTGCCGGATCACCCAGAAGCGCATCAGCGTGATCCCCAGCTCACGGAAGAGAATCACTCCGGTCACCCACCAGGGCAGATCGCCGAGCGCCGAGAGACAGATCAGCCCGGCCGCCATGATCGCCTTGTCCGCGATCGGGTCCGCGATCTTCCCGAAGTCGGTGACCAGGTTGTAGGCACGCGCCAGATGTCCGTCGAAGATGTCCGTGATCATGGCGACGGCGAACGCCGCCCAGGCCCACGCACGCCAGACCGGGTCGTATCCCCCGTCCATGAGCAGCAGCACCACGAAGGCGGGCACGAGCACCAGCCGCATCATGGTGAGGAGGTTGGCGATGTTCCACAGACTGGCCTGGTTGACGGCCGCAGCGCCCAGCTTGCCACCGGGCGCCGGCCTGCCGGTCCCGCCCGCAGCGGATGCCGGGACTCCGGTCATCTGCGCGCCTCCTCACGACACTCGGATACGGCTTCGGCCACGAGGTCGACACCTTCCGTACCGACGACCTTCGCTTCGACGATACGTCCGGGCACGAGGCCGTCGGCACCCGTGAAGATCACCTGACCGTCGGTCTCGGGCGCCTGGTGCGCCGCCCGGCCCACGGCACCGCCGTCCTCGCCCTCGTCGTCCACGGACTCCACCAGTACGTGCAGCGTCTCCCCGAGGCGCTCCTCCGCGCGCTGAGCGGTCAGCTCCTCGGCGAGCCGGGACAGCTGGGCGAGGCGCTCGTCGACGACGTCCTGGTCCAGCTTGCGGTCGTAACCGGCGGCCTCGGTGCCCTCCTCGTCGGAGTACCCGAAGACCCCGATGGCGTCCAGTCGGGCCTCGCCCAGGAAGCGCTCCAGCTCGGCGAAGTCCGCCTCGCTCTCGCCGGGGAAGCCGACGATGAAGTTGGACCGCACACCGGCCAGCGGGGCCTTGTCGCGGATCGTTTCCAGCAGGTCCAGGAACCGCTCGGTGTCGCCGAAGCGCCGCATCGCGCGCAGCACACCGGGCGCGCTGTGCTGGAACGAGAGGTCGAAGTAGGGCGCGACCTTCTCCGTCGACGTCAGGACGTCGATCAGACCGGGGCGCATCTCGGCGGGCTGCAGATAGCTGACCCGCACCCGCTCGATGCCGTCGACGGCCGCCAGCTCGGGCAGCAGCGTCTCCAGCAGGCGGATGTCACCGAGGTCCTTGCCGTACGAGGTGTTGTTCTCGGAGACCAGCATGATCTCCTTCACGCCCTGCTCGGCGAGCCAGCGGGTCTCGCCGAGCACATCGCTCGGCCGCCGCGAGATGAACGAGCCCCGGAAGGACGGGATGGCGCAGAACGAGCAGCGACGGTCGCAGCCGGAGGCCAGCTTGACCGACGCGACCGGGCTGGTGTCGAGCCTGCGGCGCAGGGGGGCGCGCGGCCCGGAGGCGGGCGCGAGACCGTCCGGCAGATCGGCGGGCACGTTCTCCGGAGCCAGGACCGGAGCCGGGGCCTGGGCGTGGCCGGGGAGGGCCACGTCGGCCTTGTGCCGCTCCGCCGGGCTGACCGGCAGCAGCTTGCGCCGGTCGCGCGGGGTGTGCGAGGCGTGGATGCCACCGCTCAGGATGGTCTGGAGCCGGTCGGAGATGTCGGCGTAGTCGTCGAAGCCCAGCACGCCGTCCGCTTCGGGGAGTGCGTCGGCGAGCTCCTTGCCGTAGCGCTCGGCCATGCAGCCGACGGCGACCACGGCCTGGGTCCTGCCGTGGTCCTTGAGGTCGTTGGCTTCCAGCAGCGCGTCGACGGAGTCCTTCTTGGCGGCCTCGACGAACCCGCAGGTGTTGACGACCGCGACATCCGCATCGGCGGCTTCCTCGACGAGCTCCCAGCCATCCGCTGCCAAGCGGCCTGCGAGCTCCTCCGAGTCCACCTCGTTACGGGCGCAGCCAAGAGTGACAAGGGCGACGGTACGGCGTTCGGGCATGGGCTCAAGACTACTTTGTCCCGGCCCACGCCCGATCCGCGAGGCCCACCGCCCGCAATGCGGGCGATGGGCCGACGATTTTCGGTCGTGACGGGTCAGCCGGCCTCGGGGTCGCCCTTCGAGTAGGACAGCCGCTCGACCTGTCCGTTCTCGAACCGGTCCTCGATCTTCTTGCCGTTCACGAACAGCTCGATCGCGCCGGCGTTGCCCAGGATGAGGTCCAGCCGCTCGTCGTCCTGGAAGGTCTTGGACTCGCCCGCGAGGAGCAGTCCGTCGAAGAGCAGCTTGCCGTTGGCGGACTTGGCGGAGATCCAGCTCTTGTCGTCGGCCGCGGTCAGCTTCACCGTCACCTTGTCCTGCGGTACGGCGGCGATGGCGCTCTCGGAGGGTTCGGGCTTGGGTGCGACCGGCTTGACCGGGGCCGGCTTGTGGCTGGACTTCTCGGGTGTCGAGCCCTCGGCGACCTGCTTGGTGCCGTTGCCGTCGTTGCCGCCGTCGAAGAGTGTGAAGCCGACGAATCCGATCACGGCGACGATCGCCGCGACCATCGCGGCGGTCCAGTTGGGGCGCCTGGGCTCGGGGCGGATCCGTTCCGCCTCGAAGAGGGGGGCAGCGGGTGTGGGAGAGGGACGCCCACCGTGCTCCGCGTCGTACTCCGCGATCAGCGGGGCCGGATCCAGCCCCACGGCACGTGCGAGTGTCCTGATGTGCCCGCGCGCGTAGACATCGCCACCACAGCGGGAGAAGTCGTCCTGCTCGATCGCGTGCACGATGGGCACACGTACGCGGGTGGACGTACTGACCTCGTCGACGGTCAGACCTGCGTCGGCGCGAGCCTGCTGGAGCGAACGACCGATCGAAGGCTGGTCGTCCTCGATGGAAGGCCGGTCGTCTTCGGGGGAGTTGCCGATGGACACGGGGGCGCCTTTCGAGCGTGTAGCCACCTGCTGGAGGTTCAGTCTATGGGTGGTACGAAAGGGTGGGGCAACCGGGCGGTGCAGTTTGTACGCCATCAGAATGGTCGGACAGCGTGAGGATCGGACACATGGTGTCCCTCCATCCAACTGGACGTACGACCAAGGGAAACGGTTGCCTCGCCCTCCCTTACGAATCAGACTCCCCACGGATCACGGCGAGCACTCCATCCAGCTCATCGGGTTTCACCAAAACGTCACGCGCCTTGGAGCCCTCGCTGGGTCCCACGATGTTCCTCGACTCCATCAGGTCCATCAGCCGGCCGGCCTTCGCGAAGCCGACCCGGAGCTTGCGCTGGAGCATGGACGTCGACCCGAACTGGGTGGAAACCACCAGCTCAGCGGCCTGACAGAGCAGGTCGAGGTCGTCGCCGATGTCCTCGTCGATCTCCTTCTTCTGCTTGGTCCCGACCACCACGTCGTCCCGGAAGACAGGGGCCATCTGGTCCTTGCAGTGCCGGACGACGGCCGCGACCTCCTCCTCGGTCACGAAGGCGCCCTGCATACGGGTGGGCTTGTTGGCGCCCATCGGGAGGAACAGCCCGTCGCCCTTGCCGATCAGCTTCTCCGCACCCGGCTGGTCGAGGATGACCCGGCTGTCGGCGAGGGAGGAGGTGGCGAAGGCGAGCCGCGAGGGCACGTTCGCCTTGATCAGGCCCGTGACGACGTCGACGGAGGGCCGCTGGGTGGCCAGTACCAGATGAATGCCCGCGGCGCGCGCCAGCTGGGTGATCCGGACGATGGCGTCCTCGACGTCGCGCGGCGCGACCATCATCAGGTCCGCCAGCTCGTCGACGATCACCAGCAGATACGGGTAGGGCTGCAGCTCGCGCTCGCTGCCCTCGGGCGGTGTGACCTTGCCGTTGCGTACGGCCTGGTTGAAGTCGTCGATGTGCCGGTAGCCGTAGGCCGCGAGGTCGTCGTAGCGCAGGTCCATCTCACGGACGACCCACTGCAGCGCCTCGGCGGCCCGCTTGGGGTTGGTGATGATGGGGGTGATCAGGTGCGGAACGCCCTCGTAGGCGGTGAGCTCGACCCGCTTCGGGTCGACGAGGACCATCCGGACGTCCTCCGGGGTCGCCCGCATCATGACCGAGGTGATCAGGCAGTTGATGCAGGAGGACTTTCCGGAGCCGGTGGCACCGGCGACCAGGACGTGCGGCATCTTCGCCAGGTTGGCCATGACGTAGCCGCCCTCGACGTCCTTGCCGAGCGCCACGAGCATCGGGTGCTCGTCCCCGGCCGCCTCGGCCAGCCTCAGCACGTCGCCGAGATTGACCATCTCGCGGTCGGAGTTCGGGATCTCGATGCCGACGGCGGACTTTCCGGGGATCGGCGAGATGATCCGCACGTCCGGGCTGGCCACGGCGTAGGCGATGTTCTTGGTCAGCGCGGTGATCCGCTCGACCTTCACGGCCGGGCCGAGCTCGACCTCGTAGCGGGTGACCGTGGGGCCGCGGGTGAAGCCGGTGACGGCGGCGTCCACCTTGAACTCCGCGAAGACGTTCGTCAGTGAAGCAACGATCGCGTCGTTGGCGGCACTGCGGGTCTTGCCCGGGCCGCCGCGCTCCAGCAGGTCCAGGGACGGCAGTGCGTAGGTGATGTCGCCGGAGAGCTGGAGCTGCTCGGCGCGCGGCGGTAGCGGCTGGGAGTCCTCGGGCGCGGGCTTGGTGAGGTCCGGTACGGCGGTCTTGGCGGCGCCTTCGTCGGCGGGCGCGGGCTGCTCGGTACGTGCGCCGGGTACGGGGCCGACGGCGCGCTCCCGGTCGGCGGTGAGGTCGCGGGTCAGGCCGGCGACGACCGGGGAGGGCGGCATCCCGTTGAGGACAGCGCCGTCGAGGGCCGCGGCGGCGGCCGCGGCGACGTCGACCGCGTCCAGGGGACGGCCGCCGGCGGGCTGTGCGGAGGCGCCGCGCCGCCGTCGCCGGGAAAGCGCCTCCTGTTCCGCCTTCTCGGCGTCGTACACCTCGGAGGCACCGGCCGCCGGGCCGCGGCGGCGCGAGGGCCGCGCGGGCTGCGCCTCGCGCCAGCCGTCGTCGTACTGCCCGTCCTCGGCCTCGTCGGCCGCGCCGGGCTCGTACGGGGCGTCGAGGAGACCGAGCCGGGCACCGAGCATGCGCAGCCGCTGCGGGATCGCGTTGACGGGGGTGGCGGTGACGACCAGCAGTCCGAAGACGGTGAGCAGCACCAGCAGCGGTACGGCGAGGACCTCGCCCATCATGAAGATCAGCGGCTGGGATGCGGCCCAGCCGATCAGCCCTCCCGCGTCCTGCATCGCCTCGGCGCCCGAGTCGCGCCCCGGCGAACCGCAGGCGATGTGGACCTGGCCGAGCACACCGACGACCAGGGCGGAGAGCCCGATGACGATACGGCCGTTGGCCTCGGGCCGTTCGGGATAGAGGATCAGCCGTACGGCGATCGCCACGAGCAGTATCGGCACGAGCAGATCGAGCCGGCCGAAGGCGCCGGTGACGAGCATCTCGACGAGATCGCCGACGGGGCCGCGGAGGCTGGACCAGGTGCCCGCGGCGACGATGAGTCCGAGGGCGAGCAGCAGGAGCGCGAGTCCGTCCTTGCGGTGCACCGGGTCGAGGCCCTTGGCGCCGCGTCCTATGCCGCGGAGCATGGCGCCGAGGGCGTGTGCGACGCCGAGCCACAGGGCGCGCATCAGCCAGATCACGCCCCCGGTGGGATTGGGCGCGGGCTTGGGCACCGCCTTCTTCGCCACCGCCTTCTTCGCGGGTGCGCTCTTCTTGGCTGCGGTCTTCTTCGCCACGGGCTTCTTGGCGGGCGCCGCCTTCTTCGCGGCGCCGGTCGTACGGCCGGCGCGCGGCTTCGCGGTGCCCGCCGCGCCCTGTGAACCCTTGCCGGACGTACGTGAGGCCATGGTGGTGAGGTTACCGGTGTGACCGGCAGGGGACACGTGTGCCCACCGGTTCACCCGTTCGTGTCGTCCTTGCCAGGTCCGGAAACTGACGTCCCATCAGCGGTCGGGGCTCCGGTCCAGCGGCACGCCAGATCCGGAGGACAGCCCCTAGCTCTGTGACGGCAGCGAGGGCGTGCCGGTGCCGGCTCCGGGCTCCAGGGCGTCCAGCGCCCTGCGCAGACCGGTGAGTTTGCGTTCGAGATGGGCTGCCGTGGCGACGGCCGCGGCGTCCGCGGACTCGTCGTCGAGCTGCTTGGAGAGCGCCTCGGCCTGCTCCTCAACTGCCGCGAGCCGCGCGGAGAGTTCGGCCAGGAGACCGGCCGGCTCCTTGGTGTCTCCCGTGCCGTGCCCGCCGCCCTCGAGCTGGAGGCGGAGCAGCGCGGCCTGCTCGCGCAGCTGGCAGTTCTTCATGTAGAGCTCGACGAAGACGGAGACCTTCGCGCGCAGCACCCATGGGTCGAACGGCTTGGAGATGTAGTCCACCGCGCCCGCGGCGTATCCACGGAAGGTGTGGTGCGGTCCGTGGTTGATCGCGGTCAGGAAGATGATGGGGATGTCTCTGGTCCGTTCGCGGCGCTTGATGTGCGCCGCGGTCTCGAATCCGTCCATTCCTGGCATCTGGACGTCCAGCAGAATGACCGCGAAGTCGTCCGTCAGCAGCGCTTTGAGCGCTTCCTCCCCTGACGATGCCCGTACCAGTGTCTGATCGAGCGCAGAGAGGATGGCCTCCAGCGCCAACAGATTCTCCGGCCGGTCATCGACCAGGAGGATCTTGGCCTTCTGCACCATGCCTCGCCCTCCTCGCCCCGGCTTGGGGTCTCCCCAGCTCGAAGAGCCGGGAGAAGCACCGGGCGCCGCCCCGAGGGACGACTCCCTAGCGCCGCCCGTCCTTGTGCCGGTCATGGTAGCCGCACCCCGCCCGTCGCCACACCCTGTCACCGCGATGTCACTGTGCACGTAGCAGAAACGCGGTGGGAGACCAGAAGGTTCCCCGGATACCGCCCTCTCACACGCTTTCGAGCACAGTCAGTCAGCAACACGCGAGAATCCGCACAGTCCGCAATCAGACTGTGATGCGCCCGCGACCAACCATCGTCACTTTCCGCGCATCCACTGCTCCATGACGGACAGCAGATGGTCGGGGTCGACCGGCTTGGTGACGTAGTCGGACGCACCCGACTCGATCGCCTTCTCCCGGTCGCCCTTCATCGCCTTCGCGGTGAGCGCGATGATCGGCAGCCCGGCGAACTGCGGCATCCTGCGGATGGCCGTCGTCGTCGCGTACCCGTCCATCTCCGGCATCATGATGTCCATCAGTACGACCGTCACATCGTCGTGCTGCTCCAGGACTTCGATGCCCTCCCGCCCGTTCTCCGCGTACAGCACGGACAGTCCGTGCTGCTCCAGCACGCTGGTGAGCGCGAAGACGTTGCGGATGTCGTCGTCGACGATGAGCACCTTCTCGCTGTGGAACGTGAAGGTGGGGCGAGGCTCCGACGCGCCCTCCTGCGGGTGCTGTCCCGCCCAGGCCTCCAGCGCCCCGCCCGGCGACCCGGCGGGCTGGCCGGGCAGCGCGTGCCGCAGGTCCATGGCGCCCAGTGCCTTGCGACGGCGCCGGAAGAGCGTCCCGGGGGCGTTGTGCGCGTCCGGGGCCGCCGACGGCGTCTGCGGCGCCTGCGGGCCCGCCTCGGCGATCCCGGCGTCGTCCATGGCGTTCATCGGCATCTCAGGCCCCGGAACGAGCTGCGGGTAGCCCTGCGGCGGCAGTTCGCTCGGGTGGAGCGGCAGGTAGAGCGTGAACGTGGAACCGCGGCCCGGTTCGCTCGCGGCATGGATCTCGCCACCGAGCAGCCGGGCGATCTCCCGGCTGATCGACAGCCCCAGGCCCGTACCGCCGTACTTACGGCTCGTCGTACCGTCGGCCTGCTTGAACGCCTCGAAGATGACCCGCATCTTGCTCGCCGCGATCCCGATACCGGTGTCGGTGACCGAGAAGGCGATCAGATCGCCGTCCGCGTCGCGCAGCGAACCCGCCTCCAGCAGCTGCTCGCGGATCGACTGCGGCACGTCGGCGTTCGCCGGCCGGATCACCAGCTCCACCGCACCGGTGTCGGTGAACTTCACCGCGTTCGACAGCAGGTTGCGCAGCACCTGGAGCAGCCGCTGCTCGTCGGTGTGGAGCGTCGCCGGCAGCTCGGGCGAGACCCGCACCGAGAAGTCGAGCCCCTTCTCCGCCGTGAGCGGCCGGAACGTCGCCTCCACGTAGTCGACGAGCTGCACCAGCGCGATACGGGTCGGACTGACGTCCATCTTGCCCGCCTCGACCTTGGACAGATCGAGGATGTCGTTGATGAGCTGCAGCAGATCCGAGCCAGCGCCGTGGATCGTCTCGGCGAACTCGACCTGCTTCGGGGTGAGATTGGTGTCGGCATTGTCCGCGAGCAGCTTGGCGAGGATCAGCAGCGAGTTGAGCGGGGTGCGCAGCTCGTGCGACATGTTCGCCAGGAACTCGGACTTGTAGCGCATGGAGACGGCGAGCTGCTCGGCCCGCTCCTCCAGCACCTGCCGGGCCTCCTCGATCTCGGTGTTCTTCACCTCGATGTCGCGGTTCTGCTGGGCCAGCAGCTCGGCCTTGTCCTCCAGCTCGGCGTTGGACGACTGCAGCGCCTTCTGCCGGTTCTCCAGCTCCTCCGAGCGCTCACGCAGCTGCTCGGTCAGCTCCTGCGACTGCTTCAGCAGCACCTCGGTCTTGGTGTTGACGCTGATCGTGTTGACGCTCGTCGCGATCATCTCGGCGATCTGGTTGAGGAAGTCCCGCTGGATCTGGGTGAACGGCTGGAAGGACGCCAGTTCGATCACGCCGAGGACCTTCCCCTCGAACAGCACCGGCAGCACGATCACATGCGCCGGCGAGGCCTCGCCCAGCCCCGACGAGATCTTCAGGTAGCCCGGCGGAACGTTGACCTGGATGGTCCGCTTCTCCTCGGCCGCCGTGCCGATCAGGGTCTCCCCCGGCCGGAACGACGTGGGCATCAGGCCGGCCGAGTAGCCGTAGCTGCCGCGCATCACCAGCTCGTACGAACCCTCGCTGCCAGTACCGAGTTCACCCCCGCCGCCCGTGGGCATCGCCAGGAAGAACGCGCCGTGCTGTGCGGAGACCACCGGCGTCAGCTCGCTCATGATGAGCGAGGCGACGTCGTCCAGGTCCCGCCGGCCCTGCATCAACCCGGAGATACGGGCCAGGTTGCCCTTCAGCCAGTCCTGCTCCTCGTTGGCGAGGGTGGTGTCGCGCAGGTTGGCGATCATCGTGTTGATGTTGTCCTGCAGGACCTGGATCTCGCCCGCGGCGTCCACATCGATCTTGAGGTTGAGGTCACCGCGGGTCACCGCCGTGGCGACCGCTGCGATCGCGCGCACCTGCCGGGTCAGGTTCCCGGCCATCTCGTTCACGGACTCCGTCAGGTCCCGCCAGGTGCCGTCGACGTCGCGGACCCGGGCCTGGCCGCCCAGCATGCCGTCCGTACCCACCTCACGGGCCACCCGCGTCACCTGCTCGGCGAACGAGGACAGCTGGTCGACCATCGTGTTGATGGTGTCCTTCAGCTCCAGGATCTCGCCGCGCGCGTCGATGTCGATCTTCTTGGTGAGATCACCCTTGGCGATCGCGGTGGTGACCGTGGCGATCTGGCGCACCTGCCCGGTCAGGTTGGACGCCATCGAGTTCACGGACTCGGTGAGGTCCTTCCAGGTGCCCGCGACGCCCGGCACCCGTGCCTGGCCGCCGAGGATGCCCTCCGTACCCACCTCACGGGCGACCCGCGTCACCTCTGCCGCGAACGACGACAGGGTCGTCACCATCGTGTTGACGGTGTCGGCCAGTTCGGCGACCTCGCCGCGCGCCTCGACGGTCACCTTCTTCGTCAGATCACCGTTGGCGACCGCGGACGACACCCGGGAGATGTTCCGCACCTGACTGGTCAGGTTGTTGGCCATCAGGTTGACGTTGTCGCTGAGGTCCTTCCAGATGCCGGTGACACCGCGCACCCGGGCCTGGCCGCCGAGGATGCCCTCCGTACCCACCTCACGGGCGACCCTGGTCACCTCGTCGGCGAAGTTGGACAGCTGGTCGACCATCGTGTTGACGGTCGTCACCAGCTCCAGGATCTCGCCCTTCGCGTCGACGGTGATCTTCTTCGACAGATCGCCCTTGGCGACGGCCGTCGTCACCTCGGCGATGTTGCGCACCTGCGAGGTCAGGTTGTTCGCCATGAAGTTGACGGACTGCGTGAGGTCCTTCCAGGTGCCGGAGACGCCCTGCACCTCCGCCTGGCCGCCCAGGATGCCCTCGGTGCCCACCTCGCGGGCCACCCGGGTCACCTGCTCGGCGAAGTTGGAGAGCTGGTCGACCATCGTGTTGAGGGTGTTCTTCAGCTCCAGGATCTCGCCGCGCGCGTCCACGTCGATCTTCTGCGACAGGTCACCGCGCGCCACCGCCGTGGCGACCTGCGCGATGTTGCGGACCTGGGCCGTGAGGTTCCCGGCCATGCCGTTCACGGAGTCCGTCAGGTCGCGCCACACACCGGCGACGCCGGGCACCTGCGCCTGGCCGCCGAGCCGCCCGTCCGTACCCACTTCGCGGGCCACCCGGGTCACCTGCTCGGCGAACGCCGACAACTGGTCGACCATCGTGTTGATGGTGTTCTTCAGCTCCAGGATCTCGCCGCGCGCGTCCACGTCGATCTTCTGCGACAGGTCACCGCGCGCCACCGCCGTGGTCACCTGGGCGATCTGCCGCACCTGAGAGGTCAGGTTCCCCGCCATGAAGTTGACGGAGTCGGTGAGTTCCTTCCACGTACCGGACACTCCGTCGACCCGGGCCTGGCCGCCGAGCCGGCCCTCCGTACCCACGTCCCGCGCCATGCGCGTCACCTGGTCGGCGAACGACGACAGCTGCGCCACCATCGTGTTGACGGTGTTCTTGAGCTCCAGCATCTCGCCGGCCACATCGACGGTGACCTTCTGGGACAGGTCGCCGTTGGCGACCGCGGTGGTCACCTGGGCGATGTCCCGCACCTGACCGGTGAGGTTGCGGAACGCCGTGTTCACCGAGTCGGTGAGGTCCTTCCAGGTCCCCGCCGCGCCCGGCACCTCGGCCTGGCCGCCCAGCCGGCCCTCGACGCCGACCTCCCGGGCCACCCGGGTCACTTCAGAACCGAACGACTGGAGCTGCTCCACCATCGTGTTGACGGTCTTCTTCAACTCCAGCATCTCGCCCGCGACATCGACGGTGACCTTCTGCGACAGGTCACCGTTGGCGACCGCGGTGGTCACCTGGGCGATGTCCCGCACCTGCGTGGTGAGGTTGCGGAAGACGGTGTTGACCGAGTCGGTGAGGTCCTTCCACGTACCGGCCGCGCCGGGCACCTGCGCCTGACCGCCGAGCAGACCCTCGGCTCCGACCTCACTGGCCACACGCGTCACTTCGTCCGCGAAGGTACGAAGGGTTTCGGTCATCTGGTTGATGGTCTCGGCGAGCTGTGCGACCTCGCCGCGCGCGCTGACCGTGACCTTCTGCGACAGGTCGCCGTTCGCGACCGCGGTGGTGACCTCGGCGATCCCCCGCACCTGCGAGGTCAGATTGCCCGCCATCGTGTTGACGGAGTCGGTGAGGTCCTTCCACACACCGGCGACGCCCGGCACCGCCGCCTGACCGCCCAGCTCGCCCTCCGTGCCCACCTCGCGGGCCACCCGGGTCACCTCGGAGGAGAACGAGGACAGCTGGTCCACCATGGTGTTCACGGTGTTCTTCAGCTGGAGCATCTCACCGGCGACATGCACGGTGACCTTCCGCGACAGATCGCCCTTGGCGACCGCCGTCGTCACGAGAGCAATGTCACGCACCTGAGCGGTCAGCCGGTACGCCATCGTGTTGACCGAATCCGTGAGGTCCTTCCACGAACCGGACATTCCTCGCACCTGGGCCTGGCCGCCGAGTTTGCCCTCGGTGCCCACCTCCAGTGCGACCCGCGTCACCTCGTCGGTGAACGCCGACAGCTGGTCGACCAGGTTGTTGACCGTACGCGCGACCTTCAGGAACTCGCCGCGCAGCGGACGCACGGTCCCGTCGGAACCCTCCGCCGCATGCGAACGGAGCTCCATACGCTGCTCCAGATCGCCCTCGGCGACCGCCGACAGCACCCGGCCGACCTCGGACACCGGCCGCGCCAGATCGTCCACCAGCTCGTTCGAGGCGTCGATCGCGGCGGCCCAGGACCCCTCGCAGGCCCCGGGCTCCAGCCGCTCCGTGAGTTTTCCCTCACGGCCGACGACACGCCGAACCCGCGCGAGTTCTCCGGTCAGATGCAGATTGCGGTCCGCGACCTCGTTGAAGACGGCCGCGATCTCCGCCATGACGCCGTCGCCCGACACGGTCAGCCGCTTGCGGAAGTTCCCGTCCCGCATGGCCACAAGGGCCGCCATCAGCCGGTTCAGAGCCGCGGTGTCCACCGCGGTCGTCCCCCCGCGTGACTGATTTCTCCGGGACTGTCCGCCTTGTGCGCGCGTGCCAGTGCCACGCGACGCTGCACCAGACTCCACCGTGTCCCTCCCGCAGGGGTTGACCATCGTGATCGAGCTGTCTCAGAAGCTTTCCCAGTGTTTCACCACAGCCGAACCAGGCCATAACAGTTCGGCAGCTTCGCATAGCGTCCCCGCCCCTGGAAGGCGGAAACAGCGGTGACCGGCATCCGCTCGGACAGCGAAGGTAAGTAACCTGGCATCCGGCTGTCCAACCGCCCCGGTCGCCCGGCGGGGGCGGCATGGCGCGAGGAACTACCAACGGGCACCGGGAGGGGCGGGCACCGACCATGTCAGAGCCGGGCGTCGAGACGCGTATGAGGAACTCTGTGATCACCGCGCGGGCGGCTGCCAGCTTCGACCCCGTCGGGCGGTCCGTCGCGACGGCCCGCGCCTTCGTCCGCGACACACTCCAGGGCTGGGGACACTCCGACGTCGTCGACGACGCCGTCGTCCTCACGAGCGAACTCGTCACCAACGCGGTGATCCACGCCGGCACCGCCGCCGACGTGCTCTGCCTGCGGACCGAGGAGGGCGTACGGGTCGAGGTCGCCGACCACTACCCGGAACGCGAGATCCCCATCCAGGGCGGCAGCAGAGCCTTCGCCCACCCCGACCGGGAGAACGGCCGCGGGCTGCTGCTGTGCGCGGCCCTCGCCACCCGCTGGGGCGTCGAGTACACCCCGACCCACAAGCACGTCTGGTTCCAACTCGATCTGCCGCAGCGCACGGTGGGCACCCGCTCGGCCGGCCCGGTCCTGCCCGTCGACCTCCTCCCCGTCGCCGACGAGCGCGTCCGTGTCGCCGTCCTCCAGATCGACGGCAACGAAGCCATCTCCTCCTGGAACGACGACGCCGAGCACCTCTTCGGCTACGCGGCGGACCAGGTTCTCGGCAAGCCCCTCGGCGAGTTCGCGGCCTGGCCCCACACACCGGGCATCGGCACCGGCATCGCCGAGGCTCTGCGACTCTCCCGCTGGGAGGGCAGCTACGGCGTCCGCGGCACCGACGGTCGCGTCATTCCCGTCTACGCCTCGCACCTGCGCGTGCGCGACACCCAGGGCGAGGCGTCCACCGTCTGCCTCCTCGTACGGGACTACGAGCGCGCCGTGCTGCAGACCCCCATGCGCGCCCCCTCCACCGACGGCGCCAACCACGAGAGCCGCAACGCCGACCCCTTCGAGGTCTTCATCGGCTCCCCGGCACCGGACGACCTCGACGGACTCCTCCAACGCACGGTCGAACGCGCCCGCGACATGCTCGACGGCGACTCGGCCTTCCTCCTGCTGGCCACCGACGACGAGACGGAGCTGGAGGTACGGGCCACCACCGGGCTCCCGTCCGCCCGGCAGCGCTTCGCCCGCGTCCCCGTCGAGGCGGGCACCGGGCGCTACGGCTCGGCGCGCATGCCCGCCGTCCACGAGGACCTCAACGCCGTCCCCGGCGCCGTCCCGCTCCTCAGCGGCACCGGCATGCGCTCCGTCGTCACCGTCCCGCTCAAGGTCGAGGGCCGGCTCACCGGCTCCCTCGGCGTCGCCGCGGAGGCCGCCGGCCGCTACGCCAACGAGGAAGCGCTGCGTCTGCAGTTCGCCGCCGACCGCATCGCGCTCGCCGTCGAGTCCGCCCGCCTCGGCGAGCTGGAACGCCTCCGGCGCGGCTCCCTCAGCTTCCTCGTCGAGGCCTCCGACCTGCTGGCGGGCACACTGGACCGGGACCAGACGCTGGCCCTCATGGCCCAGATGACGGTCCCGACGCTCGCCACCTGGTGCGCCGTCTACACGATCGCCGACCAGTCCTCCGAGCCGTACCTCTCGTACGTGCTGCACGAGGACGAGGAGCGCATCGACGGCCTCAAGGCACTGCTGTCCAAGATCGACCCGCCGGACCCGGTGCCGACGCCCGGCGCCCGCACCTGGCACGCCCCGGCCGAAGCCGCGCACCAGGCAGCCTTGCGCACCTCGATGCGTGAACTGGGCCTCGGCGCCACGCATGTGTCGTCCGGCATCGGCACGACCCTGGCCACGGCTTCCGCGGTCGGCGGCGAAACGGTCGTCCTGCCGCTCGTCGCCCGCAACCGCGTCATCGGCATGCTCACTCTCGGCAAGCCCTCCGACGACCACTTCCGCCAGGAGATCCTCGAACTCGCCGAGGACCTCTCCCGACGGGCCGCTCTCGCTCTCGACAACGCCCGCCTGTACTCGGAGCGCACGGCCATCAGCCAGGCCCTCCAGCGCAGCCTGCTCCCGCCCGGCCTCCCCCAGGTCCCGGGCGTCGAGGTCGAGGTGATCTACCGCGCCGCCGGCGAGGGCAACGAGGTCGGCGGCGACTTCTACGACCTCTTCCCCATCCGCGACGGCGCCTACGGCTTCGCCATCGGCGATGTCTGCGGCACGGGGCCGGAGGCGGCCGCCGTCACCGGCCTGGCCCGCCATGCCCTGCGCCTCCTCGCCCGCGAGGGATTCGGCGGCCCGGCGGTACTGGAGCGCCTCAACGCGGCGATCCTCGACGAGGGCGCCCGCAGCCGCTTCCTCACGCTGCTGTACGGCGAGCTGTGGCCCCAGGAGGACGGCTCGGCGCTCCTCAAGGTCGTCTGCGCCGGCCATCCGCTCCCGCTGCGTCTGCGCCAGGACGGCTCGGTCGAGCCGGCGGCCGAACCGCAGCCGCTGCTCGGGGTGATGGAGGACCTGGAGCTGTACGAGCAGACGGTGACTCTCGACCCGGGCGATGTCCTGCTCTGTGTCACCGACGGCGTCACGGAACGCCGTGAGGGCACGCGCATGCTCGGTGACGACGGCCTCACCGACGTTCTGACGACGTGTACGGGCCTGACGGCCGGAGCGGTCGCGGCACGCGTGCTCCGCGCGGTCGAGCGCTTCGCCGCGGAGCCCGCCTCCGACGACATGGCGATCCTCGCGATGCGCGTCCCGGAGCCGCACCAGGGCTGAGCCGACGCCGGCGACACGAAGAAGGCCCCCGCCACGAGGCGAGGGCCTTTCTTCCGTTCGGAGCCCCCAAACGGAATCGAACCGTTGACCTTCTCCTTACCATGGAGACGCTCTACCGACTGAGCTATAGGGGCCAGTTGCCCTGTCGCGGTCTCCCGCGCGGCAACAAGACAGATCTTAGCGCGAACTCACGCGTGCTCCTAATCGGCCCGGGCACCAGCTTTCTGACATCACGTCAGCCCGTGGAACGCAAAAATGCCTCAACCCCCGGACATGGTCCGGGGGTTGAGGCTCAAAAATTGTTCGGCGGTGTCCTACTCTCCCACAGGGTCCCCCCTGCAGTACCATCGGCGCTGAAAGGCTTAGCTTCCGGGTTCGGAATGTAACCGGGCGTTTCCCTAACGCTATGACCACCGAAACTCTATGAAGATGTGAACTGGCCGACCACGGGGTGGTCTCGGCGTGTTCGTTACTTCAGAACTAACACAGTGGACGCGAGCAACTGAGGACAAGCCCTCGGCCTATTAGTACCGGTCAACTCCACCCATTACTGGGCTTCCATATCCGGCCTATCAACCCAGTCGTCTACTGGGAGCCTTACCCTCTCTAGGAGGTGGGAGTCCTCATCTCGAAGCAGGCTTCCCGCTTAGATGCTTTCAGCGGTTATCCCTCCCGAACGTAGCCAACCAGCCATGCCCTTGGCAGGACAACTGGCACACCAGAGGTTCGTCCGTCCCGGTCCTCTCGTACTAGGGACAGCCCTTCTCAAGACTCCTACGCGCACAGCGGATAGGGACCGAACTGTCTCACGACGTTCTAAACCCAGCTCGCGTACCGCTTTAATGGGCGAACAGCCCAACCCTTGGGACCGACTCCAGCCCCAGGATGCGACGAGCCGACATCGAGGTGCCAAACCATCCCGTCGATATGGACTCTTGGGGAAGATCAGCCTGTTATCCCCGGGGTACCTTTTATCCGTTGAGCGACGGCGCTTCCACAAGCCACCGCCGGATCACTAGTCCCGACTTTCGTCCCTGCTCGACCCGTCGGTCTCACAGTCAAGCTCCCTTGTGCACTTACACTCAACACCTGATTACCAACCAGGCTGAGGGAACCTTTGGGCGCCTCCGTTACTCTTTAGGAGGCAACCGCCCCAGTTAAACTACCCATCAGACACTGTCCCTGATCCGGATCACGGACCCAGGTTAGACATCCAGCACGACCAGAGTGGTATTTCAACGACGACTCCACCCATACTGGCGTATGAGTTTCACAGTCTCCCACCTATCCTACACAAGCCGAACCGAACACCAATATCAAACTGTAGTAAAGGTCCCGGGGTCTTTCCGTCCTGCTGCGCGAAACGAGCATCTTTACTCGTAGTGCAATTTCACCGGGCCTATGGTTGAGACAGTCGAGAAGTCGTTACGCCATTCGTGCAGGTCGGAACTTACCCGACAAGGAATTTCGCTACCTTAGGATGGTTATAGTTACCACCGCCGTTTACTGGCGCTTAAGTTCTCAGCTTCGCCCCACCGAAATGGAGCTAACCGGTCCCCTTAACGTTCCAGCACCGGGCAGGCGTCAGTCCGTATACATCGCCTTACGGCTTCGCACGGACCTGTGTTTTTAGTAAACAGTCGCTTCTCGCTGGTCTCTGCGGCCACCCCCAGCTCAGAGTGCAAGACTCATCACCGGACATGGCCCCCCTTCTCCCGAAGTTACGGGGGCATTTTGCCGAGTTCCTTAACCATAGTTCACCCGAACGCCTCGGTATTCTCTACCTGACCACCTGAGTCGGTTTAGGGTACGGGCCGCCATGAAACTCGCTAGAGGCTTTTCTCGACAGCATAGGATCATCCACTTCACCACAATCGGCTCGGCATCAGGTCTCAGACTATATGCACGACGGATTTGCCTACCGTGCGTCCTACACCCTTACCCCGGGACAACCACCGCCCGGGCTGGACTACCTTCCTGCGTCACCCCATCACTTACCTACTACAGATCTGGACCGGCGGCTCCACCACTCCCCCTCACTCCGAAGAGATCAGGGGCGGCTTCACGGCCTTAGCATCGTCTGATTCGATATTGGGCGTTTCAAAGCGGGTACCGGAATATCAACCGGTTGTCCATCGACTACGCCTGTCGGCCTCGCCTTAGGTCCCGACTTACCCTGGGCAGATCAGCTTGACCCAGGAACCCTTAGTCAATCGGCGCACACGTTTCCCACGTGTGTATCGCTACTCATGCCTGCATTCTCACTCGTGAACCGTCCACAACTCGCTTCCGCGGCTGCTTCACCCGGCACACGACGCTCCCCTACCCATCACAGCGGGCGTTGGCCCTCATGCTGCAATGACACGACTTCGGCGGTACGCTTGAGCCCCGCTACATTGTCGGCGCGGAATCACTTGACCAGTGAGCTATTACGCACTCTTTCAAGGGTGGCTGCTTCTAAGCCAACCTCCTGGTTGTCTCTGCGACTCCACATCCTTTCCCACTTAGCGTACGCTTAGGGGCCTTAGTCGATGCTCTGGGCTGTTTCCCTCTCGACCATGGAGCTTATCCCCCACAGTCTCACTGCCGCGCTCTCACTTACCGGCATTCGGAGTTTGGCTAAGGTCAGTAACCCGGTAGGGCCCATCGCCTATCCAGTGCTCTACCTCCGGCAAGAAACACACGACGCTGCACCTAAATGCATTTCGGGGAGAACCAGCTATCACGGAGTTTGATTGGCCTTTCACCCCTAACCACAGGTCATCCCCCAGGTTTTCAACCCTGGTGGGTTCGGTCCTCCACGAAGTCTTACCTCCGCTTCAACCTGCCCATGGCTAGATCACTCCGCTTCGGGTCTAGAGCGTGCAACTCAATCGCCCTGTTCGGACTCGCTTTCGCTACGGCTTCCCCACACGGGTTAACCTCGCTACACACCGCTAACTCGCAGGCTCATTCTTCAAAAGGCACGCAGTCACGACGCACCGAGTAAACTCGATGCGCGACGCTCCCACGGCTTGTAGGCACACGGTTTCAGGTACTATTTCACTCCGCTCCCGCGGTACTTTTCACCATTCCCTCACGGTACTATCCGCTATCGGTCACCAGGGAATATTTAGGCTTAGCGGGTGGTCCCGCCAGATTCACACGGGATTTCTCGGGCCCCGTGCTACTTGGGAATAACTCAAACGAGCCGTTGATGTTTCAGCTACGGGGGTCTTACCCTCTACGCCGGACCTTTCGCATGTCCTTCGCCTACATCAACGGTTTCTGACTCGTCGACCAACCGGCAGATTGGTCAAGAGATATCCCACAACCCCGCATGCGCAACCCCTGCCGGGTCTCACACACATACGGTTTGGCCTCATCCGGTTTCGCTCGCCACTACTCCCGGAATCACGGTTGTTTTCTCTTCCTGAGGGTACTGAGATGTTTCACTTCCCCTCGTTCCCTCCACACTGCCTATGTGTTCAGCAGCGGGTGACAGCCCATGACGACTGCCGGGTTTCCCCATTCGGAAACCCCCGGATCAAAGCCTGGTTGACGGCTCCCCGGGGACTATCGTGGCCTCCCACGTCCTTCATCGGTTCCTGGTGCCAAGGCATCCACCGTGCGCCCTTAAAAACTTGGCCACAGATGCTCGCGTCCACTGTGCAGTTCTCAAGCAACGACCAGCCACCCACCACCCCGCCCTTCTAGGACGAGTTCACTGGGGCCGGCATCGCGAAGGGCGAGCTCACGCTCGCACCCTCAGACACCCAACAGCGCGCCCGGCACAACCAGTCGAGACTCCGCGTTCCACGCCGAAGCAGTACTAACAGTCCTCATCCTGATCGTGCCGAATAATCAACGTTCCACCCTTGAGCAAACCACCGTCGGACATTCGCCGACGTAGTGGCTCTGGACCCCCGGGCAAGCCCGGCGGCCTAGAAGCTCCTTAGAAAGGAGGTGATCCAGCCGCACCTTCCGGTACGGCTACCTTGTTACGACTTCGTCCCAATCGCCAGTCCCACCTTCGACAGCTCCCTCCCACAAGGGGTTGGGCCACCGGCTTCGGGTGTTACCGACTTTCGTGACGTGACGGGCGGTGTGTACAAGGCCCGGGAACGTATTCACCGCAGCAATGCTGATCTGCGATTACTAGCAACTCCGACTTCATGGGGTCGAGTTGCAGACCCCAATCCGAACTGAGACCGGCTTTTTGAGATTCGCTCCGCCTCGCGGCATCGCAGCTCTTTGTACCGGCCATTGTAGCACGTGTGCAGCCCAAGACATAAGGGGCATGATGACTTGACGTCGTCCCCACCTTCCTCCGAGTTGACCCCGGCGGTCTCCTGTGAGTCCCCATCACCCCGAAGGGCATGCTGGCAACACAGGACAAGGGTTGCGCTCGTTGCGGGACTTAACCCAACATCTCACGACACGAGCTGACGACAGCCATGCACCACCTGTACACCGACCACAAGGGGGCGACCATCTCTGGCCGTTTCCGGTGTATGTCAAGCCTTGGTAAGGTTCTTCGCGTTGCGTCGAATTAAGCCACATGCTCCGCTGCTTGTGCGGGCCCCCGTCAATTCCTTTGAGTTTTAGCCTTGCGGCCGTACTCCCCAGGCGGGGAACTTAATGCGTTAGCTGCGGCACCGACGACGTGGAATGTCGCCAACACCTAGTTCCCAACGTTTACGGCGTGGACTACCAGGGTATCTAATCCTGTTCGCTCCCCACGCTTTCGCTCCTCAGCGTCAGTAATGGCCCAGAGATCCGCCTTCGCCACCGGTGTTCCTCCTGATATCTGCGCATTTCACCGCTACACCAGGAATTCCGATCTCCCCTACCACACTCTAGCCTGCCCGTATCGAATGCAGACCCGGGGTTAAGCCCCGGGCTTTCACATCCGACGTGACAAGCCGCCTACGAGCTCTTTACGCCCAATAATTCCGGACAACGCTTGCGCCCTACGTATTACCGCGGCTGCTGGCACGTAGTTAGCCGGCGCTTCTTCTGCAGGTACCGTCACTTTCGCTTCTTCCCTGCTGAAAGAGGTTTACAACCCGAAGGCCGTCATCCCTCACGCGGCGTCGCTGCATCAGGCTTTCGCCCATTGTGCAATATTCCCCACTGCTGCCTCCCGTAGGAGTCTGGGCCGTGTCTCAGTCCCAGTGTGGCCGGTCGCCCTCTCAGGCCGGCTACCCGTCGTCGCCTTGGTGGGCCATCACCCCACCAACAAGCTGATAGGCCGCGGGCTCATCCTTCACCGCCGGAGCTTTCAACCCTCTCCCATGCGGAAGAGAGTGGTATCCGGTATTAGACCCCGTTTCCAGGGCTTGTCCCAGAGTGAAGGGCAGATTGCCCACGTGTTACTCACCCGTTCGCCACTAATCCACCCCGAAGGGCTTCATCGTTCGACTTGCATGTGTTAAGCACGCCGCCAGCGTTCGTCCTGAGCCAGGATCAAACTCTCCGTGAATGCTTCCCGGTAATCCGGGCGAACACCACGAGAGCGGTGCGACCAAGAGGAATAGTCCCGGTCGCACACAGCGTCCTCGCTGTGTCGCCTACCCGCCACAAGGGCCGGTAGGACTTTTCAAAGGAACCTCATCTCCACGATGGGAGACGGGGTATCAACTAATCTGGCGTTGATTTTTGGCACGCTGTTGAGTTCTCAAGGAACGGACGCTTCCTTCGTACTCACCCGCAGAACATTCTCTGGGGCTTTCCTCCGGGCGCTTCCCTTCGGTGTTTCCAACCTTACCAGATTCTTTTTCCGTTCCGTTCCCGGTTCGGATTTCGTTTCCAGTGGCCGTTGGAGGGCCTTTTGCCTTTCGGCTGATCCGACTTTATCAGAGACTCTGAGTCGGAATTCCCGCCCCGTTGAGTGGACCTTCCGAGCGCACATCAGTGCGCTGGACTTCCCTCAGGCGGAGCCGTAAACGTACTGGAGCGGAGCGGCCGATGCAAATCGAGGGCCGCCCCGCTCCAAGATCACCCGACGAGGTGTCAGACCTCCACCACGACAGGCAGGATCATCGGGCGCCGACGGTAGGTGTCGGAGACCCACTTGCCGACCGAGCGACGGATGAGCTGCTGCAGCTGGTGGGGCTCGGAGACCCCGTCGGCCGCGGACTTGTGGATGGCTTCCTGGATCTTCGGAATCACCGCGTCGAAGGCGCCGTCCTCGATACCCGAGCCACGGGCGTGGATGTTCGGGCCGCCCACGATCTTGCCGGTCGTGGAGTCCACCACGACGAAGACCGAGATGATGCCCTCGTCGCCGAGGATGCGGCGGTCCTTCAGGGACGACTCGGTGACGTCGCCGACCGAGAGGCCGTCGACGTACACGTACCCCGCCTGGACCTTGCCCGTGATTTTGGCCTTGCCGTCCAGCAGGTCGACGACGACGCCGTCCTCGGCGATGACGATGTGGTCCTTGGGGACGCCCGTCATGGCCCCGAGCTCGGCGTTGGCGCGCAGATGGCGCCATTCGCCGTGGACCGGCATGAGGTTCTTCGGCTTGCAGATGTTGTAGAAGTACAGCAGCTCGCCGGCCGAGGCGTGGCCCGAGACATGGACCTTGGCGTTGCCCTTGTGGATGACGTTCGCGCCCCAGCGGGTGAGTCCGTTGATCACGCGGTAGACCGCGTTCTCGTTACCCGGGATGAGTGACGAGGCCAGGATGACGGTGTCGCCCTGGACGATGCGGATCTGGTGGTCGCGGTTGGCCATACGGGAGAGGGCCGCCATCGGCTCGCCCTGGGATCCCGTACAGACCAGCACCACCTCGTGGTCCGGAAGGTCGTCGAGCGTCTTGACGTCGACGACGAGGCCGGCCGGCACCTTGAGGTAGCCGAGGTCGCGGGCGATGCCCATGTTGCGGACCATCGAGCGGCCGACGAAGGCGACCCGGCGGCCGTATTCGTGGGCAGCGTCCAGGATCTGCTGGATGCGGTGTACGTGGCTGGCGAAGCTGGCCACGATGATGCGCTTCTGGGCACCCGCGAAGACGCCGCGCAGCACGTTCGAGATGTCCCGCTCCGCGGGGACGAAGCCGGGGACCTCTGCGTTGGTCGAGTCGACCAGCAGGAGGTCGATTCCCTCCTCGCTCAGGCGTGCGAAGGCGTGGAGGTCCGTGAGCCGGCCGTCCATCGGGAGCTGGTCCATCTTGAAGTCGCCCGTGTGGACGACCATCCCCGCAGGGGTGCGGATGGCGACGGCCAGGGCGTCCGGGATGGAGTGGTTGACCGCGATGAACTCGCAGTCGAAGGGGCCGATGCGCTCGCGGTTCCCCTCGGCGACTTCGAGGGTGTACGGGCGGATGCGGTGCTCCTGCAGCTTGGCCTCGATCAGGGCGAGGGTCAGCTTGGAGCCGATCAGTGGGATGTCCGGCTTGAGCCGGAGCAGGTACGGGACAGCGCCGATGTGATCCTCGTGGCCGTGCGTGAGCACGATGCCCTCGATGTCGTCGAGGCGGTCCCTGATCGTGGTGAAGTCCGGCAGGATCAGGTCGATGCCGGGCTGCTCCTCCTCCGGGAAGAGGACGCCGCAGTCGACGATGAGCAGTCGGCCGTCGTACTCGAAGACCGTCATGTTGCGGCCGATCTCGCCGAGGCCGCCGAGCGGTGTGACGCGCAGACCGCCCTTGGGGAGCTTCGGCGGGGCGCCGAGTTCAGGATGCGGATGACTCAAAAGACTCTCCTCACCACACGCGCCACGTACCGCTTGGGCACGTGGCGCGCATGACATTCGTGCACTTGCTGTTGTCGTTTGGGTTGTTCGTATTCAGTTGTGAAGTCTGTGGTTACAGCTGTACCCCGCCGGCGGCGAGATCGATCTTGAGCTGGGCGGTCTCGCCCTCGGTGAGCTCGACGAGCGGGAGGCGCAGCGGGCCCGCGGGCAGACCCTGCAGGGCGAGCGCCGCCTTGGTGGTGATGACGCCCTGGGTGCGGAACATGCCGGTGAAGACCGGGAGCAGCTTCTGGTGGATCTCGGTGGCCTTCTGGACGTCGCCCTCGGTGTACGCGTCGATCAGGGCGCGCAGCTCGGGGGTGACCACATGGCCGACCACGGAGACGAAGCCGATGGCCCCGACCGAGAGGAGCGGCAGGTTGAGCATGTCGTCGCCCGAGTACCAGGCCAGTCCGCTCCGGGCGATGGCCCAGCTGGCGCGGCCGAGGTCGCCCTTGGCGTCCTTGTTGGCGACGATGCGCGGGTGGTCGGCGAGGCGGACGATCGTCTCGGTGTCGATCGGTACGCCGCTGCGGCCCGGGATGTCGTACAGCATGACCGGCAGGCCGGTGCTGTCGGCGATGGCCGTGAAGTGCCGGTACAGGCCCTCCTGCGGAGGCTTGTTGTAGTACGGCGTGACGGCGAGCAGGCCGTGGGCGCCGGCGCGCTCCGCGGCGCGTGCCAGCTCGACGCTGTGCTGGGTGTCGTTGGTACCGATTCCGGCGACGACGTGGGCGCGGTCGCCCACCGCGTCGAGAACGGCTCGTACGAGCTGGTCTTTCTCCGCGTCACTGGTGGTCGGGGACTCACCCGTGGTGCCGTTGATGATCAGGCCGTCGTTGCCTGCGTCCACCAGGTGGGTGGCGAGCCGCTGCGCGCCGTCGAGGTCAAGTGCGCCGTCCGCCGTGAACGGCGTGACCATGGCGGTGAGGACCCGCCCGAAGGGGATCTGCGGAGTGGAGATCGGAGCCATGGGTAACACGCTACTCGCTGCTCAGCGCGTAGGGCCCCCTCGGGGGACGTGACGTATGCCGTGGTCAGTGGAGCCCGGCACTGCCTGCTCGGGGGTTCAGGCAGTGCCGGGCCCGTTTGATCAGCCTAGATGAACTTCTCGAAACGCCGCAATACGGACACCGAGTAAGGCTGACCGTACATCTGTGCTCTACGGGGCGACACGGCCGTTGCCGTTGAAGGCGGCGTAGGTGAGCGGCATCAGCTTGGCCCAGTGCTCCTCCATCTTCTCGCCCACCATCTCGATCTCCCGCTGCGGGAAGGACGGGACCTTCGCCAGGTCGTGCTGGGTGCGCAGGCCGAGGAAGTGCATCAGCGAGCGCGCGTTGCACGTCGCGTACATCGACGAGTAGAGGCCGACGGGCAGGACCGAGCGGGCGACTTCGCGCGCCACTCCGGCGCCGAGCATCTCGTGGTACGCCTCGTACGCCTGGCGGTACGAGTCCTCCATGACCCGGCCGGTCAGCTCCTGCTGCGCCTGGGTGCCCTCCACGAAGACGTACTTCCCGGGGCGACCCTCCTGCACGAGCTTGCGCGACTCGTCGGGGACGTAGAAGACGGGCTGCAGCTCCCTGTAGCGGCCGGATTCCTCGTTGTACGACCAGCCGACGCGGTGGCGCATGAACTCGCGGAAGACGAAGATCGGGGCGCTGATGAAGAAGGTCATCGAGTTGTGCTCGAAGGGGCTGCCGTGGCGGTCCCGCATCAGATAGTTGATGAGCCCCTTCGACCGCTCCGGGTCCTTCGAGAGCTCTTCCAGGGACTGCTCGCCCGCGGTGGAGACCCGGGCCGCCCACAGCACGTCGGAGTCGCCGGCGGTGTGCTTCACCAGCTCGACGGTGACATCGCTGCGGAAGCTGGGCTTGATGTCGGCGTGGGGGTGTGTCACCGGCGGGGTCCTTCCAGTTGCGTCGCTCGGGCGGCGCCCATTCTCTACGGCGCATCAACTACAACGACAGCCGGGGCGGCTCGTCCCGATTTTCCCTGTGCCAATTCGCCGGAATCGGGCACCAAGTGGCCGTTCTACGCGTCTGTACCAGTAGCCGCGTACCGTCACACACCGAAAGGGGCCCGCTCCATGTTCCGCCGGCGAGAGGCCGTTCCGTTCACATTCGTCGCCGAGGCCGAGCGCTTCCGTAGCAACGTCACCCCGCCTTCCCCGCAGCGACCCAGTGCCTCGCAGCTCGTCGGCCGTACGCTGATCGGCCTGACCGTGGTGGCAGGGCTGGTCGGATCGCTGCTCCTGGGCATGCCGGCCCTGGAGGCCCCGGTCTCCCCCAAGGCGCCGAGCCAGGCCCAGCAGTCCGGGGGCGCCGACGGCCGCTGACCTCCCCCACCGCTCCAACGGGGGCGGGAAGCACCCCCATGGCCCCCCGGGGGTGGTCGGCTGATGGCCGCCTCGATAGCCTCACCGGGCACAAGCCCCATCGTGGTGATGAGTGAGGACCAGCCGTGCCCCTGCCCTTTCTGACGGCGGACCGCGCCTTTGACGCGACGGACGACGATGTCGCGCTGCCGTTCGACGATCAAGACCACGACCAGTGGCGACGGCCGTACCGTCCTGGCCCCTGGCGGGTCGGAGCAGCCGCGCTGATCCTTCTGCTCGCGTCGTTCGTGCTGCTGGCCGCCATGGTCATCGCCTTCGCGGGCGCGCTGCCCGGCGCCGGTGTCTGCATCGGGATCGGGTCGCTGATGATCTGCGCGGCGCTGCGGCTTCTGCGCATCGGCGCCTGGGTGAGCCGGCACGGGCTGCGGCGCGTGGCCTTCTTCTCCACGACGACCCTGTCATGGGGGCAGGTCAAGGCCCTGCGCACGGTGCAGCAGCCGGTGCGGTGGCTCGGGCTGCCGCGCACCGTGCAGGGGCAGGCACTGGTTCTCGTCCGTGAGGGCGACGAGCCGCTCCCGCTGCTCACCGATCACAACGCGGACTTCCTGTCACGCGTCGAGGCGTTCGACCGGGCCGCGGACACCGTCGAGGCCTGGGGCGCGGAGTACGGCGCCGCAAGCTGACCTCGGCTTCGCCCGCCCCGTGACTCATCCCGGGGCGGGCTCCACGACAGCGCTCACGCCGTGCCGTCGTGCAGGGCGATCGCCTTCTGCATGGCCTTGCGGGCCCGCGGGGTGTCCCTGGCGTCGTGGTACGCGACGGCCAGCCGGAACCAGCAGCGCCAGTCGCCCGGGGAGTCCTCGGTCTCCGCGCGGCGCTGGGCGAAGACGGCGTCGGCCGAGTCGCGGTCGATCCGGCCTCCGGGCGTACGCGCCAGCTCGTCCACCGGCAGTCCGCCCTCGGCGTCGAGCTCGGCGGCCAGCGCGTTGGCCTTCCTGACGAACTGGGTGTTCTTCCAGAGGAACCAGACACCGATGACCGGCAGGATCAGCACCGCGACGCCGAAGGTCACGGTGAGCAGGGTGCCGTGCCGGATCAGCATCACGCCCCGGCTGCCGACCAGGACGAAGTAGACGACGAGGACGGCAGCCGTGACGAAGTAGGAGACTTTCGCGCGCATCCGGGCACTCAGCCGAGGTCGAGGAAGTGCTCGAGGCCGAAGGTGAGCCCGGGGGTCGTCACCACACGCCGCACGCCCAGCAGGATGCCCGGCATGAAGCTGCTGTGGTGCAGGGAGTCATGGCGGATGGTGAGGGTCTCGCCCTCCCCGCCCAGCAGGACCTCCTGGTGCGCCAGCAGCCCGCGCAGCCGTACGGCGTGCACCGGCACCCCGTCGACGTCCGCCCCGCGTGCGCCGTCCAGGGCCGTGACCGTGGCATCGGGCTGCGGTGCGCAGCCCGCCTCGGCACGTGCCGCGGCGATCAGCTGGGCGGTGCGCGTGGCGGTACCGGAGGGGGCATCCGCCTTGTTGGGGTGGTGCAGCTCGACGACCTCGACCGACTCGAAGTAGCGCGCCGCCTGGGCGGCGAACTTCATCGTGAGGACGGCGCCGATGGAGAAGTTGGGCGCGATGAGCACACCCGTCGACGGGGTGGGCGCCTCCCCACCGGTGGTGGGGGAAGCGTCCAGCGAGGTGCGCAGATGCGCGAGGCGCTCGTCCGTCCAGCCGGTGGTGCCGACGACGGCGTGGATGCCGTGGCGTACGCAGAAGTCGAGGTTGCCCATCACCGAAGCGGGGTTGGTCAGTTCGACCACGACCTGGGCGCCGGTCTCGGCAAGGGTCTCCAGCTTGTCGCCCCGGCCCAGCGCGGCGACGAGTTCCATGTCGTCGGCGGCTTCGACGGCCCGTACCGCCTCGGAGCCGATACGGCCCTTGGCGCCGAGAACGGCCACGCGCAGCTTGCTCATGCTCTTGCTCTCTCTACGAGACGGATTCGTGCAGTCGGTCGGCCTGCTTGTCCTTGAGCGGGCCGATCACCGACAGCGAGGGCCGTTGCCCCAGGACCTCACGGGCCACCGCGCGGACGTCGTCGGGAGTGACCGCGGCTATGTTCGCCAGCATGTCGTCGACCGACATCTGGGCGCCCCAGCACAGCTCGCTCTTGCCGATGCGGTTCATGAGCGCGCCGGTGTCCTCCAGGCCGAGGACGGTCGAGCCGGAGAGCTGGCCGATGGCGCGGTCGATCTCGTCGTCCGCCAGTCCCTCGTTCGCGACCCGGTCGAGTTCGTTCCTGCAGATCTTCAGTACGTCGTGGACCTGGCTGGGCCGGCAGCCCGCGTAGACGCCGAAGAGTCCGCAGTCGGCGAAGCCCGAGGTGTACGAGTACACGCTGTAGGCGAGGCCGCGCTTCTCGCGGACCTCCTGGAACAGGCGCGAGGACATGCCGCCGCCGAGGGCTGTGTTCAGTACGCCGAGGGCCCAGCGGCGGTCGTCGGTCCTGGCGAGGCCCGGCATGCCGAGGACCACGTGGGCCTGCTCGGTCCTGCGGTCGAGGACCTCGACACGGCCGGCGGTCTTCAGTGTCCTGCTGCCGTCACGGGGGGCGACCGGCAGGCCGTCCGTACGCGTCAGGGCGCCCGCCTTGTCGAAGGCCCTGCGGACCTGGCGTACGACCGTCGCGTGGTCGATGTTGCCCGCCGCTGCGACGACCAGATGGGTCGGGTCGTAGTGCTTCTTGTAGAAGCGGGCGATCTGGGAGCGGTTCAGTGCGTTGATGGTGTCGACCGTGCCGAGCACGGGGCGGCCCAGCGGGGTGTCACCGAACATGGTGTGCGCGAAGAGATCATGGACGACATCGCCCGGATCGTCCTCGGTCATCGCGATCTCTTCGAGGATGACGCCGCGCTCGGCGTCGACGTCCTCGTCGAGGATCAGCGAGCCGGTGAGCATGTCGCAGACGACGTCGATCGCCAACGGCAGATCGGTGTCGAGCACCCGCGCGTAGTAGCAGGTGTACTCCTTCGCCGTGAAGGCGTTCATCTCGCCGCCCACCGCGTCGATGGCGGAGGAGATGTCGAGGGCGGAGCGCTTGTGCGTGCCCTTGAAGAGGAGGTGCTCCAGGTAGTGGGTGGCGCCGTTGAGCGAGGGGGTCTCGTCGCGGGAGCCGACGTGCGCCCAGATGCCGAAGGTGGCGGAGCGTACGGACGGCAGGGTCTCAGTGACGATGCGCAGGCCGCCGGGGAGGGTGGTCTTACGCACCGTACCGATGCCGTGCTCGCCCTGGAGAAGCGTTTGGGTACGGGCGACGGCCCGCGCCTCCGAGGAGGTGCGGGCCGTCGTCCTGGCACTACGGGACGTCACTTGTCGGTGTCGTCCTTCTTCTCGGCATCGTCGCCGGCAGCGTCCTCGTCCGCGATCACGGGGATGAGGGAGAGCTTGCCGCGCTGGTCGATCTCGGCGATCTCGACCTGGACCTTGGCGCCGACCGCGAGCACGTCCTCGACGTTCTCCACACGCTTGCCACCGGCGAGCTTGCGGATCTGCGAGATGTGCAGCAGGCCGTCCTTGCCGGGCATCAGGGAGACGAAGGCACCGAAGGTGGTGGTCTTGACGACCGTACCCAGGTAGCGCTCGCCGACCTCCGGCATGGTCGGGTTGGCGATCGAGTTGATCGTGGCGCGGGCGGCCTCGGCGGCCGGGCCCTCGGAGGCACCGATGTAGATGGTGCCGTCGTCCTCGATCGTGATCTCGGCGCCGGTGTCCTCCTGGATCTGGTTGATCATCTTGCCCTTGGGGCCGATGACCTCGCCGATCTTGTCCACGGGGATCTTGACGGTGATGATCCGCGGGGCGTTCGGGGACATCTCGTCCGGGGTGTCGATCGCTTCCATCATCACGTCGAGGATGTGGAGGCGGGCGTCGCGGGCCTGCTTGAGGGCCGCGGCCAGGACGGAGGCCGGGATGCCGTCCAGCTTGGTGTCGAGCTGGAGGGCGGTGACGAACTCCTTCGTACCGGCGACCTTGAAGTCCATGTCACCGAAGGCGTCCTCCGCACCGAGGATGTCGGTGAGGGCGACGTAGTGCGTCTGGCCGTCGATCTCCTGGGAGATCAGACCCATGGCGATACCGGCGACGGGGGCCTTCAGCGGCACACCGGCGTTCAGCAGCGACATGGTGGAGGCGCAGACCGAGCCCATGGACGTCGAGCCGTTGGAGCCGAGGGCCTCGGACACCTGACGGATCGCGTACGGGAACTCCTCGCGCGTCGGCAGCACCGGCACGATGGCGCGCTCGGCGAGCGCGCCGTGGCCGATCTCGCGGCGCTTCGGCGAACCGACGCGGCCGGTCTCACCGACGGAGTACGGCGGGAAGTTGTAGTTGTGCATGTAGCGCTTGCGGGTCACCGGGGAAAGGGTGTCCAGCTGCTGCTCCATACGAAGCATGTTCAGGGTGGTGACGCCCAGGATCTGGGTCTCGCCACGCTCGAACAGCGCCGAACCGTGCACGCGCGGGATGGCCTCGACCTCGGCGGCGAGCGTACGGATGTCCGTGACGCCACGGCCGTCGATGCGCTTCTTCTCCTTGATGACGCGCTCACGGACCAGGGACTTGGTCAGCGAGCGGTACGCCGCGGAGATCTCCTTCTCGCGCCCCTCGAACTGCGGGAGCAGCTTCTCGGCGGCCAGACCCTTGACGCGGTCCAGCTCGGCCTCGCGGTCCTGCTTGCCCGCGATGGTCAGCGCCTGCGAGAGCTCGTCCTTGACGGCGGCGGTGAGCGCCTCCAGGACGTCGTCCTGGTACTCGAGGAAGACGGGGAACTCGCCGGTCGGCTTGGCGGCCTTGGCGGCGAGGTCGGCCTGCGCCTTGCAGAGAACCTTGATGAACGGCTTCGCGGCCTCGAGACCGGCGGCGACGACCTCCTCGGTCGGCGCCTCGGCGCCGCCCTTGACGAGCTCGATGGTCTTCTCGGTGGCCTCGGCCTCGACCATCATGATCGCGACGTCGCCGTCCTCCAGGACGCGGCCCGCGACCACCATGTCGAAGACGGCGTCCTCGAGCTCGGTGTGGGTCGGGAAGGCCACCCACTGGCCGTTGATCAGAGCGACACGGGTGCCGCCGATCGGGCCGGAGAAGGGCAGGCCGGCCAGCTGCGTGGAGCAGGAGGCGGCGTTGATCGCGACCACGTCGTACAGGTGGTCGGGGTTGAGCGCCATGATCGTCTCGACGATCTGGATCTCGTTGCGCAGGCCCTTCTTGAAGGACGGACGCAGCGGGCGGTCGATCAGGCGGCAGGTGAGGACCGCGTCCTCGGACGGGCGGCCCTCACGGCGGAAGAAGGAGCCGGGGATCTTGCCCGCGGCGTACATCCGCTCCTCGACGTCGACCGTCAGAGGGAAGAAGTCCAGCTGGTCCTTGGGGTTCTTGGACGCGGTGGTGGCCGACAGCACCATGGTGTCGTCGTCCAGATACGCCACGGCGGAACCGGCGGCCTGCTTGGCCAGGCGGCCCGTCTCGAAGCGGATGGTACGGGTGCCGAAGGAGCCGTTGTCGATGACGGCCTCGGCGTAGTGGGTCTCGTTCTCCACTAGCGATATCTCCTCGTCTGCGTCCCCCGGCCCGTGTGGCGGGAGGACGGTGGCGGAGAAGCGCGCCTTGTGTGCGGGCCGGTCTTCGATCGAAGCACCCGGATGATGATTCCGGGGGCCACTACCGAGGACCGGCGGCGGAGGGGCGCTCCTCCTCGTTCGGTGTTCCGTTTTCGGTATTGCGTTGTGCGACCAGACTACAAAGCGTCTGTGACATCCCGCACGTACAGCAAAGGGAGCGGCCCCCTCAGAGTGGGAACCGCTCCCTTCACGGCGTCTTACTTCGCGCCCGCCGCACCACGGCGGATGCCGAGCCGGTCGACCAGCGCACGGAAGCGCTGGATGTCCTTCTTGGCCAGGTACTGCAGCAGCCGGCGGCGCTGACCGACCAGGATGAGCAGACCACGGCGGGAGTGGTGGTCGTGCTTGTGGGTCTTGAGGTGCTCGGTCAGGTCGGAGATCCGGCGCGAGAGCATCGCGACCTGGACCTCGGGGGAGCCGGTGTCGCCCTCCTTGGTGCCGAACTCGGACATGATCTGCTTCTTCGTAGCGGCGTCGAGAGACACTCGGTACTCCTCTTTCGGTTCGATGCGCCTGCGAGTGCCCCTGGTCTTGGTCTCAGGGGAGCTTCCGTTGCTCGGAGGCGAAGGCACGATGGGCGCTGAACTCCAGAGTTTCGATGCTCCGGGGTACGCGTACACAAACGGCCGTTACACAGAGTACCAGCTCGCGGCAGCCGGCCGACCGGGTGCAGGGACCGGCGCGCTCGTGGGGCGCACCGGTCCGTCTCCCCGGTCCTGCTCGGCGGTCCGTCTCCCCGGTCTCGGCGGTCCTTCCGGGCGGACCTTCCGGGCGGTCCTTCTGCGCGCAGGGTCAGGAGGTCAGCGCCCGGATCGAGTGGTAGACGTCGAAGACCGCGAGGCACAGGGGCACGAGCGTCAGCAGGACGGTCGTCTCCGCGATCTCCAGGAAACGGCCCCAGAAGGGGGTGACGCCCTTGCGCGGAACGATCAGCCCGATGGCGATGACCAGTGCGGCGACACCGGCGACCGCGGCGGACAGCCAGACCGTACGGATGTCGAGCGCGGTGCCGTCGCCCTTCAGGGCGGCGTGCATCAGCTCGGTGGGCGGGTTCAGGCACAGCCCGAGGCCGAGCAGTATCAGCGACCCGAGGCCCGCCACGAGGGCGCAGCCGACCTGCGCCGTGTAGCGGAAGAGGTGGGCGCGCATCAGCATGGCGATGCCGGTGGCGAGGGCGAGCAGCTGGCCCCACACGTCGTCGGAGAACCCGAGCACCGCGGCCGATCCGACGGCCAGCAGGGCGCAGCCCCCGACGAGGCCCACGAGCAGCTCGTGGCCGCGACGGGCCTGGGCGGCGATGCGCTCGGCGTCGACCGGGCCCTGCGGCGAGGCGGGCTCGGCCCCGTAGCCGCCGACCGAGGTGCGCGGCGGCTCGAAGCCCACGGGAAGGCGGGCGAAGCGAGTGGAGAGGCCGGGCAGGAAGGCCAGGGCCCCGACGGCGAGCGGGGAGCACACCGCGGCGGTCTCGGACGGCTCCATCCCGGTCACGATCGCGGCGAAGGTGACGAGCAGGCCGATGGCCGCGGCGAAGACGAACGCGACGAAGGGGCCGTCCCCGCCGGGGGCGACCATCATCAGGATCACCGAGACGACCAGCACGGCGGCGCAGGCCAGCAGGAACTGCAGCCGTCCGATGCCCTGCCCGCTCGCCGGCGGCAGCAGTCCCGCGCCGGCGACGGCGGCGTTCGCCATCGCGCCGATGCCCAGGGCGACGGCCGCCCCGCGGTCGTCGTAGACCCGGGCACGTACGCAGGCCAGGGCGAGCAGCAGTACGCCGGCGACGGCGGCCAGGATGCCCGGCAGGCTGTGCATGTTGTGCCGCGGGTCGGCCGACCACAGGACGAAGCCGAGCAGCACCAGCAGCGCCGAGCCGCCGAGGAGCCCGGCGCCGCGCATCAGGGTTTCGTTCCACAGCGTGCGGTCGCGGGCGACCGCGGAGGCGACGGCGTCGGAGACGTCGTCGAACACCGCGGGGGGCAGCGACTCGGCGAAGGGCCGCAGTGAGAGCAGCTCGCCGTCGAGGATGCGCTGCGCGACGAGCGAGCGCGCGCCGTCGAGCACGGTGCCGTCGCGGCGCACCAGGTGGTAGCCGACCGGGGCGCCCGCCGCGGGGCTCTGCCCGGACAGCCGGAGGATCTCCGGATAGAGGTCGGCCACGGGGATGTCTTCGGGCAGAGCCACGTCGACGCGACTGTCCGGCGCGACGACCGTGACCCGGCAGAAGCCGGTTCCGCCGCCGGACGGAGTCGCGGGACCCGGGTGACCGGATCCGGTGGCCGCCGCTGGGGCCGTCATACTCACCTGCTGCATCCCCTCGTGATTCGCATGGACCGTCGGGTCGGCACTGCGTTCCGAATGACCCTTTTTTTGCGGTAGTTCATGCGTGCGCAAACACGTCGCGCCACCCTACCGCCCGCCCCCGCACCCCCGCGCAAGTAGGATCCCTCCCCGCGGACGGAACCCGTCGCCACGGGGGCGCCGATAGGAACATTTCCGTCCGGCAAGGGAATTGGTGAGCTGTGAGTCAGATCGTCGTCAAGCGCCCACCACGGGCCCTGCCGTCCGAAGTGCCCGGCGAGCAGGTGCAGCTGCAACCACCGCCCGAGTTGCCCAGAGGGCAGCAGGAGGGCGTGCTGATGCAGCTGCTGCCGATGCTCGGTATGGGCGGTTCCGTCGTCTTCTTCTTCATGACGCCGAATCCGATCATGCGGATCATGGGCATGGTGATGATCGCGTCGACGGTCGCGATGGGCATCGCCATGCTGGTGCGCTACCGGCGCGGTACCCAGGGCCAGCTCGCCGATCTGCGCCGCGACTACCTCAAGTACCTGACCCAGACCCGGCGTACGGTCCTGAGGACCGCCCGTCTGCAGCGGGACGCGCAGTTCTATCTGCACCCGTCGCCCGAGCAACTGTGGGCGCTGGTCGCCGAGGGCAGCCGGGTGTGGGAACGCCGGACGGGTGACGACGACTTCGCGCAGGTGCGCATCGGCCTGGGCAGCCAGCAGCTGGCGACGCCGCTCATGGCGCCCGACACCGCGCCGGTGGACGAGCTGGAGCCGCTGACCGCGGGCGCGATGCAGAAGTTCCTCAGCACGCACGGCACTCTCGACGGGCTGCCGATGGCCGTGTCGCTGCGCGCCTTCTACCACCTGACGGTGAGCGGCGAGCCGGAGTCGGTGCGCTCCACCGCGCGCGCGATGGTCGGCTCGCTGGCCTCGCTGCACTCCCCCGAGGACCTCGTGGTCGCGATCGCGGCCGGCTCCGCCGCCGCTCCGCACTGGGAGTGGGCGAAGTGGCTGCCGCACGTTCAGGCGCCCGGCGCCGCCGACGGTGCGGGCAGCCGCCGCCTCATCACCACCGACGCGGGCGAACTGCAGGACATGCTCGCGAGCCACCTCGAAGGGCGGCCCCGCTTCCAGGGCGGCCACCAGCCGCTGCTCGACCGGCCTCACGTCGTCGTCGTGCTCGACGGTCAGTCCGTGCCCCCGATGTCGGCGCTCGCCGCCGCCGAAGGGCTGCAGGGTGTGACGCTCATCGAGGTCGTGCCCGGTGAGATGGCCGCGATGCGCGGCGGGCTGTCCGTCTCGGTCCACCCCGACTCCCTGCAACTGGAGTCGGGGCACGGCCTGGTGTACGACGGAATGCCCGACCGGCTCAGCGTCGAGGCCGCCGAGGCGCTCGCCCGACAGCTCGCCCCGTTGCGCGTCGCCATGGGCGGTGACGACGACGAACCCCTGCTCGCCAACCTTGAGTTCACCGATCTGCTGAACCTGGGCGACGCCGCTTCCGTCGACGTCAGCCGCACCTGGCGGCCCCGCTCGCAGGCCGAGCGGCTGCGCGTCCCGATCGGTGTGGGCGAGGACGGTTCCCCGGTCATGCTGGACCTCAAGGAGGCGGCGCAGGAGGGCATGGGCCCGCACGGGCTGTGCGTGGGCGCGACCGGTTCCGGAAAGTCCGAGTTGCTCCGTACGCTCGTACTCGGCCTCGCCGTGACGCACTCGTCGGAGACGCTGAACTTCGTCCTCGCGGACTTCAAGGGTGGCGCCACCTTCG
Source organism: Streptomyces sp. NBC_00259 (assembly GCF_036181745.1). Classification (NCBI taxonomy): domain Bacteria; kingdom Bacillati; phylum Actinomycetota; class Actinomycetes; order Kitasatosporales; family Streptomycetaceae; genus Streptomyces; species Streptomyces sp. NBC_00259. Next base: position 5,768,087 of record NZ_CP108080.1, on the reverse strand, counting down.
CCGGCATGTCGCAGATGCCGCACGTCGCCGCGGTCATCACCAACCTCGCGGACGACCTGACGCTGGTCGATCGCATGGGCGACTCCATCCGCGGTGAGCTCAACCGCCGGCAGGAGATGCTGCGCGACGCGGGCAACTACGCCAACATCCACGACTACGAGAAGGCGCGCGCGGCCGGTGCCCCGCTGCAGCCCATTCCGTCGCTCGTCCTCGTCATCGACGAGTTCAGCGAACTCCTCACCGCGATGCCGGACTTCATCGAGATGTTCGTCCAGATCGGCCGCATCGGCCGCTCGCTCGGCGTCCATCTGCTGCTGGCCTCGCAGCGTCTGGAGGAGGGCCGGCTGCGCGGCCTGGAGACGTATCTGTCGTACCGGATCGGTCTGCGCACGTTCTCCGCGGCCGAGTCGCGTGCGGCGATCGGCGTCCCCGACGCGTACCAGCTGCCGAACGTCCCCGGCTCCGGCTATCTGAAGTTCGGCACGGACGAGATGGTGCGGTTCAAGGCCGCGTACGTCTCCGGGGTGTACCGGTCGAACGCGCACCACGCGGCGGTGCCCGGCGGTCCGCTGCCCGTGGACCGCAGGCCCGTGCCGTTCACGGCCGCGCCCGTGCCGGTCCGCTACGCCGCGCCCACCGCCCAGGCCGCCGTGCCGGAGGCGCGTACTCCGGAGGACGACGCGCTCGCCGACTCCGTGCTCGACGTGATCGTGCGACGGCTCGAGGGCCGGGGCGCGGAGGCTCACCAGGTGTGGCTGCCGCCGCTGGACAACCCGCCGCCGCTGGACGAGATCCTGCCGGACCTCGCCGGTGTGGAGGGACGCGGACTGACGCAGCCGGGATTCGAGGGCGCGGGCAAGCTCGTCGTCCCGCTGGGCGTCGTCGACAAGCCCTTCGAGCAGCGCCGTGACGTGCTCTACCGGGACTTCTCCGGGGCGGCGGGCCACATGCAGATCGTCGGCGGCCCGCAGTCCGGCAAGTCGACCCTGCTGAGGACCCTCATCTCGGCGTTCGCGCTGACGCACACACCGCAGGAAGTGCAGTTCTACGGGCTGGACTTCGGCGGTGGCGGCATGTCGTCCATCGCGGGACTGCCGCACGTCGGCGGGGTCGCCTCGCGCCTGGACCCCGAGCGCGTCCGCCGCACCGTGGCCGAGGTCTACGGCATCCTCTCCCGGCGCGAGGAGTACTTCCGCAGCGCCGGGATCGACTCGATCGCCACGTACCGCAGGCTCCGCAGCCGCGGTGAGATCTCCGTGACGGACCAGCCGTGGGGCGATGTCTTCCTGGTCATCGACGGCTGGGGCAACTTCCGCAGCGACTACGAGGGACTGGAGTCCGCGGTCGTCGACATGGCGGTGCGCGGGCTGGGCTACGGCATCCACGTGATCCTGACGGCGTCCCGGTCGATGGACGTGCGCTCCAACATCAAGGACCACCTGATGAACCGCCTGGAACTGCGTCTGGGCGACACCATGGACTCCGAGGTGGACCGCAAGATCGCCATGAACGTGCCGCAGGGAGTCCCCGGCCGCGGTCTGGTTCCCGAGAAGCTGCACTTCATGGCGTCGGTACCGCGTATCGACGGCATCCAGTCCGACAGCGACCTGTCCGAGGCGACCTCCGCGATGGTGCAGGAGGTCAGTCGCCACTGGCCGGGCGCCGCCGCCCCGAAGGTGCGTCTGCTCCCGCGCGAGCTCGCCGGGGACCAGCTTCCCGCGGGGTTCGCCGAACCCCGGCGGGGAGTGTCGTTCGCGATCGACGAGAACAACCTGGAACCCGTGTTCGCCGACTTCGGCCGCGACCCGTTCTTCCTGGTGTTCGGTGAGAGCGAGTCCGGCAAGTCGAACCTGCTGCGCCTGCTCATCAAGCAGTTGACGCAACGGTACGACGGCAACGCCGCCAAGTTCTTCGTGATCGACAACCGGCGCGCGCTGCTCGACGTCACCCCCGCCACGCACCTGGCCGAGTACGTGCCGATGTCCAACAACATGGAGCACCACGTCGACGCGCTGGCGGACCTGATGCAGCGCCGTGCGCCGTCCGCCGACGTCACGGCCCAGCAGCTTCGCGACCGCAGCTGGTGGCAGGGCCCGGACGTCTTCGTGGTCGTCGACGACTACGACCTCGTGTCCACGTCGAGCGGCAACCCGCTGGCCAAGCTCACGGAGCACCTGCCCTTCGCGCGGGACGTCGGTGTCCGCTTCATCATCGCGCGCAACTCGGCGGGCGCGAGCCGCGCGGCGTACGAGCCGTTCGTGCAACGAATGATGGAACTCGGCGCACAGGGCCTCCTGCTCTCCGGCGACCCGCAGGAGGGCGAGGTGCTCGGCGTCCGTATGCGGCCCATGCCCGCGGGACGAGGCATCTTCGTGTCCCGGCAGCGGGGGAAGCCGTTGGTGCAGACGGGGTGGCTGGGGGATCCGCAGTGACCGCGTGACGACGTGACCGCTTGATTGACCGCTTGACCGCTTGGCTGCTTGACCGGCGTGCGGTGCCTGGCGTGAGGTGCCTGGCATGCGGTGCCTGGCGCCCTCGGAAGGGCGCCGGCGGCTACCGCGCAGAGGCTGGACGCCCCCAGAGCTCCCGGCGTGTGCCCGCACGGGCGGGCACACGCCGGACGTCGAGCCGGGGGCCATTCGCAGAGAGGGACCAGAGGAGTGTCTGGATTTGCCATATTCATGGTGGTCTTCGGCGTGGCGTTCATCGCGCTCGGCCTCGCGGATCACCGGGCGATCTGGTGGCGGTTCCAGGCACAGCGGCATTCCGACCCTGCCGCCGCCGAGCCCTCCAGCGCCGGGTTCCTCGTCCAGCGGCTGTGCTGTTTCGCGGCGGCAGGCCTGGCGTTCTACGGCTCGTGGACCAACTACCAGCTCCACGAACGAGAGCGGCCCGACGGAGCCGGTCAGGCGGAGGTGCTGGAACGGACCGTCGCCGTGGCGGAGTGGCTGGACGGCTCGAGGATGTCCCCGGTGTTCGAAGGGGACGACGGCGCGTGGAACGAGCGCATGGACCCACAGCTCGACGGACCGGAGAGGGACGACCCGACGGCGCTTCTGGTGTGGCGTTCGGGCGAGCTGACGCCGAAGGGCAACGTGGAGCACTACGAGGTGAGCAATTCGGACGGCACCACATGCCTGAAGGTCACGGCCAAGCCTTCGGCCGACCAGCCGGTGCCGGAGGGCATGTCTCCGATCGACTTCGACCTGCGCGCCGCCGCCGCGGAGGGCCCCTGCACGAAGTGAGCACAGAAACCCCAATCGATTCCTCTTGAAGCGCCGGGTGAAGAACGGGAAAGGTGTGGCAGATGGCGTGGGACGAGTGGGAACAGCTCAAGACGCAGGCGGCCGGCCGTGAGTCGGAGCAGATGCAGTTGAACCGGGTGCCTGACGAGGGCGGCGGCGGAGGCAGCTACGGCGACCTCACGACTTCCGAGAGCGATCTCGCGAAGATCGGGTCGAACGCATTCAAACTGTTCAACCGCTTGTACGACGAGGCGCGTGTGGCCGGCCCCAGCAGCTCCAAAGCCGCTGAAGACCTCAAGACCCAGGGCTTCGAACTCGGTGGAGGGCTCGCCCACGTGGCCAAGCGATGGGACGAACAGCTCGGCTCCCTCCGGGACGCCTGCTCCCACATCTCGAACCACATGCGGGTGACCAAGAAGATCCACAAGAACGACGAGCACTACATCACCGGGCAGCTCAGCAGTATCGCCACGCTGGACAGCGGATTCGACGAGCGCGTGGGGCAGCCGGGCGAGAAGAACCCGATCTACGGCGAGAAGAAGAAGGACGAGAAGGACAAGGACTAGTCATGGATCTCGAAACTCTTCGTTCCGCGAAGTTCGGCCTTCTCGACGAAGCCGTCGCCGACTGGACGACCTTGGTCGGCAAGCTGGCAAGCCTGAAGGAGGACGCCGACGACGGGCTCCGCGAACAGGCGAACAAGGCCAGCTGGACGGGCGAGAACGCGAAGATCTCCAAGCAGTTCATCGGCAGAACGGCCGGCGAGTTCGCCGACGCGCACACCCAGGCCACGTCGATCCGCAACATCCTGCGGGACGCTTGCAGCGAGCTCAAGGACTACCGGACCAAGCTCAACGACGCGATCGAACGCGGTCTCAAGAAGAACCTGACCGTCGTCACGACCGGTAGCGGCTTCACGGTCAGCATGAACATCCATCCCGACCAGGTCGGGACAGGAAAGAGCGTCCCCAGTCACACCGAGGCGGCCGTCACGGCCCTCCGGGACGAGGTTCAGAAGATCCTCGACGGCGCGACCCAGAGCGACAGCTCCGCGACCAAGGTCCTCAAGGCACTCGTCGACCAGAGCAAGCTCGGCTTCTCCGACGCCAACTACGCGGACCGCGACGCGGCCGCTGACGCGCTCAAGGAAGCCGACGACCTGGCGAAGCTGGCGAAGAAGAAGCCCGAGGACCTCACCGTCCAGGAGTTCGACCGACTCAACGCCGGCCTGAAGAAGTACGCCAACGACGACCTCTTCGCCGAGCGGTTCGCCACGAACCTCGGCGGCAAGGGAACGCTGGACTTCTGGGCGGAGCTCAACAGGCCCATGGTCAATCCCGAGCTCATGCACGAGCGACGTGAACAGTTCGACGACCTCCAGAAGAGTCTGGGCCTGACACTGGCGACCGCCAGTCAGAGCGACACGGCCGCCATGGAGACATGGAAGCGGGACGTCGTCGCCTTCGCCGACAAGCCGCTGGAGAAGAACGGCGGAATGCCCTTCGGTGGTCAGGTCATGAGCAACCTGATGCGGTGGGGCGACTACGACGACAAGTTCCTGAACGAGTACGGCAACAAGCTCGTCGCGGCGGAGAAGAAGCTCACCCACAACGGCGCCCACGTGGCCTGGCAGCCCATCGGCATGTTCCCGCAGCTGAACCACACGGGAACCGACTCCGGCTGGGACCCGATGACCGGCTACTTCAAGGCTCTTGCCAACAGCCCTGCGGCCGCCACCGAGTTCTTCGGCGACACGTTCGTCACGAAGGACGAGGACCACGACTTCAAGGTGGAGGGCAAGGACGACCGGCGGTCTCTCAGCAACTTCGAGTACTTCTTCGAAGAGCGCGACTGGCCCAAGGACTACGACAAGGACATGGAGGAGAGCATCGCGGGGCGTAACAACCTGGCCATGGCGCTGGAGGCAGCGACGACCGGCCACCCGGCGGGCGAAAAGCCGACGGCCGACCTGGCGCCGCACTCGGATCAGCAGGCCCGGCTGATGGAATCCCTCGTCAAGTCGATCGCGGAAGACGACACACGCCTGACGAAGTACGGCTACATGTCCGACAGCATGGGACAGATCGCGTCTGAATATCTACCAGATATCAATCGCGCCACGACGGACACGAATCCGGACCCAAATGCCACCCAGGGGGAGAAGACCGCGAGGGGAAATGTGGAGAAACTCTTCCCTGTCGCCGGCTCAGAAGCAATTTTCGACCACCGAGATGTGTCGCGTTTCCTGCTCTCCGTAGGACAGGACCCGGAGGGATACGCAGCCGTACAAGTAAGCCAAAAGGGCTACATGGCTGACCTCATGGACTACCACCTGAATCCAGAACTCCCGGAGTACCAGCGCTACAGCGGCGACCAGAAGCTCCTTGTCCATGAGATTGCGCACTCGACCGGCGAGGTTTCAGCCTCTTTGAACGTAGGCAGGCAGGAAGCTCTGGCCGGCGCGGCAGAAGAAGCAGACAAGAAGTACGAACAGTCCATTGCCCAATGGAAGAGCGGAATCTCCGGGGGAATTGGGACCGGAATCGGCGTGGGTGTTTCCTTCATCGCCAGCCCTGTGGTAGGCGCTGCGGTTGGCGGTGGGGCAACCACCATCAGCGGCGTCATTCTCGAACAGGTCTTTCAGGATGCCGAGGGCAAGGCCAAGGATGAGGCCGGCGGCAAGATGGGCGAAAAGTGGGAAAACGGACTGGAAGATAGCATCAAGCACGCTGTGACCGCCGCCGACACTGCGGCAAGGGTTCACGACCTCCCCAATGGCTCGGATCTTGTGGAGAGCGCCCGTACCGGTGCACGGAACGGTTACGACCTGGGTGGCGGTTTCACCGAAAGCGTGGCCAAGGACCTGCAGACCGACATCTAGACCAATGTGGTTGTGACAGCATCGCACTTCGCCGCCGCAATCGGATCCCTTCAACAACGTACAAGAGGTTGCGTTGAATAAATCCTCCGTCCCGCTTAGGGCGAGCTTCAGGCTCGCCTGTGCCGCCCTGATGGCCGGCCTAGCGCTGACCGGATGTTCCGAGGAAACTCAGAACGCGAAGAAGTACTCGGCTCCCAATTCGCTGTGCGGCATGGGGGTGAAGCCCGCGTCTCTGACTCCTTTCCTTCCGGGAGGCTCCTCACTTTCGTCAGCCGAGGAAGCCCCAGTGAAGGGGACCAAACAGTGTGAAATCCGTGTCGACGGGAAGCCTGCTCTGGTGGCTAGCCAGGAATGGCGGGAGAAAGGGGCGAGGATCACCGCGGTGGCACTCGACACCAAACACATCGACATGGCGGCGTACGAGACGACTGGCAGCTATCTCTACGAAGCCGGAGGCGCGGTGGCCCGAGTCGAACCATGCCAGGACCCCTCGTTCAAGGGGGACATGTTCGCAATCATCGAAGTGCGTTCACCCGACCTCGGCACCACAGACGCCATGAAGCAGCTAATCACGGAGTACGCCAAATCAGTCAGGGAATCCGAGGCCTGCTCTAGCGGGTGAACTGTACGTCCGCTCGCTGTCGTGACCAACTCCGGAGACTGCGGGCTGTTTTTGCCGCCGTGTTCGCCACCTCAGCGCGGCTCCCTTATCGGCCCGGGCGGCATCGTAGCCGGAGGTGTGGCCGGGACCGCTGATCGAAGGTCAGGGAGTTCCACGCCAGATGGACGCAAAGAAGGACTGAATCCATGGCCGCCATGCCGAAGAAGGTTGTCATCCCCCTCGCAGCGTTGCTGTGCGTCGCTTCGGCCACTGCCGCAGCGTACGCATTCGGGTTCCCTCCGTTCGAGCGGCGTGGCGACATCAGAGCGAGCGACGTGTGCGAGTCCCTGGGCAAGTCCGCAAAGGTGGTTCCAGCGCTGAAGGGATCGCTACCAAGCGAGCCTGGGTACAAGTTTGATGACAGGTTGGACGGCAGAGACATCACGCAGGGTGCCTCGGATTACACCGCCGACTGTCTCGTTTGGGGCGAGGGTCGCGTCCTGCTCAGCGCCAGGACCGAGATGATGCTCACCGAGACCGCCGAGAACATGGGTTCCGAGACTTACGACGTCCGCGACTGGGCGAAGGAAGCCCTCAATGTTCGCGAATCCGATATCAAGAGTTTCACAGCGGGAACCAGAGGTGTGAACGTGGCTCGCAAGGCAGCCATCTTGGTACCGTGCGCGTCGCCCGGACATATTCCAGGTGGAACGTACAGCCTCAGCGTTGTTGTGGACTTGAGGAAGCATGAAGGATCAGGCAAGCCTGAGGTCCGCCAGGACTTGATTGATCTCGCTATCAACGCGGCGCGATTTTCCCACCAGAAGGCGAAGTGCGATCTTCCCTCCAGGCTGCCCGGCTAACGGCTGGCCTGTATGGATGCGAGCGCCCTCTGGGAGAAGAACCAGGGACCTGAGCGCATCCATCGCGCACGGCCAGATTGCAGCCGTCAACGCGGCCGAGTCCCACGGGCTTCCCGATCAGGAATAGGTAGCGGAATGGGCTCTTACGGGCGCGACAACGATCTCAACGATGCCGCCACCAATGGCGAGGCCATGGCGGACCACCTCACCATGGAGGTTCCTCCCCATGACACCTGCCAGCCCACACACAATTCCCAGACGGGGTGAGATCGTTTCGCCTCGACGGCTGGCTCCGCGGCGGCCTATCCCACTCAGGCGGATCTCTGCTATCGCAGTAGCCGCACAGCTCGCGCTGGTACTCACCGCATGCTCGCAGCCGGAGGAGAAGCGGTCCTTCGCCCTGCCGTCGGACCTGTGCGGCACACCGGTGCCGCCGCCGCACTCGACGCGGTACTGCCCAAGAACGGCAAGAACCTGGAGGCGCGCGCGTCGTCGCGAGAGGTGGGCCGCACGCACTGCGAGGTGTTCGTCGATGACAAGGCAGTGTTCAGCGCCTTCTCCGAGTGGAAGGCGGACGCCTCCGTGAGGAAGGTGGCCCGAAGCAACCCGTACGTTGACCTCGATGAGCACACCAGCGAGGACGGAACGTACATGTGGTCCGGACGCGGCGGCGTGCGCCGTATCCCCTGCCCGGTGGCCGCCAAGGACCATCCCGACCTGAACCAACTCTTCGTCAGAGTCCTCATCTGGGACAAGAATTTCTCGGATGCGGACGCGGCCAAGAAGCTCCTGCTCGCCTACGGGAAGTCCGTCACCGACTCGGCGGACTGCAAAGGGCCCGTGTCATGAGACGGGTCCGCGCCCTGCGCATCTGAGCAAACAGCAGAAACCCCGAGAGCCGCCAGTGCGGCTCCCGGGGTTTCTCGCATCGGACGGACGGAGGGTGGGCACCCCTCGCGCGTGCCCACCCCTGGTCAGCGTCCCGAGGCGTCGGCCGAAGCCGGAGGCTCAGGCGAAGTAGCTGGCGGCCTTCTTGTCGCCGCCCATGTAGTCGCCGCCCGCGTTCGCCACGACCTGGCCGATCTGCATGAGGGCGCGGTGGATGTCCGCAGCTTCCTTGTCCCACTTCACCTGCTCCTGGACGTAGGCGTTGTGCGCCTCGCCCTCCCAGCCGGCGGCAACGGTGGCCATAGCGGTCTTGATCTCCCGCAGGTCCTCTTCGAGCTTCTTGGCCTGGTTGCCGAGCGTGGTCGCCGCCATGTCGAGGCCGTCGTACTTGACGACGAGCTCGTCACCCGAGTTCATGCCCATGATTCCCTCATCTCACGTGTTGTGGTCACTCGGCTGTCGCGCGCCGAGATCGAATGCACCCAGCGGCTCAGAGGCTGCTGATGCCGGACTTCGGAGCAGCGCTGGTGCCGACACCGAGGTCGACGTTGATCGCCTGCACGGCAGCGCGGACATCGTCCTCCGTGCCGTCCTTGATCTTCCTCGAGCTGCTCATCGCCTCGAGGAACTTCGCGAGGATGTTGCCGAGACCCACCATGGAGGTGTTGATCTCCTGCTGCTTCGTGTTGAAGGCCCCGGCGCCGATGCCCTTCCACTGGCCCTCAAGGCTGTCGATCGTGCCCTGAATCTGCTGGAGCTGGCCCTTGATCGAGTTGAACTTCTCGAAGAGCTGCTTCTCGAGCTGGATGACTTGCTGGTCTGAAAGCCGCTGGCCCTGTGACACGGTTGCGTTTCCCTTCTGAACTACTGTTGTGAATGGCTGCGTTGCGCTTCACCAGGCAATGGCGAGTGAAGCACAACGTGAGGTGAAGGTCTGAACGGGCCGTGGTGGCCCGGACGTTCGGTCAGGCGCTGCGACGCTTGCGTACGACAACGAAGGCGCCGACTGCGATGACCACGGCTGCGCCGATCCCGCTGATGAGTCCCAACTGACCGCCGTCATCAGTGCTCTTGCTGGAGCCTGTCACGACGGCGTCCGACTCCGCCCTGCCCTTGGGTGCTTGTGACGAAGCTGGTGCAGAGGGGGCGGATGAGGCGGAGGACGAGTCGCCGCCGGCAGTGCCCCCGCCGACCTTGGTGTTGGTGAGGGGGCTGATGCCCGGGTCGCCGGGCTTGCCCACGCCGCGGTTGATGTGAGCGCCGGGACGGACGATGCCGTGGCCGAGGTAGTTGCTCACCGTGCCCTCCTTCCAGTCCTCACCGCGTCCCGCGGACTCGAACATGACACGGAGGACCTGGTTCGCTGTCCAGTCGGGGTGGGCAGACCAGATGAGCGCGGCGGACGCTGAAGCGATGGCGGTGGCGTAGCTGGTGCCCTCGCCCTCGCAGTAGCTCTTGAACTTTTCGTCGCACCACTTGGGCATGTTGCTGCCGGGGGCAGCGATGTCCACGTAGTCCCCGAATGTCGAGTAGTCGGCTACCTTGCCATCCTTGCCCGTTGCGGCAACGGCGACCGCCGCCGGATAGGCGGCCGGATACTGAACTTTGTTGGCTTCATCGGCGTTGTTCCCGGAACCCGCGAAAAGCAGCTTTCCCTTGGACTGGGCATACTGGACGGCCTGCCGATTGGCGGAGTTGTAGAAGTCGGTGGCCATGGAGACGTTGATGATCCGCGCATCACTGTCTGCTGCAGCCTTGATCGCCTCCTCCATGTCGAAGGCATTCACCTTCTGTTCGTTCTGCAGCTCGGTGTCACTGACCCGAAACGGAATCACCTGAGCATCCGGAGCCAACCCTTTGATGCCCCCGCCTGCACCGGTTCCGACGATGACTTCGGCCATTGTCGTGCCGTGGCCGGAGTAATCGTCGGTCTCGTCGCCCTTGGCCTCCGCCACATCCATTCCCTTGAGGACCTGACCCTTGAGGGACGGGGTAGCCGGGTTGACTCCGCTGTCAATGACGGCGACCTTCATCCCCTTGCCGGTCGAGGTCTTCCAGATCTCCTCGGCATGCATGGCACCCAAATACCACTGCATTGACTGTCCATCAGCAGCTTGCGCCGCAGGGGCAGCAATGACGGATCCGCACGCCATCGCTGCCATCACAGCCATGGCGCCGAGACCTCGCCGGAGCCTTCGGCCCTCGATCGTTCCTGCCGTCATTCTGACTTCCGAGCCTTCCAGTGGTTAGTCGATCACCGGCGGTACAGCACCGCGTCGGCGGTTCGCCCATGTCTCTTCGTCTTCGGTCAGGTAGTCAGGGCGGGCTGTGCCCTCCTGCTCCTCGGGTCCCTTTCGCCGCTGGTTGGCACGACCGCCGGTACCCCCTGTGGCACCGGGGCGCGCGCCGGGAGCGCGGGGGGCGCCGACGACTCCATTCACGCTGGGCGTACCACGCCCGACCGGTCGGGCGGCCTGGCTCGCGGAGTTGGCCCCCACAACACCTGCCTGGCTCGGCCGGGCGGCAGACGAACGACCCGCGGCCGGACTGTCTCCACCGATGATCGTGCCGCGGGGAATGCGCGATCCCGTGCTTCCGCCAGTGGCACGCTGAGGAGTGCCACCGATGATTCCGTTGCCCCGACCGCCGCTCTGTCCGCTCGTACCGGTGCTGCGTCCTGCGGCAGGCTGGCTTGTGCCTCCAGGGCGACCCACGATGGGGGCCTGGCTACTGCCTCCGCCTGTTCCGGGACGTCCGGTAGCGCCTCCTCCAGGCATGCCGGTGGCACTCGGGCGACCGATCATCGGCGAACGGCCGGACGACGTGGCGTTCGGAGCTGCCGGGGCCCGCCCGGTCGACGTGGCTGAGCGTCCCATGGGCGGCTGCGAGCTACCCGTGGTGCCGGCGCGGCCCACAGCCTTGCTCGGCTGCCCCCCTGCGGTCCTCGGATCGCCTGTCCGAGGAGCCGGACCGGCTCGTCCTGGCAGACCGAAGTTGGTGAGGGGCGGGGTGGACAGGCCGCTTCCCTGGTTGGGGTTGCTGACGGCAGTCGGCGGCGCCGTGGTCGGGCCGGTGGTCGTCGGCGGCGGGGCCGTGGCCACGCTGTCGATCTCCATCGATGTGGAGTCCGGGACGGAACCGGGCTTACCGGGCGCCTCGGTGCGCGGTGCCGGCTCGGCGACGCCGGACTCTCCCAGGCTCGTGGCTGGGCTGGGAGTACGCGAATCTCCCGAACGGCCGCCAGCCGACTCATAGCCCGTGGCATTGTCGATACTGCCCTTAGGCATCGGCACCGCAGCCTTGTACGCCGCCGGCGGCGTCGGCGCCTCCTGTGCGGCGAGCGTGCTCTGGGAGACCACGTAGAACGAGGCCAGGCGGTTCATCTGGTTGATGGCCTCCTGCCGGTCCTTTTCGACCTGCAGGGCCCTCTGGTACTCCGGGTTGTCGGCCGTCTGCTCGGGGAGCTTGAAGTCCTTGACGTCCTTCTGGATCACGCGGTTGTCGCGCGGCGGGCGCGCGTTGCGGACCGAGGTCAGGCCGGTGCTGGCGACCTTCATCTGGGCGCCGACCGCGTTGGCCATCTTGCCGACGGACCAGGCGTAGGTCACGACCTCCTTGCCGTAGCGCTGGAACTCCTTGGCGCCCTCGCCCTCCCAGTCGGTCTTCTTGACGAAAGCCTCGAGCTCCTTGGCAGCCTTGTTGATGGCGACGTTCGCCCTCTCCAGAGCCTCGCCGGCGTGCTCCAGGTCGGCAGGGTTGGTGCTCTCGAGAAAGTCCAGCATCTCGTTGAGCTTGCGGCCGTCGAACACGGTCGAGCCCAAGACGCTGCCGGTGGATCCGAAGCCGAAGACGTCGAAGAAGTCCTGCATCTGCTCCACCATGTCGGTGGCGGCGAACTGGCCTTCGATCTGCTCCTGGTCCTTCGCCTGCTCCTGCTCCTGCGTCGTCAGGGGCGGCTTGGTGTCGGACTTCGGCTGCTTCTCTTCACTCATCACTCGTCACCCCAGATCCTTGGTGCCGGACTTGGCATCCTGGCGAGGCTGTGCGGGCTCTGCGGGCTGCGCGGGCTTCTGCTGCTGCTCGCGCTCGAACGCTTCGTCCCGCTCCCTGTCCAGCCGGGCGCGGATCTCGTGGAACCGAGCGCGCTGCGCCTCTTCGACGTTGCCGTAGCCGACATCGGCCGCGTGCACGCCGATGCTGAGCAACTCGATCTGGTCGCCGAGCGACTTCGACAGCGTGACCAGTGCCTTGTGGACGCGGTTGTACTCCTTGTAGAAGCCCTCGGCCTCCACGAACGGCAACCCGACGCCGAACGACCCGCGGGTGACCCGCTCCGCCGCGACCTTTGTCTTGCCGCCGTCACTGGTCTCCAGGTCGGCGAGGGCCGCGTCGACCCGGCTCCGGAACTGCTTCAGCGCGCGTACTCCGACCTCAAGGTCACCTGCCATTGCCGCCCCCGTCACCAACTGCCTCGAGCACGAGCCAATCCTCCCCGTTTGCTACTGCTGTCCTACCTGCGATCGTGGTGTCCCACGGTCCGCCAACTACCTCGTACACCACTCTATCCACGGGCTATGACAGCCCCAAGTCTCTTATCCGTCACGAGACTTCTGCGGTTGGTCCGACGTGGACCCGTGTGCTGCTGCAACGTCATCGTCTCGTCCCGATCTCGCTGCGAACGTCTCATCCCACCGCACTCCGAGCGGTCCGCCGCTTGCGGCGTCGTGAGTCCCGCACCGTCACCGCACCGCCGGCGATGACCGCCACCAGGACTCCCCCGCCCACCACGACGTACGTCGCGACGCGGGCGTTGCGTTCGTCCGCGGATTCGCCGAGGTGGAGTTTGGCGGGGGTCGGGGCCTCGGCGCGCGTGAGGCCTTCGTGGGCGACCGGCTTCTCGATGGGTTCGTCGTCCTCGGTGAGGGCGCGGACCGGGTCGACGACGCCCCAGCCGACGAGCCGGTCGTGGCCGGCGACGGAGCGTTCCGCGGTCTGCTGGATCTGGGCGACGATCTGTTCCTGGGTCCAGTCCGTGTGCTTGCTCTTGATGAGTGCGGCGATGCCCGCGACGTACGGGGCGGAGAAGCTGGTGCCGTTGTCGGTGCAGTGGCCGCCGCCGGGGACGGTGGAGATCATGTCGACGCCCGGGGCGGCGATGCCGACGAAGTCGCCGGACTGGGAGAACGCCGCCCGTTCGTTGTTGCGGTCGGACGAGGCGACGGCCAGGACGCCTTCGAACGAAGCCGGGTAGGTCTTCTTGACGTTGCCGCCCATTCCGTCGTTGCCCGCCGAGGCGACGACGACGATGTCCTTGACCAGGGCCTTGTCGATGGCCTGCTGCAGCAGGGGCGAGGGCTTCACGGCGTTGGCCGTGTCCTGGGAGATGTTGATGACGTCGGCTTCCTTGGCCACCGCGTGGTCGATGGCCTTGGCCAGTGTCTGTGCGGTGCCGTGGCCCTCGGCGTCGTTCTGCTGGATGGGGATGATCATGGCGTCGGGCGCGAGGCCGACGAACCCGGTGCCCTTGGCGGGCCGGGCGGCGATGATGCCGGCGACCTTGGTGCCGTGGCCCACGGTGTCCGTGGTGCCGTCCTCCTTGCCGCGCTCGATCTTGTTGCCGTCGTCGTCCTTGAGGTTCTTGTCCAGGAGGTTGACGCCGCTCTTGACGTCGACCGCACGCGTCAGCTGCGGATTCCTGACGTCGACTCCGGTGTCGATGACGGCGACCCGCACGCCCTTGCCGGTGGACTGCTTCCACAGTTCGTCCAGCAGCACGCGTTGCAGCGCCCACGGGCGGCCCGCGTACTTCTTCCCGGGGTAGGTGCACTGATCGGTCGTGTCCGCCGACGCGGGCGCCACGGGCAGACCGATGACGGCGAGGAGCGCGGTGGCGGCCGCGGCGGTCAGCAGGCGAGGGCGCGGAAGGGCGCGCCGGTGCGGGCGAGAGCCGTGTGTGTACGTCATGTCGGGGCCGGTCCTCACGAACCCTGCGGCTGGCTCGCGGCACCGGTGGACAGGCGCGGGCCGGTGGGCAGGAAGGTGGACCAGGCGGCGGGCACCGGTACGGGATCCACGTCCTTGTACCCGAGCCGGTTCTGGGCCTGCTGGGCCTCCTGCGCCCGCGCCTCCTTCTCCTTCTTCGAGCCCGAGGACCCGATGCCGGAGTCGTCCGTGGCGCTGTCGCCGTTGGACTGCATCGCGTAGCGCAGCCCGGTGTCGGTGACCAGGAAGAGGAAGCCCGTGTCCGTGCGGGACCCTTTGAACTGGCGGAACAGCTGACCGGAGCCGGGAGTGACGTACGCGCTGCTCGAACCGGTCGGCAGGGGCGCGGGGAAGTCGGTGCCCGCCCAGGTGCTGAGGGTGGTCGTACCGTCGTCGTCCACCTCGCGCAGGACGTTGCACACGGTGTTGCGGCTTCCCTCGTCGGCGCCGGCCGAGTTGACGGGCTTCGGGGCCTGGGACGGCCACTTCTTGTCCTGGCCGAAGGCCTCGCCCGGCTGGAAGGTGGCGGCGCTGACGGACTTCGCCTGGCCGTCCTGACCCATGTCGATCAGGTCCTTGCTGTTGAGCAGCAGCTTGGCGGTGAAGTCGGTGACGGGCGCCACCCGGCCGGACAGGACGACGTACTGCTGGGTCCTGGTGCCGTCGGTGGCCTTGAGGACCATGCCGACCTTGTTCACGCCGGGCTCCAGGTCGCCGGGCACGCCGGCGTCCTGGCCGGCACCGGGGATCTTCGGGAACGCGATCTTGTCACCCTTGTGGAGGGTTTCCAGCCAGGCGGCGGAGACCCGCTGGGCCTCGCGGCCGAGGCCCACCACCTGGCGCAGCAGCAGTTCGTCCTTCTCCACGGGGTAGGCGGTGCCCTCGGCGTCGACGACGTAGCGGACCTTGTCCGGGCCCTCCACGTACATCAGTTCACCGCCGCGCAGCCGGTTCGCGCCCTCGGTCTTCTTCTCCTCGCGCTCGGCGAGGACGAACGCCGCCTTCTGGATGGCCAGGCCGCCTTCGCCCGGCCGCTCGCAGACGGCCCAGCGCTTGGCGACGCCGGCGTCCTTGGCGTCGGGCAGCCGGTCGGGGGCGTACGGGATGCCGAGAGTGGCGCCGTGCGGGATCTTGCCGTTGTCGAGGACCGACTCGTCGACGTTGATGACCTTGCCCTTGTCGGGCAGGAGGAGCAGCTTCGCCGACGACATGTTGAGGACCGGGTGGAGCTGCGTCTTGCCGTTGGTCTTCAGAACGACATAGCGAGTTGTCGATTTGCTGGCGATGATGACGTTCTCGCCGGGCGAGTCCCATTTCTGGGGTGCCACCGGCTTGAACATTCCCCAGGCGCCGAACACCGCGAGCACGACCACCCCGACGATGGCTCCGGGAACCACCGCACGCAACGGACGAGGTGCGCCCTCCTCCGAGCCGGTCGTGTTTGGCTGCACGAACTGCGCGACCAGTCTCCGCTTCGCGAAGGTGTATGCGTTGAGTTCGTCCCGACGTGATGCCATCTGTCCGCTGTCCCTCTCCCCGCTGGGCGACCAGATTCCCACACCCACGTCATGGGGCCCGCCGCCGCACCGCCCCCTACTATGCCTGCTGGCGCTTGCTCCCCACTGCTCAGGTAGGGTGATCGCCCGGTCAACGCCCATAAGAATTTGGCAAATACGGACACGAGGGGGCAACGCGGCGATGGGTACGGCGACGCGCGCGCGAAGTGGGCGGACTTCCGGACAGGCCCCGGGCAGTTCCCGGCGGCAACGCAGCAACGTCCCTGCGGCCGCGCCCCCTCGGACGGCCCCGGCCTCAACGACCCTGCGGCCCCTGTCGCGTACCAGCCGGATCGGCCCTCTCCAGCTGCGGCAGCTGATGCTCGTCGAGCTGGCACTCGCGCTGGTCGTGGTGGGGGCCGCGCTCGGCGGACTCTGGTTGGTGCCCGCGGTCGTCGTCGCCTCGGTCCTGGTGCTGCTCGCGGTGCTGCGCCGACGCGGCCACGCTCTGCAGGACTGGCTGGCGACCGCGCTGGGTCTGCGCGCGCGGCGGCGGGCCGCCGAGCCCTCCCCCGCGGATCTGGACCCCTCGCTGGCGCCGCTCGTCGAGGCGATGCCGGGACTGCGCCCGCACACCTATGTGGACCGTGACCGGCGTACGGTCGGCATGCTCGGCGACGGCACGTTCCTGACGGCCGTCGTACGGGTCGAGGCGAGCGGTTCCGCACTGCGTCCCGCCTTCGGCGCGCGGGCCCTGCCGCTGTCGCTGCTGGGCGGTGCGCTCCAGGTCGACGACATCACGCTGGAGTCGGTACAGCTGGTGCAGCAGGTGCGCTCGGCGCCCGCGCCGCACCTGCCGCAGCAGTCGGTCGCCCGGCTCTCGTACGCCCCGCTCCAGGAGCGCACCGGCGCACCCGCGTTGAGGATGACCTGGGTCGCGGTGAAGCTGGACCCGGAGCTCTGCCGCGAGGCGGTCGAGGCCCGCGGCGGCGGGGCCGAGGGCGCCCAGCGCTGTCTCGTACGCGTCGCGGACCATGTGGCGAGCCGTATCACCGGAGCAGGGTTCCAGGCCGTGGTCCTGGACCAGGAGGAGCTCAACTCCACGATGGCGACGGCGGCCTGTGCGAGTCCCAGGGCCGCGGCGCTCGCCGGCCGGCCGGGTGCCACCGCACAGCGCCGCACCACCGAGACGTCGCGGGTCTGGCGCTGCGACGACCGCTGGCACACGACGTACGCCGTCGGCCGCTGGCCCGAGCTGGGCCGCGGGGCGCAGCCGCTGCCCAAACTGGTGTCGACCCTCACCTCGGCCCCGGCCTACGCGACCACCTTCAGCCTCACCCTGCGCCGGGGTGCACACAAGGGAGCGATGACCGTGGGCGGCCACGTACGGATCACCGGCGGCTCGGACACCGAACTGGTCGGGGTCCGGCGGGTGTTGGAGCAGGCAGCCCGGACGGCGAAGGTCGGACTGCAGCGACTGGACCGCGAGCAGCTGCCCGGCGCGCTGGCGACGATGCCGCTGGGAGGTGCGCGGTGATGGGCGTGACGACCGGAACGGCAGGACGGCTGCGCGGGCTGCTCGGCCCGCGCCACGCGGGTCACACCATGGCGGCGGACGACCTCGGGGCGCTTTCCCTGCCCGTCGGGGACGACGGCGTCGTCATCGGTGACGACGCCGAGGGCCGCCCGCAGATGGTGGGGTTCCACCGATCGACTCCCTACGACGTCCTGCTGATCGGCGGGCTCTGGACGGCGCAGGTGCTGGCGCTCCGTGCGGCGGGCACAGGCGCACGGGTGGTGGTGGAGACGGGCCGTGCCCAGGCGTGGACGATGCTGGCGCAGGCCGCGGGCGCGGGCCTGGAGTGCATCACGCTCCACGATGTGGGGCGCGTCCCGCCGATGGGCGCCACGGTCGGCAGTCCGGTGGTCGTCATCCGGGACTGCGGCATGCGGCCGCCGCGAGGGCGCGTGGTGTCGTCGCCCTGGCAGTCGGTGCTGACACTGCTTCCGTATCTGAGCCCGGTCGCGCCGCGGCTGCTGCGTGACTCGACGCTGGTGGGGGTGCAGCGGGTCTCGCCGCAGGAGGCGGAGCAGATCGGCCGGATCCTGGGGCTGTCCCGGGCGGAGAGCGACGCGCTGCCGACGCTGGCGGACGGGGTCACGCTCTGGGTGTCCGGTCGTGAGCGGCAATGGGTGATGACGAGCGCGACGGACGCCGAGACCGGACTGCTGGGCGTGGCCCGCCGGATGGACTGAGGACGGCTGCCGGCGCGGGCCGGCGGGCGCGGTCCGAAGATCGGGAGCCCCGTTCCGGAACGGGAGTGGCCGCGAACTCCGCTGGATAGGATGCCCGGTGTGACGGGGGCAACATCCAACTGCGCGGCGCCTCACGGGAAGTCCCCTGGAAAAGGGGGCATGACCGGGCCGTTCCGGGCTCTTTCGCCCCGGCACCACCGAAAGCGGCACCACCGAAAGGAACGTGGCTCATGGGGAGCGCACAAGAGAAGGACGAGCTCTACGCCCTCGACATCTCCGGCGTCGAGTGGCACGGCGCCCCCGGCACCACCGCGGACGAGGAGCGGGTCGAGATCGCGTATCTGCCCGACGGTGCCGTCGCGATGCGGTCGTCGATGGACCGGGACACCGTGCTTCGGTACACCGAGGCCGAGTGGCGGGCGTTCGTCCTGGGTGCGCGCGACGGGGAGTTCGATCTGCGCTGAGCGCCTGCGGCGGCCGGACGACCCCGGGGCGGGACGGTCGGATCCAGAACCGAGTACGGGTTCGGGCACCCGGGGCCGGGGCCGGGTCCGGAAGTTGACCGGGGGCCGTACGGCGAGCGGCGTGCGCCGTCAGCATGTGACGATCCTGTAGCGCCTCGACTGGCATGGTCCGTACGGCTTTGCCCGGTTCACCCCTCACGCTGCGGCCCACCCGTGTCACACGGGGGCAGTGCTGAGGCAGGGGTGACCTACCGGACAGTCGTCGACGGGTGGTCCGGCCTGCCGTACTGACAGCGTTGACGATTAGGGTGGGTCAGAGCGCGGCGAGAACCTGCGGGCAGGTGCGCGGCGTCGTACGGGGGAGAGCCGGGCGGACCGGAAGACGGCACGGTCGCCCCCACCCACCACGGCACAAGGGTGCTCGACCACAGGAGGCAAAGTGAACGGCGATCGGGACGAGATCCGCGGGGACTGGAGCGTGCCCGTCGACGATCAGTCCGACGCGGAGCCCGCGGAGCTGACGGGTGAGTTCACCATCGACTACACCCCGCCTGCCTGGTACACGCAGAATGCGTCAGGGGATTCGGCGGGGGGCCCGGCCACGCAGGGAGGGACCCCTCCGCCGCCGTCCGGAGCGCCGGTCGCCGTGCCCGGACTGCCTCCGGGCAGTGGCTTCGAGCCGAACTGGCCGCCCGTGACGCCCGCACCCGCGCAGACCCAGACGCCCGAGCAGTCGTCCGTGCCCGCTCAGCCGCCGGTGCCGGCGCCCGAGACCGCGCCGGTCGCCCCGGTTGATCCGATAGCCCCCGCGCCTGTCGCCGCTTCGGCCGATACGGGCGGCGGCGCACCTCAGCCGTTCGGCGACGGGGACATCGAGAGCGGCGCGACGATGCGGTTCTCCCCCGCCGCGCTGAAGCGCGAGATCGCGGAGAGGGAGGCGGCCGCAGCGGCGGAGGCCGAGGCCAACGCTGACTCCGCCCCCGCCCCCGCCCCCGGACTCGACGCCGATGAGGCCGCGGGTGAGAGGACGGACGGGGCCGACACCCCCGTGGCCGCCGCTTCGGCGGCGACGGCCGAGGACCAGGACGCGGACAGCGACACCGGTGCGGCGCACGAGGACAGCACCGACGAGCCGGCCGTCGTCGAGCCCGCCGACGCCGCACCCGGCGATTCCGCCCCGCAGGACTCCGCTCCGCAGGACTCCGCCCCGGTGGTCACGTCGGGGGAAACCGCCCCGAGCGCGCAGGGCACGGGCCTGCCCCCGCTGCCGCCCGCGTTCCAGCCGGCCGCGCCGACGGCGGCGCCTCAGTGGCCCGTACAGGCACAGCAGGCCGACCAGCCCGCGATGCCGGCGCAACAGCAGCCGCAGCAGCCGCAAGCGCAGCCCACTTGGCCCGCGCACACCGCGGGCGTCGGCCCTCAGCAGGGTGGTTACGGCTTCCCGCAGCCTGGTGCGGAGAACCCCAACCTCCCCGCCCAGCAGGGTGGTTACGGCTTCCCCCAGCCTGGTGCGGAGAACCCCAACCTCCCCGCCCAGCAGGGTGGCTACGGCTTCCCCCAGCCTGGTGCGGAGAACCCCAACCTCCCCGCCCAGCAGGGTGGCTACGGCTTCCCGCAGCCCCAGCACCTCCCGGCCCACCAGCCGCAGGCCCAGCAGCCGCAGGCCCAGCAGCCCGGCGTTCCCCTGCCGCCCGCCATGCCGGGCCCCAACCCGCAGCCGGTGCACGGCGGTTACGGCTTCCCGCAGGTGCAGCAGCAGCCCGGTGTGCCCGCCCAGCAGACTCCCCAGGTTCCGCAGGCACCGCACACGCCACACCAGCCACACACACCGCAGACACCGCAGACACCGCAGACACCGCATACACCGCAGACACCGAACCAGCACCAGGTCCAGCAGCCTCCGGCCGCTCCCGTCGACCCGCGGACCGGGGCGGCCTGGCCCACACCCGTCGCGCACGACCAGCGTGAGCGTTCCGTGCCGGGCGCCCCGCTCGGCTACACCGCGGCCGTCGAGCTCTCCTCCGACCGCCTGCTGCGCAACAACAAGCAGAAGGCCAAGTCGAGCCGTAACCCCTCCGGTGCCGCCGCCCGTTTCAAGCTCGGCGGCAAGAAGGAGGAGGCCGAGCGGCAGCGCAAGCTCGAGCTGATCCGTACGCCGGTGCTTTCGTGCTACCGCATCGCGGTGATCAGCCTCAAGGGCGGCGTCGGCAAGACGACGACCACCACCGCGCTCGGCGCCACCCTGGCCACCGAGCGCCAGGACAAGATCCTGGCCATCGACGCCAACCCGGACGCGGGCACGCTCGGGCGACGGGTGCGGCGCGAGACCGGCGCGACCATCCGCGACCTGGTCCAGGCGATCCCGTACCTCAACTCGTACATGGACATCCGCCGGTTCACCTCGCAGGCGCCCTCCGGTCTGGAGATCATCGCCAACGACGTGGACCCGGCCGTCTCGACGACCTTCAACGACGAGGACTACCGCCGTGCGATCGAGGTGCTGGGCAAGCAGTACCCGGTCATCCTCACCGACTCCGGCACCGGTCTCCTCTACAGCGCGATGCGCGGTGTGCTGGACCTCGCCGACCAGCTGATCATCATCTCCACCCCGTCCGTGGACGGCGCGAGCAGCGCCAGCACCACGCTCGACTGGCTCTCCGCACACGGCTACGCGGATCTGGTGCAGCGCTCGATCACGGTGATCTCCGGTGTCCGCGAGACCGGCAAGATGATCAAGGTCGAGGACATCGTGCAGCACTTCGAGACCCGCTGCCGCGGTGTCGTGGTCGTGCCGTTCGACGAGCACCTGTCGGCGGGCGCCGAGGTCGATCTGGACATGATGCGACCGAAGACCCGTGAGGCGTACTTCAATCTGTCCGCGATGGTCGCCGAGGACTTCGTACGGGCTCAGCAGGCCCAGGGGCTGTGGACGGCCGGCGGTCAGGGGCACCAGCCCCCGCACATGGCGCCGCCGATGCCGCACCAGCCGTACGCGGCCCAGCCGCAGGCGGGCCAGCCGCAGCCGGGCCAGCCCTATCCGCCGAACCCGCACCAGCCGCCGCACGCCGGACAACAGCCCCAGGCGGGTCAGCAGCCGCAGGGCGGGCTGCCCCCGTACGGCGGGCAGCAGCCATACGGAGGACAGCAGCCGTACGGCGGACCCGTCCCGGGCGCGCAGCAGCAGTGGCACCATTCGCTGCCTCCCCAGGCGCAGTCCGCGCCGAGCCCGGCCGGGCAGCCCCCGGCGCAGCCGGGTCCCTTCCCGGGCCCGCCCGCCCAGCCTCCGGCTCAGGCCCAGATCCCCGGCCCGCCCGGCCCGCACGGCGAGCAGCCCGGTCAGCCCGAACTCCCGGGTGCCGTTCCGCCCGCCGGATACGGCTACCCGCAGCAGCAGCCGCAACAGCCCCCGCAGGCACCGCCGGCTCCTCAGCAGTAGGGCTTCAGCGGTTCAGACCAATGAGGGCCCGCACCGTGTTCCACGGTGCGGGCTCTTCGGCGTTCTCGCAGCCCACAACGGACTTGACGCGGCGTCACAGGATCGTTGACTCGTCTGGACCACGCTGATAGACCTTCGCATCACCAGTTGGCGCCCAGAAGATCCACGTGCCTCCTCCAAGCGAGTTACGACGCGAGGTCAACGTCCTATGATCACAACGGCTCCGCACCTCACCCGTCGGCCGAAAGGCCTCCCCCGGCCGCGTCGCGTTCTCCGGCTGCTGGTCGCCTCCGGCATCGTGGCCTCAGCCCTCGCCGTCGCACCGCCGCATCCGCAGGCGTCGGCCGATGCCCGGGCGGTCACGACCGAAACGGACGGCAAGGTCGGCAAGGACGGCAAGGACGGCGCGGACAACGTCCTGACCGTCGCCGTCTCGCAGAGCGTGGACTCCCTCAGTCCGTTCCTGGCGCAGCGACTGGTCTCCACCAGCGTCCACCGCCTCGTCTACGAGTACCTGACGAACTACGACGCCAAGGACGCGCGCCCGATCCCGGGCCTCGCCACCGCCTGGACGCCGTCCGCGGACAAGCTGACGTGGACGTACACGATCCGCAAGAACTCCACCTGGTCCGACGGCAGGCCGGTGACGTCGGCCGACGCCGCCTGGACGTTCAACAAGATGATGACGGACCCGAACGCCGCCACCGCCAACGGCAGCTTCACCGCCAACTTCCGGAAGGTCACCGCCCCGGACCCCGAGACGCTGGTCATCGAGCTGAAGAAACCCCAGGCGAACATGACCGCGCTCGATGTGCCGATCGTCCCCAAGCACGTCTGGGAGAAGGTCGGCGACTTCTCGAAGTTCAACAACGACAAGCAGTTCCCGGTCGTCGGCAACGGCCCGTTCGTCCTCACCGACTTCAAGGTCGACCAGTACATCAGGTTCAGGCCCAACAAGACCTTCTGGCGCGGCGCACCGAAGTTCGACGAGCTGGTGTTCAGGTACTACAAGGACGGGGACGCGGCGGTCGCCGCGCTGCGCAAGGGCGAGGTCTCCTTCGTTCCCAACCTCACCCCGGCCCAGGCCGCGGCGCTGGAGAACGCCGAGAACATCAAGGTCAACGACGCACCGGGCCGTCGCTTCTTCGCCCTCGCCACCAACCCCGGCGCCCGGGCCAGGAACGGCGGACGATTCGGCAGCGGCCATCCGGCGCTCCTCGACCCGGTGGTGCGGAAGGCGCTGTTCCATGCGGTCGACCGCAAGACCATCGTCGACAAGGTCTTCCGGGGCCACGCCGTGGAGGGCGAGGGCTACATCCCGCCGCGCTTCGGCCCGTACTTCTGGAAACCGGACACCACCCGGCGGATCGCGTACGACCCGGCGATGGCGGCCGCCCTGCTCGACCGGGCCGGATACCGGAAGAACAGCAGTGGAAAGCGCGTCGGCAAGGACGGCAAGGCCCTGGACTTCCGCATCCTCTGCCACGCCACCGACCCGAACGACAAGGCGATCGGCAAGTACCTCCAGGAGTGGTGGGGCGCGCTCGGCGTCGGGCTGAAGGTCGACTGCCTCGACAACGTCTCCGACCCCTGGCTCAAGGGCGACTACGACCTGGCGTTCGACGGCTGGTCCGTCAATCCCGACCCGGACTTCGTCCTGTCCATCCACACCTGCTCCGCGCTCCCCGCCACCCCCCGGGACACCGGGGCGACGGACAACTTCATCTGCGACAAGCAGTTCGACGAGCTGTACGCGCAGCAGGCCGTCGAGTACGACGCGACCAGGCGGAGCGCTCTGGTCAGGCAGATGCAGTCCCGGCTGTACGACACCGGATTCATGAACGTGATGGCCTATCCGAACGCGCTCGAGGCGTACCGCACGGACCAGATCAAGTCCATCACGACGATGCCCGAGGCGGCCGGCAATCTGTACGGCCAGGACGGCTACTGGAGCTGGTGGTCGGCGGAGCCGGCCGCGGCCGGCGGCTCGTCGTCCGGCGGCGGCGGTTCCTCCGCCGCCGTGGCCATCGGCATCGGGGTGTCGGTCGTCCTGGTCATAGCGGTCGGTGTCCTCACCAGCCGGCGCCGCCGTGCCTCCGCGGACGACCGTGAGTAGCCGATGAGCGGCACGGCGAGCACGGAGACGGCCCCGGCCACGACGCCCGTGGCCGCGGCGCCGGGGGCCCCGGAAGCGCGTGCCGACCGGCGCGGTGGTGCGACGGCCTCGGCGTACCCGGCCTATGTGGCCGGGAAGCTGGCAGGTGCGGTCGTGTCGCTGTTCGCCGTACTCGTCACCAGCTTCTTCCTCTTCCGGATCATCCCGGGTGATCCGGTCAAGGTCATGACCCACGGCATGCCCACGAGCGCGGAGCAACTGGCCACGCTGCGCCGTCAGTTCGGCCTCGACCTGCCGATGTGGCGGCAGTTCACCGACTACTGCGCGGGCGCGCTCACCGGCGACCTGGGCATGTCGTACCAGTTCCGCGCCCCCGTCGGAGAGCTCATCGCGCAGAAGCTGCCCGCGACGCTGCTGCTCACGGGCGTGGCCGTGGTGATCTACTCGGCGCTCGGGCTGTGGCTCGGTACACGCTCGGCGTGGCGGCACGGCGGAACGGGCGACCGGCTCCACACCGGGGTGGCGCTGACGCTGTGGTCGGTGCCGTCGTTCTGGCTCGGACTGTTGCTGATCATCACGTTCTCGGTGGGCGTCGGCCCGATCCCCGGCATGTTCCCGACCGGGGGCATGGAGTCGGGGGACGAGACGGGTGTCTCGTACGTCCTGGATGTCGCCCATCACATGGTGCTGCCGGTGCTGACGCTGGTCGCCGTCGGCTATGCCCAGACGCTGCTGGTGATGCGTTCCTCCCTGCTGGACGAGATGGGCAGCGACTATCTGACGACGGCACGGGCGAAGGGGCTGCGGGACGATGCGGTGCGGCGCCGGCACGCCGTACCGAACGCGCTGCTGCCCACGGTCACGATGGTCTTCATCAATCTCGGCCATGTGGCGGCCGGGTCGATCCTCGTCGAGACCGTCTTCTCCTGGCCCGGCCTCGGCGGGCTGTTCTACCAGGCGCTGAGCGTGCCCGATCTGCCGCTGGTGCAGGGCCTGTTCGTGGTCTTCGCGGGCGCGATGATCCTGATGAACCTGCTCGCCGACCTGCTGTATCCGATGCTGGACCCGAGGGTGGGCCGATGACTCTCACCTGGACACGTCGCCGCGCCTCCGTCGTACGGTTCTGGCGCGCGTACCGTACGCACCGCGCGGGCGTCGCAGGACTCGGCGGGCTCGCGCTGCTCGCCCTCGTCGCGTTCGCCGCACCGCTGCTCGTCGGCAGCGAGGTGCAGAGCGTCACCCATGCCCCGGGCGGGGCGCTGGAGTCGCCGAGCGGAGCGTTCCCGCTCGGCACCGACCAGTTCGGGCGCTCGCTGCTCGGGCTGCTGGTGTGGGGCGCGCGGATCTCGCTCACCGTGGGGCTGCTCGCGGCGGTGCTGTCGGTGGCGATCGGGACACTCGTGGGCATCGTGGCCGGCCACTACGGTGGCTGGTTCGCCACGGTCGTCATGCGGATCACCGACTGGTTCCTCGTGATGCCGACGCTGGTGCTCGCGATCGTGCTGGCGACGGTGATGTCGCGGAGCGTGTGGACGGTGATCCTGGCGATCGGCGTCACGACCTGGCCCACGACGGCGCGGCTGGTGAGGGCCCAGACGATCGCGGTCGAGTCCCGCCCGTACATCGAGCGGGCCAAGGCGCTCGGGGGCGGGCACCGGCACGTCATGGCCCGCCATGTGCTGCCCAATGTGATGCCGCTGGTCCTGGCCCAGACGACGCTCGGCATCTCCACCGCGATCCTGACGGAGGCGACGCTGGCGTTCCTCGGGCTCGGCGACCCGTCGGTCGTGTCATGGGGCGGCATGCTCCAGGACGCCCGGGAGGCGGGAGCCGTGTCGTCCGGGCACTGGTGGTACCTCGCCCCGCCGGGGATCGCCGTGGCGCTGGTCGCGCTGGCGTTCACACTGTGCGGACGGGCGATCGAGTCCGTGCTCAACCCGAAGCTGGGGGTGGGGCGTTGAGTCTGCTGGAGGTCAGGGACCTGCGGGTGACGTACGGGTCGGGGGCGTCCGCCGTCCCGGCCGTACGGGGTGTCGATCTGGCGCTCGGCGCGGGGCAGAAGCTCGGTGTCGCGGGCGAGTCGGGGTGCGGGAAGTCGACGCTGGCGCTGGCTCTGCTGCGGCTGCTGCCCGCGTCGGCGCGGCTGTCGGGCGAGATCCGCCTCGACGGCGAGGACGTCCTCACCATGTCCTGGGGGCGGCTGCGGGCCGTGCGCTGGGCGGGGGCGTCGATCGTCTTCCAGGGGGCGATGCACTCGCTCAACGCGGTGCACCGGATCGGGGAGCAGATCGCGGAGCCGCAGCTCGTGCACGGGCGGGCGACGCCGGGTGCGGCGAAGCGGCGGTCCGGGGAGCTGCTGGAGCAGGTGGGGCTGCCGGCCTCGCGCGCGGCGGCGTATCCGCACGAGCTGTCCGGCGGGCAGCGGCAGCGCGTGATGATCGCGATGGCGCTGGCCTGTGATCCGCGGCTGCTCGTGGCCGACGAGCCGACGACGGCGCTGGACGTCATGATCCAGGCGCAGATCCTGCGGCTGATCGAGCAGTTGGTCGCCGCGCAGGACATCAGCCTGCTGATGATCAGCCACGATCTGGCGGTGCTGGCCGACACCTGCGACCGGCTCGCGGTGATGTACGCGGGACGGGTGGTCGAGGAGGGGCCCGCGCGGGCCGTGTACGACGCGGCGGAGCACCCGTACGGACGGGCGCTGTCGGCGGCGTTCCCCCGCATCGGGGACCCTGCCTCGCGCCGGGC
This sequence comes from Streptomyces sp. NBC_00259, assembly GCF_036181745.1. NCBI lineage: Bacteria > Bacillati > Actinomycetota > Actinomycetes > Kitasatosporales > Streptomycetaceae > Streptomyces > Streptomyces sp. NBC_00259. The sequence goes on along the minus strand of NZ_CP108080.1, from coordinate 5,741,108 downwards.
ACCACAGGGGCTGCCCGGTGATCCGCCCGACCCGTCGGCGCTGCCGAGGGGCTGTACGTTCCATCCGCGCTGCCCCGTGGCGCTGGACGCCTGTGCGCGGGACGAGCAGGAGCTGCGCGAGGCGGGACCTGGCCGGCAGGCCGCGTGCGTCCACGCCGGGGCGGCGGTGCAGGCATGACGAGCGTCGAGGAGTCCCCCGTGACCGCGGCTTCCCTGCTGGCGGCGGCCGGCCTGCGTGTGACCTTCCCCGGACGACGGGGCGCGTCGGCGGCCCGCGCCGTCGACGGCGTCGATCTCGACATCGGCTCCGGCGAGATCGTCGCGCTCGTCGGCGAGTCGGGCTGCGGCAAGACGTCCCTCGCGCGGACGCTGCTCGGGCTGGTCGAACCGGCGGCGGGGCGCGTGACGTTCGGCGGGGCGCCTCTGTCGTACGGGTCGAGGGCCCTGAAGGCGTATCGCAGGCGCGTCCAGCTGGTGCTCCAGGACCCGAGCGGGTCGCTCAATCCCCGGCACACCGTGTACGAGGCGGTGGCGGAGGGCCTGCGGATCCACGGCTACGGGGGCGACGAGCGCGCCGCGGTCGCGGAGGCGCTCTCGCGGGCCGGGCTCCGGCCGCCGGAGCGGTTCTTCCTGCGCTATCCGCACGAGCTGTCCGGCGGCCAGCGGCAGCGCGTGGTCATCGCGGGCGCGCTCGTCCTGGAGCCCGAACTCATCGTCGCCGACGAGCCGGTGGCCTCGCTCGACGCCTCCGTCCGGGGCGAGATCCTGGCGCTGCTGCTGCGACTGCGCGACGAACTGGGCCTCTCCGCACTGGTGGTGACCCACGATCTGGGCCTGGCGTGGAACATCGCGGACCGGGTCGCCGTGATGTACCTGGGCCGGATCGTGGAGACGGGGCCGGTGGAGGACGTCCTGACGGCGCCGCGGCATCCGTACACGCGGGCGCTGCTCTCCGTCCTCCCCGAGTCCGCCGGTCCTCCGGTGGTCCTCACCGGGGAGCCCCCGGACCCGTCCCGGATCCCTGCGGGCTGCCGCTTCCACGCACGCTGTCAGATCCTGGCGTCGGGCGAGGCGGAGACGACGGGCGTCGCCGACCGCTGCCGCACCGAGGACCTGCCGGTCCTGCCGGGCTCGGGCCCGGCTGCGGTGGCCTGCCACTGGGCGGCGGCTCAGGTACTCGGCGCCTAGGTCCCTCAGGTGCACGGCGCCCAGGTCATGTCCGGGCCTTGGCGCGGGCCCCGCAGGAGACGTTACGCGTCGTACTCCGTCGTCAGTTCGCGTGCGCGCTTCACATCGTCCGCGATGGCGTCCAGAAGGGCCTCGATGGACTCGAACTTGGCCATGCCGCGCACGTACGCGAGGAAGTCGACGGCCACGTGGAGCCCGTACAGGTCGAGGCCGACGCGGTCGATCGCATACGCCTCGACGGTCCGCTCCGTGCCGTCGAACTGTGGGTTCGTGCCGACCGAGATCGCGGCGGGCATCCGCTCGCCGTCGGCGGTGAGCCAGCCGGCGTAGACGCCGTCCGCGGGGATCGCGGTGTGCGGGAGGGTCTCGACGTTCGCCGTCGGGTAGCCCAGCTCACGGCCGCGCTGGGCGCCGCGGACGACCACGCCCTCGACGCGGTGCGGACGGCCGAGGATCTCCGCCGCCCCCTCGACGTCGCCCTCGGCGATCAGGCGGCGGGTCAGGGTGGAGGAGAAGGGCTCGCCGCCGCCCGCCTCACCGCGGACGTAGAGGTCGACGACCTCGACCTCGTAGTCGTACGTCCGGCCGAGGTCGGCCAGGAACTCGACGTTGCCGGCCGCCTTGTGGCCGAAGCGGAAGTTCGGTCCCTCGATCACGGCGCGGGCGTGGAGCTTGTCCACCAGCACCTTCACGATGAAGTCGGCGGGCGACAGCTTGGAGAACTCCGAGGTGAACGGGAGGATCAGCACCGCGTCGACACCAAGCTCCGCCATCAGCTCCGCGCGCCGGTGGTGCGGGGCGAGCAGCGGCGGGTGGCTGCCGGGGCGCACGACCTCGCTGGGGTGCGGGTCGAAGGTGACCACGACCGACGGCACACCCAGTTCGCGCGCCCGCTCCACGGCCCGCCCGATGATCAGCTGGTGGCCCCGGTGCACACCGTCGTAGGAACCGATGGTGACGACGCTGCGCCCCCAGTCCTGGGGGATGTCCTCCAAGCCACGCCAGCGCTGCACTGTGACCGCTCCTCGCCCAACCAGAATCAAACCTGTGTACGCATTGATGCGTCTTACGCAGGTCTAAGACTGCCATGCCCACGGTCCTCCGTCGGCATCGGCACCGTCCTGCCCAGTGCCTCCAAGGTCCGGCGTGTGCTGGGGCCGACCAACGCCGCCCACTCCCGCGGCGCCTCGGCCTGCCAGGTCACGACCTGAGCGGCGAAGCCGGGCACCCGGTGGGCCAGCTCGACGAGGCGGCGGTCGAAGCGGTTCGCGCCCTCGAGCGTACGGACGAACAGGACGCCGGTGCGGTGGACCAGCTCGCGGGTCCGGGCGTCCGCGCACCGGCCGGAGCCGAGTGCCGCGGCCTCGAGCAACGCGTCCAGGACCGCCAGGTTCCCGCTCTCGTGCCGCTCGTGCTCCAGAAGTACGTCGAGCAGCCCGGCCCGCAGCGGCTCGGCGGCCGGCGAGCCCGGGGGCGCCGCGAGCACGGCGGCCAGCGCGCCCCGTACCTCCACGGACCGTCCCCGCAGCAGGTCCATGACGAGGGGGACGAGCACGGCACGGGCGGCCGGGCCGTGTTCCAGCCGGCGCTCGACGAAGGCCGCGGCGCCCGCCGCCGCATCTGGCCGGGAGCCGGCGTGCTCGGCCACGAGCACGGCGGCGCGGCGGGCCAGCGCGGGCGTGCCGAACTCGGCCAGCGCCCGCAGGACGTCGCCCGCCCCGTCGCCGGAGCCCGCACCGTCCCCGTCGCCGGAGCCGACGCCGTCTGCGACGCCCGGCCCGTCGGCCGCCTCACGCAGCCGGGCGCGGAACGCCGCGAACACGGGCTCCGGATGGGTCGACGCCGCACCGGCGAGGACCTCCGCGGTCAGCCCCTGCTCCCCGCGGCGGTACGCGGCCAGCGCCCGCCCGAGGTAGCGGGGCCTGGTGCGCGGGTCCCGTACGAGGAGCGCGAGCGCGGCGCCGTGCAGTGCGGTGTCGGCCGGCCGGGCCAGCAGCGCCAGTGCGGCGAACCGCAGCAGGTCCCGGTCGGTCCCGCCGGTGACCCGGACGGCGACGGCCGGACCGTACGTCGCCGCGGCGAGACGACGGCCGGGCCGGCTGTCGTCGTGCGCCCAGCGGTCGACGGCCCGGCAGACGGCGGACGGCTCGTCCTCCACGAGAGCGGCCAGCAGCTCCGCCGCGCGGGGGTGGGCGGTGCTGACGAGCGCCTCGCACAGATCGTCCACCGACCGTCCGCGATGGGTGTGGAGCAGCGCCTGGGCGGCTCCGGCGACGGTGGGCCGCATCGCGGCTCCCGGCCCTGCGGGCAGGGGCCGGTCATCGGTGAACCAGCGGCAGAGCAGCGGCTGTACGTCCCGGGGCGAGCGGGCCAGCTCCTCGGCGACCGCGTCCAGGAAGCGTGGCGGGGAGCCGCTCGGCGCGGTCCCGGCGGCACGCTCCGGAGCACCGTCCGCCGGGACGAGACGGCGGAAGAGATCCATCCGCTCCGCCTCGCCGACGCGCAGCCGCTGCCAGAACCTGGGCCCGAACTCCCCCAGTCCGCCCAGGTTCCGCGGTCCGCCCTCGCGCAGGGAGCGGCGGGTGACGCGGTCCGCGAGGGTGCGCAGGACACCGAGGTACGCGCGCGGCACGGGGACACGCAGCAGCGTCTCCCGCAGCAGCCCGCACGCCCACCAACGCGCGTCGTCCGACAAAGGCTCCCCCTCGCCGAACGCCTCGTCGGACGCCTCGTCGAACCCCTCGTCCAGCGCCTCGATCAGGGCCGTCAGCCGCGGCCCCAGCGCGGACGGCCCGGAGCGGCGGTCGATGAGCAGCAGGGCCTGGACCACGGTGCCGATCAGGTGCCGCGGCGGCGTGGGCGCAACGTCTTCCGCCGCGTCCGGCCCCGCATGGCCGAGCAGCGGGTGCAGTACCCCGTCCACGTCGAGATGCGCCGCCTGGAGCCACCGCGCGAACTCCTCGTGCGCGAAGCGGTATCCGGCGCCCGCGCGGACCAGCAGGCCCTCGCCCAGGACCGCGGACGCCCAGCCCGTCCGCCAGGGGAACAGCTCGCCGAAGGTCTCCCGGTCGAGCCCTCCCTCCCCGGAGCCGAGAGACCGCCTCGCGGCCTCGTGCACCTGCCCCGAGACGCGCGCCGCGAGCCGCCGCACCGCCGTCGCCCGCGGCTCGGGCCGTTCCGCCGCCGCGATCCGTGCCGCCGCCCGCAGGCACACCAGGTCCAGGTACGCACCGAAGATCTCGTCCCGGGACGGCCTCCCCGGTACGTCACCCGGCAGGGCCTCACGTACCTCGGCGAGCAGCCGCAGCGCCAGCGGATGGCGGGCGTCGGCGCCGGTCAGGGCTCCGGGCGGCAGTCCGTACCGGACACGGGCGTCCTCCGCCTCCTGCTCGGTGAGCGCGGTGAGACGTACCACCGGGCGGTGAACTGCGGTCCGAGCCGCGGTCCGCGGACGGAGCGCCCCGGGCTGCTCCCCGTACCCGGACCGTTCCCAGTGGTCGTGTCCGGAAGCGATCACGAGCCGTACATCGTTCTCACGCAGCCAGCGCGTCGTCTGCGCCGTCCATGCGCGGAGGCGGCCGGCGAGGGCGGCCGGCATCTCCTCGGGACCGTCGAGCAGAACGAACAGCGGGCGCCCGGCTTCCCGCGCGACGCGCGCCACTTCCCCGGGACCGGCCTCCCAGCCGGCGCCGGGAACGGCCTGCGAGCCACGACGCTGGGCCATGACACCGGCGACGATACGGCCCGACCGGCTGAGCGTACGAGCGACGGCGTCCGCGAGGGAGGCGTCGCCCTCGCGCAGGTCGGCGCCGCGCAGCCAGAGGCTGACGGCCGGTTCCGGGGACCTGGCGCGACGGGCGGCGAGGGCGGTGAGTTCGGTGGTGCGGCCCGTTCCGGCGTCCCCCGTCAGCCCGAGGACGAGCGCTCCTGACTCCTCGAAGGCCTCGAACTCCTCGATGACGACGGGACGTTCGACCGGGTCGGCGCGGACGCCGGTGCTCCCGGCCGGACTTGCCGGATCGAGGGAGACGGCGGCGAGCCGCAGCGCGCCCGCGACATTGAGGTCGGCCCCGAACCCGGGAACCGTCGCCGCGTTGCGCCGCAGCAGTTCGGCGAGCGGCCCGGCGGGATCACGCGCCGCGGTCGCCCGCAGCGGTACGGCGAATCCGGCCGCCGGATGCCCCGTGTGCAGCGCGGTGCCGAGCACCGCCACGACGGAACCGGTCGTGGCGTCCAGCACGGGTCCGCCCGTGGCCGTGCCGCCGGGCCGCAGGGCGTCGCTCCCGTCCGCGCCGATCGCCAGTTCCAGGGCGTCGTCGAGGAGATGGAAGCGATCGGCCGCCGTGTAGGTGGCCCGGGCCGCGCCGAGGACCCGGGCCTCGCGCCAGCCACCCGCGGGGACGCGTACGTAGGCGCCGCTCTCCACCGTGTCCCGTACGGTCACCGGCAGCGGCCGTACGTCGAGCCCTTCGGTACGGATGAGCGCGAGATCCGCCTCCGGAACCGGCACCACGGCGTCGCCGCCGGCGAGGCGCACGACACCGTCGCCCGGTGCACGCACCATGACCCTGTCGAGCCCGTCGACGGCTTCATGGCTGGTGACGACCGTGCCCCGGTCGTCCGCGACGAACCCGGTCCCACGCGGCCGGCCCGCCGGATCACAGATGCGCACCAACGTCGCCAGGTCCCCGCGTCCCATGGCCCGACGGTAGGCCGGAGTTGATCACCGGGAGAAGGCCGCCGGGCGAACGCGCCCCCCAGTGCCCCCTCGGTGCACTCCGAGCGCCTGCCCGATGGGGTGAATCCGCACGGCGATGCGGATAGACACCCTGCGAGGGGGATCGTGGAGCGGGCAGCGGCCGTGCCCGCTCCACGATGGAAACCGGAAACCTCCGGCGAACCGGGCTCTACGCACCGGTCAGGACCGCGGCGCGGCCGTCAGCCGAAGACCGCGAGGCTCTTCGCCTTGCCCCGGTGCTGTTCGACCAGCGCCAGGAAGCGGTCCTCCGGGCCGAAGACGGCCACCGCGCCCTCCGTGTCGAAGGCCGGCATGTCCAGCCGTACGCCGTTCAGGAGCAGCCGGGCGCGCTTCTCGTCGACGTCCCAGCGCGGGAACGCCGCCGCGGCGGCCTCGCCGATCGGCATGACCGTCAGCTCCTCCTGGAGCTGGTCCAGCGTCTTCGCCACATCGAGCTTGTACGGACCGACGCGGGTGCGGCGCAGCGCGGTCAGATGTCCGCCCACGCCGAGCCCGGCACCGAGGTCGCGGGCGAGTGCCCGGATGTACGTGCCCGAGGAGCAGACGACCGAGACGACGAGGTCGACGACGGGGGTGCCGTCGGCGGCGACCGCCTCGCGGATGTCGTAGACCTGGAAGGACGACACGGTCACCGGACGGGCCGGGATCTCGAAGTCCTCGCCGCCACGCACCCGCGCGTACGAGCGCTTGCCGTCGATCTTGATGGCGCTGACCTTGGACGGGACCTGCATGATGTCGCCGGTCAGCTCGGCGACGCCCGCGTAGACGGCGTCGCGCGCGACCCCGGAGGCGTCGGTGGACGAGGTGATCTCGCCCTCGGCGTCGTCCGTGACGGTGTTCTGGCCGAGCCGGATCGTACCGAGGTACTCCTTCTCGGTCAGGGCGAGATGACCGAGGAGCTTGGTGGCCTTCTCGACGCCGAGGACCAGGACTCCCGTGGCCATCGGGTCGAGGGTGCCGGCGTGACCGACCCGGCGGGTCCTGGCGATGCCGCGCATCTTGGCGACGACGTCGTGCGAAGTGAAGCCGGACGGCTTGTCGACGATGACAAGTCCGTCCGGCGTCCTGTTGTGCTGAGTCATTCGGAGGCTGTGTCCCCGTCCTCGTCCTCGTCCTCCGGCTTGCGGTACGGGTCGGCGTCGCCGGCGTACGTCTTGCCGGTGGAGGCTTCACGGACCTCCGCGTCCTTGGCGCGCGCCTTGTCGAGCAGATCGTCGATCGTGCGCGCGTTGTCGGGGAGGGCGTCCGGGACGAAGCTCAGGGTCGGCGTGAAGCGGACCCCGGTCTGCCGGCCGACCTCGGAGCGGAGGACACCCTTGGCCGACTCCAGCGCCGCGGCGGACGCGGCACGCTCCTCGTCGTCCCCGTAGACCGTGTAGAAGACCGTGGCCTCCCGCAGGTCGCCGGTGACCCGGGCGTCCGTGATCGTGACGAAGCCCAGCCGCGGATCCTTGATTCGCCGGTCCAGGGTCTCCGCGACCACGACCTGGATGCGATCGGCCAGCTTACGGGCCCGCGCGTTGTCGGCCACCGGTCCTTCTCCTCTTTCGCTTACTACTCAGTCTTCGTCCCCGTGGAGCCGCCGTCGAACCGACAGCAGTTCCACCTCTGGCCGGGCGGCGACGAGGCGCTCGCACCGGTCCAGTACGTCTGTGAGGTGCCCCGGATCCCCGGACACCGCCGCAAGGCCGATCTCGGCCCTGCGGTGAAGGTTCTGACCGCCCACTTCGGCCACTGCCACCGCGTACTTGCGCTGGAGTTCGGCCACGATCGGGCGGACCACGGAGCGTTTCTCCTTCAGCGAGCGAACGTCGCCGAGAAGCAGATCGAAGGACAGCGTCCCCACAAACATGTATGTCCGGATGTCCCGCCGGTACGGGTTCGGTAGATGCCCTGCCCGCTCTTGGCAGGGACATCAAGAACCGTACACGCACGGCCGGGGCCGATCGACGGGATTACGTCCCGTCGACCGGCCCCGACCACTGTGTGCGTCAGCCGCGCGGCTTCTCGCGCATCTCGTACGTCGCGATGACGTCGTCGATCTTGATGTCGTTGAAGTTTCCGAGGTTGATACCACCCTCGAAGCCTTCGCGGATCTCGGTGACGTCGTCCTTGAAGCGACGCAGGCCCTCGATGTTGAGGTTCTCCGCGATGACCTTGCCGTCGCGGATGAGGCGCGCCTTGGTGTTGCGCTTGACCTCGCCCGAGCGGATGAGAACACCCGCGATGTTGCCCAGCTTGGACGAGCGGAAGACCTCGCGGATCTCCGCCGTACCGAGCTCGACCTCTTCGTACTCCGGCTTGAGCATGCCCTTGAGGGCCGCCTCGATCTCCTCGATCGCCTGGTAGATGACCGAGTAGTAACGGACGTCCACACCCTCGCGCTCGGCCATCTGCGTGGCACGCCCGGCGGCGCGCACGTTGAAGCCGATCACGATGGCGTCGGAGCCGGTCGCCAGGTCGATGTCCGACTCGGTGACCGCACCGACACCGCGGTGCAGCACGCGGATGTCGACCTCTTCGCCGACGTCGAGCTGGAGCAGCGAGGACTCGAGAGCCTCCACCGAACCGGACGCGTCGCCCTTGATGATGAGGTTGAGCTGCTGGACCTCGCCGGCCTTGAGCACCTTGTCCAGGTCCTCCAGCGACACCCTGCGGGTGCGCTTGGCGAACGCGGCGTTGCGCTCACGGGCGGCACGCTTCTCGGCGATCTGACGGGCCGTACGGTCCTCGTCGACGACCAGGAAGTTGTCGCCGGCGCCCGGGACGTTGGTGAGACCAAGGACCAGGACGGGAGTCGACGGGGTCGCCTCCTCCACGTTGTTGCCCTTGTCGTCGAGCATCGCGCGGACACGTCCGTACGCGTCGCCGACGACCATCGTGTCACCGATGCGCAGGGTGCCTCGCTGGACCAGGACGGTCGAGACGGCACCGCGGCCGCGGTCGAGGTGGGACTCGATCGCGATGCCCTGCGCGTCCTGCTCCGGGTTGGCGCGGAGGTCCAGGGCGGCGTCCGCCGTCAGGACCACGGCCTCCAGCAGGGAGTCGATGTTCAGACCCTGCTTGGCGGAGATGTCGACGAACATGGTCTCGCCGCCGTACTCCTCGGCCACCAGGCCGAACTCGGTCAGCTGACCGCGCACCTTGGTCGGGTCCGCACCCTCGACGTCGATCTTGTTGACCGCGACCACGATCGGCACGTCGGCCGCCTTGGCGTGGTTCAGCGCCTCGATCGTCTGGGGCATCACACCGTCGTTGGCCGCCACCACGAGGATCGCGATGTCGGTCGACTTGGCACCACGGGCACGCATGGCGGTGAACGCCTCGTGACCCGGGGTGTCGATGAAGGTGATGCGGCGCTCTTCCTCGTTGACCTTGGTCGAGACCTGGTACGCACCGATGTGCTGCGTGATACCGCCGGCCTCGCCCGCGACGACGTTCGTCTTGCGGATGGCGTCCAGCAGCCGGGTCTTACCGTGGTCGACGTGACCCATGACGGTCACCACCGGCGGACGCGCGACCAGGAACTCCTCGCCGCCCTCGTCCTCGCCGAACTCGATGTCGAAGGACTCGAGAAGCTCGCGGTCCTCCTCCTCCGGGCTGACGATCTGAACGGTGTAGTTCATCTCGCCGGCGAGGATCTGCAGCGTCGCGTCGGACACGGACTGCGTGGCCGTGACCATCTCGCCGAGGTTCATCATCACGGCGACGAGCGACGCCGGGTTGGCGTTGATCTTCTCCGCGAAGTCGGTGAGGGACGCACCGCGCGACAGACGAACGGTCTCGCCGTTGCCGCGAGGCAGCATCACACCGCCGACGGACGGGGCCTGCATGGCCTCGTACTCCTGGCGCCTCTGCCGCTTCGACTTACGGCCACGACGCGCCGGACCGCCGGGACGGCCGAACGCACCCTGCGTGCCACCGCGGCCGCCGGGACCACCCGGACGTCCGCCGAAGCCGGGACGGCCACCGCCGCCACCGAAGCCGCCACCGCCGCCACCGGGGCCACCGCCACCGGGACGACCGGCGAAGCCGCCGCCACCACCGGGACGACCGCCGCCACCGGGACCGGCCGGACGGCCGGCGAAGCCGCCGCCGCCAGGACGACCGGCACCGCCGGGACGACCGCCGCCACCACCGGGGCCACGACCGCCGCCGCCACCACCGGGACCGGGACGCGGACCGGCAGCGGGACGCTGCGGCATCATGCCCGGGTTCGGACGGTTACCACCGGGGCCGCCGCCGGGGCCACCGGCTCCACGCGGAGCCTGCGGACGCGGCATGCCGCCCGGGGTCGGACGGGCGCCGCCGGGACCGGCCTGCGGACGGGGACCGCCCTGACCGGCGCCCTGCGGACGCGGACCACCCGGGGCACCGGCACCACCGGGACGCGGGGCGCCACCCGGACGGGGCGCCTGGGGGCGCGCCATGCCGGTGGAGCCGCCGGACGTGAAGGGGTTGTTGCCCGGACGCGGGCCCGCGGGACGGGCACCGGGACGCGAGCCCTGACGCTCGCCACCGGGGCGCGGCGCACCGGCACCGGGACGGCCTCCGCCGCCCTGGCCACCCTGGCCGGGACGAGCGGACGGACGCGGACCGGGAGTCGCACCGGACCGGGGACCGGCAGCCGGAGCGGCCGGGGGCGCGGTGAACTCGGGCGCGGCCGGAGCGGCCGGGGTGACCGGAGCCGGCTTCGGGGCGGCCGGGGGCTTGGGGCCCGGGGTCGGCCGCGGGCCGGGGGCCGGAGCCGCAGCCGCGGGAGCACTCTTGGGAGCCTCGGCAGCGGCCGGCTTGGGAGCCGGTGCGCCGGGCTTGGGGGAATTGGGGACAGCGGGACGCGCCGCCTGCGCCGGGGAGGGCGCTGCGGGCTTCGCGGGGGCCGCCTTGCGCGGCGCCGCGGGCTTTCCGGCAGCGCGCTTCGCGGGGGAGGCCCCGGAGCCCTGCTGGAAAGCATCAGTCAATTTGCGTACAACCGGCGCCTCGATCGTCGAGGACGCCGAACGGACGAATTCACCGAGTTCTTGGAGCTTGGCCATGACGACCTTGCTCTCCACACCGAACTCCTTGGCGAGTTCGTATACCCGGACCTTAGCCACTTCGCTCCTTTTAGGTCCGGGTTACCGCCGGACCGTTGCTACTTCATGGGCGTACTCATCGCGTACTCATCGAGTGCTCATCGCAATCTCGACCTACTTCCAACTCGCGAGGTACCTGACCGCATGGGGATCCGTGCGGTACTGCTTCCTACCTTCTTACGGTGCTGCCTGCGACGCCGCCATCGCCTCGATGGTGCGGCGTACATCCGCGGTATCGAGCGGCCCCTGGACCCTGAGGGCCCTCGGGAACGCCCGGCGGCGGACCGCCAGGTCGAGACAGACCGAGGCGGGGTGCACATACGCACCCCGGCCGGGCAGCGTACCGCGATGATCGGGGACGCATACGCCCTCGACCGCCACGATGCGCAGCAGATCGCGCTTGGCCGCTCGCTCCCTGCACCCTGTGCACGTTCGCTCAGGGCATGCGCGGGCGTGCGTCCGACCAGACACGACTCAGTCTACCTCCCCGTACCGACCTCACCCCTTTGGGGCAAGAATCGAACAGTTGATGGCTCAAAACTCTTGGCGATCCTTCGGTCACGGAACGCGCCGGTTCCGTGATCTGTTCCCGGACGAGATCCGGGGCCCGGCCTGTCGGCCGGAGGTTCTCAGCCCTGTTCGGCGGGCTGTTCCGTGTCCGGACGGATGTCGATGCGCCATCCGGTGAGCCGAGCGGCGAGGCGGGCGTTCTGGCCCTCCTTGCCGATCGCCAGCGACAACTGGTAGTCGGGCACCGTCACCCGTGCGGACCTGGCGCCGAGATCGACGACCTCGACCTTGGAGACACGGGCCGGGGAGAGGGCGTTGGCGACCATCTCCGCCGGGTCGTCCGACCAGTCGACGATATCGATCTTCTCGCCGTGCAGCTCGGCCATGACATTGCGCACCCGGCCGCCCATCGGGCCGATGCACGCACCCTTGGCGTTCAGGCCGCTGCGCGTGGAGCGCACGGCGATCTTCGTACGGTGGCCGGCCTCACGGGCGATCGCCGCGATCTCGACCGAGCCGTCGGCGATCTCCGGGACCTCCAGGGCGAAGAGCTTTTTCACCAGATTGGGGTGGGTCCTCGACAGGGTGACGGACGGACCGCGCACTCCCTTGGCCACCCGTACGACATAGGTGCGCAGCCGCAGTCCGTGCGTGTAGTCCTCGCCCGGGACCTGCTCCTGCACCGGAAGGATGGCTTCCAGCTTGTCGTCGAGCTTCACCAGGACGTTCTTGGGGTCCTTGCCCTGCTGGACCTGGCCGGCGACGACATCCCCCTCGCGGCGGGCGTACTCGCCGAAGGTGACGTCGTTCTCGGCGTCCCGCAGCCGCTGCTGGATGACCTGGCGGGCGGTGGACGCGGCGATACGGCCGAAGTCGTGCGGGGTGTCGTCGAACTCGCGGGGCTCCTGGCCCTCCTCGAGCTCCGCCGGGTCCTCCTTCGCCCACACCGTCACATGCCCGGTCTGCCGGTTGAGCTCGACGCGGGCGTGCCGACGGCTTCCCTCGGTGCGGTGGTACGCGATGAGGAGGGCCGACTCGATCGCGTCGACCAGCAGGTCGAAGGCAATCTCCTTCTCCTGTGCCAAGCCCCTCAGGAGCTTCACGTCGATGTCCACGGCTACGCCTCCTCTTCCTTCTTGTCCTTGCGGTTGAACTCGATCTCCACGCGCGCCTTGGCGATCTCGGCGAAGGTGACACGGCGGGTGGTGGGCTTACGGCCCTTCACACCCGGCACCTCCAGGTCGAGGCCCTCGTCGTCCAGGTCGAGGATCCGGGCGACCAGCTCGCCGGCGGGCGCGCCCTCCGGGGTGATCAGCTGGAACCTGGCCAGGCGGCCCTTGGCGCGTACGTAGTGGCGGTGCTCCTTGAGCGGGCGCTCCGCGCCGGGGGAGGTCACCTCGAGCTGGTACTCGCCGTCCCCCATGGCGTCGCTCTCGTCGAGCTTGTCGGAGATGACACGGCTCAGCTCGGCGCAGGCGTCGAGATCCACACCCTCTTCGGAGTCCACGACGATACGCAGCACACGGCGGCGGCCGGCCCGGGACAGCTCGATCTCTTCCAGATCCAGATCCGCGGCGCTGACGAGCGGTTCGAGCAGTCCGCGCAGCCTCTCGCTCTGGGTGGTGCTCATCCGGGTGACTCCTCGGCCGCGTGTGCTGTTGTGGGTTTCGTCGCGTGTCAGCACAAAGGGTATCCGGTCCCGGGGGGTGTTGCCGTCCACCCACGGATGACCCGCAGGTACGCTCGCCTGCGGTGATCACAGCGAGGCCGAGGAGACAGGGCGTGGAGCGCACCGGGACGACACGCAGACGTGCGCTCATAGGGGCGGGAGCGGCCGTCACGGCGGCGCTGTCCGGGTGCTCCTCGGACGAGCCCGGCGCCCGGCGCGACGCGCCGCCGTCCGTCTCGGCGGAGACCCTGCTGCGACGGCGGAGCGCGGCGCTGAGCAGCGCGCTGCTCGGGCGGTACGACGCGGTCCTCGCCGCGCATCCGGGGCTGGCGCCCCGGCTGGCCCCGCTGCGGGCGCAGGTGGCGCTGCATGTGGAGGCGCTGTCGCCGACGGGGGACCGGCCGCGGCCCGCGTCCTCGCCGTCGTCGTCGTCGTCGGCCGGGGCTGCGGCGTCACCGTCGCCGTCGTCCAGTGCGTCGCCGTCGGCGGCCGTTCCCGCCGATGCCGGTGCGGCTGTGCGGGAACTCGCCTCGGCCGAGCGGAGTACCGCCGCGGCGCACACCGCCGCGCTGACCGGTGCGCCGCCGGAGTACGCCCGGCTGCTCGCCTCGGTCGCCGCGGCCGGTGCCGTGCACGTGTATCTGCTGACGAAGGGGTCCCGCTGATGAGCACGCTGAACGCCGTGCAGGCCGTGCTCGCCGCCGAGCACGCCGCGGTGTACGGGTACGGCGTCGTCGGCGGCCGGGCCGGTGAGGACCGGCGCCCCGAGGCGAAGGCGGCCTACTCGGCGCACCTGGTCCGCCGCGACGCGTGGGAGCGGACCGTCCGTGACCTCGGCGGGAACCCCGTCGCCGCGCAGGCCGCGTACGCTCTGCCCTTCGCGGTGCCGGACGCCGCGGCCGCGGTACGGCTCGCCGCGGTGCTGGAGGACAGGGTCGCCGGCGTCTACTCCGATCTCGTCCGCGCCGCGGAAGGGCCGCTGCGCCGACAGGCGGCGGACGCGCTGAGCGAGGCGGCGGTGCGGGCGGTGCGGTGGCGGGGCACCGGCGTAGCCTTTCCTGGGCTTGCCGAGCGAGCCGCAGGGCAGTGAAAGGGAACGACGCACGCATGGGTTTTGAACCGCCCCAGCGTCTGGTGCGGGCGCTCGGCGACAACGACTGGCTCGGACGGCTGCCGAAGCTCTTCGAGGAGACGGTCGCCCGGCACGGTCTGGAGATCGAGCGGGTGATGGCGCCGGGCGGCCGGAGCAGCCTGGTCGTCCTCGTACGGCAGCAGGACGGTACGCCGGCCGCGCTGAAGATCGTCCCGCCGTTCGCGGCGCCGGAACTGGAGCGGGCCGCGCTCGCGCACTGGGACGGATTCGGTGCGGTGCGGCTGCTGGGCGGCTCCGAGGAGGCGCTGCTGCTGGAGCGACTGCACCCCGAGATGTCGGTGCGCTCGCTGCCGGACGCGAAGGCGCTGCTGGAGGCGGCGGGCACCGTGCGACGACTGTGGGTGGAACCGCCGGCCGGGCACGCCTTCGAGACGGTGGCCGAGCGCACGGGGCGTCAGGCGGCGGCGCTGTCGGGCAACGCGGACGTGGCGCCCCCGGCACTCGTGGCGGCGGCGCTGTCCGCGCGGGAGGAGCTGACCGCGCTCTCCCCCGAGGAACTGCTGCTCCACGGCAACTTCCGCCAGAGCAAGGTCCTCGCGGGCGACCGTACGCCGTGGCTCGCGGTCGGTCCTGAGCCGCTGGTCGGCGAGCGGGCCTACGACCTCGCGCGGCTGGCCCGGGACCGGGCCGAGGACCTGATCGCCGCGTCCGCCGGCGCCTCCTCCGCCCGACGCCGGGTGAACCGCCTCGCGGACTCCCTGGACGTCGACCGGGACCGCCTGCGCGGCTGGACGCTGTTCCGCGCGGTGGAGTCGGGCACGCGCGCGATCGCCGCGGGGCGCCGCGCGGAGGGCGAACTCTCGCTGGAGTTCGCCGGCTGGCTCTAGCCCGTTTCCGGCGTTCCGGCGTTCCGGCGAATCCCGCCTGGCGCGCGGACGCCCGGCACTCTCCCGGTGCGTGTGCACGGAGACGGCCCCCGCCCCCGTAGCTCGTGTCTGGGGGGGTGCTCCCACTCCGGGCGCCTGTGCCCGGGAGACGCCCCCCGTAGCCCTCCGGGCACGGGAGATGCCCCCGTGGCGCGTTGCCGGGATCATCCCGTACGTGCGGGACGCGGACGACCTCCGCCAGCCTCGGCCGGGGCTACCCTCGCCGCCTTTCGACAGCACGCACCGGACGCGGCCTCGCGCGGGACCCACGGGGCGCTGCCGGGCACGGGGCCGTCGTACGTCCGCATGCCGGGGAGTGGTGGGTGGTACGGCCCGTGGCGCCCGGGACAGAGCCGGGCGCCGTGGGACGGAGGTCAGGACGTGAGGCGGGCCAGGGCCTCGGCGACGGTGAGTTCCTCGCGCTCGCCCGTACGGCGGTCCTTGAGTTCGACGACGCCCTCGCCCGAGCGGCGGCCCGCGACCAGGATCTTCGGGACGCCGATCAGCTCCGCGTCGGTGAACTTCACGCCCGGGGAGACCCCGGCCCGGTCGTCCACCAGCACGCGTACGCCCGCCGCGCCCAGCTTCTCCGCGACGTCGAGCGCGAGTTCGGTCTGGAGCGCCTTGCCCGCGGCGACGACGTGGACGTCCGCCGGGGCGACCTCGCCCGGCCAGCACAGGCCCTGCTCGTCGGCGTGCTGCTCGGCCAGCGCGGCGACGGCGCGGGAGACGCCGATGCCGTACGAGCCCATGGTCACGCGGACCGGCTTGCCGTTCTGGCCCAGAACGTCGAGCTGGAAGGCGTCCGCGTACTTGCGGCCGAGCTGGAAGATGTGGCCGATCTCGATCGCGCGGTCGAGCTTCAGCCCGGTGCCGCAGGACGGGCACGGGTCGCCGTCCTCGACGACGACCACGTCGAGGTGGTCGTCGACCTCGAAGTCACGGCCGGCCACGACGTTGCGGGCGTGCGTGTCCGGCTTGTTGGCGCCGGTGATCCACGCGGTGCCCGGCGCGACGCGCGGGTCCGCGATGTAGCGGACCTTCTCCAGGCCCTGCGGGCCGACGTAGCCGCGCACCAGGTCGGGGCGGCCCACGAAGTCCTCCGCCGTGACCAGCTCGACGGTGGCCGGTGCGAGGTGGTCGGTGAGCTTGCCGAGGTCGACCTCGCGGTCACCGGGCACGCCGACCGCGACGATCTCGCCGTCGACCTTCACGAGGAGGTTCTTGAGCGTGGCGGACGCCGGCACGCCCAGGTGCTCGGCGAGCGACTCGATGGTGGGGGTGTCGGGGGTGTCCAGCTCCTCGACGGGGCCGTGCTCACCGGAGGCGGGCTTCAGCGCGAAGGTGACGGCCTCCGTGTTCGCCGCGTAGTCGCAGGAGGGGCAGTAGACGAAGGTGTCCTCGCCCGCGGGCGCCGGGGCCAGGAACTCCTCGGACGCCGAGCCGCCCATCGCGCCGGAGACGGCGGAGACGATGCGGTGCTCCAGGCCGAGGCGCTGGAAGATCTTGATGTAGGCCTCGCGGTGCAGCCGGTAGGACTCCGCCAGGCCCTCGTCGGAGGTGTCGAAGGAGTAGGAGTCCTTCATCTGGAACTCACGGCCGCGCAGGATGCCCGAGCGCGGACGGGCCTCGTCGCGGTACTTCGTCTGGATCTGGTACAGGATGACCGGGAGGTCCTTGTACGAGGTGCACTGGTCCTTGACCAGCTGGGTGAAGATCTCCTCGTGGGTGGGACCGAGGAGGTAGTCCGCGCCCTTGCGGTCCTGGAGGCGGAACAGCTCGGCGCCGTACTCCTCCCAGCGCCCGGTCGCCTCGTACGGCTCCTTGGGCAGCAGGGCCGGCAGCAGCACCTCCTGGGCGCCGATGGCGTCCATCTCCTCACGGACGACGCGGGCGACGTTCTCCAGGACCCGCATGCCGAGCGGCAGCCAGCTCCAGATGCCCGCCGCGTTGCGACGGACGAAGCCCGCGCGGACCAGCAGCTTGTGGCTGAGCGTCTCGGCGTCCGCCGGGTCGTCGCGCAGTGTCTTGACCATCAGACGGGACATGCGCTGGACCTGGGCTGCCATGGGTTAACTCCTGCGTGCAAGGAAGGGTGATGTGCAGGAGGTTAGCCGGGCGGTGCCAGCGGGCGGAAATCAGTTCCGCGTTCACGCGCCCCGCATCAGCGGAAGCGGCGCCCCCATCACCGCGTACGGCTTCGGTGCGCTGGGGAACAGGACCTGGCGGGCCAGGTCCTCGTAGCCGAGCGCCCGGTACAGTCCGCGCGCCGGGCTCTCCACGTCGATCGCGGAGAGGATGGAGCGGGGCTGGGAGGCGCCGTCCGTGATGGTGGTGATCAGCGAGCGGCCGATGCCTCGCCCCTGGTACGCCGGGTGGACGTGCAGCTCGGTGATCACGAAGGAGTCGTCCAGCCAGTCGTCGCAGCCGTTGCCGCGGAGGTACGGCTCGACGACGGTGGACCACCAGTGGGTGCGGTCGTTCGGCATGCCGTAGACGAAGCCCACCAGACGGCCCTCTGGCGTCGTCGCTCCGAGGGCGTGGGCGCCGGGGCAGAGCAGATGCCGGAGCACGATATGGCGACGGATCCCGATCTCGTCCTCGGTGAGCCCGAAAGCGAGGGCCTGCACGGCGAGGGCGTCGTCCACGCGTGCGGCGAGGTTGACCGGAGCGACCTCGACATCGTGTTCCATGCGGGAACCCTACTTCGCCGTCAGCCGCTCAGAACAGCACGCTCATGAACGCACCGACCTCGCGGAATCCGACACGTCGGTACGCCGCGCGGGCCGCGGTGTTGTAGTCGTTGACGTACAGGCTGACCACCGGTGCGACTTCGGCGAGGGCGTAGCGGATCACGGCCGCCATCCCGGTCTCGGAGAGGCCGCGGCCGCGGAACGCGGGGTCGACCCAGACGCCCTGGATCTGGCAGGCCAGTGGAGTGGCCGCGCCGATCTCGGCCTTGAACACGACCCGGCCGTCGTCGATACGAGCGAAGGAGCGGCCGGCACCCACGAGTTCGGCGACGCGGGCCTGGTAGAGCAGTCCGCCGTCGCCGGCCAGCGGGGACACCCCGACCTCCTCCGTGAACATGGCCACGCAGGCGGGCATGATCACGTCCATCTCGTCCTTGCGGATGCGCCGGACGTACGGGTCGGGCGCGACGTCCGGGGGCATGGACTCGGTGATCATGAGCGGCTGGCGGGAGCGGACCTCGCGGGCCGGTCCCCAGCTGGGCTCCAGCAGCTGCCACAGGGCGGCGGTGGTCTCGGCCGGTCCGACGATGGAGGAGCAGCGGCGGCCGGTCCTGCGGGCGCGGTCGGCGAAGGCGCGGACGGCCTCGGGGGTGGCGCAGATGGGGACGAGGTTGGCGCCGGAGTAGCAGAGCGAGCGGAGCATTCCGTCGCTGTACCAGCCCCACATCTCGCCGCCGAGGCGCCAGGGGTCGAGGCCGGCGACCTGGACCCGGGCGGTGACGAAGGCGTTGGTGACGGGGTCGCTCTCCAGGACGGCGAGGGCGGCGCCGAGATCGCCGGGGTCGAGGACCCGAGTGGTGGTCTGCGTCAGCACGAGAGGGCCCTCCATCACTCCTTGCGGGCAACGACAGGTGCCGCTCGGTCGGCTAGCGTCGGCACGCGCCCTGCGATGGCTGCGGCCTGCTGGTCTGTGCACTTTACCTGGAGACGCCGGACGGTACCCCCTCGTGCGGAAGGACCGGGCCCCGGCTGGGGCGGCCCGGTCCTTCACGTCGCACGAGGTCAGCCGCTGACGGAGATCTCCGGCTCTCCGGAGGCGACGCCGTCCTTCTCCATCTGCTCGGCGATCTTCAGCGCCTCCTCGATGAGGGTCTCGACGATCTTCGACTCGGGGACGGTCTTGATGACCTCGCCCTTGACGAAGATCTGGCCCTTGCCGTTGCCGGAGGCGACGCCGAGGTCGGCCTCACGGGCCTCACCGGGTCCGTTGACGACGCAGCCCATGACGGCGACGCGCAGCGGCACCTCCATGCCGTCCAGACCCGCGGACACCTCGTCGGCCAGCTTGTAGACGTCGACCTGGGCGCGGCCGCAGGACGGGCAGGAGACGATCTCCAGACGGCGCTGGCGCAGGTTCAGCGACTCCAGGATCTGGATGCCGACCTTGACCTCCTCGGCCGGCGGCGCGGAGAGCGAGACCCGGATGGTGTCGCCGATGCCCTCGCTCAGCAGCGCGCCGAAGGCGACGGCGGACTTGATGGTGCCCTGGAAGGCCGGGCCGGCCTCGGTCACGCCGAGGTGGAGCGGGTAGTCGCACTGGGCGGCGAGCTGGCGGTAGGCGTTGACCATGACGACCGGGTCGTTGTGCTTGACCGAGATCTTGATGTCGTGGAAGTCGTGCTCCTCGAAGAGGGAGGCCTCCCACAGCGCGGACTCGACGAGCGCCTCGGGGGTGGCCTTGCCGTACTTCTGGAGAAGCCGGCGGTCGAGGGAGCCCGCGTTCACGCCGATGCGGATGGGAGTGCCGGCGTCCCTGGCCGCCTTGGCGATCTCCTTGACCTTGTCGTCGAACTGCTTGATGTTGCCGGGGTTGACGCGGACGGCGGCGCAGCCCGCGTCGATGGCCGCGAACACGTACTTCGGCTGGAAGTGGATGTCGGCGATCACGGGGATCTGCGACTTCCTGGCGATGGTGGACAGCGCGTCGGCGTCGTCCTGCGTGGGGCAGGCGACACGGACGATCTGGCAGCCGGACGCGGTGAGCTCGGCGATCTGCTGCAGCGTGGCGCCGATGTCGGAGGTCCGCGTCGTCGTCATCGACTGCACCGAGACGGGTGCGTCGCCACCGACGGCGACCGAGCCGACCTGGATCTTGCGGCTGACCCTCCGGTCGGCGAGCTTGGTCGGAACGGCCGGCATTCCGAGAGAAATCGCGGTCATCTGCTGTGCAACCCCAAGGTGTGGATCGAGGCCCCGAGAGGGCGGGCTCCAGCCTTCGAGATTACGCCACGGGCCTGGACCCCAGCACACCGCGGCGGCAAACCACCCGAAGGGACGCGGCCGGACACCTCATGGTGTCCGGCCGCGGTGAACAGCGGGCTGCTACGAGATTTTCACCGGGTTGACGATGTCGGCGACCAGCACGAGCAGCGTGAAGCAGATGAAGATCCCCGCGACCACGTAGGCGACCGGCATCAGTTTCGCGACGTCGAAGGGTCCGGGATCCGGCCGGCGGAAGACCCGGGCGACATTGCGCCGTACGGACTCCCACAGCGCTCCCGCGATATGACCGCCGTCGAGCGGCAGCAGCGGCAGCATGTTGAAGAGGAACAGCGAGAGGTTGAAGCCGGCGAGCAGCATCAGGAACGTGGCCACGATGTTCTGCGTGGGCACGTCCAGGTTGAGCACCTCACCGCTGATGCGGGCGGCGCCGACCACTCCGACCGGGGAGTCGTCCTTGCGCTCGCCGTCGCCGAAGGCCGCGGACCACAGGTCGGGCACCTTGGCGGGCAGCGAGATGATCGACTCCACGCCGTTCTCGAACATGTCGCCCATGCGGTCCAGGGACTGGCCGAAGGTCTGCGGCATGATCTCGGTCCTGGCGGCGAAGCCGAGATAGCCGGCCGGGACGAACTCCCCGGGGACGACCTGCCCGTCGGCGTCCTTCTTGGCCACCATGTTCTTGAGCAGGGTGGCCTGGAGGACCTTCTCCTGGCCGCCGCGGTCGACCGTGATGGTGGCGGGGCCGATGTTCTCGCGGATGCGGTTGGACAGGTCTCCCCAGTCCTTGACCGGGAGGCCGTTGAAGGCGACGATCCGGTCGTCCTTCAGCAGCCCGGCGGCCGCGGCCGGTGACGTCGGGTCCGTCGCCTCGCAGGTGCTGCGCTCCTCGCTCTGCGGGATGACGCACTTCTGGACGCCGGCGACCTGTGTCGTCTGGGTCGCGAAGCCGAACGACATCGAGACGCCGAGGAAGATCGCGACGGCGAGGACCAGGTTCATGAACGGGCCCGCGAACATCACGATGACCCGCTTCCACGGCTTGCGCGTGTAGAAGAGCCGGGTCTCGTCGCCGGGCTTGAGCTCCTCGAAGGCCGCCGAGCGGGCGTCCTCGATCATTCCCCGCCAGGGGGAGGTGGAGCGGGCCTCGATACGGCCGTCGGGTCCTGGCGGGAACATGCCGATCATGCGGATGTAGCCACCGGCCGGGATGGCCTTGATCCCGTACTCCGTCTCGCCCTTGTGCCGCGACCAGATCGTGGGGCCGAAGCCGACCATGTACTGGGGCACGCGGATGCCGAAGAGCTTGGCCGTGGACAGATGGCCGAGCTCGTGCCAGGCGATGGAGAAGAGCAGCCCGACGGCGAAGAGCGCTATGCCGAGGACCGTCAACAGAATCGTCATGCGCGAGCCTCCGCTGTCGCCTTCGCTGCCAGTGCAGCCAGTTCCCGGGCGCGTGCGCGCGCCCAGGTCTCCGCTTCCAGGACGTCCGGGACCGTCAGCGAGGTTCCCCGCCCGGGGTTCCCGTGTTCGCCGACGACTGCCGTGACCGTATCCATGATTCCGTTGAACGGCAGCCGTCCCGCGAGGAAAGCGTCCACGCACTCCTCGTTCGCGGCATTGAACACCGCCGGGGCGGTACCGCCCAGTTCCCCGACGTGCCGGGCGAGTCCCACGGACGGGAAGGCCTCGGTGTCGAGCGGGAAGAACTCCCAGGTGGAGGCCTTCGACCAGTCGAAGGCGGGAGCCGCGTCCGGCACCCGCTGGGGCCAGCCGAGCCCGATGGCGATCGGGCCGCGCATGTCCGGCGGGGTGGCCTGGGCGAGCGTCGAACCGTCCGTGAACTCCACCATCGAGTGAACGTACGACTGGGGGTGGACGACGACCTCGATCCGGTCGAACGGGATGTCGTAGAGGAGGTGCGCCTCGATGACCTCCAGCCCCTTGTTGACCAGCGTGGCGCTGTTGACCGTGATCACCGGGCCCATGGCCCAGGTGGGGTGGGCGAGGGCGTCCTCCGGCGTGACATCGGCGAGCTCGGCCTTCGTGCGGCCGCGGAAGGGGCCTCCGGAGGCGGTGACGACGAGCTTGCGCACGTCGGCGCGGGTGCCGGCGGCCAGGGCCTGGAACAGGGCGGCGTGCTCGGAGTCGACGGGGATGATCTGGCCGGGCTTCGCCAGCGCCGTGACCAGCGGGCCGCCGACGATCAGCGACTCCTTGTTGGCGAGCGCGAGCGTGCGGCCCGCCTCCAGGGCGGCGAGCGTCGGGGCGAGGCCGATGGAGCCGGTGATGCCGTTGAGGACGGTGTGGCACGCGGAGGCGGCGAGCTGGGTCGCCGCCTCGGGCCCCGCCAGGATCTCGGGGAGCGGCTCGCCCGTTCCGTACTGCTCGCGCAGCGCTTCCCGGAGCACGGGCACGACGTCCTCGCGGGCGACGGCGACCGTGCGCACCCGCAGTCGGTACGCCTGCTCGGCGAGCAGTCCGACCCGGCCGCCGGCGGCGGAGAGTGCGGTGACGCGGAAGCGGCCGGGGTTGCGCAGGACCAGGTCGATGGCCTGCGTGCCGATGGACCCGGTGGAGCCGAGGACGACGATGTCCCGGCGGCCTTCGGACGGATCGAAGGCGATGTGCGGGTCGGCGAGGGGGGATGGGCTGTCGCTCATGCCCCCCATTGTGGCCGCTCCGGCCGCGGGCACGGACAGGGCGTCCCCTACGCGCCGCCCGCCGGCTTCCCCGCCGCGAACTTGACCCACTGGGCCTTGATCACTTCCTGGGGCACTCCCCCGATGTCCTTCGTGTCCGTGATCCCCGCGCGGAAGGACAGCGTGGTCGTGCCGGAGCGGACGACCGTGAGGTACTCGTACAGCTTCAGCTTGCCTTTGACGTCGAGGATGGTGAAGCGGTACGCCTTCGCCTCGTCGCCGATGGCCGGGGCCTTGGCCGGTTCGGCCTTCAGGTACTTCGCCCGCGCGATGGCGCGGACCTCGGTGAATCCGCGGGCGCACTGCCTGCCCGCCGTGTCGAGGGCCTTCATGACCCGGGCGGCGCCGTCATCGGCGTACGAGCGCAGCTGCACGGCGACGCTGGGGCCGATCATCTCGTCGGGATCGTCGACCTCGCGGTGCACCTCGGCCACGGGGTGGAACGACGTGACGTCGGAGGCGAGGCTGACGAGCGGCTGGCAGTCGGCGGGATCGGCGGTGAAGTCCTCGCCGTACGGTTCGCCGAGGCTGAACTCGGAGGCGGTGTACGGGCCGACCTGCTCGCCGTCGGTGAAGGCGAGGGCGGTGAGCTGCTGCTGAGTCAGCGCGCCGGTTCCGGCACCCGCCGTGGATCGTGGGGTCGCATCGGGCTTCGCGGAGTCCTGCGCCTCGCCGCCGCAGGCGGCGGTGCCGGTGAGCACCGCGGCGACGACGGCCGTGGCCGCGGCGGCGCGAAGCGTCTGCCGTCCGCCCCGCGGGCCGTGTCCGACCAGCCTGCCGCGCGTGTGGTTCCCCGCCCCGAACATCCTGCCCCCAGCGTCGAGTTCCGCGTGATCGTGCGTCGCCGCACGATTGTGGCTCACGGGGCGTCCGGCGTACACGCCGCCGGGACGAGTGGGGCCCGCGGTGGCCGCCCCGCAGGGGGACGGCCACCGCGGCGAGGGTCAGCGGATGGGACGGTGGACGTTCTCCGCCGCCGACGGGCCGGGAGAGGCGTCCGCGATCCAGGGGCCGTCGCCGCTGGGGTCGATGACGCCCTCCTCCAGCCAGGTGTAGGAGCCGGCGAGGACGTCCTTCACCACCGAACGGTCGAGGTCGTCGGTGTTGGTCCACAGCCGGCCGAAGAGCTCCTCGACGCGGATGCGGGACTGCCGGCAGAACGCGTCGGCCAGCCGGTACGCCTCGCGACCGTGGTCGCCGGTCTTCCGCAGCAGCTCCGCCCGCACACAGGCGGCACTCATCGCGAAGAGTTCCGCACCGATGTCGACGATGCGGCCGAGGAAGCCCTGCTTGGTCTCCATCCGGCCCTGCCACCGGGACATGGCGTAGAACGTGGAGCGGGCGAGCTTGCGCGCCGCGCGTTCCACGTACCGCAGATGGGTGGAGAGGTCCTCGTGGCCGCGCGGGTGGAACTCGGCGTACGAGCGCGGCAGCTGCCCGGGCCCCGCGACGAGTTTGGGCAGCCAGCGGGCGTAGAACGCCGTGGCGGCCGCACCCGCCTTCGCCTTGTCGCCGAAGGACTTGTCGGGGTCGATGATGTCGCCGGCGACCGAGAGGTGTGCGTCGACGGCCTCACGTGCGATCAGCAGATGCATGATCTCGGTCGAGCCCTCGAAGATGCGGTTGATGCGCAGATCGCGCAGCAACTGCTCGGCGGGGACCGCGCGTTCGCCGCGGGCGGCCAGCGAGTCCGCGGTCTCGAAGCCCCGGCCGCCGCGGATCTGGACCAGTTCGTCGGCCATCAGCCAGGACATCTCGGAGCCGTACAGCTTGGCGAGGGCGGCCTCGATGCGGATGTCGTTGCGGTCCTCGTCGGCCATCTGGGACGCCAGGTCCACGACCGCTTCGAGGGCGAAGGTGGTGGCGGCGATGAAGGAGATCTTCGCGCCGACGGCCTCGTGCGTGGCGACGGGCTTGCCCCATTGCTCACGCACCGCGGACCATTCGCGGGCGATCTTCAGACACCACTTGCCGGCGCCCACGCACATCGCGGGCAGCGAGAGCCGGCCGGTGTTGAGCGTGGTCAGGGCGATCTTGAGGCCCGCGCCCTCGGGACCGATGCGGTTCGCGGCCGGGACGCGGACCTGGTGGAAGCGGGTCACGCCGTTCTCGATGCCGCGCAGGCCCATGAAGGCGTTGCGGTTCTCGACCGTGATGCCCTCGGCGCCGGCCTCGACGACGAAGGCGGTGATACCGCCCTTGTGGCCCTCGGACTTGGGGACCCGGGCCATGACGACGAGGAGGTCGGCGACGACGCCGTTGGTGGTCCACAGCTTCACGCCGTCGAGCACGTAGTCGTCGCCGTCGGGGACGGCCGAGGTGGCCAGGCGCGCCGGATCGGAGCCGACGTCCGGCTCGGTGAGCAGGAACGCCGAGATGTCGGTGCGGGCCAGCCGCGGCAGGAACGTGTCCTTCTGCTCCTGGGTGCCGAAGATCTTCAGCGGCTGCGGTACGCCGATCGACTGATGCGCGGACAGCAGCGCGCCGATCGCGGGGCTCACGGAGCCCACCAGGGCCAGGGCCTTGTTGTAGTACACCTGGGTGAGGCCGAGACCGCCGTATTTCGTGTCGATCTTCATGCCGAGGGCGCCGAGCTCCTTGAGCCCGCCGATCACCTCGTCGGGGATCCTGGCCTGGCGCTCGATCAGTGCGCCGTCGATCTTCGTTTCGCAGAAGTCGCGCAGTTTGGCGAGGAACTCCTCGCCGCGCTGCACGTCCTCGGAGGACGGCAGCGGATGGGGGTGGAGCAGGTCGAGCCGGAAACGGCCGAGGAACAGTTCCTTGGCGAAGCTGGGCTTGCGCCAGCCCTGCTCGCGCGCGGCCTCGGCGACCTGACGTGCCTCACGCTCGGTGACCTTTGGTGCCCCGGTGACGTCTGGGGTCACGGTGACCTTCGGGGCGTCCTGCGGAGTGGATGGGGCGGACATGAGGGACTCACCTCGCCGCTGAATCGAGGGCGGCCGGACCGGAATTACCGTCCGGTGCTACTCGTCCGTATCTACCCGATTATCGACCGGCCCACCAGTCCTGCGGGGCAGCCGGGTGGATCCTGCCCCGCTAGCACAAAAGGACGGCCGGAGCCCCCGCACAGTGGGCTCCGGCCGTCCGTCCCGGACGGCCTAGAGGGCGAGACCCGTGAGGACGAGCACGCGCTCGTAGGTGTAGTCGTCCATCGCGAACTTCACGCCCTCGCGGCCCACGCCGGACTGCTTGGCGCCGCCGTACGGCATCTGGTCGGCGCGGTAGGACGGGACGTCGCCGATGACCACGCCGCCGACCTCCAGCGCGCGGTGCGCGCGGAACGCGGCCTGCAGGTCGTGGGTGAACACGCCCGCCTGGAGGCCGTACTTGGAGGAGTTGGCCGCCGCGAAGGCCTCGGCCTCGCCGTTCACGCTCTGCACGGTGAGCACCGGTCCGAAGACCTCCTCGCGGGCGAGGGTGGTGTCCGCAGGTACACCGGTGAGGACGGTCGGCGCGTAGGAGGCCCCGTCGCGCTTGCCGCCGGCCAGGAGCTGGGCGCCGGCCTCGACGGCCTCGTCGACCCAGGACTCGACACGCTTGGCGGCGTCCTCGTTGACCAGCGGGCCGACGTCGGTGGCGGAGTCGGACGGGTCACCGGTGACCTGGGCCTCGACCGCGGTGACGATCTTCGGCAGCAGCCGGTCGTACACGGAGGCATCGGCGATCACGCGCTGCACGGAGATGCAGGACTGGCCGCCCTGGTAGTTGGAGAAGGTGGCGATACGGGTCGCCGCCCAGTCCAGGTCCTCCTCGGAGGCGAAGTCGCCGAGGACGACGGCCGCGCCGTTGCCGCCGAGCTCCAGGGTGCAGTGCTTGCGCGGCACCGAGTCCATGATCGCGTAGCCGACCTTGTCGGAGCCCGTGAAGGAGATGACCGGGAGGCGCTCGTCCTGGACGAGGGCGGGCATCTTGTCGTTCGGGACCGGCAGCACGGACCAGGAGCCTGCGGGCAGCTCGGTCTCGGCGAGCAGTTCACCGATGATCAGTCCGGACAGCGGGGTGGCGGGCGCCGGCTTGAGGATGATCGGCGCGCCGACGGCGATGGCCGGGGCGATCTTGTGGGCGCACAGGTTCAGCGGGAAGTTGAACGGCGCGATACCGAGGACGACGCCCTTGGGGAAGCGGCGGGTGAGGGCGAGCCGGCCCTGGCCGCCGGCGTCGGTGTCGAGGCGCTGGGCCTCGCCGCCGTTGAAGCGGCGGGCCTCCTCGGCCGCGAAGCGGAACACGGAGATGGCGCGGCCGACCTCGCCGCGGGCCCACTTGACGGGCTTGCCGTTCTCGGCGGAGATCAGCTGGGCGATCTCCTCGGTGCGCTCGACGAGGCGCTTCGACACATGGTCGAGGGCGGCCGCGCGGACATGGGCGGGGGTCGCCGCGAACTCGTCGATGACGGCGTGCGCGGCGGCCACGGCCTCCTCGACCTGGGCATCGGTCGGAACGGCGACCGTGCCGACGAGACGGCCGTCCCAGGGGGAGGTCACGTCGAAGGTCGTCTCGCCGGTGGCCTGGCGGCCGGCGAGCCAGAAGGCGTGCGTGGAAGTCATAGGGGGTCCCGGCCCTTCCGAAGTAGTGGGGTGCTCTTCCCACACGGTAGGGCGGCTCGGCCCGATCGGGGTTTGTCCGCGTTGGAGTGGTCGGCGGAGCCACCCCTGCCGCTTTGGCGAGTGCGCAGGTCACTGCAGGTGCCGGCGGCAGGCGGGGGGCGACACGCGGGCAGCTGCTCAGCGGCGGCGTTCCGTGCTGACGATCAGGAAGACGCCCGCCACGACGACCGCGCCGCCGAGGGCGATGGGCCAGGTCAGTTGCTCGCCCAGGACCAGCGCGCCGAGGAGGACGGCCACGACCGGGTTGACGTACGCGTACGTGGCGACCAGCGAGAGCGGCGCCGAGTGGAGCAGCCAGGCGTACGCGGTGAACGCGATCAGCGAGCCGAAGACGACGAGATAGGCGAGGGCGGTCCAGGAGCGGCCGGAGACCTCGGAGAGCACGAATCCGTGCTGTTCGCCGCGGCCCAGGCCGACGAGCAGACAGCCGATGCCACCCGCGACCATCTCGTACGCACTGGCCGCGAACGGGTTGGCCGGCATCGGGATCCGGGAGGACGAGAAGGACCCCACCGACCACATGACGGTCGCGGCGATCACGGTGAACACGCCCCACAGGCGGACGTCTCCGCTGAGACCCGGCACGGTCAGCACGGCGAGGCCCGCGAGCCCGAGCAGCACACCGCCGTACGCCGCGAGCCCGGGCCGCTCACCGGAGGCGCGACGCAGCACGACGACCCAGGCGGGGACGACGGCGATGAGGAGCGCGGCGAGGCCGGAGGGCACTGCGGTCTCGGCGAGGACGACGAGGCCGTTGCCGCCGAGGAGGAGCAGCAGGCCGACCAGCGCGGCGGAGGCCAGCTGGGCGCGGGTGGCCTTGAGCGCCGGGAGACCCTGGCGCCAGGCGATGATCGCGGCGAGGATCAGCCCGGCGGCGATGAAGCGCGCGCCGGCCGAGAGGAACGGCGGCATGGTCTCGACGACGACCCGGATACCGAGGTACGTGGAGCCCCACACGACGTAGACGATGGCCAGCGCGCCCCACACGGCCCCCGATATCCGGCGGCCGGGCGCGGTCGGTCCGGCGGGCGCGGTGGACTCGACGGGCGCGGTCGGTCCGGCGGGCGCGGTGCTCGCGCCGGAGCTGCCGGGTGCGGGCATGCCGGTGTCGGCGGTGGGTTGTGTCATCGGTCCTTCTCGTCTCGTGGACGGCCGGCCGGTGTCCCCGCCCAGCTGCTGTCACGAGGCAGGACCCTAGACAGCCCAACACGCAAACGCCATGTTTTCTGCCCGAGTTCGGGCAGCCGAACGGGATTCCCTCACTCGGGAGCCGGGTCCGGGGCCGGCCTCATGGTGGCGTTCTCCGTCGCCTTGAGGGCGAGCCACAGCTCCATGCGGACGTCCGGGTCGTCCAGGGAGCGGCCGAGGATCTCCTCCACGCGGCGCATGCGATAGCGCAGGGTGTGTCGGTGGACGCCGAGATCGGCGGCTGCCGCGTCCCACTGTCCGTGTCGGGAGAGCCAGGCGCGCAGGGAGGCGACGAGATCGCCGCGGCCGGTCGCGTCGTGCTCGTACAGGGCGCGCAGCATGCCGTCGGCGAAGGCACGCACGGCATCGTCGGCGAGGAGCGGCAGCACGGACCCGGCAGCGAGTTCCTCGTGCTCGACGAGGGCGCGGCCCCGCCGGCGGGCGACCGAGAGGGCCTGTTCCGCCTGCTTGTAGGCGCCCGCGGCCGCGATCGGTCCGGTCGGGGCGGACATGCCGACGGCGACTCCCGCCTCCTCGGCCTCGCGCTCCGTGTACGGCTCGCAGGCGAGAGCGACCGCTCCCCCGTCCGCGGCGAGGACGACGAGCCGTCCGTCGTTCTCGGACACGGTGAGCACCGGCTCCGCCGCCCGGGACGCGGCGGACTCCAGGAACTCGGCGAACGCGTGCACGGGATGCTCGGCCGCCGGGTCGGGTTCGCCCACCGGCTCGGCGATCAGCAGCCGGAACGGCGCGTCCAGCAGGCCTCCGTACAGATCCCCGGCGACCGCCCTGGCGTGGTCGTGCTGCCCGGACAGCATCATCCGGAGCACCGCGGCGCCGAGCCGCTGCTCGGCGGCCTGCAGCGAGCGGGAGCGTTCCGTCGTCAGGGTCAGCAGCGCCACGGCGGAGTGCACGGCGTACCGTTCGGCCGTGCCGAGCGGCGCGCCGGTACCGACCGCGAGGGCGCCCCGGACCCGCCGTCCCGTACCCAGCGACTGCAGTTCGACGCGGTCGTCCGTGCCGCCGACGACGGCACTGGCGGGCGCGGGCCGCTCGCGCAGCCGCTCCACGTCCCCGGTGAGCCGGGCCGCGCGGCGGGTGGCCCAGTCGGGAGCGGCGGCGACGACGGCTCCGGACGCGTCGTACAGCGCGGCCCAGCCGTCCACGTGCGCGGCGAGCTTGGCCAGCAGGGCCGCCGGGCCGTCGGAGAGCGCGGCGCGCGTCAGCTCCCGCTGGGCCTCGAAGCCCGCCGTGACGGCCCGGTACTGGTCGGCGGCGATGGCCGCCGAGACCGCCTTGCTGATGGCGAGGAAGGGGGTGCGGCGCGGTACTTCGAGGAGGGGGAAGTCCTCGGCCTCGGCGGCCTCGAGCAGCGCGTCGGGGATGTCCTCGTAGTTGACGCCGACGGCGAAGCCGAGCCCGACGACACCCGCGCCCGCCAGACGCCGTACGTAGCGGCGCATCGCCTCGCGGTCCGCGGCGTCCAGCGTCATGGCGGTGACGAGGAGCAGCTCGCCGCCCTCCATGTACGGCACGGGGTCGGCCAGCTCACTGGCGTGCGCCCAGCGCACGGGGGTCCCGAGCCGGTCCTCCCCCGCGCGCACGGTCAGCTTGAGCGCGGAGTGCTGGACGAGGGAGGCGAGGGTGACCGGCATGGGACCGCGGACTTTCGGCAGAGGGACAGAAGGGGTGGGCGTGCGCTGCTGGGCCTTTTCGCCGTCCCGTATGAACGGCATACCTCGATTCTGCCACTGCGTACGGTTGCCCGGGTCAGGTCCGCAGATCCACCAGCAGCGGCGGTGCGTGGTCCCCGCGTACCGAGGCGAGGGACAGCACGGCGTGCCCGGCGGGCACGGAGTGCGCCAGCTCGGAGGCCGACCAGCGCTCGCGCTCGACCTCGCGGACCGTCACCGCCTCGGCGGTGGCGGCCTTGCCGGTCACCAGCCGCCGCATGAAGTGGAGCGCCTTGGTCAGGGGTTCATCGGAGATGATCTGCCGGTTGGTGACGTCCCTGGTCTGCACCCACTCGGTGCCCCAGGTCTCGGCGAACCGTCCGCCGTCCCAGGGCGCGAGCCCCGCGAACGCCATCCGGCAGCCGACCGCGCCCAGCAGCGGCCCGCGCAGCGGCTCGGGCACGTCCTCCAGGGTGCGCAGCGCGAGGACGACACCGGCGTGCGCGGAGCGCAGTCGCTGCACGGCCCTGACCGAGTCGGCGGTGACCGTGGACGTGGCGTCGTCGAGGACCAGGCAGGCGAACAGCGAACGGTCGGTACGGGCGAGCGCGGCCTCGGTGAACTGGGCGAGGAGAAGCCGGGCGATGATGCGGGAGGCCTCCGAATGGCCCCGTTCGGGAAGATCGACGCGGACCCGCAGCGGGTGCTCGATGGCGCGCAGCGAGAACTGCCGGCCCTCGCCGTCGGTGCGGAAGAACTGCGCGAACGCGGGCCGGTCGAGGAACGCGATCCGCTCGGCGAGCAGCACACCGACGTCGTCGGCGCGCTCCGACTGCCGTACGCGGGCGTCGAGTTCGCGGAGCTGTGACGCCTCGCCCCCGGCCTCCAGGACGGTACGCAGCTCCCCCAGTGCCGCGGGCACGCCACCGACGAGGTCGCGCAGTTCCGGTACGGCCGGGAAGTGACCGTGGACGCTTCGGTAGGGCCCGATGAGCTGCGCGAGCGCGGTGGCCGCCCGGCGGCTGTCGGCCGCCAGATCGCCGACGAGCGCCTCGGCGAGGACGCGGGCGGCCTCGTCGGGGTCGTCGCTGCCGCCGTACAGATCGAGGTCGTGAGTCGACTCCGGCCGGCCGGGGGCGATGACCAGGTCGAACGCGCCGTCGGGAGCGAGGGCCGTGCCGTGCGCGGTGACGGCGACGACGGCGGCCCGGTTCGCGAGCGCCTGCAGGCACATCGCCTCCACGACGGGCCGTACGAGCCGCACGGTCTTCCCCGACCCGGAGGGGCCGACGGCGAGCAGCGAGGTGCCGAGGAGCGCGGGTTCCAGGGCGACGCCGGTGGTGCGGCGGGCGTAGGGGTTACGGGGGTGGTCGGCCGCGGCGCCGATCCTGACCTGCCCGGTGGCCAGGTCGTGCACGGCGGTACGCACCGGCAGGTCCCGCTCCCCGGAGGGGTGCCCACAGGCGGCGGCCCCGTCGGCCCGTACGGCGTCGGTGAACGCGGGCAACCGCTCCGGCCGCGTCCGCACCCCCTGCCAGGCCCGCCGGATCCGCGCGTAGTCGACGTCCCCGAGCGTGCCCTTCCGCGTCGCCTCGGCGAGCGTACGGGCCGCCTCGTCCAGCCCCGCGGCCCGCAGCTCGGGCCAGTCGGCGGGGTCGTCCTGCGGCTCCCGCGGCTCGTGTGCGGCCGGCTCGGCCGCCCTGCGGCGGGCGAAGACCGGCCAGGTACCGGCCCTGCCGAGCACCGCGACGAGGGCGGCCACGAGGCACACGTAGTAGAGGTTCGAGGCCCATTCGAGCCACCAGACGCTCCTGGGCATCTCCCGCCACACGCCGGGGAGCAGCACGAACAGCGGCCACAGCGGCACGCCGTACCGGCGCCAGATCTCGTTCCAGTTGCCGACCCGGCCCGAGCCCACCGCGAGCAGGGTCAGGACGAGGCCGTTGTAGAGGTAGGTCGCCGTGACGAAGAGCCCGACCTGGTCGCTGGCCCCGTTCCGCCAGGACTCGGGCACCAGCCAGAGCATGGGCAGCAGCCACCAGTCCTTGACGAAGAACCACCACCCTTCGAGGTAGTGGTTCCACAGCAGGGACCAGAACAGCCAGCCGGCGAGGAACGCGATCACCGCACCGCTGATCAGCGGCCGGGCGGGGACGGACTCCGGCTCCTGCTCCGGACGCGCCCGGTGGCCGAGCCGCCAGATGCCGGGTGCGGCCTCAGGGCGCGGGGTGCGCAGCCAGTCGGTGATGGTCGTGCCGTGGGCGGGGGCGGGTGCGTGGGTGGGGGCGGGGGGCACCGGGGGTGGGCCCGCCGGGCGGGGGACGGGGTGGGCGCCGCCCGTTCGCGGGCCGCGTGCGTCGTACGTGCCTTCGGTCTCCATCAACCCCTGCCCCTTGACCAGCCAGGACCGCGCGTCCGTGCAACCGTCAATCTAGTGGCAGGCAGCGGGGAGTTCAGCGTTCCGGCGTCGCGAGTACGCCATCGCGAGCCGGTCACCGGTGCCCGCCGCGACGGCGGGACCGGACGCCACGCCCTGGTGCCTGCCTGCCGGGCCCGCACCCGCCCCATGTCCGAGACTCTATGTCCGAGACGGACAACGACACGCTCCCACCACTACCGAACGGAGCATGCCGGACCCCCCGACCCGGACCTAGCCTGCGAAGAAAGCAGAAGTGCGTCCGAAAGTCCGCAAGACACCCCCAGGAGCCCTCATGAGCGCCATTCCGCAGGAGCGCCGCGTCGTCACCGCCATCCCCGGCCCCAAGTCGCAGGAGCTGCAGGCCCGCCGCCTGAACGCGGTCGCGGGCGGCGTGGGCTCCGTCCTGCCGGTCTTCACCACGCGTGCCGGTGGCGGCATCGTGGAGGACATCGACGGCAACCGGCTGATCGACTTCGGTTCCGGTATCGCCGTGACCTCCGTGGGTGCCTCCGCCGAGGCCGTCGTACGCCGTGCCTCCGCTCAGCTGGAGAACTTCACCCACACCTGCTTCATGGTCACGCCGTACGAGGGCTACGTGGAGGTCTGTGAGGCGCTCGCCGAGCTGACCCCGGGCGACCACGCCAAGAAGTCGGCGCTGTTCAACTCCGGCGCCGAGGCCGTCGAGAACGCCGTCAAGATCGCCCGTGCGTACACCAAGCGCCAGGCCGTCGTCGTCTTCGACCACGGCTACCACGGCCGCACCAACCTCACCATGGCGCTGACCGCCAAGAACATGCCGTACAAGCACGGCTTCGGTCCGTTCGCCCCCGAGGTCTACCGCGTCCCGGTCGCCTACGGCTACCGCTGGCCGACCGGCCCGGAGAACTGCGGCCCCGAGGCCGCCGCCCAGGCCATCGACCAGATCACCAAGCAGATCGGCCCGGAGAACGTCGCCGCGATCATCATCGAGCCGGTCCTCGGCGAGGGCGGCTTCATCGAGCCGGCCAAGGGCTTCCTCCCGGCGATCGTGAAGTTCGCCAACGACAACGGCATCGTCTTCGTCGCGGACGAGATCCAGTCCGGTTTCTGTCGCACCGGCCAGTGGTTCGCCTGTGAGGACGAGGGCATCGTCCCGGACCTGATCACCACGGCCAAGGGCATCGCCGGCGGTCTGCCGCTCGCCGCCGTCACCGGCCGCGCCGAGATCATGGACGCCCCGCACGCGGGCGGCCTGGGTGGCACGTACGGCGGCAACCCGGTGGCGTGCGCCGGTGCGCTCGGCGCCATCGAGACCATGCGCGAGCAGGACCTCAACGGCAAGGCCAAGCGCATCGAGGAGGTCATGAAGGCCCGTCTGACCGCGATGGCGGAGAAGTACGACATCATCGGCGACATCCGCGGCCGCGGCGCCATGATCGCGATCGAGCTGGTCAAGGACCGCGCCACCAAGGAGCCGAACGCGGAGGCCGCCGGGGCGCTCGCCAAGGCGTGCCACGCCGAGGGCGTCCTCGTCCTCACCTGCGGCACCTACGGCAATGTGCTCCGCTTCCTGCCTCCGCTGGTGATCGGCGAGGACCTGCTCATCGAGGGCCTGGACGTCATCGAGACGGCGCTCGCGGGCGTGTGAGCCCGGCGCGCGGTGGGTAACCGCCCGTAATCGCGCGCTCTCTGTGAAGAACGTGTGGGGGGCCAATGGCGGGATGGCATTCCGGCTGTCGGTCCCCCCACCTGCTGTCGTACGGTTTCCGCAGATGAGAGAAACACCCCGCTCGCAGGAGACTGCGGGCGACTCCAGGGCGTGGCCTCCCCAGCTCCGCCCTGGTCGTGCCCTCGCGCACACCACCGGGGCCTCCGGCTCCGGAACTCCTCACCGATCGGATGGCCGCCCGCCCCAAACCCCCCGGGGCGCGCGGCAAACCGGTCCTGGCGGCCGCTCCGGAACCACCCCCCCTGTTCCGGGGCGGCCGACTCCTTTCCTTCTCGCGGCTGTTTCCGCGGCACTGTGCGCCGTCCTCTTCGCGGTGATCACCTGGCAGATCGTGGACCACGGACCGCTGCGCGCGCTCGACGAGCGCAGCGGTCGCGCGGTCGTGGGCGAGGGGCCGACGGGGCTCACCGAGTTCCTCGCCGACCTCGGCACCATGCAGGTCGCCCTCCCGGTGCTCGGCGCGGCCGTCGCGTACGCGCTGTACCGGCGCCGCCGCACCCAGGCCCTGGCCGCCGTGCTCGCCATCGCCCTCGTGCCCGCGCTGGTCGCCCCCTTGAAGGCGCTGACCGGCCGCCCCGGTCCGCTGACGGCCGAGACCGGCTACTACCCGTCGGGACACGCGGCGACCGCGATGGTGGCCTACGTCGGGGCGGCGCTGCTGATCGGCAGATGGCTGATGCCCGTCGCCGCACTCCTGACGGCGGCGACGGGCATCGGCCTCGTTCTGCGCGGCTACCACTGGCCGCTGGACGTCCTGGGCAGCTGGTGCCTGTGCGCCGTTCTGCTGTTGCTGATCACCATGTGTACGCGTCGAAGTTCCTGGAGAACTCCCAGCCGCCGAACCGGTCCCAGTTGATCGACCAGGTCATCAGTCCGCGCAGCGCGGGCCAGGTGCCGTGGGTCTGGTACGAGCCGCAGTTGGCCTTCCTGGTCAGGCAGTCCAGCGCCTTGCCGACCTCGGCGGGCGGTGTGTGGCCGTTGCCCGCGGTGGTCGTGGCCGGCAGGCCGATGGCCACCTGATCGGGGCGCAGGGCGGGGAAGAACCGGTCGGAGTTGCCCGCGACGGGGAAGCCCGTGAGCAGCATGTCGGTCATGGAGATGTGGAAGTCCGCGTTCCCCATGGTGTGGTACTGGTTGTCGAGGCCCATGATCGGTCCCGAGTTGTAGTGCTGGACGTGCAGCAGGGTGAGGTCGTCCCGCAGGGCGTGGATGACCGGGAGGTACGCGCCGGCCCGCGGGTCCTGGCCACCGAACGGGCCCGAGCCGTAGAACTGGTAGCCGAGCTGCACGAAGAAGGTCTCCGGGGCCATCGTCAGCACGAAGTCGCTGCCGTACCTGGCCTTGAGCGACTTGATCGCCGAGATCAGATTGACGATCACCGGCGAGGTCGGGCTGCGGAAGTCGGTGTCGCCGGTGTTGAGCGACAGCGAGTGGCCCTCGAAGTCGATGTCGAGGCCGTCGAGCCCGTACTCGTCGATGATCCTCGACACCGACGAGACGAAGGTGTCCCGGGCGGCCGTGGTCGAGAGCTGCACCTGGCCGTTCTGGCCGCCGATGGAGATCAGGACCTTCTTGCCCGCGGCCTGCTTGGCCTTGATGGCGGCCTTGAAGTCGGCGGCGGAC
Source organism: Streptomyces sp. NBC_00259 (assembly GCF_036181745.1). Classification (NCBI taxonomy): domain Bacteria; kingdom Bacillati; phylum Actinomycetota; class Actinomycetes; order Kitasatosporales; family Streptomycetaceae; genus Streptomyces; species Streptomyces sp. NBC_00259. The sequence continues at coordinate 5,704,977 of NZ_CP108080.1, read as the reverse complement.
TCGACGTTCGGGCACTCGCTCACCGGGCAGAGGCTGAAGCGGATGTCGCCGGAGGTCACCGAGGTCGGCTCACCGAAGGCGAGGTTGATGACGTCCCACGAGTCGGGGACGTCGGCCATGCGGGTGTAGCCGGAGCCGTTGGCGAAGCTCGCGTGCAGATAGCCGACGAGGGCGTGGGCGGGCAGGCCGGGACCGGGGCCGCCTCCGCTCGTCGTGGTGGCCGTGACGGCGGACGACTTCGGGGACTCCCCCGCGCTGTTGGTGGCGGTGACCTGGAAGCTGTGGGAGGTGGCCGCGGCCAGTCCGGTCACGGTGGCCGAAGTCCCGCTGACCGAGAGGACCTTGGTGCCGCCCCGGTAGACGTTGTAGCCCGTCGCCCCCGACACGGACGACCAGGACAGCGGCACGGTGGAGGACGTTGGCGCGCCCGCGGTCAGGCCACCGGGTGCGGCGGGTATCTGGACCGGGGCGCCGCCCGGGCCGAACAGGGAGAGGTCGTCGGCCTGGTAGGCGCCCGTGCCGTACCAGCCGTGGGTGTAGATCGTCACGGAGGTGGTGGCGGCACCGGTACGGAACGTCGTCGTCAGCTTCTGCCAGTCGGGCGCCGACTGCGTCCAGGTGGAGACGTCGGTCGTGCCGGTGCCGGAGGCGCCGAGGTACACATAGGCGCCCCGCACCCAACCGCTGAGTGTGTACGACGAGTCGGGCTGTACCGCGATCGTCTGCGAGCACCTGGCGTTGTCGCTGCCGGCCGGGGTCGCCTGCAGCGCCTTGCTGCCGCCGTGCACGGGTGAGGGCACGGCGGCGCCGCTGCCCGCCGTACAACTCCAGCCGTCCAGGCCGGATTCGAAGCCGCCGTTGCGCGCGAGCTCGGCGTCGGCGGCCTGCGCGCTCTGGGCCGAGGCGACGAGCCCGCCCGCGGCGAGCGCCGCCGCCACGACGACGGCGAGGGGTCTGGTGCGGTCCACAACTGCCTCCGGGGGTGGGGGTGTTCCGAGTGGAGCGCGCACAACATGGTCCAGACCAATCAGGTTGTCAAGACCTGTGGCAGCCACGGCCGTCTCACCGGCCCGGCCCGTCCTCGCCCCCGGCCATCGAATCCACCGCCTCGTGCATGGACAGCTCCAGCAGCGAGGGGTCGGTGAGCGTGCCCCAGCCGTCCGGCAGGATCAGCCAGCGCACACCTCCGGTGGAACGGCCCGGGTACGGCACGACGATCCAGGTGCCGGCACCCACGACCCGCATGTCCGTCCCCACCCAGCGCTCCGACGTCCCCGGCGGCACGAAGAAGCCCACCCGGGCGTTCCCGAGGTCGGCGAGCACCGGACCCGGCCGGTCGACGAGCCGGGTCAGTACGTCCAGCGTCGGGCAGCCGATGTCGCCCGGCAGCACGATCACGTCCCAGTGCCTGCCGGCCGGAAGCAGCGCGAACTCCCGGGGGTTGCGCTCCCACTCCCTGCGGCAGGCGCCGGGATCCGGCGCCGCCGCCACCAGCCACTCCACCGCGGTCCTGGCCTCCGGGTCCCCTGAGCCGGTCATCGCCAACAGCCTCCGTTCCGTGCCGGTGTCGTGTACGCGGGCGCTGCGTACACAGGAGGAGAGCGAGGCCGGCCCGCACGATGACGCGGGTTCCGGGTGCCGGTTGGAGAAAGACGTGCGCAAGGCCGGAGAGGGCCGGAGGACGAACGCGGCCCGCACGACGAACGGCGGCCGCGCGCCCTCGGCGCACGGCCGCCGATCAGGCGGAGCGGGACTCAGCTGTCGAAGCCGAGTCCGAGACGGTCCATGGCCCTCAGCCACAGGTTGCGCCGGCCGCCCTGGGCGTCGGCCCGGGCCAGCGACCACTTGGTGATGCCGATCCCGGCCCATGCCACCGGTTCCGGCGGGAAGGGCAGCGGCTTCTTGCGGACCATCTCCAGCTCGGTGCGTTCGGTCCGCTCACCGGCGAGCAGATCGAGCATGACCTCCGCGCCGAAGCGCGTCGCGCCGACACCGAGTCCGGTGTACCCGGCGGCGTACGCGACCTTCCCGCCGTGCGCCGTGCCGAAGAAGGCGGAGAAGCGCGAGCAGGTGTCGATCGCGCCGCCCCAGGCGTGGCTGAAGCGCAGACCCTCCAGCTGCGGGAAGCACGCGAAGAACTGGCCCGCCAGCTTCAGATAGGTCTCCGGGCGGTGGTCCATCTCGGCGGTGACCTTCCCGCCGAACGGATAGATCGCGTCGTAGCCGCCCCACAGGATGCGGTGGTCGGCGGTGATCCGGAAGTAGTGGAACTGGTTGGCGCTGTCGCCGAGACCCTGGCGGTTGCGCCAGCCGATGGACTCCAGCCGCGCGGGCGAGAGCGGCTCGGTCATCAGCGCGTAGTCGTACACCGGGACCGTGTACGGACGGACCCGCTTCACCAGCGACGGGAAGACGTTCGTACCGAGCGCCACACGGCGGGCGTGGACCCGGCCGTAGGCGGTGCGCACGGCCGCCCCGGCGCCGGACGAGGCCAGTTCGAGCGCGCGGGTGTTCTCGTAGATCCGTACGCCGAGGTCGAGACAGGCCTGCTTGAGGCCCCAGGCGAGCTTGGCCGGGTTCAGCATGGCGACGCCGTCGCGGTCCCACAGCCCGCCGAGGAAGGTCGGCGAGTCGACCTGCGCCCGGACCGCGTTCCGGTCGAGCAGCTCCATGCCTTCGGTGAAGCCGAGGCGCCCGGCCTCCTCGTACATCTCATGGAGTTCTTCGAGCTGATGGGGCTCGGTGGCCACGTCGATCTCACCGGTGCGCTCGAAGTCGCAGTCGATTCCGTACGCGGCGACGGCGGCCTCGATGGCGTCGAGGTTGCGCGCGCCGAGCTCCTCCAGCCTGGCCATGTCGTCGGGCCAGCGGGCGAGGCCGTTGCCGAGTCCATGGGTGAGCGACGCGGCACAGAAGCCGCCGTTGCGGCCCGAGGCGGCCCAGCCCACCTCGCGGCCCTCGATCAGTACGACATCCCGCTGGGGGTCGCGCTCCTTGGCGAGGAGCGCGGTCCACAGTCCGCTGTATCCGCCGCCGACGACGAGCAGATCGGTCTTCTCGTCTCCGGTGAGGGCGGGCAGCGCGGCGGGCTTGCCGGGGTCTTCCAGCCAGAAGGGGACGGGCTGGGCGTCGGAGAGTGATGAGGCAAAGGTCATGGCTGCTGGGGCCATGGTTTCCACTCCTTCAGGGCCTACTTGGCTGCTGCGGTCTTCTTCCGCCGGTTGCTGATGACCTGACCGGCGACGACGACGATGACGGCGATGGCGAACATGGCCGTACCGATGACGTTGATCTGGACGGGCGTGCCGCGCTGGGCCGAGCCCCACACGAACATGGGGAAGGTGACGGTGTTGCCCGAGTTGAAGTTGGTGATGATGAAGTCGTCGAAGGAGAGCGCGAAGGCGAGCATCGCGCCCGCGGCGATACCGGGCGCCGCGATCGGCAGCGTGACCCGCAGGAAGGTCTGCACCGGCCCCGCGTAGAGGTCCTTCGCCGCCTCCTCCAGCCTCGGGTCCATCGACAGCACGCGCGCCTTGACCGCCACGACGACGAAGCTGAGGCAGAACATGGTGTGGGCGATGAGGATGGTCGTCGCGCCCAGCTCCGCACCGAGGTTGAGGAAGAGCGTCAGCAGTGAGGCGGCCATGACGACCTCGGGCATCGCCATCGGCAGGAAGATCAGCGAGTTGATCGCGCCACGCGCCCGGAAGCGGTAGCGGACCAGCGCGAAGGCGATCATCGAGCCGAGGACGGTGGCGCCGACCGTCGCCCACAACGCGATCCAGAGGGACAGGCTGAGCGAGTCGCACATGTCGGCGACGCCGCACGGGTCCTTCCAGGCGTCGAGGGAGAACTCCCGCCAGGAGTAGTTGAACCGTCCGGCCGGCTTGTTGAAGGAGAACACCATCACGATGATGTTCGGCAGGATCAGGTAGGCGAGCGTGAGCAGACCCGCGATCACCACGAGGTTGCGGCGTATCCAGCGCATCAGACGAGATCCTCCGTCCCGGCCCGGCGGATGTAGACCGACACCATGATCAGCACGACCGCCATGAGAATGAACGACAGCGCGGCCGCGGTCGGGTAGTCGAGCACCCGCAGGAATTGCGACTGGATGACGTTGCCGACCATCCGGGTGTCCGTGGAGCCGAGCAGTTCGGCGTTGACGTAGTCGCCGCTGGCCGGAATGAAGGTCAGCAGCGTTCCGGACACGACGCCCGGCATCGACAGCGGGAACGTCACCCTGCGGAAGACGGTCGACGGCTTCGCGTACAGATCACCGGCCGCCTCGTGGAGCCGGGGATCGATCCGCTCCAGCGAGGTGTACAGCGGCAGGATCATGAACGGCAGGAAGTTGTACGTCAGACCGGTCACGACCGCGAGCGGGGTGGCCAGCACCCGGTTGCCCTCGGTCATCCCGAGCCAGCTGGTGACGTCGAGGAAGCCGACGGTGTTGAGGACCTCCACCACCGGTCCGCCGTCCGCGAGGATCGTCTTCCAGGCGAGCGTGCGGATGAGGAAGCTGGTGAAGAACGGCGCGATGACCAGCACCAGCAGCAGATTGCGCCAGCGGCCCGCCCTGAACGCGATGAGGTAGGCGAGCGGATAGCCGAGCATCAGACACAGGACGGTGGCCGTGCCGGCGTACAGCACGGACCGCAGGAACTGCGGGTAGTACTCGCTCAGCGCGTCCCAGTAGGTCTGGAAGTGCCAGGTGACCTGGAAGCCCTGCTCCAGCGAGCCGGTCTGCACGGACGTCGAGGCCTGGTAGACCATCGGCAGCGCGAAGAAGACCAGCAGCCACAGGACGCCCGGCAGCAGCAGCCAGTACGGCACCAGCTTGCGGCGCACCGGCTGCTTGCGCAGCTCCGGCCCGGGGGCGGCCGGCGCGGGCGAGGCGGGGGGTGCCTCGGTGACGGTCATGCGCTCTCCTCCACCGTCTCCACACCCGCATCGATGTCCTGAGCTGCGTCGAGGCCGAACGTGTGCTCCGGGTTCCAGTGCAGAACGACCTCGGCGCCGGGCACGAAGCGGCTGTCGCGCTCGATGTTCTGGACGTACAC